>JAHXIV010000006.1:6904-99477 GCA_025655455.1 gamma proteobacterium symbiont of Taylorina sp.
GAGCCTTCGGCCAATAAACTTTCATGCTATCTTATTTGCAAACATTTTTCCTTGCAAATAGGGTAGTGGGAAATTTTATGTTTGATAAGAGCCTTCGGCCAATAAACTTTCATGCTATCTTATTTGCAAACATTTTTCCTTGCAAATAGGGTAGTGGGAAATTTTATGTTTGATAAGAGTTCAGGCTTTGTATTAGAATAGAAATCACTGATGTAATCATTTTAATCTGATGGATAAATAAACCATGTCAAATATTAAACGAGATTATCGTACTAATTTAGCTATGAAAGCCTTGATCTTTTTAGATAAAAGAGAAGTGAGTTGTATAATTTCAGATATTTCTATTAGCGGTGCTCAGCTGGAAATTAATCCACAGCCGCATTTTAAGAATGCCTTAATTCTTTCAGAGTTGATTGATATTGATGATGTGATTGATTTTTCCGTTTATGAACTGCATTTTGACGGGAAAACAAAAATTGTTCGAAAACAAATACTAGAAGATAAACTTTTTCTTTCAATTACTCTGGGTGACATTTTCTATGGATTGGAAAACCTGGCCTATCGGCGTGAAGTTTATCGTACAAATTATCGTATGAGTGGAGTGGTTATTTTAAATGGACAGAGTTATGAGGCTATTAGTCATAATGTTTCTGTTAATGGAATGAATGCTGCAATTTTTAAAAAAATTAATGTGACTAATGGAGATGAAGTAACTTTAAATTTTTATAATCTGGAGATTAATGGAAAAGCCAGGATTATCTGGCACAAGAATGAAGAAGATAAAACTCTTTTGGGTATTGAGTATGCGCAGCTAATGGAGCCAGTCAAAGGTGTTGCATCATTTCGAAGGGGTGAATCATAAATTCTCTGTGTTGTATAACAAATTTTATAAGTTTGGTATGAAATAAGCATGTTTTTAGCTCAGCAGCAGAATTTTTTGAGTTGAAAAAGGAGATAATAAAATGACTTATTTCAAACATGTTTGTAATGAAATTGAGCTGGCATTGATTTTAGGACTGGTTCTTTTTTCTGTTAGCATCCTAATGATATTATCTGTAAAGATCCTTAGCGTTACTATTTAACTAATTTTTCATTACCAGAATTAGACTTTATTTTATCCATTTCACTTGAAAAATGAAAAAATAATAAAGTAATAATGAATAGATTTGCAATCGATAATAGAAAAAAAAGTGTATAGATTAGAACACCATTTGTCAGCAACAATAACGAGACTATCGCTGAGCAGACCATAAGAAATGCATTGAGAATATTATTGGCTGCAATATTTCTTGAACGTGTTTTTATTTCACTATATTCCTGCAGGATGACATAGAGGGGAACAATATATAAACCACCGGATAATCCTAACAATAGGACATCCAGAAGAACCATAAGACTCAAGGGATCCTCAAACATCGACTGCCATTCTCTTAGAGGTATTGCATCAGGAAGAACATCCATAGCAGCACTATTCCAGTAGATATGTGCTGAAAACAAACTGATTCCTACAGCACCGAAAAAAATCCACTTAATACTCTTTTTTAGCGTTTTAGTTTTACCGGCTATGACTGAACCACTGCCAATACCGATAGAAAAAAGAGCCAGTAGTAATGTTACTACCAGTTCATTACCATAGAGTATATTTTTTGTATAGCCCGGTAAAATAGTCAAAATAGTTGCCCCGGTAAACCAGAACCACGAGATGGCTAAAATAGCCCCCGTCAACAATCTGTTTTGTCTGAGACGTTTAAAAACATCCCAGCTTTCTACAAAGATATTCCAGTTAATGGATATTTTTTGATTGCTGTTATTATGATAAGATTTGTCTTGATAGACAGAGTGGGCAGGAGGAATTTTTCTACTGGATAACCAGCCGCTTACAGCAACAAAGACAACAAGCGCACTAATATAAGCAGTACCATATTCATCCAGTGTCACCAAAATCCCCCCCACCAGAGTACCCACCAGAATAGCCAGAAAGGTACCCATTGAGAAATAGCCATTACCTTTAAGAAGGTCTTTCTCATTGAGATGCTGCGGCAATATACTATACTTAATCGGACCAAATAAAGAAGACTGACAGCCCATCAAAAAAAGAATAATTAATAAAAACCAGATGTTTTCAATATAAAACCCTATAGCAGCCAACAACATAATGCTAATTTCTAATAATTTAATCCGGCGTATCATATCGGATTTTTCAAATTTATCAGCCAGTTGACCTGCCAGTGCTGAAAAAAGAAAAAACGGCAGGATAAATAGACCGGCACTCAGTGGAATTAAAATTTCAGAAGAAATTTCTGTATAAGTAGCTGTTTTATAGGTCATCAAAATAACCAGAGCATTTTTAAATACATTATCATTAAATGCACCTAAAAATTGTGTCCAGAAGATAGGAGCAAAAAAACGACTGCCAAATAAATTTTTAGATTTCATAATAACTTTTGCTTCTCTTATCAAACATAAACTTGTCCACTGTCTTATTTGCAGGTGAAGATGCTTGCAAAACGACAGCGGGCAAATTTATTGGCTGAGGGTTCTTATCTAACATATAACCAGCTTAGGGGTTCTTACAAAATTCAGGCTGGCCTTTCAAACCAGCTTGACGATAATCATTTAATAATGCCTCGGTTATTTTAAAATTCAATTTATCCGTGTAGATAAAAAATAAATTTTTTTTAAAACCGTAGTATACATAATCAAACAGTTTACGTTGTGATATTCGATGTGTTTTTCCTGAGTAGTCATAAAGCCAGTCACTAAATCTTAAAAAATTCTCAAAAGTATTTTCATTCAACAGAATGGATAGTGTTTCTTTGAAGCAACCTGAATTAACAATTAATTCCCAATATCGGGCAAAACGTGCCATTCTTTGCATCAGTTGAAAATTAATTCGGGTGGTGGATAAAATACTATACGGTGCACTATGATCAAACTTAAGTTGATATTTTTCAGTGTGACGGATTACCGGTGTCCCTCTCAAACGCTTTAGAATCCCCAGCTGTATATCATGGGGCTGTAAATTATAAAGTTGATTAAATCCTTTGGCAAAACTTTCAATGTCTTCACCCGGCAGTCCAAAAATCAAATCTGCATGGATATGTGCCTGTGAGTATTTTTTTAACCAGTGAATATTTTCAAGGGTTTTTTTATTGTCCTGTTTGCGGCTAATCAGTGCCTGCACCTCGGGGTTAAAACTTTGAACCCCTAACTCAAATTGCAGACTCCCTGCCGGGAACTTAATAATAATCTCTTTTAAAGCGGAGGGAAGTCGATCAGGGATAATTTCAAAATGTAGAAATAATTTTTCATCCAGTCGTTTAAGAAAAAACTCAAGGATTTTGATACTGCTTTGGGTTTTTAAGTTAAATGTTCTATCCACAAACTTAAAATTTCTTCCCCCTCTTTGGTATAAACACTCCATTTCCTGTAGAAAAAGATCAATATCAAAGGGTAAAGCCGTTTTATCCAGTGCTGATAGACAGAATTCGCATTTAAAAGGACAGCCTCGAGAAGCTTCTACATACAACACTCTGTTTTTTATATCCTCATCATTATAATATTGATAAGGAAGCTTAATTTGTTGTAAATCAGCTGCTTTGGATGGATAGACTTTTGTGATTAAACTTTTAAGCTGAATATTGGAATTAGTTTTGCTTTGCTCGGTTTTTATTTGTCGACAAAGCCTGACAAAATCCAGATCGGCAGCACCCTGAATCAAGAAGTCTGCCAGTTGAAAGATTTTTTGTTGTTCATATTCATAACTGACTTCAGGTCCGCCAATAATAATGATGGTTTCAGGTGTGATGATTTTTAATAAGGAAATCACTTGCTGACTATGTTGAGAGTTCCAGATATAGATGCCAAAACCAATTATTTTTGGCTGATATAGCAGAATCTTTTCCACGATATCTGCAGCTCTTAAATGTGTGGTAAATTCAACAATAGTCGTTCTTGATTGAAGTTCATCAAGATTGGCATAAAGGTAGCGCAATCCTATGGATGTGTGGATATAACTGGCATTGATCGTACAAAGAAGGATATCAGATTGTTCTGGCATGAAAAAATGGTGCTGAAAAATGAGGGTGAATCAAATTGATTCACCCTGTTTGTTACTATCGCTGCTGATAAGGATTATAACCGCCATAAGGTTGTTGCTGCTGATAATTTCCATAAGGTGAATTATATGGATTTTGCGGCTGATAGTAATTACCGCCCTGGTATGATTGACCATATGGCGGATAATAGGATTGATAGTCTGACTCTACAGGGGGTTCCGTTTTAATAATCACTCTCTGTGTTGTTGGAACAGCAACCGGCACAGGAACGGGTACAGGGACATACTTTGTGATAGTCTTAATAACATCAGCAACTTCTGTTGCAGCAGCTTCATTCATCGACTTTGCAGTAGTCTCAACCTCTGCGACCGGAGTTGCAGGCTTAGCAACTTCAGCCTGTTTAACTTTCACTTCTTTAACTGGAACAACGGCCTCTTCAACAGGCTGAGACTCAGCTAATTTAGCTTCTTCTACTGCTGGCTCAGAATCAACCGCAACGCTCTTTATTTCAACTATTGTAGCTTCAACAATAGTTGTTTCAATCAGTGCAGGAGCAACTTCAGCCGGTGCAGTTTCAACCAGCACAGGTATCACAACAGGCTGGACTTCAGTCGTTGATGCATTTGAAGAACCATAGCGTTGTTCAACATCATAAGAAACATAAAATCCCATGCCAACAACAACAGCAAGCATAGTCAAATAAAAGTTTGAATCCGAAGATTCATTGTTTGCTTCATTACTCATAAATTACTCCAAAATTACATCGTTATAATATGATTATACTAGCTTATACCCCATTGAAAAGCAATTTAAGCTAGATTATCAGCTAAATCATATTCCCTTATAATCTTCTGGCTTCCAGCATCAGTGATTTCATTTCCTTTATCGCTTCAGGTAAGCCGACAAAAAGAGCATGGGCAATAATCGCATGACCAATATTTAATTCTTCAAACTCCGGTATTGCCGCTATTGACTGTACATTATGATAATGTAAACCATGACCTGCATTCACTCTTAGCCCTAATGATTTAGCGTAGAGAACCCCTTCTCTGATACGTTCAAATTCCCGGGCTTGCTCCTGCCCCTGACAATCCGCATAGTGTCCTGTATGAATTTCAATAAAGGGCGCTTTAACCTTTGCTGCTGCATCAATCTGTTTTTTATCTGCATCAATAAACAAGGATACCCGAATACTTGCTTCGGCCAGTCGTTGACAGGCATCAGTCATTTTGTCAATTTGTGAGGCGACATCCAGACCCCCTTCTGTGGTGAGTTCTTCTCTCTTTTCTGGTACCAGACAACAGTCTTCAGGTTTAACTTTTTCGGCAATAGACAACATAGAATCTGTCACTGCCATTTCAAGATTCATTTTGGTTTGTAAAACATCTTTAATCAGATAAACATCCCGTTCCTGAATATGACGTCTATCTTCTCTTAAATGTAAAGTGATACTATCAGCACCTGCCTGTTCTGCATCCATAGCAGCCTTAACCGGATCAGGGTAACGAGTCCCCCGAGCCTGTCTGAGCGTGGCAATATGATCAATATTAACACCTAATAAAATGGGATTTTTGCTAGTCAAAATAATTTCCTTTTATGATCTGTTCTTTTCTCTTTGCTCTTACACACCCAAGTGAGGCGAATGACAGAGGTAGTGCTTAGGATGGAGTCTAATGTTTAACTGGGGCTTTTCGAGGCATGGATGCCGAGGATGAGCGAGCCATGGATGGCCTTGAAGCGTCCCCGGATAGACGTTAGATTCCATCCTAAGCACGATTTACTACCCCAGTCATTCCCGAACGCCGCCATATAGTTGTTTAAACAGTTCCCTGCTTTTTAATGGCTTATTAGCCAAATGTTCATTAATTGCCCATTTTAATAATAGTTTGCCTTCTTGTAAGGTTTTCTCATCACTTAATTGTCTATTGTTTAGATTAATCAAAGTATTGCCGCCAATGTGTAATTGTTTGACACCAGGCACTTCAATATGACTCGGTCCGGACTCAATGTTATAGAAATATTCTTTATCTACTTCAATCTGAGAATCAGATGAAATATCATTAATTAAATTTAAACCATAGCCTAATAATTCCAGCAAATTTAATTCAAAAAATCTTAACGGTGCTTCATATAAAATCATAGTTTGCCGTTGATCAGAATGCTCAAGGTCAGAACATTCTGCTAATGCATCAAGTACCTGTTGATATAAGCTGAAAATTTCCTGGCAATCTGTATGAGAAGGTAATAGGCGAAGTAATAATTCATTAATATAATAAGCACAATATAATGATTTGCCTCTCAATTGCCAGTTTTGTTTTTGACCAGATGCACTCAATTCAATATTTTTAAGTGTTAATAGATCCTGCTTACCAGTGAGAGATACCATCAGTTTTTGAAATGGCTGAAATAAAGAAATCTGGTTCTGTCTGGATTTTGACTGGCCTTTACCTTTAACGCCTTTAGCAATAGCGCTAACTTTACCAAAATTACTCATAAAAAAATTAACAATCAGGCTGGAATTTCGATAATCATACTGATGAAGAATTACGGCTGCCTGATTATCAAGGTTAACTCTGGAAGTCATCATTATAGCCTAGGCTTTTTAATGCCCTTTCATCATCAGACCAGCCATCCTTCACTTTAACCCACAACTTCACAAAAACTTTTTTATCATATAAAGCTTCCATGGAAATTCGTGCCTGTTTTCCAATTTCTTTTAATTGCTGTCCTTTATGACCAATAACAATCCCTTTTTGGTTGCTTCGTTCTACCCAGATGATGGCAGATATTTTTATGATTGAATCATCTTCTTCAAAAGCTTCAACTTCAACAGCAACAGCATAGGGTATTTCCTGACCCAATAAACGCATAATTTTTTCACGGATTAACTCTGCGGAAAGAAATCGATCCGATTTGTCAGTTATTTGTTCTTCAGGAAAATAGGGGACGGAGAAATTAAGATGTGATTCTATCTGCTTTTCTAATTCATCAACATTGCTTCCCTTAGTTGCAGAGACGGGTAAGACATGAGCAAAATTCAGACGCTGACTCAGCTGTTCCATAAAGGGAAGCAGCAGCTCTTTATCCTTAATTTTATCAACCTTATTAACCACCAGAATAATAGTCTGGCGGCATTTTTCCAGCAAATCAATGGCATATTCATCTTCTGCTGTTATTTTAAGCCGATCAACCACAAAGATAATCACATCAACATCCTGCAGCGTGGTCATTGCTTCACGATTCATATAACGATGTATCGCACCTTTTTGATTCTGATGCAGACCGGGCGTATCTATATAAACAGTTTGTGCCGTTGCTGTGGTTTTAATGCCTAATAAACGATGCCGGGTCGTTTGAGGTTTTTTTGAGGTAATACTGAGATGATGTCCTAAAATATTATTTAATAAAGTCGATTTTCCGACATTAGGACGGCCAATAATAGCAACATAGCCACTGCGATAATCAGCAGGATATTTTTTCCTGGACTGGGAGTCAGAAAAATCAAAAGAATCTATAATATTCATGTTTTGCAGATTGTTTCCAGCATCAATTCAGCACTTTTTTGTTCTGCAGCACGACGACTGCCTGCTTCTGCTGTCACCAGTAAATTTAATTCCTTTACTGAACAGTCTATCTGAAAATTTTGAGCATGTTCTTTACCATTAATGGAAACGACTTTATATTGCGGCAAGTCAAATTTTTTGGCCTGTAGAAATTCCTGCAGCCTGGTTTTCGGATCTTTTAAATCCAGTGTTTTGATGTTGTCCAGTCTTTTCTTATACCAAATAAGGATGCATTTTCGAGCCTGTTCAATATCAGAATCCAGCGTAATTGCTCCGATAATGGCTTCCATGGCATCAGCTAAAATTGAAGTGCGACGGAAACCGCCGCTTTTTAGCTCCCCGCCACCCAGTTTCAGATATTTTCCTACCTCAAACTGACGAGCAATGCTGGCCAGGGTATCTCCTTTTACCAGCAAAGAACGATAACGACTTAAATTACCTTCATCTTCATTAGTAAAACGTTGATATAGCTCTTCTGCAATCACATAACCAATTACCGCATCACCTAAAAATTCCAGTCGTTCATTGTTATTTTTACCAATACTTCGATGGCTCAGAGCCAGCTCTAATAAACTATGATCATTAAAAGAATAATCTAACTTCTTATAAAGAGAAGTCAGCTTAGTAATCACGATAGAGTTCAACCGATTTTGAACGTTCTATCACAATATAAATATTACCCATAAAATGAGCTCTATCATCATAATCAAAATAAACTGTTGTCATATTAGGTTCTTTTTTAATTTCAAAGTCTTCTCTTTTCACATCACGAACCTGATTAATGGTTAATCGATTTTCAATCAGTCTCCAGATTTCTGATTTAGATTTTTTTGCAATATTGGGCTCTTCTTTAAGGCCTTGCAGAATACGATCCATGGTATAACCACCCACGATATAGGGCATTAAAATCATGCCCAGATAGGCAAAGAACAGGCCAATACTAATCACCACTGCCCAACCAACTGCAGTAAAACCCTTTTGTCTTTTAAGACATGAATTAAAGGTCATTCTATTTCTTATCATTTGTATCTCCTTCCCTTACTAAAAAATTAAAACTAATTACTTGATTGTATTGCCAATGCGTTCCCAAAACAATCCCTGTCCCACATCCCAGTTAAACCAGATTAAAAAAGCCTTGCCAACCAGATTATCCTCCGGCACCAGACCCCAAAAGCGACTATCATGACTTTCATCCCGATTATCACCCATCACAAAATAATGACCTTCAGGTACAACAAGATCAATATTACCATTATTAATAAACAGGGAAAAAAACATATGACTCATATTCGCCTTACCCGGAGTCATTAAAATATCATGTTCTACCCCCAATAAGTTCTCATTTTTATAAATAGCCCCATTCATTTTTTCGCCGGAGCCTTTTCCCTGATATGCACTTAACATTTTTTGTGGTATTAGCTGATTATTAATATAGAGCACTTTATTACGATAAACGACATGATCACCTGGAATCCCGATGACTCGTTTAATAAAATTAATAGAGGGCTTGACCGGGTATCTGAACACTGCCACATCCCCATTTTTAGGTTTACCTGTATCAATAATTTCTTTATTGAGCACTGGCAGTCTGACACCATAGCTAAATTTATTGACTAAGATAAAATCACCCACCCAAAGGTTAGGCATCATGGATTGAGAAGGTATTCTGAAGGGTTCAAAGATAAAAGAACGTAAAATTAAAACAATAAAAAATATTGGAAACAATGACTTTGCATAATCAACTAAAACAGGATCAGCTAATAAAGCATCTCTTTCCTGATCAGTGACATCCTGACCTTTTTTCTCAACTTCAGCCATCTGTTTGACACGCCGAGCTTTTTCCCAGAGCAGTTTATCCAGTATCAGAACAAGACCTGAAATAAAAGTTAAATTGACCAGTACCAGTGCAATATCAAAATCCATTATTCTCTCTTTGCTTATTATTTTTTTAACTTAGTTAAAATTATTAATGAGTTTAACCAAAGTCCAGCTAATCTTTACCTATATGCAGCACGGCCAGAAAAGCTTCTTGTGGAATTTCAACCCGTCCCACTCGTTTCATACGTTTCTTACCCGCTTTTTGTTTTTCCAGTAATTTTCTTTTACGACTGACATCACCACCATAGCATTTAGCAGTTACATTTTTGCGTAATGCTTTCACATTAGTTCGGGCAATCACTTTCGAACCAATTGATGCCTGAATCGCCACATCAAACATTTGCCTTTGAATCAACTCTTTCATTTTCTCAGTCAGATCACGCCCGCGACTGAGTGCAAAATCTTCATGGATAATAAGAGACAAGGCATCTACCGATTCTCCATTAATTAAAATATCCATTTTAACCAGTTTAGATGCTTCAAAACGATCAAAGTGATATTCCAGAGAAGCAAAACCACGGCTGACTGATTTTAAACGATCAAAGAAATCCAAAACCACTTCATTCATGGGCATTTCAAAGGTCATATTAACCTGATTACCCACATATTGCAGTTTTTTCTGTACACCGCGTTTTTCTATACACAGGCCAATCACATTACCAACGTATTCATGCGGCAATAAAATATTAGCTGAAATAATCGGTTCACGAATTTCACTGATAGTGGATGCCTCCGGTAGTTTAGCCGGATTATCAACCTGAATCACCTCACCTTTGGTGGTTAATACCTGATAAATCACCGTAGGGGCTGTGGTAATTAAGTCTAAATCATATTCACGTTCCAAACGTTCCTGAACAATCTCCATATGCAGCATACCAAGGAAACCACAGCGAAAGCCAAAGCCCAGTGCCTGCGAAATTTCAGGTTCAAAAAATAAGGCCGCATCATTAAGCTTTAATTTTTGCAGTGCTTCGCGCAGGTTCTCATAATCATCAGAGGTGACAGGAAAAAGACCTGCAAACACTCTTGGCTGTATTTCTTTAAAACCTTTCAGTGGCTCCTCACATGGATTATGAGCAGTTGTTAAAGTATCACCAACAGGGGCACCATAAATATCTTTAATACCAGCAATGACATAGCCAACTTCACCAGCAGCCAGAGAATTTTTGGCTTCCCGTTTAGGGGTAAAAATACCCAGACCATCAACTGTATGAGTACGTCCTGTTGACATCACCTGCATTTTATCCCGACGTTTTAAAGTGCCATCCATCACACGAACCAGGGAAACAACCCCCAGATAAGAATCAAACCAGGAGTCAATAATCAACGCTCTTAAGGGTGCATCTCTATCGCCTTCGGGTGACGGGATATGTTTCACCAGATATTCTAATAGATCTTCAACACCAAGACCTGTTTTTGCACTGCATAGCGGGGCTTCCATTGCATCCAGACCAATGACTTCTTCAATTTCAGTAACCACTCGTTCAGGATCAGCTGCCGGCAGATCAATTTTATTCAGCACAGGCAACACTTCCAGACCTTGTTCTATCGCTGTATAACAATTAGCCACACTTTGCGCTTCGACACCCTGTGAGACATCAACAACCAATAATGCACCCTCACAAGCAGCCAGAGAACGGGAAACTTCATAAGAGAAGTCCACATGTCCCGGTGTATCAATAAAATTGAGCTGATAGGTATGACCATCTTTAGAGTGATAATCAAGGGAAACACTTTGAGCCTTAATCGTAATACCACGTTCGCGCTCAATATCCATTGAATCAAGCACCTGTGACTGCATCTCACGATCACTCAAACCATCACAAATCTGGATAATTCGATCCGACAAGGTTGATTTTCCATGATCGATATGGGCAATAATTGAAAAATTACGAATAAACTCTAGTTCAGCCACTCAACATCTCACTTTGGGTACATAATCTAAGTTAATAAAACGGGGAATCATAACAAAAAAAGGCTTAAAAGTAGAGAGTTTACGTACTTATTTGTGGATTGAGAAGGCCTTAGCCAATTTTGTTACTTAAAAATTTTTCAAAACTGACTTTATCAAAAAAATAATGACAAATTTCATTATCAAGATGATCAGTCAAAACAGGAATCAGTGAAGTGTATCTATCCTGTAGCACTTTATGCTTATCAATATTCAACATTTCCAGCTCAATGTCATATTCAGAAAGATAGGGTTGTATCAATTGATACATATCTTCACATAGGTGGCAATCAAGACGGTAATATAATTTTAATTTCATGTTCATCCATACTTTTTTCCAGTTTTCTAAGCAATAGCGGCTCAAAATCTGCCGTATTATTTGCACCCTGTACATATTTTCGAGACACAACAAGGCCGCATAACAATCCCAAAAAAGAGCTGATAATAGCTATAAAATCAACCAGTTCCGGAAACCATCTTTGACTGATCATGACAGAAAGACCAGCAGAAAAAATCATTATCAATAAGGGCAGAAAATATAATAGTAATGATCCTTTAAGCAAGGCAGACTCTTTAATACCCACAACAACGACATCACCCATTGCAACATGCAATGAATTTAAACAACGCACTATAACCGTTTTATTTCCTAAAGCTTTACCTAACACCTGTGTGCCGCATCCGTCCTTAACTGAACAATGACCACAACTTGACTGACGCTGAGTTTCAAGCCAGACATATTTACCTTCAAGCTTGACCACAACGGCTTGTTCTTCAATCATAATATAAGCTCACATCCCTTCTGGTAATCCTCTTTTTTATTGTGCATAATCTATAAGTAGAATTCAATCTTTATAAAGAATATCCACTATGAATACCGAGTGTTTTGACATTATTATTGTAGGTGCTGGCGCTGCCGGCTTAAGTGTTGCCCTGGATTTGGCAAAAGAAAAAAGCACCAGGATTGCCCTTATCTCAAAAGGTCCAATTCATGAGGGGTCTACATTTTATGCCCAGGGTGGTATTGCAGCAGTACTGGATGAAGCTAATGATAGTATTGAATCACATATTCAGGACACCATCAATGCCGGTGCGGGCTTATGTCATCATGATAGTGTCAGGTTCGCCATAGAAAATGGTAAGGATGCGATAGAATGGGCAATTGATCAGGGTGTTGAGTTTTCACTTGAAGAAAATGGCAAGGACTATCATTTAACACGTGAAGGCGGGCATAGTTTCAGGAGAGTTATTCATGCGGCTGATGCCACAGGAAAAGCAATCTCACAAAGTTTACTGCAAAAAATTAAGCAGCATACCAATATCAAGATTTTTGAACATCACCTTGCTGTTGATTTAATACTATCACAACAGTCCCTGCCCACCAATACTTTCTCTTCTGCAGCAAAGCAATGTATTGGCCTCTACTTATTAGATAAAAATAACAATCAGGTCACAGAAATATCTGCCAAGTTCACTATTCTAGCCACTGGTGGAGCCAGCAAAGTTTATCTATATACCAGTAACCCTGACAGTTCAACCGGCGATGGTATCGCTATGGCCTGGAGGGCTGGCTGTCGGGTCGCTAATATGGAATTCAATCAGTTTCATCCTACTTGCTTATACCATCCAAAAGCAAAATCCTTTCTGGTGACCGAAGCATTACGTGGAGAAGGTGCTAAATTACGGCTCCCTGACGGCACGCCATTTATGTATAAGTTTGATGAGCGAGAAGAGCTGGCACCCAGGGATATTGTGGCACAGGCTATTGATTATGAAATGAAACGCACAGGTTCTGATTATGTCTACCTCGATATAACACATAAATCCCCTGAATTTATTAAAGATCACTTCCCTACAATCTATAAGCAATGTCTTAAATTCGGCATTGATATTACTAAAGAATTTATCCCGGTAGTTCCTGCTGCTCATTATACCTGTGGCGGTATTATGACTGACCTTGATGGTCAGACTGACATTCATAATTTATATGCCATTGGTGAAACTGCCTTTACAGGTTTACACGGTGCTAATCGCATGGCCAGTAATTCTTTACTGGAATGTCTGGTTTTCGGTAAAGCCGCTGCAAAAAAAATCTCCCGGGATTTACCTGATTATGAATGTGAACCCATACTGCCGCCCTGGGATGACAGTCGTGTAACCGGTTCAGAAGAATGCGTCATGGTGACACACAACTGGGATGAATTACGACGTTTTATGTGGAGTTATGTCGGCATTGTACGCAAAAACAAACGCCTGCTTCTGGCCAGACATCGCGTTAATTTGCTCAAACAAGAAATTGATGATTACTATCGTCAATATCTGATTAATACTGATCTCATTGAGTTAAGAAATCTGGTCACCGTTGCTGAATTAATTATCAATAGCGCGATGCAGAGAAAAGAAAGTCGAGGTCTACACTATACCCTTGATTATCCTTATAAAGATGATAAACAATTTCTCAAAGATACTATTTTAATTCCCCACCCCTAACTTACCTCTTTTAAGAATCCAGTTTTTTAAAGCGTAAATAGCGTTTTAATTTCCAGAAATCATGGCGACCAACACTACCTGCTGTGATCAGAATACTATAGCGTCCGTGAAAAACTGAGGTTTTAGTTCTATTTTTCAAATTTAAAATAACCAGATGTTCACTTAAAATAGTATCAGACAAAATGACTGTTTTTAATATCTGAGTATTATTCAATTGAATAAAACACCATTCAAGTTCAGTGAAAACCAGTTTTTGTATGGATTCAGGATGATTAAATAATAGATATTTACGAAATATTAACTGAAAATAAGTACTTGCGGCTATCACAAGAATAAAGGTAAACCACATTGAAACAGGTAATAAAAATAAGGAAACAATGACCAGCATGAAAAATATCAAATAGATTTCCAGCAGCCAGTGGTTCGGCTTTAACTCAAGTAATAAGCCACTTGCCGGTAATTTTTCAACTTCAGTAGATAAGATCTCTCTGTTTAATAATTGTGAGTCCATCTTGATTCTGATCTTTTCCGTCATTATATATGGTAGATAATCCACTAAAGAGTATCACAACCAATGCCAAATAATTGGATCGAATTTCTTACTGAGTCCGGAGCCTCTTTCAATGAGCAGCAGGAAGTAAGCTTTAAACAATCAATTAATAGCTTTTCAGATGAACTCTATCTGACTGATTTATCCTATCTGGGTCTTTTAGAAGCCAAGGGAGAAGATAGTAACACTTTCCTGCAAGGTCAGTTAACTAATGATATTAGCCACATTAACTCATCTACTTCACAGCTTAGCGGCTTGTGTACCCCTAAGGGTCGCCTACGCGCCCTTTTTTCTATTCATAGTCACAATGAAAAATTCTATTTACAGTTACCCAAATCAATGCTTGAAGCAAACCTTAAGCGTTTAAAAATGTTTGTTATGATGAGCAAAGTTGAATTAACAGATATCAGTGATGAACTGATTAAGATTGGGATTGCAGGAACCTCTGCTGAAAAAATTCTGGTCGGGTTTGGCTTTAGTATTCCTGAAAAAAGTAATGATGTCAGTCATTATAACAATACACTATTAATACGTCTTTCCGGCCAACATCCCCGCTTTGAATGTATTGGTTCTTTTACACAAATAAAAGGACTATGGCAAAAAATACAAGCCACGGCGCAACTTCTGGACACAAGACACTGGAAATTATTGGATATTCAGGCAGGTATTCCAACGGTACAAAGCGAAACTCAGGAAAGCTTTATTCCACAAATGCTTAATTTGCAAGCCCTCAATGGAATCAACTTTAAGAAAGGCTGTTATACAGGGCAGGAAATTGTTGCAAGAATGCAATATTTAGGTAAATTAAAACGCCGTATGTATCTGGCTCATTGTGAAACAAGCAATCCCCCTCTCCCTGGGCAGGAATTATATTCTAAAACAGCCAAAAGTGGTCAGGGTGCTGGTCATATTGTTGATGCACAAATAGCTTTAAAAGGCGGTACTGATTTACTGGCGGTGATTACAAACGATGCCATCGAAAATAATGATATTTTTCTTGATGAAGCCATGGCAATTCCACTGATGATTCAGGAACTGCCCTATACTTTTGAATAATCACTAAGATTATCTAAAAACTGTTTATCACAAAAATATGTACTTTTTATTTGGCTGAATAACAAACCAGTTCTCTGTACATCTTCTGCCAAATTTATCCTTTCTTTGAATTTAATCAGTTATAGTCACCGTACTTCTATCACTGGCAACTGTTTCATCAATAATATTACCTTGCTTATCCAAGGCAAAGAGGCGTACTTCTAAAACAATGCCATCAAGTCCTTTTGGTAATAGCAGAGTAAAAATAAGTAAACCATCATACTCAAAATAAAAATCAGAAGTCAGAACTACTGTTTTCTCTTGAAATTCAGCACTGCTGGGATTTTCTTCAGAAAAAACAGGTTCTGGAATATTAAATTCTAGTAAATAACTATTGGCATCAGGATATTCTGTCCAGATAAACAGGTTATTTTTACCGCCATAGATTTTATCATTATCAATAGGCAATACCCATGAAGTTCGGGGCACTTTACTCTGAATAGTCTTGTTCTTTCCTGCTGTTACAGTAAATGTATTACCTTCCCTGTCTGTTACATCAACAGTGCCAGTTTCTACACTCACAGTTAAAGTACCATCTATTCCAGCCTGAGAATAGTTGGCAGTAAATGTTGCAGACTCAGCATTTCTTTGTGTTGTGGGACATGAGATGATATTTGCCAGAGGTGTCAGAACTTCATAATTACAGTCTACAGTAGCTGTAACTTCACCACGAATCAGTGTAATAGAGTTATTTGTTTGTACAATGGGATTTAAAACGGCAACTGTTTCTTGTTTAACTTCAATAACACTGCCATCATCACGCTTAATGGTGGTTGCTGAATCTATCAGTGTGAATAAAGCCCCTACATCTGGAATTGTGCTGGAGGTGGTGAGCATATCTGCATCAGTGGGAGTTATTGAGAAGGAGGTACCTGTTGTGCCTTGTACTTCAGCTATTGGTGTTACATTCTGAGTCGATGCAGTAATTGTAATAACGTCATGATAAGTATTATTACCATCTGTTGAGATTATTTCATCGGTACCAACATATCCTATATCTGCTGTATAATTAGTAATTCTCTCCTCTTGAACTCCTGTTTGTGTACCACACTCAGATAATTCATCTTCAAGGCTCATGTATCTAATACCTTGATCTACAAGCTTCCCATGTGAAGGAAGAGTAGTAAAATCGGATAGATCAAGATCTGGTGCAGGCGAACCACAATTGCTTCCGGAGTCAAAATAAATTGATTCACCAGATACTACTGTATAATTATTAACTATTGGTGTTACATTCTGAGTTGATGCAGTAATTGTAATAAAGTCATGATAAGTATTATTACCATCTGTTGAGATTATTTCATCGGTACCAACATATCCTATATCTGCTGTATAATTAGTAATTCTCTCCTCTTGAACTCCTGTTTGTGTACCACACTCAGATAATTCATCTTCAAGGCTCATGTATCTAATACCTTGATCTACAAGCTTCCCATGTGAAGGAAGAGTAGTAAAATCGGATAGATCAAGATCTGGTGCAGGCGAACCACAATTGCTTCCGGAGTCAAAATAAATTGATTCACCAGATACTACTGTATAATCATCAGCTAAAGCTGCATGATTTAAAATCATCAGTGTAATTATGAGAGTATGAAATAATGTTCTTAATATTACCTTTTTATAACAAAAATTATTGTACATAATATCTTTTCCTTTTTTATATTGTTATTAATTAATCTACAGTGTCTTCAATATAAAACTAAAATACTCTTCTAAATATTTTCTTTTCACATATTTCTGTCAGATAATATAGCGAGTCATAATATCCTACAATAGATTAGCTGTATATATTTAAATAATTCAGGAAATGCATTATAGTCATTATCTATTGAATAACAGGAATTATTTCTTATGCAATTAGGACTGGAATTAATATTAATGGGTATGGGAACGGTTTTTAGCTTTCTTGTAATACTGGTTTTTTGTATTAACATAATGTCAAAAGTAGTAAGTTTACTGGAGCCAGACAGTATTGAAACTGATCAAAATAATATACCTGATGAGACTTTGATTGCTGTGATAAGTGCGGCCATACATCAACATCGCCATAAAAAATTATAGTCGAGATATATCTTAATGTTAGAGAAGCCAATATTACAAAAGAAGTTAGGTATTACAGAGCTGGTTCTGCGTGATGGCCATCAATCACTGCTTGCGACACGGATGCGTCTGGATGATATGCTTCCAATTGCAGAAAAACTGGATCAAATCGGTTACTGGTCGATAGAAAGCTGGGGTGGTGCAACCTTTGATTCCTGTATTCGTTATCTTGGTGAAGATCCCTGGGAAAGAATCAGAAAAATTAAAGAAGTGATGCCGGATACCCCTCAGCAGATGCTGCTGAGGGGACAAAATATTTTAGGTTATCGTCATTATGCTGATGATGTGGTGGAAAAATTTGTAGAACGTGCAGCGGTCAATGGTATTGATGTGTTTCGTATCTTTGATGCTATGAATGATCCCAGAAATTTTATTACAGCAATCAAGGCGGCTGTGGATAATGACAGACATGCACAGGCAGCTCTTTCTTATACGACCAGTCCGGTTCATAGTCTGGATTTATGGGTAGATTTAGCCGCACAACTGCGGGATCTGGGCGCACATTCAATTTGTATCAAGGATATGGCGGGACTGCTAAAACCTTATGATGCCTATAAACTTGTCTCATTGCTAAAGAATGAACTTGAAATTCCAGTTCATTTACATAGTCATGCTACAACCGGGCTGTCAACAGCAACTCTGCTGAAGGCTATTGAAGCAGGAGTGGATAATGTAGATACTTCTATTTCATCCATGAGTATGACCTATGGTCATTCAGCGACAGAGACCATAGTGGCAATGCTGGAAGATGAGCAGCTCACAACCGGACTTGATTTAATGCAATTAGAAGAAATTGCAGGACATTTTCGTGAAGTACGTAAGAAATATGTTAAATTTGAAGGATCTCTAAAAGGGATTGATTCACGCATATTAGTGGCTCAGGTACCTGGTGGCATGTTGACTAATATGGAAAATCAACTGAAAGAGCAGGGGGCAAGTGAGCAATTTGATCAGGTATTGGAAGAAATTCCAAAAGTCCGGGCTGATCTGGGCTATATTCCGTTAGTGACACCTACTTCACAAATTGTGGGTACTCAGGCTGTATTGAATGTGTTAAATAATGAACGTTATAAAATAGTCACCAAAGAAACAAAGGGTATTCTTAAAGGAGAATATGGTGCGACACCGGCCAAAGTCAATCAGGCTCTGCAAACTCGAATTCTGGATGGAGAAGCAGCCATCAGCTGTCGTCCTGCTGATAAGATTGATGCGGAAATTGATCAACTCAGCAAGCAGCTGAAAAGTATTGCTATTGTGAAAAAGTTGACTCTGGCAGAAAATGAAATTGATGATATTTTAACCTATGCTCTATTTCCACAAGTGGGTCTTAATTTTCTCGAAAATCGTGATAATCTGCATGCCTTTGAAGCAATTCCCTCTGCCAATGATGTGACAGACACTGGCAGTCATATAACAAAAAATAATTCCGGCAGTAATGTTTATACCGTCACCGTCTCAGGAACTTGCTATATTGTTCAGGTTGATGAAGGTGGTGATGTTGAGACTATTTCCACTCCGTCAGACAGTTCATTTTCTATACAGGAAGAATCAATTAATGCACCCTTAAGTGGAACTATTTTTAAAATTCTGGTTGATCAGGGACAAAAAATTAATGAGGGTGATGTATTGCTCATCCTGGAAGCAATGAAAATGGAAACTGAAATTCGTGCTGTCAAAGCAGGCATGATTATGAGTATTGATATTAAAGAAGGTGATACAGTTTCAGTTGGTGATAATTTATTGACTCTCTCTATTAATTAATATTTAAAAATAGCGCCTAAATTCATAATAACTGACTTTACCTGAGTTAAGTTTTTTACTTGAGGTTATAGCAAGATACGATAATAGCGTTTTTTGATTATATAAATCTGGTACCGGGTCACATTTACTCTAATTAATGCTTATTTATTGAACTCTGATATTGTAAAATAGTCAAATATGGATTTGTCAAATTAAATAGTGATGATTAAGGAGATATCTCATGACTGATAGCTACACTACAACTGCTTTTAATGATGAAAAAATGATCAACTATCCTGCTAAAATGATAGTTTCTTTGATCTTTTTTACGCTCTTTTTTCTTGGATCTACAGTCAGTGTGGCTGCTCCAGGGGCGCAATTAGTTAAAGATATTAACCCTGGTTCTGGTGGAAGTCAAATGTACAATATCAGTGCCGGTAGTGGACGGTTATTCTTTTCAGCAAATGATGAAGGTGTATCCAGTAGCAGACAAATATGGACATCTGATGGCACTGCAGCGGGAACTGTTAAATTAACCAACTTTGATTCTACTGAATATGGTATCCAATATTCGTCTAAAAACTATCTGGTTGTTAATAATATTTATTATTTTTACCTGCGTCGTTTGTCTGACAATATCTATGAGCTTTGGAGAAGTGATGGTACTGTTGCCGGAACATTCAAACTTATCGACCTGCCAGGTTATCTTGATGACAGATTCAAAACCGTTGGTGCAGGCGGATTATTTTACTTTGTACCCTTTACTGATAAAGAATATGGCCCTGAATTATGGGTCAGTGACGGCTCAGTTTCAGGAACCAGAATGGTTAAGGATATTAATCCAGGCACAGGGGGAAGTTCACCAAATAATTTAATGGAAGTTAATGACAAGCTTTATTTCCTCGTAAGTAATGATCTATGGAGCAGTGATGGCACATCTGCAGGTACAAAGTTACTCGCTAATTTCAAGGAGCATTACACCAGAGATATGCGTTATATCAGCAATGTAAACGGTATGATTTATCTTGCTTATTTAAGTGGTGAAAGTGGTGGAACTTATGAGTTATGGCAACACAATTCAAGTTCCGGACAAACAGTGATCCTTAAACGGTTTGATGGCATTGCCTCTGATGGACAAAACTATACTGCGGTGGGTGATACGTTCTATTTTTCAGCAAAAGGGGTTGGCTCTAACTCAAAGGTCTATGATTTATGGAAAAGTGATGGTTCTGCAGATGGAACCGTGCTCGTCAAAGCTTTTGATTACTACACAGGTCCTGATAATTTGACTAATGTTGATGGCACACTCTTTTTCACCGCCAGAGATGAAGCACATGGTACTGAATTGTGGAAAAGTAATGGTACAGCTAACGGTACCTTGATGGTTAAAGACATCAATGGTACCTCATATAGCTCTACACTTAATTGTTTTAGCCCGGTGAGTGATAGACTCTTTTTTATTCATAAAAAAACGAATTATGTCAAAGAATTATGGATGAGTGATGGTACTGAAACAGCAACGTTTAATACTGATATTGGGGCAGATAATCTTAGATGTCCGGTCAAATTTAATGGGCAGCTGTACTTTTATGGTAACGATGCTGCAACGAAGGATTATGGCAGTGAGTTATATCGCTATAACTTGTCTGCTAATGCCGCTGTTGTTCCTGAGATTATGGTATCGAGCAGTGGAACAAAGTTAAACATGTCATGGAATACTGTGCCAGACTCCAGTAGTTATATATTAACCTTTGCACCTTATCCATTTAAAGGACCTGAAACGATAGGATCTGTGGATCTTGGTAATAGAACATCTTTATCTCTTGAGCTATGGAGCGGAGCGGCTTTTTATCTTATTCTACAGGCAAATCACTCTGGAATATTAAGTGATTATTCAAATATAGAACTATTTATTATTAAGTAATATGATGTTCGTTTGATAAACCTAAAAAGCTTAGTTAAATCTACTTTGAATGTCTAAATCATTCACGTTATGATTTAACTGAATTATTCAGGATAAAAAAGCATCATTATGAATACCTTTTTTTATTTAACTGGTGAAACATGCTGATAGTTTACCCCTCTAATAAAATGGAGGATTTAGTCCAGTTACTAAAAGCGGTACAAGCTTATCGTGGTGATTCATTGAATGATGTTCTGCTTGCCGATACGATTTTGCTGGAAAGCAAGGGAATGCAGCATTGGCTCAATCTGAAACTGGCTGAGATTCAGGGCGTTGCTATGAATTACCAGTTTCAGATGCCGGGTAGTTTTATCTGGGATCTGGCCAGAACTCTGCTGGGTTCCGATCAGGTTCCCAGACAATCAGCTTATCGCAGAGAGGTGTTGGTCTGGCGGCTGGATGCCATGATGTGTACACGAGAATTTATTGATAATCCACTCTGTGCTCATGCCTGCCATTATTGGGCGGGTGATACTGAACAGCCGGATCTGCTAAAAAGATTCCAGCTGGCCACACAGCTGGCTGATATTTTTGAACAATATCTATTGTTTCGACCTGACTGGCTGTCCGGCTGGGAACAAAATAAAATGATAGCTGATGATAGCAGTATCGACACAGGCACAGAACAATGGCAGGCCTGGTTATGGCGTCAGCTGGTTTTAGACGAGCCATCTCATCCTGTTATACTGCAGAAAAAAACCATTAAAGCTATTGCTGAATATTCCGGCTCTCAACTACCTAAACAGATCATGATCTTTGCCATCAACACCATGGCACCACAAACTCTGGATTTTTTTAATGCATTATCCTCCCGGGGACAGTGTAATATTCACCTGTTTTATCTCAACCCCTGTGTGGAATTCTGGGGAGATGTAAAAAGTGATAAAGCACGGGCACGTCAGATGCGGGAACAGAAAATTGAGCAATGGCTGGATATGAGTCCTGAGTTTATCCTTGATAAAAGTCCGGCACAAATCAGTAATTCTTTACTGGCTAATCTGGGTCAGCAGGGAAAAGAATTTTTCAATTTATTACAGGATGTTAAAGGCTATGAAATCAGTGCTTTTGATGAAGAATTTTATCAGGAGCCATTAGCTGATGAAAAGCCATCAGATACCAATTCGACAACAGTTTTAAGTGCTGTACAACGGGATATTTTAACTTTATCCGAGCCGGAACAGTCGCAGACATTCAATGATCAATCCATAGTAATCAGTTCAAGTCATAGTGAATTACGAGAAATTCAGGCTCTACATGATTATTTACTGCATCAGTTAAATGAACATCCTGACTGGAAACCACAGGATGTTGTTGTGATGTGTCCGGCCATTGAAGATTATGCACCTTATATTGAAGCTGTTTTTCGTCGTCCCTGGGATGAGGATGAAACAGATGATAGACCCCGTTTACCCTGTTCTATTGCTGATAGAACCTTAATGAATGCTGAGCCATTAATTGCAGTCTTTGTTGAGCTATTGCAATTACCGGATAGTCGTTTTGAGATCAGCAAAATTCTTGATTATCTGCGTCTGCCTGCCTTACAGGCTAAATTTGGTTTTGAAAATTCTGAACTGGATACGATTGAGTGGTGGTTGCAGGAAGCCTCAGTTCATTGGGGACGGGATACAGCACACAAAAAACAGTTAGTGGGACTGGATGATGCCAATGCTATGTTTACCTGGCAGTGGGGTCTGGAACGTCTTTTATCAGGTTTTGCTCAAAGTGATGCACAAGTTATCAGTTCTGAGCGTTTATTACTACCTCATGTTGAAGGACAGGATGCGCTGCTGCTTGGTCGTCTGATGCAATTACTGGAACGTCTTAAATATCATGCTGTTGAGCTATGCAGGTCACGTACAGCACAAGAATGGCAAAGTTATCTGACTGGTTTAACAGAGAATTTTTTTCAGGTTCATCAAGAGGAACAGGCGGCTAATGAGCTGATCCGGCAGGTGATTAATGAATTAGTAGAAAATACAGCTCAGGCAAAATATGCAAAACAGATTGATTATGCTGTGGTGCGTAATTATCTACAGAAGCACTTTAGTTCACCTGATAGTGCTAATCATTTTTTAACCGGGCAGGTTACATTCTGCTCTATGATGCCAATGCGCAGTATTCCCTTTAAAGTGATTGCTATTCTTGGTTTAAATGATGGGCATTTTCCCCGTCAGAATACACCTATGAGTTTTGACTTAATGGCTCAGGGGCAGAGAAAACCAGGTGATCGTTCACGCCGTGGTGATGATCGTTATTTATTTTTAGAAGCACTGATTTCAGCACGAAACAATCTTTATTTGAGTTATCAGGGACGTGATATTCATAAAAATAGTGAACGCCAGCCCAGTTTAATTGTTAAAGAATTAATGAATTATCTGACACAGAACTATCATTGGAAGTCAGCAATAGAACAGCCGCTGCATCCTTTTAGTAAAAATTGTTATATGGGCAAGCAGGCTGGTTTTGATCCCGGCTGGAAAAGAATGATCAGGCCGGGTGTGCGTCGTGATAATTGCATAAAACTTCTACCACTGGAATTAAATGAAGAGTCTGTTCGCTTAGAACATCTGGTGCGTTTTTTTGATAATCCCTTAAAAGAATTCTGTCATCATCGTTTAAATTTAAAGTTTGAAAATAATGAATTGACTATTGAAGATACTGAACCCTTTGTCACTCATGCATTGGATGAGTATCAAATTCGTGATGAGTTTTGTCAGGCCTTCTTAGATAGAGAGTTAAACAAGGAGCAAGATCAAGAATCAGCTGAAAATTTGCTGGAAACAATTCGCATCAGTTATAAACTTGGTGGTCAATTACCTGATTCACCTTTAAGCCTTTCCAGCATGGAACAATGGGAAGATGAAGCACTGATTATTAGTCAGGCTATTTCTGGTCAAGGTAAAATCACCACTGAGGATATTGAAGTAAAGGTGGGAGATATTCAAATTCAGACTGAATTGCACTGGCTTAGTAAAGGTAAGCAATTATTATTGTGGCGCCCTGCAAAGCGTAACGCCAAAGATGATATGCGTCTCTGGCTGAACCATTTATTAGCGACTGTTTATTGTGGTTCAGCTGTGACAACTCAGGGCTTATTTTTTAATAAAAAAACAATGAAAGTTGAATCTGTTTCATTATTGCCTGTTGCAGAAGAAAATGAGGCTGTCACTTTATTGGAACAGTTAATACAGGCCTGGCAAACAGGCTTATGCCAGCCCTCTTTAATACATGCCAGACTGGGTAGAGCCTTATTGGAAAAAAACAATCATGCAGACTGCTTTGAAGCTTTAAAAGTTGATCCAAAGCAGAATAGCAGCTGGAATAGTACGATTAAAAGTGGTTTTAATAAAACAGGTCTTGATATGGATGATTATTTTTATTGGTTTTATCCCGACACCCCGGCATTGACTTTAGAAATTCATCAGGCATTATTTAATATTTATCAACCGCTCTATCAGCAATTGCAAGTGATGAAATAAGCATGACAACTGAAGTAACAGAATCCGTTGACAAACTGGATCCGTCCATTATACCACTGTCAGGTCGTCATTTAATTGAGGCCAGTGCCGGAACTGGAAAAACCTATAATATCACTCGATTATATCTGCGTCTGTTATTGGAAAAAGAACTGACGGTTCAACAAATTCTTGTCATGACTTTTACTAAAGCTGCTACTGAAGAACTACGTGGTCGTATTGACAAGGAATTACGTAATGCCCTGACTCACTGGGGGAATCTGGGCAAACAGGATCCCTTCTTTAAAGTAATGGAAGATAAATTCCAGAAACAACAGGCAGAGCAGAAACTAAAACCTGCTTTGCTGGAACTGGATGAAGCCGCTATTTATACTATCCATGGTTTTTGCAGTCGGGCATTAAGCAGTCAGGCTTTTGCCAGTGGACTGGCGATGGATATCTCAATGGAGTCTGATTGTAGTGAATTATTACTGGAATCAGTGCGTGACTGGCTGCGACAAATTAATCAGCGTGAAGCTGAATTTGCATTATTGAAAGAAAAAAACTGGCATAATCCGGAACAATTTCTCAAGCAGTTCTATAGGGCTCTTAGCAGTTCAGATGCTCTGCAGACACCCGATCCTGAATCTCTGCAAAACTATTTTGAGCATCATATTGATCAAAATCTGGGTGATTTGTTTAATACTGATAAAATAGAAGTAAAACAAGCACTGGAGCAACAGCAACAGATTATATTTGCAGCTCTGGTGGATGCCCGTAAAGATGAGGATAGACGACGGGATGAATGGCAGCAGATCTTATGGTGGCTTGATAAGGAGGATGCTGCAGACTGTCCAAAGGCTCTGGGACAGTTTATTAATGGTAATCGTTATCGGGGAAATGAACAATTAAAGCAGATATTTGAGCCCTTAAAAGAATTGAAAACCGCTTTTTCAAAACACCTGAAACAATGTCAAAAAGAACTGCAGACACAGATCAATAATACTCCGCTCTATCAATTAGCAGCGGCGGGAATTAATACCATTCGCCATCATTTTTCCCATGAGAAAGAACAACAGGCAATAATGGATTTTGATGATTTGATTACCTATCTGAGTAAACGGGTGCAGACAACAGCGGGTCAGGATTTAGTGACAGCACTGCGTCAGCAATATCCAGTTGCTCTGGTCGATGAATTTCAGGATACCGATCCTGATCAATATGCAATTTTTGATGTTTTATATCCAACTCTGGTTTCAAAACCGAACCAACAATCTGCATTATTTATGATAGGGGATCCAAAACAGGCAATTTATGCCTTCAGAGGAGGGGATATATTCACTTATCTGCAAGCACGAAAAGGGGCTGATTACCATTGGTATATGGATACCAACTGGCGTTCAGTGGCAGGCGTGGTCATGGCTTATAACCATCTTTTCTCAGGGCAGGCTCTGGGAGCCGGTGATAAGGATGTTTTCGGCTATGATATTGCTTATGAAAATATTCACTATACGCCTGAAGCGGAAGCTGCAAAATTACCGCTTAAAGACAGGTATGAAAAATATTCAGCAATTAATTATTGCTGGTTAAATGATGTCTCTGATCCCAGCGGTAAAAAAGGGGATATAACAACAGATGACTGGCGCAGTGGCCTGGCAAAATGGTGTGTGATCGAAATCAGTCGTTTACTGGTACAGGCTGAACTGGATGAAAAACCGCTGCAGGAAAAACATATTGCTATTTTAGTACGCACCGGCACAGAAGCTCAGTTAATGCGTAATGCATTGACGGAATCAGGCTTTCCTTCAGTGTATCTGAGTGATAAAGAAAGCATATTTAATAGTCAACAGGCCGGTGAATTATTACGGGTTCTTAAAGGCATATTAGAAGCAGAAAATAACGTATTGCTTATTGCAGCATTATCAACTTGTTTAATGGGCGGAAATGCAGCAAAACTGGCACTCTATCATGAAAAAGGCTCTGAGCAGGCATGGGAAAAAAAACGTGATCGAGCGATAGCCTTACGTGATATCTGGTTGAAAAAAGGTTGTATGACGATGTTGATGCAATTGATAACTCATGATTATCAGCCTGAACCGTCACAGCATGAGCGATCTCTGACTAATATGATTCATCTGGCAGAATTATTACAGCAGGCCTCCAGACAATATAAACATCCACAGCAATTGTTGAAATGGTTTACCGATCAATGTCAAGTTGACAATCAGCAGGATGAAGCGCAATTGCGTCTGGAAAGTGATGCCAATTTGATCCGTATTGTGACCTTACATGGTTCAAAAGGTCTGGAATATCCTATTGTATTCATTCCTTTTGCCAGTGCCTATAAAGATCCGGTACGTTTTGGCAACACGTTGAACGAACATTTCAAATATCATGATGTCACAAGTGGTCAGATAAAACAGCAAATTGGCCAAAGTGAAGAAGCCATTAAACTGGTGACAGCAGAAGGTGAGGCTGAGACTATTCGCTTGTTATATGTGGCTGTTACTCGTGCTGCACAGCGTTGCTATCTGGGTATAGCACCCATGAAAAACAGCTTTAAATCACCACTAGGATTAAGCTTAAAACTTTCTGAGAATAGTCAATGGGAAGCAGTATTACAAGAGCTGGTTAAAAGCAGTGACGGCAGCAGCAAGTTTTTTAAGATTGATGATAAAGAGCAAATATCAGTACATTGTCCAGCAAAAGAGAATGAGGACTTATTGATATTGTCACAGCTTAATCATGCGATTGATGAGCGCTGGGCACTCAGTTCTTTTTCTGCATTGACACGAGATTCCTATTCGCTGCGCCAGGAACAAAAAGATCGTCTGGATGAAAGCGTAGAAACGACAGCTAAAGCTTCGCCTGATCAATCATTACGTTTTTCTTTACGAAAAGGAGCTGATAGCGGAAATTTACTGCATGATATTCTGGAGCAGACAAACTTTAAAGCAACATGTGACTGGCCTTTAGATGCACCATTGCGTCGTTTTGGTGGTTTACAGGAAAATGAGAAAATTGAGCTGGTGCAATGGCTGCAGGAATGTCTTGATGCATGGCTGCCGGGTATTGGTTTAGAAAGTGAGCCATTTAGATTATCTGATCTGAACTGGTCTCAGACAATAAGAGAAACAGAATTCTATTTTCCTGTGCAGGAGTTGCAGATAGAATCTCTCAATGCCTGCCTGCAAGCCCATCGAGGTGATAAGCAGGTGGTCAATTTACCTGAGATGGGGCAATTAACAGGTATGATGCGGGGATTTATTGATCTGATATTTGAACATAAGGGGCGTTTTTATGTGGCTGATTATAAATCAACCCATCTGGGCGATCAGCTCAGGGATTACCACTGGCAGGCATTAAAAGACAATAATCAGCGTCACTATTATGATTTACAATATTTAATCTATAGTCTGGCACTGCATCGTTATTTATCAGAAAGAATAGCTGATTATGATGCTAAATTACATTTTGGCGGAGTCTACTACCTTTATCTGCGCGGTATGAATACACAGTCAGATGAGTATTACGGTATCTACCATAGTGTGATTGATGTGTCTTTATTACATCAGCTGGATCAGATATTTCAGGGTAAAATAATGATGGAAAACAGCACATGATTTACTCTGATAGTCATGCCTGCCAGCAACAGCTTAACAGCATTGAAGCGATTGATTATTTTATGGCTCGTCAGCTGACAGCTGAACTTGGACAAGCAGATAATAGACTATTATTTCATTTAATACTGGCATTGCAGTGGTCACTGCGGCAGGGGCATTCCTGTCTGCCATTAAACGAGGTTATGGATAAAACGTACTGGCTTGATCCTGAAAAGGGACAAAGCGGCTATTATTTTCCATCATTGACTGAGATAAAGCGATGTCTTGATGATTTGAACATCAGCGCTGATGATAATACTGCCATAGTTTTTGATAATCAGATGCTTTATTTGAGACGATACTGGCAATTTGAAGTAGAAATTGCCAGGGCATTAAAAGAACGCCTGAACCTGACTGTATTAAATTCAAAACAACAGTCAAAAGCAAAAGCCGTCTTTTCCAGCTTGTTTCCCCCAAATCTGTCTGATACTAAAACAGATTGGCAACAAGTGGCGGCTGCCAATGCGCCCGGACGGCGTTTAAGTATTATCTCCGGTGGTCCGGGAACGGGGAAAACCTACACTGTGACCCGTTTATTAGCAGTATTGCAGGCGGTTCATGATGGACAATTAAAAATACTGATGGCTGCACCAACGGGTAAAGCTGCGCAGCGTTTAAAAGAATCAATTGCTGATGCAAAAGTTGCTTTAAAAACAAACAATATTAATGATGCTATTATTCGTTCCATTCCTGAAGATGCCTGCACTTTGCATCGCTTACTGGGTTTTCGGCCTCAGAGTCTCAAATTAGTTCATGATAGCAAACACCCGTTAAAATGTGATGTCCTGCTGATTGATGAAGTATCAATGATTGACCTGGCAATGATGGCTCGTGTACTTCGTGCCTTGCCTGATACATCGATATTAATTTTATTGGGTGATGCTGATCAATTGCCCTCTGTTGAAACAGGCAATCTACTGGCAGATTTAACTTGTCAACAGCATTCTGGCTATCTTGTTGAGGCGGTAGGGCAGATTCAGTCTATTAGTGGTCAGAAAGTCCTGCAAAACAAGGATTCTCATTACAGCCATTTAACACTATTAAAGCAAAGTCGACGTTATGGAAGAGGGGAAATTTCTGCACTTGCGATTGAGGTGATCAATGCTGAGGCACAGTTAAGCTGGAAAAGATTGATGCAAAATAAACAAAAAATAATATCTCCTGAATATCATGAAAAAGAACAGTTGAGCTATTTTCCTGATTCACTATTCGAATCCTGGTTAACTCAAGTCTGTGAATATTATTTTTTAAAAATTTCCACTGCAGATGATTTATCAGCCGCTTTTTTTGCTCTGGCCTCCTTTCGTATTCTGGTGTCCAAACGTGCAGGAAGGAGAGGTGTTGAACAACTGAATCAAGCTATTGAGCAGAGATTATATCACCAAAATAAAGCCATCCATCCGGGCAAAAACTACCAGGGACGTCCCGTTATGGTGACCCGAAATAGTTATTCAACAAATTTATTCAATGGAGATATTGGATTAATATGGCCTGATGACAATGGCAAACTGGCTGCGTGGTTTGAAAAGGAAGAGGGAACTTTTCGTCATATCAATCTATCTCGATTACCATCAATTGAAACTGTTTACAGCATGACTATTCATAAAACCCAGGGATCTGAATTTAACCATGTAGCGATAGTTTTGCCACAGCAGGTATCTGCTTTATTAAGTCCTGAACTTCTTTATACTGGTTTGACCCGGACAAAAGAACATTGTTATATTATTACTAGTGAGCCAATCTGGAAGGCTGCATTAGGTGAGCGAACAAGGCGATTTTCCGGATTGAAATGTCGCCTTGCCGCTATTTTGAAATAAGATTTTCTGCCTACCTGTGTATATGTGAATTAATCTCAAATACATCAATAGGGCATTAAACAATAAAATGGAGTCTAGAATAATGCAATATATATTATCTGCCACTACAACGATAATTTTGATGGTTTGTTTAAGCAACATATCAGTTGCAGAGAATGATACCAGACAACTGGTTAATTTCCCGGAAATGATGCAACAGCATATGATGGCAAATATGCGTGATCATCTCGCTGCAATTAATGAGATCCTGATATACTTGAGCAGTGATGAAATGGATAAGGCGGCAGAAATTGCCGAAAATCGTTTGGGAATGAGTGCAATGGGTTTACACGGGGCAAAACATCAGGCTAAATTTATGCCCGAAGGAATGCGCGGGTTCGGTACCAATATGCATCATGCTGCCAGTCGTTTTGCATTGAAAGCTGAAGAAGGTGAGCCATTAGCTGCCTATCAGTCACTTCAGGAAGTAACCAGTGCTTGTGTTGCTTGTCATGCAGCTTATCGAGTATATTAAGCTTAAAATGAAAACTGCTTGCATGGATGCAGGAGGTAGAGCTGGATTAGATTTCTATTCTCGAACAAGCTCCTGTCTATTTCTCTTCCTCTTGTTCTATTGCATCTAACTCTGCTTCCATTTCTTCATCAGTCATGGCTTTATAGCGAGGCTCGTCAACATCAGGTTCTTTTTTTTCAGTTGATGTGGTATTTTCACTGCTTGAAGATTTGTCTTTTTTAGTTGAGGAGTCATCATTATTTTTTTCATCTTCTTCCTCTTCCTCTTCCTCTCTGGTTTTTCTATTGCCGATAATACGAGAAAAAATAATACCTAATTCAAATAATAACCAGACAGGAATAGCCAGTAGTGTTTGTGAAATGATATCAGGAGGCGTTAATAACATACCAATGACAAATGATCCTACAATGACATAGGGACGCTTTTCAGCCAGTTTGTCTGCATTGGTTACACCGGTTAAAGTCAGTACAATGGTGACAATAGGTACTTCAAAAGCCAGACCAAAGGCGAAAAACATTTTTAGAATAAAATCCAGGTACTGGCTGATATCTGTCATCATCGCAACACCTTCCGGTGTGGTTGCGGTAAAAAAGGCAAACATTAACGGGAATACGACATAAAAAGAAAAAACAATACCGCCATAGAACAAGATGACACTGGAAGCCATCAGTGGTAATGCCAGGCGTTTTTCATGCTTATATAAGCCCGGGGCAACAAATGACCAGAATTGATAAAAAATATATGGGATAGCAATAAAAATTGAAGCAACCAGACTGAGTTTAAATGGAGTTAAAAAAGGGGCGGCAACTCCGGTTGCAATCATGGTGCTGCCATCAGGGAGTTGTTCTAATAATGGTTGAGCAACCAGGTGATAAAGATCATTGGCAAAGAAAAATAAAACCACAAAAATAGCAATAACGAGAATAACAATTCTTAAAACTCTATCACGCAGTTCAATTAAATGAGCCATGAATGGCTGTTCATGCTCCATTTGTGAATGGCTCTGTTCGTTATCTAATGAGTCGCTCATGTTGTCTCTCGTGGTTTAGAATTTTCTTCAGAGCGATTACTTTTTTTCTCTACACTTTTTATTTCATTATCTATCTCATTTTCCAACTCATCAATTTCCAGCAGATCATCCATGTTGACATCTTTTTTAATAGATTCTGTTTCAGATTCTATAGATGATTTCATCGTGTTGGAAGCGGCTTTAAACTCGTCAGCCAGTTTTTGCTGTTCTTCTAAAATCTTTTTAAGATCTTCATCTTTAAGTTCTTTATTAATATCGTCTTTTACATTAGCGATAAAACGATTAGCACGACCTACCCATTTTCCAACCGTACGCGCAACTGCAGGCATTCGCTCAGGTCCAATTACCAGTAAGCCAACAATACCAATCAGGGAAAGTTCCCAAAAGCCAATATCAAACATAATAAAAAATCAGTCCAAATGAAGTTACTTAGAAGTGCCCACAGCCAAAAAAATTGGCACGAATTATTTTAAGTAACATAAAAATGACTTAAAATAATTTTGTGAACATTTTTTGTTACTCAAGAGTCATTAACCAAAAAAATTGGCTGAAATTATTTTGTATAATATAAAATATTTAAAAATAATACCAGTCAGTTTTGTGTCAATCACAGAGTTATTAACCAATAAAATTAGCTGAGACCAAAACAAAAATTATACTTGTTCTTTTGTTTTTTCAACGCTGCCTTCAATTGTAGTACCTGATTTTTCATCTAGCTTACTTTGTGGTTCATCAAAAGTGCTATCACCAGCATTGTTTTCTTCTTCTTTCATCGCTGTTTTAAAGTTTTTGATTGCACCACCCAGATCACCACCAATATTGCGTAATTTTTTAGCACCAAAAAGAACCAATACAATGGCCAAGATAATTAATAATTCAGTTACACCAAATCCCATAGGATTCTCCTGTTAAGTAATATAAGTAATTGTGTTTAAAAACCGGGCAGATTTGAGCCGCCCAGTAAATGGATGTGAAGATGAAAAACAACTTGACCACCTTCTTTTCCAGTATTAATAATAGTTCTAAAACCACTGGACAGCCCTTGAGCCTCTGCCAGTTCTGGTAACTTTAACATCATGTAGGCAATCAGTTCATTATGTGCATTCTCTTGTGAAGAGTTTTGTGATAAGCCCATTTCAGCCAGGCTTTCGATGTGAACTTTAGGGATCATTAACAAATGAATCTCAGCTTTTGGGGCAATATCCTTAAACACCAGAATTTTATCATCCTGATAGACAATATCTGCGGGAATATCCCCTGCAATAATTTTACAAAAAAGACAGTCACTCATTATTATTTTCTTCCCGCTTTTTCTTCCAGGCCTGACAAACCAAATCGTCTGGCTAATTCATTGAGTATGTCATCAGGACCTAAATCATGATAAGAAAGCATTACCATACTATGGAACCACAGGTCAGCAGTTTCATAAATAATTTCTTCTTTTTTCCCACCCTTTGATGCAATGATTGCTTCAGTGGCTTCTTCGCCCACTTTTTTCAGGATAGTATCTTGTCCTTTCTGGTGTAATTTTGCAACATAAGAAGTCTCTGGATCAGCTTTTTTTCTTTCTTCTAATGTTTGGGCAAGTTGTTCTAAGATATCATGGGACATTTTATTTATAGATCTCATCAGGATTTTTTATCACCGGTTCAACTGCCTTCCAGTATTGTCTGGTTTTAATGGGGGCTTTGGCCTGTTTTTCAAGGACAGCTTCTCTTTCTTCCAAACGGAAATAGAAACAACTTTCTCTGCCTGTATGGCAGGCTATTCCACCAATTTGTTCGATGCTGAGCAAAATAACATCTTTATCACAATCAACACGGATTGATTTTATTTTTTGTACATGACCGGACTCTTCACCTTTAGCCCAGATTTTTTTTCGTGAACGTGACCAGTAAACTGCACGTCCTGTTTCTACACTCATTGCTAAAGATTCCCGGTTCATCCAGGCAAACATCACCACTTTAGCTGTTTTTTCATCCTGAGCAATGGCCGGGATTAAACCTTTTTCATCCCATTTCAAATCATCAAGCCAGTTTTCACTGTTATCTGCAGCTGGGATCATAACCTCACCTCAATGCCGCGTTTTGCCATATGCTGTTTTGCTTCGGCGATACTATATTCAGCAAAATGAAAAATACTGGCTGCCAGCACAGCATCGGCATGACCTTCAAGTACACCTTCTGCAAGATGGTCTAAATTGCCCACACCACCGGATGCAATTACCGGTACTTCAACATTATCACTAATTAGACGGGTTAAAGGTAAATCAAAACCGTCTTTAACCCCGTCATTATCCATACTGGTGACTAAAAGTTCACCGGCACCATAGGAAACCATTTTCTTTGACCATTTAATTGCATCAATACCCGTCGGCTTACGTCCGCCGTGGGTGAAAATTTCCCAGCGCGCTTGTCCATCACGATCTTCTACCTGCTTTGCATCAATGGCAACGACAATACATTGATTACCAAATTTTTCAGCTGCTTCACGTACAAAATCAGGATTGGCAACTGCAGCAGAGTTAATCGCTACCTTATCAGCCCCTGCATTAAGCATTAAGCGCACATCATCAACCGTACGAATGCCACCGCCCACCGTTAAGGGAATAAAAATTTCCCCGGCAACCTGTTCAACCACATGAACAATAGTATCACGCCCCTCATGAGTCGCTGTAATATCCAGGAAAGTCAGTTCGTCAGCCCCTTCACTATTATAACGCCGAGCAACTTCAACCGGATCACCCGCATCACGAATATCCACAAATTGTACGCCTTTAACCACCCGTCCTTTATCCACATCAAGACAGGGTATGATTCGTTTTGCTAGTGCCATTGCTGTTCTCTAGTTAATAGGTTTTGTCGTTAATAACTTATCAGCCAGTTGCTGCCCCTCAGCAAAGTCCAATGTGCCTTCATAGATAGCCCGGCCAGTGATAGCACCTGAAATGCCATGATGTGCAACTTTACAAATTGCCTCTACATCACCTAAATCATGAATACCACCAGAAGCAATGACCGAGATGCTGATTGCCTGAGCCAGAGCAGCTGTATTTTCCACATTGGCACCCTGCATCATGCCGTCACGGCTGATATCTGTATAAATAATGGATTCAACACCATCATCTTCATAGCGTTTTGACAGGTCAAATAAGTCAACATCACAAACTTCAGCCCATCCTTTAATGGCGACTTTACCATCCAGTGCATCAAGGCCGACAATAATATGACCGGGAAATTCTTTACATAATTGAGTGACAAAGTCAGGATCTTCTACTGCCTTTGTGCCAATAATAGCATATTCCACACCGGCATCAAGATAGGCTTCAACTGTTTTTATGGTGCGAATTCCACCCCCGATTTCAACGGGCAGATCAGGGTATGTTTTACTGATTTCCTGAATAATTTTACCATTAACGGGTTTACCTTCAAAAGCACCATTGAGATCGACCAGATGCAGTCTTCTTGCGCCCGCGGTATGCCATTTTCCGGCCATTTCAACAGGATTATCAGAAAATACGGTGTCATCATCCATACGTCCCTGACGTAATCTGACACATTGGCCATCTTTTAAATCAATTGCAGGTATTAATATCATAGTATTTCTCGATTGGAGTCCTCAGCAAATAAAATTTTTCCGCTGTCGCTTTGCAAACATAATTACCTTGCAAATAAGACAGCGGATCAATTTTATGTTTTATAAAAATATTTTAAAAGTTATTGTCCGCTGCTGTCATAACTGCCATCCCAGTCAATAAAGTTTGCAAATAGCTGCAAACCGGCATCAGCACTTTTTTCCGGGTGAAATTGTGTGGCAAAAATATTTTCCTGTGCCAGTGCTACGCAAAGAGGATGCCCGTAAGTTGTTGAACCAGCAATCGACTCCGCTGTTTTGGGAATAGCAAAATAACTATGTACAAAATAAAATCTTTGATGCTGAGCAATGTTGTGCCATAAGGGATGTTTAATTTGCTGACTAACCTGATTCCAACCCATGTGTGGGATCTTCAAACGTTCACCACTGGAGGGATCTATTAATTTTTCTGCAAAGCGTGTGACTTCACCGGGTATAATATCAAGGCATTCCACACCATTATTTTCACTACTATGGGAGAGTAATGCCTGCATACCGATGCAGACTCCTAAAAAAGGCTTGTTTGCTGCAGCGTCTTTGATAGTGTCGATTAAATCCAGCCGCTGCATTTCACCAATACAGTCACGAATAGCACCAACACCGGGTAGTACAATCCGATCAGCACTGCCGATGAGTTGCTTATCGTTTGTAACATTAATGCTGACTGAACGTCCTGTTGTAAATTGAATAGCATGTTCCAGTGCTTTAGCAACAGAATGCAGATTTCCCATGCCGTAATCGATTACAGCAATTGTTGTATGAGTTGTCATTAAATTGGTTTCAGATAACAAAAGTTAATTAGGGGGGCTGTCCGAGAATAGAAGTCGTCGCGAAGGAAAGCTGTTTTGAGTCAGATTTTGCTATCATTTGAAGCGAATAGTTGCGCTATTTAATGAAAATGATAGTGAAATCTGGCCAAAATCAGTTTTTCTGCAGTAGACTTTCTATTCTCGGACAGGCTCCTAGAGTAAATGCGTGAAAATTCAGCAGGTGTTATTATAAACTACCCTTGGTTGAAGGGATAGTACCCTGCATTCTTTCATCTTCACTGATTGCCATGCGCACGGCACGACCAAATGCTTTAAACACCGTTTCTGCAATATGGTGGTTATTATTGCCTCGAATATTATCGATATGTAAAGTCACCAGAGCATGATTAACAAAACCCTGGAAAAATTCATGGAACAGTTCAGTATCAAAATTTCCTATACTATTATTCTTATAATCAACCTGATCTTCTAATCCGGGACGACCGGAAAAATCAATGACAACACGTGATAAAGCTTCGTCCAGAGGAACATAGGCGTGACCATAACGAGTGATCCCCTGTTTATCACCCAGTGCCTGTTTCATTGCCATGCCCAGGCTGATACCAATATCTTCAACCGTGTGGTGAGCATCGATATCCAGATCACCTTTAGCTTTGATGCTAATATCCATCATGCCGTGACGGGCAATTTGATCGATCATATGCTCAAGAAACGGGACGCCTGTGTGGAGATCAGACTGTCCTGTTCCATCCAGATCAATACTGATTTCAATTTGAGTCTCATTTGTATTGCGTGTAACAGAGGCTTGTCGGTTAGAATTTTGTTTTTGTATTGTCTTTGACATTATTTTGCTTGACCTCAGCTTAAAGGATGACGTATTGATTAAAGTTGCAAAGTTAAGATGGGCAGTAAATTCCGAGTTTGTCTAAAGGACTTATTATAGATTTTTCTTAAATATTAGCAATATCTAAGATAATAGTTTTTTTTATAAGGTTTTTGTTATAAAATTGACATTTATCAACTTATTTTATTGTTAAGGCTTCTTGTTAGGACTTCTTGTTAGGGCTTCTTGTTAAGGAGAATAATTTAATGGAATTAAAAGTGTCTGATCAACCTGAAGGTACTCAATGAGAGATAATAAGATTGTTGATTTGCATGGTATCAATGTTTCTTGTAATGAATGTAGCTTACACCAACTTTGTTTACCTCAGTCGATTGATGGTGCTGAACTGGAAAAGCTGGATTATATTATAGAGCGAAAAAAGCCATTAAAACGTAATGAATATCTTTTTCAGGTAGGCAGTGCTTTTGATTCTATTTATGTGGTTCGTTCAGGTTCTTTAAAGACCTTTTCACCAACTATTGACGGGCAGGAACAGGTGACAGGATTTCATCTGCCGGGTGAACTGCTGGGATTGGATGCAATTGGTAAGGGGCATCATCCCTGTGTTGCTAAAGCATTGGAAACCACCAGTGTTTGTGAAATTCCATTTGACCGTCTGGAAGAACTCGCTCAGGAACTACCCACATTACAACACCAGCTGCTGCGTCTTATGAGTAAAGAAATCTTTGATGATCAGGAATTAATGCTTCTCTTAGGTAAGAAAACTGCTGAAGCACGTTTATCCGCTTTTTTACTGAGTATTTCATTAAGATTTAAGCAAAGAGGTTTTTCTTCAACAGAATTTTATCTTAGTATGTCACGTAATGACATTGCGAATTATCTGGGGCTGGCAGTTGAAACTGTGAGCCGTATGTTTACTCGTTTTCAGGATGACGGGATTATTACAGCTGAACGCAAGCATATAATGATAAAAAATTGGAATGCATTACAACAAATGGCAGGGATCAGCCAGTTGAGTGAAAAAGTAAGTAAAAGTAGTATATAGACAAGACAAACTCTAGTAAAAATTAGAGATTCAATAATTAGAAATCAAAGCTCAGCCATAATATTCTTCAGGTAAGCTTTAACCGTATCGGGTTCAAACGGTTTGTCGCATATTCCTGATACACCGGATTGCTGCACTGCAGCTAAACGATTATCATCATTCTCACTGGTCACCATCAATATTGGGATTGTACTTTGTGTACTTTTTCCCCTGATATAACGGGTTAGTTCCTCTCCGTCCATTTCCGGCATATTGTAATCAGTTACGATCAGATCAAAAAAGTTGTTTTCAATGAGAGGAATAGCTTCTTTGCCGTTGACAGCTTCAACAAATGAATTAATACCCATATTACTTAAAACACGTTTGATATGTTTTCTGGCCATTGCGCTGTCATCAACGACTAAAACATGCAGTTCATTAAAATTTAAACTATCAGTATCATTGACACAGGGATTAATAAAATCCAGTGTATTATAAAGTGCTCTTTTTAAATCTTCCAATACAAAGGGTTTTGGTAATATGGCCACTACACCAGCCTGTCGTATGGGATCAAGTTGTTCAAAGGAAGTTTCACTGGAAATCAGCATAAATGGTACTTTTTCCAGTTGTTCATCATTACGCATTGAAATGACAAGCTCAGTACCGGTCATATCAGGAAGGTATAGAGAACTGACCACCAGATCAGGTGGATTATGTGATAATACTTCCAGTGCCTGAGCACCGCTGTGTGCTACTTGTATACTGCCAACCTGTGCATCCTGAAAATGATTTTGAATAATCCTGGCTTGTACTTTAGAAGGTTCAACGACCAGTATAACGAGATCGGAAATGGTCAGTGTTGTCTCTAGCATGTCTTTATTCCTGATGATAACAAAATTTTTCTATGGTGCTGGAAAGTTGTTCCGGGCTGACGGGCTTGGTGATAAAGTCATCCATGCCTGAAGCAAGACAGATATCTCGACTATCAAGTGTTGCATAAGCTGTGAGTGCGATAATTGGAATATGCTTACTTTTTGTTTCCGGTATCTGTTCTTCCTCTTCACGATCTTCTCTTTCGCGCCACAGTCTGGTGGTTTCAGGACCATTGATTTCCGGTATATTCATATCCATAAAAACCAGATCAAAATTACTTTGGGAAAGTGTTTCTAATGCACTTTTTCCATTGAATACCCGTTGTGTAATGTGCCCCATATTTTGTAGAAAATTTTGCAGTACCATTGCGTTAATATCTTCATCTTCCACGATTAAAATATTAAGAGAAGAGTCGTTTAGCTTATTAACCGTTTGATTTATTTCTATATCTTTCTCTTTTGCCGTGGACAATGATAATGTAAACCAAAAGTGACTGCCATTATTTAATTCACTGCTGACACCAATTTGTCCGCCCATTAATTCTACCAGTTGTTTGGAAATTGTTGTGCCCAGACCCGTTCCTGTATCGGTTGTATTATATTGATGATTATCTACCTGAGTAAAGCTGTTAAAGATATCTTTTTGTTGTTTTTCACTCATTCCGACTCCAGTATCAATAATATCAAAATGGAGACATATTTTTTGTTTGGAATGATGCATCAATTGAGCTTCAGCGGGAATAATAGAAATGTTTAAAGAAACTTCACCTTGTCGGGTAAATTTAATGGCATTACCGACCAGATTGAATAACACCTGTCTGATACGCTGATTATCGCCGATAAAGAAAACGGGTAATTTGGGGTCAATAGAACTTGTGAGTTTCAAAGATTGTTTTTCTGCATCCGGTTTTAAAACGGCAATCACTTCGTTAATTATCTGGTGCAAATCAAAGGCTTCATGTTTTAAGATCAGTTTTTTTGCTTCAATTTTTGAGAAATCAAGGATATCATCAATCAATGTGTGTAAAGATTTTGCAGCATTCACCAGCGTATTTGTGTATTGTCTTTGTTCTTCACTTTGTTGCGTCTTTTGTAGTAAGTATGCGGTTCCTACAATACCGCTCATGGGTGTTCTGATTTCATGGCTCATAATAGCCAGAAAACTGCTTTTTGCTCTGGTAGCATGTACGGCTTCTTTTCTGGCAATATGTAATTGTTTGATCATTGAATACAAATAAATGGGCATAACGATTAACACAAAAATTTGTGCTGAAGAACCAAGAGGATTGTTCATCCAGGATTTATCAAGGTAGAGCAGTAAATTATATTCAAACATAACCAATAATACTGCACTCAATAAATAAGGCAGACCATAACGAGTGCCATAGGCAATATAAAGCCAGATGTAAATCAACATAAATTCACTTTCACCGCCACCGGTGAGAAAAATAGCATAGGATGTATAGGTAAAATCAAAGATAAGGGTAATATAACGTCGTATAGTTGATTCAGGATTACGAAATAGATCGATGCCAAGTACTAATGTGGTGATAAAATAGATCGTGGCAAAATTAAAATAAAGATTGGAAGATACTTCAAAGTCACCACTTGACATGCCGATCCAGAAGTATAAGGCAATGCAGAGACCCAGACTCAGGCGCACCACAAAGGAATAAAATTCCTGAGTGTGCATAACAACTGAAAATGGATGAATTTTCATAAACGGTTTAGATGGCTTTGCTGTGATCAATTGATTGCTTAAACGGGTGTTAATTATGTCATAATAGAGACTATTGTTATAGTAAAAAGAAAGAGAATTTTTATGGGTAAAATTATCATTATTGGTGCTGGTATTATCGGTATGCTTACAGCCAGAATTTTAATAAAATCAGGCATATCAGTTTGCATTATCGAACAGGGATATGCCGGCAGGGAATCTTCATGGGCTGGCGGAGGGATAATATCACCCTTATATCCATGGCGTTATGATGGCTCTGTGACACGTCTTGCTCAATGGGGACAGCAGCATTATCCTGGAGTATTAGATAAAATCTATCAGAGTTCAGGTATTGATCCTGAGTACATCCAAAGCGGCTTGTTATACCTGGATATTGAAGATGAATTAGAGCAAGCCAAAGCATGGGAAACTCAATATCATTATCCTTTTACTGCAGTATCAGGGGATGATTTAAGCACACTGGAAGTGGAGTTGAATCACTCATTTAAACAAGGCTGGTTTACTGATTCGATTGCCCAGGTTCGTAATCCCAGACTGGTACGCTCTTTACGTGAAGATCTGCTGCGTCTTGGGGTCACCATTGAGCAGCAGACCCAGGCTCAGTCTTTTATTATCGAAAATAATCATCTAAGAGGAGTGGTGACGGATAAAGGTACTTTTTATGGAGATCGAATTGTGGTTGCCGGTGGTGCCTGGAGCAGTCGTCTGTTGGAACAATGGGTAAAGATCCCAAAAATTGCACCTGTTAAGGGACAAATGATTGTCTTTAAAGCACAACCGGGCCTGGTTTCCAGAATTATCCTGAGTAAAGGGCGTTATGTTATCCCCCGTAAAGATGGTCGGGTTGTGGTGGGTAGCACACTGGAATTTGATGAGTTTGATAAAACAACGACACAGGATGTACTGGAAGAATTAAAACAGGAAGCGGTCAGAATTATTCCTGCCTTAAAAAATTATCCGGTTGAAAAACAATGGGCAGGCTTGCGACCCGGTTCAATTGATGGTGTACCCTATATTGGAGAACACCCTGAATTAAAAAATTTATATATGAATGCCGGTCATTTTAGAAATGGGGTGGTTATTGGTTTGGCTTCCTGTCAGTTATTAGTGGATCAATTGTTAGGGCAGCAAACAATTATGGATCCCACCCCCTATTTATTGACAGATGATCGTCTGGTCAGTGATAGCCGTTTAATTGATTTACGAATGGCTATTTAGGCTGACTCCAACCCCATACTGATATGATCTCTGTTACAGTTGTTTACTGACAATGCCAGTCAAGCCATTGAGACTTTACATTATTTTGTATTAATGTGTAATACAAAAGATGAGGTAAATCATGCCAAGAAATACCAGTATCACATTGGGTGAACATTTTTCAGGATTTATTGAAGGAAAAATTCTGCAAGGGCGATTTGAATCAACCAGTGAAGCAGTAAGATCCGCTTTGCGCCTTCTTGAAGAACGTGAAACAAAATTCGATCTGCTAAGAAACAAACTTTCCATTGGGGAAGCACAACTTGATCAAGGTGAAGGGGTAGAGGGTGATGAGTTTATGCAAGAACTGGCTGAAAGCCCTTTGCATGGGAAAAAACGAGAAGAATTAAAAATCGGATATTATAGTGAATTTATAGACTCACATACCATTTACTATAGAATTAATTCTGCACACATCGATATTATTGATGTATTACATCAGTCTATGGAACCATCAAAATATATTATTTAACCAGGACTCCAGACAGAGAATAATCCATTCCCTCAACCTCCTGTATTGAAAAATTATTGTAATGACTTTCCTGTTATCAACAGGATCAGGTTCCATTGATTAAACCTGACCCGGCATAGCTGGATAAATCTTTTAATGTATAGTAAAGATTGCTTCATCATCCCCACAGGGAAGACTTTTCTCTACGTTTTTAGAAAATCAGGGGATCAGAGTCATTGATTTCTTCTTCACCATAATCAAAGAACCAAAGCTATTAAATTTGATTGTCTAATCAAATATTTCTCTGATTTTCTATCTCCTGCATGATTTGTCATAAGGATAACATAGAACATTTATATTTCATTTCATCCCATCCCTTCTTGTATAATTCACGACTGTAAAACCGTAAGCCAAGGAATTATTGTAGAAATGCTATCTTAGTGTCTAATCATGCAACATATTATAAAGACTTGGTATTAAAAGAGAATGTTTTGCAATAAAGTGTTTTTATTATTTTATTATTACAAGCTATTGATAATAAAGTCTATATTTTTACAAAACAAAGACAACAGTGTGTCGTCTCAGGGGGAATGGATAGGAAAGTGTTGCTGAAGAGCAACATTAAGCAGTTGAAATAACCTTATGATTCATTTATATAACAATCTAGAGTCGGAGAAAACAATAAGGCTAAGTTATATGAATTATGTTACAAGAATCGAAGTGTTTGTAGTAAAGGCAAACGACTGGCTTTAGCTGCCTTTTAAAAAAGAGAAGCTAAAGTTGGCTGACAGGTGTAAGCCAAAGGCAATTGCACCATCAACCGAAGGAGCTATTATGAGATACTTTACGGTCTCACTCACCTTTCGCTATAGTCCTTTTTCAGCTATTTTTCAATATCCCATTTTACAGCAGGGGTCGGAGTCAAATACCTCCGTAGCTGATACTGACTCTGGTACAAATAATTAATAATACTATTAAATCAATGGATTGGGATGATTTGACTCTGACCCTTAAAGAAACTCCTACAAAAAGTTGACCAAGTTGGTCTATTTTGGTAGGGTTGGTTTAAATATAGGAGAAAATCTGATGATTGTTAATGTATCAGAAGCAAAAACAAATTTATCTAAACTTATCAATCTTGCTTATCAGGGTGAAGAAGTTATTATTGCAAAAAATAACTTACCCTTAGTTGAATTAGTAGTACACAAACCAAAAAGTAAAATAGTTTTTGGTTTGTTATCAAGCAAGGATTTTGATCAGCTGGATGATAATATTATGGATGAAACTGATGAGGTGAATGATTTATTTTATAATCATGAAATTAAACCAAAATGAATATTCTTATAGACACTCATATTTTTATATGGCTGTTAAAAAAACCTGAAAAATTAGAGCCCAGACATATTCAGATTTTAAAATCACCCAATGTTTTTTTTCTCAGCTCAATCAGTATTGCAGAAATGATGATTAAATCCAGTGTTGGCAAATTAAATGTAGATTATGATCCGATAGATATGGCATTGAAAAGCGGCTTAAAACTTCTTGATTTTAGTGCACAAGATGCAAATCATTTAAAAAAGTTACCCTTATATCATAAAGATCCTTTTGACAGAATGTTGATTGCTCAAAGCCTTTGTCAGAGCCTTCCAATAATGACATGTGATAAAATATTTAAAGATTATGAGTGTAATTTAATATAGCTAATTTAGTCAATATACCCAAACAACTTGAAAATACAGGTCGATTTGAAGAGATTTTTTTACAACGATACAAAATCTGCATTAGATGATGTTTGGGGCAAAGATTATAAATTTACTACAAGTTTTAAAAAGGATTTAAAATGTCAGAAGAAGCGAGAAAAATCTCGTGACAAAATTGAAACAGTCATTAAATTTATTTGTACAGATGGTGATGTGCCTGCTGAATACATACCTCATAATTTATCAGGTAATTGGAAAAGATACCGCGAATGTCACATAGAACCAGATTGGTTGCTTATCTATTCTGTAGAAAGTGATGAATTAGCGATTTTCTACCGAACAGGTACTCACTCTAGTTGAAGTCCATTCATTTGAAGTCTTTTCATCGGTAAAGATAACAACTCTGCCAGGAATACTTCTGATTACATCCTCAATCTATTTTTAGCATTAGGTATGATCTAAATAATTCAGTTAACTATTCGCAAGTTTAAAGCGTGATAACATGTCTTGTAGTTGCGCTGCTTGCATGGATAATTGCTCAGATGCAGCAGCACCATCTTGAGCTGTTTCATTGTTTTTTCGAGTAACTCTATCGATTACTACGACCTCTTGATTGATTATTTCTGCACCATTTGCCTGTTCATCACTTGCAACGGCAATTTCATTGACCAGCTCGGCTGCTTTGCTGATAGTTTCAAAAATATTTTTAAGACTTTCAGCTGTATTAGTGGCAATGAGACTACCATTTTTTGTTTTATTAACAGAGCCAGAGATTAATTTTGATGTCTCTTCAGCGGCAGCTGTACTTCTTGCGGCAAGGTTACGAACTTCATCGGCAACAACAGCAAAACCACGGCCTTGTTCACCTGCCCGAGCGGCTTCAATTGCTGCATTTAAAGCGAGTAAATTGGTCTGTTCAGCAATTTCATCTATACTGCTAATAAATTCAGATATACTCTGCCCAGACTGGGAGATATCTTCCATCGCCTGTATCATTTCTTCCATCTTAGCTCTGCCCTGAGTGGCTTCTTGTTGCGCTTGTGATACTAATTTACGTGCTTGATCGGCACTTTCAGCATTGCTGTTGGCTTTAGACGTTAAGTCATTTAATGAAGAAGCAATATTTTCCAGACTTTCTGCTTGTTGAGAGGCTCCATCAGAAAGTATAGAACTGCTGTCAGCGACGCTGCTGCTGCCCTGAGAAATTTCGTTACTGGATAATTGTGTTTGTGATAAAACTTCATTCAGGTTTGTTATCATCTTTTGTAAAGCATGTCCTAAAGAATCTTTATCAGAAGCCAGGTTGACGTTATGATGAAGCTCACCTGATGCAATTTTTTGAGCCAGATCAGCTTTTTCATGCAATGTTGCCATCATTTTTTCCATTTCATAAAAAATACCTTTATCATTGCCATTTTTTGTTAAACTCATTGATAAATCACCAGCTGCAACTGCTTTTGCAATTTTAGCAATATAGGCAGGCTCACCACCTAAAAGATTCATAATGTGTTTGGTTAACCATAAGGCAATTCCTAAACCAATAATAATAGCAAACAAAGTACCAAAAATAGTTATATTGACTACCAGAGATTCTGTATTTTTTAAAGAATCCATACGTTGATGCATTAAACTGCTTTCTCTTTCTTTAAATGTTTTGATTTGATTTCTAAACTTATCAAAATAGACTTTTCCTTTTGCCTGACCCACCAGGTCTGCCATATCATCCATTGTTTTAGAATCACCAATTTCACGGCGCAGGGAAATTTGCTGTTCCACAACTAAACTGATCCAGTCACTAATCGTTTTGCTACTTTCATTCAATAATGTGACCTGAGCAGGATTATCAGATACTTTTTCAGATAACTCTTTGACTAACTGATAAAAATGTTTCTTACCATTATTATAAGGCTCAAGAAATTGATCTTGTCCTGCGAGTAAAAAACCACGCATACCTGTTTCCATATCAACAGCTGAGGCAACTATCGCTTGCGCAGTTGCAATGACTATATAGGTATGTTCAACCCAGGCATTTAATTGTTTAAGTTCTGTTATATCTTCACTTGTTTTTGCAGTTTCCTGACGTTTACTCATCAGTGCCTGTTCGCGATCGATGAAAAGTTTTAACTGACCTCGAAATTTATCAAAATATTGTTTACCTTTTGCCTGCTTTATAACGCCTGCCATATCATTCATTGATTTAGCATCACCAATTGCTGCTCTTAATTTAATAACAGGTTCCGTTACATTATTTTTCCATTGGTTTATAGTAGAAGAAAGTTCTGATAATAATTTAACTTGTGCTGGATTGTCTGAGACTGTATTTGACAGTTCGTTCAGCAGTGAATTAAAAGTTTTCTGACCCTGATTGTAAGGATTTAGAAAATCACTTTTACCAGCAAGAAGATAACCTCTCATGCCTGTTTCCATATCAACAGCAGCAGCCTCAATACGTGAGGCTTTTCCTAATACTTCATGTGTATGGTTGACCCAATCAAAATTGCTTACCAAGGATTTAACACTGAGTGTTACGATCACGGTAATGATTACCATTAATGATAATATAAAAGCATATCCAGTGAGTAATTTGGTCTTAAATTTTAGCTTGTTTAACATGGGGATCTCCATTTTAATCTAAGTTATTATAAATAATTAGTTTCTATCCATCTATTGATAATAGCTTAGGATATTTTTTTGATTTTTCAAGTTTATTTCAACATACTAATGTGTTGATAACAATAATATATACAAATCGGCAATTGATTATATATATTTAGAACTATTTATAAATAAAATGATATATAGAACCAAAGAAGTCGGAGCAAAACATCCTACCTTATTGATTATTATTATGATTCACTGTTTTTTTAACCAAAGTCATCCCTAATAGGCAGTCTTAAATTATTCCTAAAGAAATCTGTTGTAAACTATTTTTCAAAACGCAATGAAAAATCAGTTGCCTTGAGGTTTTTGGTTATTGCGCCGCTTGAAATATAATCAATACCTATATTGGCTAAATCATTGAGCCTTGCCAAAGTAATATTTCCGGAAACTTCCAGCTTAGTCTGATGTTGATTAAATTGTTGATTGAGTTTAACGGCTTTGGCTAATACCTCATCACTCATATTATCTAATAGCAATATATCTGCCTTTGCTTCCAGTGCCTCCTGCAATTCTTCTAATGTTTCAATTTCAACTTCTATTTTAAGAGTGTGGGTACTATTTTGCCGGGCATTTTGTACCGCATTACTGATAGAGCCGGCTGCCATAATATGATTTTCTTTAATTAAAATACCATCAAACAGACCATGGCGATGATTGTATCCACCACCACAACGCACGGCATATTTTTGTGCCTCTCTCAGTCCTGGAATAGTCTTTCGGGTGTCGAGTAATTTTACCGGGTGATTGATATTTGCATTTTGATTGAGTCGTGCGACATATTGATGGGTCGTAGATGCTGTGCCGGACAGTGTTTGCAAAAAATTCATAGCCGTGCGTTCACCGGTTAAAATTGATCGGCTGTTACCTGTTAAAGTACAAACACGTTGTTCAGAGGATAAATTATCGCCATCCTGATGCTGCCACTGAATTTGAGTGCTATGATCCAATTGCCTGAAAACTTCATTAAACCAGTCCCGGCCACAAAGGATTGCATTTTCACGGCAAATAAGGTGAGCAGTTGATTGCGTATTTTCAGGGATAAGATTGGCCGTCACATCACCGCAACCAATATCTTCCAGCAGAGCCTGAGAAACCTGAGATTGTATAACTGAATGAGGTATAGAGAACATATTGCTCTTAATTAGTAATTTTAATTTCCCACTCTACCTTATCCTGTGTAATAATTCAAAATAGCTTGAAAAACCGTTAGCTAAAACGGAAATTATTAAGGATAAAGCATGGAATTAGTCAGCAATTTTATTAGTCAGTTAAATGCTCTGGTATGGGGAAAACCCATGCTGGTGATGATTTTTGGTACCGGTATTTTCTTAATGATAGGACTTAAGTTTATGCCGCTGTTGAATATTGTTAAAGCATTTAAGTTATTGTGGCAGGGAAGACAATCAGATGAGAAACAGGCAGGTGAAATCTCATCCTTTAATGCCTTGATGACCTCATTGTCAGCGACCATTGGAACTGGAAATATTACCGGTGTTGCCACGGCCATTTTTATAGGCGGCCCCGGAGCATTATTCTGGATGTGGATAACGGCTTTGATCGGCATGGCAACCAAGTATGCTGAAGCGGTTTGTGCCGTTCATTACCGTGAAGTGGATGAACAGGGCAGTTATGTCGGCGGCCCTATGTATTATATAAAAAATGGTCTGGGGAAAAAATGGTTGTGGCTGGGCTTCTTATTTGCCGCTTTTGGTGCTTTAGCTTCATTTGGTATCGGCAATACAGTACAGGCCAATTCAGTTGCACATGCATTGGAAACTCAATTTAATATACCGCTTTGGCTAACCGGTATTGTATTATTGATATTAACTGCTGCAGTGGTTTTAGGCGGCATTCAACGTATTGCTCAGGTAGCAGGAAAGCTGGTGCCTTTCATGGCTCTGGCCTATCTTATGGCAGGTCTGGTGGTTTTAATTACGCACTTTTCTGCTATACCGGACGCTCTGATACTAATTGTTAAAAGTGCCTTTACGCCGGTTGCTGCAACGGGTGGCTTTGCCGGTGCAAGTATTATGATGGCAATTCAATGGGGTGTGGCGCGAGGTATTTTTTCTAATGAAGCAGGTCTGGGCAGCGCACCTATTGCACATGCTGCAGCCAAAACCAATGACCCGGTTCGTCAGGGAACAATTGCCATGCTGGGTACCTTTATTGACACGATTGTGCTTTGCAGCGTAACGGGACTGGCCATTATCTTAACCGGTGTATGGACCTCCGGTGCTAAAGGAGCAGCACTGACAATTGCAGCCTTTGATCAGGCAATGCCTGAGGCGGGTGGTGTCGTGGTGAGTATTGCTCAGGCAGTGTTTGCTTTTACGACTATTCTTGGCTGGAGTGTTTATGGTGAACGCTGTGTAGAATATTTATTTGGTATTCGTTCTATTAAAATTTTTAGAATCTTATGGATTCTGGCTGTTCCGATTGGAGCAATGGGAGATCTGAGTTTTATATGGCTGCTGGCTGATACTTTAAATGCCCTGATGGCATTGCCTAATTTAATTGCCTTATTACTGCTTAGCCCGGTTATTTTTAAACTGACCAGAACGGCAATGAATAAGAGTTCTTATCAAACATAAACGTGTCGCCGTCTTATGTTTGCAAAATGACAGCGGGTACGTTTATTGGCTGAAGGCTCTACAAATATTGTCGAATCGTGAGTTCATTGCCCCGTTGAGTGAACTCTAATTGTTTGAGTACGGACATACCCAATAATATTTCTTCCAGATTGGGTGTGATAATGGCTTTAATATTATAGAGGTGAATTTGACCGATACTGAGTTTGTCTATGCGTGTTTGATAACCTTTAGTGCGGCCATTGGCTGTGGAAATTGGAATGACATGACCTTTTTTCAGCTTTAGCCGTCTTGTCAATTGTTCTGGTATAGCAACAAAAGTGGCACCGGTGTCCAGTAGAAAAATAACTTTTTGGTCATTAATTTTGCCCGTGGTGACATAATGTCCGGCACGATTACGCTTTAAAGTGACTTCAATTTGATTATTGCCGGTTTGAGTGGATTGAACCTGTTGATTGGGATTGTATTGCTTGTCAATTTCACCTTGAAACAGATAGGTCAACAGACCAATTGTCATCATTATAGCAACGATGATCATGCCTTTTCCTATGCTATTGGTATTGTTATTAGTTTTAGGGTTCATTAAGTAATGACTTTTGCTATATCAATGTTGCTCACAGATTAATGATTGGATAAGTTTTTATGTTTTTTAGAAACAACCTTATCTTCAGGCAAATTTTTCTGTTGTTAGTAAGTGATTTAATGGCTTAATAAACTTCAAGATTCCACTGACCATTTTTGATAAATTCTGCTTTCATTGTAGGCCAATCCAACTCTTGCTGCCTGGCCAGGGTAGAAAATACCTCATCTACGCCTTCCTCCATGCCCTTTAAGCCGCAAATATAAACGGCAAAATTTCCTGCGCAGATTATCTCCCAAACCTCTTGTTTATGTTCGGCAAGTTTATGTTGTACATAACCCTTTTCTGAGTCTTCGTTATGTACCCTGGACAAGGCACGAAAGGCTTCAAAAGTTTCCCGGGTCATATATTGACCAATGTCGTCGTTTCGGTTGTTAAGAAATAATGCTTCCATGGCATTTTTAATACCATAGAAAAGACGGATACGACCGTTCCAATAGCCTTTTTCCAGAAAGATATGTCGTATAAAGGCACGAAATGGCGCAATGCCTGTACCTACTGCGATCAAAATAAGATCTATGGAATCATCCTCGGGTAACAAAAATCGACGCCCATTGGGACCAATTAGTGCGACAGAATCGCCAGGTTTTAGATCACATAGATAATTGGATGCAATGCCTGGAATAGTAGTGCCTGTAACTTCATCTTTTCTGAAAACCCGTTTTACACAGATGGTAGCAGTGGTCGAAGTGCCGTCATCTCCGGTTCGTGCAGATGCAATAGAATAGAGACGTGCTTTGTGTGGTTTTCCCGTCTCTCTTTCTCCAGGTGGGATAATCCCTATCGACTGTCCCTCTATGTAGTGGATGTCACTATCGGCTACATCCAAAATGATATTGAACACCTCATCGCTGCTATCGGCTTCAGTGAGTTCAGTGGTGGATATTACCCCGGCCATAAAAGGAGCCTTGGGTTTATAGATCAAAGTTGATTCCGGAATACTATATTTTTTAATTTGCATAGTTTTACTCGTATTGGCATTCTGCCCTTTTGATCCCGCCATAAAGAATATGAAATTCAACAATATTTTTCAATGTTATAAATCAATAATCAAGTATAAATTTTAATATTTCCAATGTTATAAATCAATAATCAAGTATAAATTTTAATATATTTTCAATTTTTCCAGGGTGTTGAATTTTACCTGTTCGTTACGATTGCTCATAATATTCTCACTCAACACTCCCTGCTACAAAAAAACTCAGTTAAATTATCACGAGAATGACTAAGTTGCTGTAGGTTACCAAAATTAGGCGCTCTTAGGCGACATCTAGTAATGGCTGTAAGTACTGCATTACGTTATACTGAGTATAGCAATATATATTCTGAACTTAGGAATTCGAATTATGTACTATTTCATCACACTCTATTGGGGATAAATCATGAGTAAGGATCTGGTTTTTGAGGAAAAACTTGATGTAAGGGAGCTGGATTGTCCTATGCCTATTATGAAAACCAAAGCCATGCTTGCACGAATGGCTTCTGGAGATCAACTGGACATAGTCGCAAATAACAGGGAGTTTATCAAAGAAATCCAAACCTTCTCAGCACAGATGGGACATACCATCCTGTCAGAAGATACGGAAGGAGAAATACTTTCTTTTGTCATTGAGAAAAAGTAACTGGAAGTTAATTTTTAGATGCTAGGCGCTATAATAGCAGTCATAGCAGGGGTTGGAATCTTTCGCCTTGGAACCTGAGAGTTTAGCAGATCTAAAACAAAAATCAGTTGACTTAACTGGGGCGTCCATATAGGTATTAGATTTGTCTGGGTTTTTATCATTATGGTGCGAAAGACATTGATTTGCCTTATACTACGAATATCCGAAGATTATAATTCAAACCGCTAAAATCAGAAATTGCTTTATGTATAAAATTCTTAATGGCTGGTTTAAACAGTCTCGCAAGCTTGCTTCCCCAAATTATGACTTACGTCCCGAAAATACTCTGATTGATGCCATTATTATTCATTCAATATCAATGCCTCTGGCCTGTTACGAAGGGGATGATATTAGTCAGCTTTTTACCAATCAACTGGACTGTGATAAAGCTCCTTCCTATGCTGAGGTGCGTGGCTTAAAAGTCTCTGCTCATTTATTAATTCGCCGCACAGGTGAACTGATACAATATGTTGATTTGAATTTACGTGCCTGGCATGCAGGAAAATCCTGTTTGGGTCATAGGGAAAAATGTAATGATTTTTCCATTGGTATTGAACTGGAAGGAACTGATCAGAGTGTGTTTGAAACCGCTCAATATGATACTCTGATTGAAGTGGTTAAAGCCTTATTAATTTATTTTCCTCATATTAGTAAAGAGCATATTGTTGGGCATAGTGATGTGGCTCCGGGACGCAAGACTGATCCCGGAACAGGTTTTGACTGGGATGAGCTTTTTTCACGATTATAAAATGTTTATCTAAAATTAAGAACAAGGAATAATATGACTGTTTATACAGGACATTTGCGAAAAATGCAGGTTCATTATGAAAATTCATCTCAGCCTGTAGAGTATTTTTTGAACCTGAGCGATGCTGATGGACATATCAGTGAGGATAATAAAAATATTTCCTTAAATGCTCTGCTGGGGAAAAGTCTGTCCATTCATTTTAAGCAGGAAATTCATTGTATTGCCTGTGGCCGAAAAACGAATAAAAGTTTTAATCAGGGGCATTGTTATCCCTGTCTTATGCGTCTGGCTGCTTGTGATAAATGTATTATGAGTCCTGAAAAATGTCACTTTGAAGAAGGAACCTGCCGTGAACCTCAATGGGGTCAGGATAATTGCATGAGTACGCATTATGTTTATCTGGCCAATTCATCCGGTTTAAAAGTTGGGATTACACGAGCCAACCAGCTGCCGACCCGCTGGATTGATCAGGGTGCTATCCAGGCATTAGCAATTTATAAGGTGAGCCAGCGCTATTATTCGGGTTTGGTAGAAGTGCTTTATAAAGAGCAGGTTTCCGATCGAACACAATGGCAAAGGATGTTAAAAGGACAGGTTGAAACAATAGATTTACTTACATATCAGAAGCAATTAGACGAACAGTTTTGTGAGCCAATAAGAGAGATGAGTCATAGGCTTCCAGAAGGTGCAATTGAAACTATTGATAATGATTCAATGACAGAAATACTTTACCCGGTCATGGAATACCCGACAAAAATTAAATCATTTAACCTGGACAAGCAGGCAATTCTGGAAGGTACGCTGATGGGTATTAAAGGACAGTATTTACTATTTGACAGCGGTGTGATTAATATTCGTAAATTTTCAGGATATCATATTGATTTTATAGTAACTGAAGTTTCCTAGAAATTAAATCTCTAATTAATGGAAACTTTAGCTTGTTTTATACCTCCCCCTTTATTTAAAGGGGAAGCTAAGTGCTATTTTGCAAGTACCTCCTCTGTTTATTAATATTGTTGCTCTATTCTAGTCATTATTGAATGCCTCCCTTAGTGATAATCTTGGTTGCTGATGGCTCTTATTTAGACTTATACTAAATAGCTATTACATATGAAGGAGTAATTGGTGGATTTATTAACTCAGGAAATTTTACCAGAAGATTATTTTATTGTTGATGAACCGTATTATGAATCTGTGGCAGATGAGATTCAGATTTTTGAGGCGGCTTATAATAATCAATTACCTGTATTGCTGAAAGGACCGACGGGTTGTGGTAAAACTCGTTTTATGGAACATATGGCATGGCGTCTTAAGCGACCATTGATTACGGTATCCTGTCATGATGATTTAACGGCTTCTGATTTAGTTGGACGTTATCTGATTACCAGTGGTGAAACTGTCTGGGTGGATGGACCGTTGGCAAAATCAGTACGTGCAGGTGCTATTTGTTATCTGGATGAAGTGGTTGAGGCACGTAAAGATACGACAGTAGTTATTCATCCTTTGGCAGATGATCGGCGAGTTCTGCCTATGGAAAAAAAGGGTGTGGTTTTGCAGGCAACAGATAATTTTTGTCTAGCTATGTCATATAATCCCGGCTATCAAAGTATTATGAAAGACCTTAAGCAGAGTACCAGACAACGCTTTGTGGCGCTTGAATTTGATTATCCCGGTATTGTTCTGGAACAGAAAATTCTTGAAATAGAGGCTGAAATTAACGCTGAACTAGCTAAAACGCTGGTTAAATTTGCCCATATGACACGAAATTTAAAAGGCAATGGTCTTGATGAAGGGGCGAGCACCCGTTTACTGGTTCATGCTGCATTATTAATAAAGGCCGGTGTGAATCCCGTTGCCGCCTGTCAGAGTGCGATTGCACAGGCTCTTACTGATGACCCGGAAATGTTGTCTGCGATTAATGAACTCAGTGCTTCTTTATTTTAAATTCCGATTCTAATAATGTCTTATCAAAAACAAAACAGCAGTTTTAAGGTTCTGGATGCAGCTCAGATGGAAGAGCAACTGGATTGTTTTCTTGATTCAGTGCTCTCTTTTCGTCGTTCAGCTGCAGGGCCTGCTAAACAAATGGCGACTCTTAATAGTAAAGAACAAGCCTTTGGCTTACATTGGGTGGAAATAATATCGGCCACAAATGCTGAAATGGCTTTTCAATTTTCAGCTTGCTTCTCTGATGCAGTATTGGCATTACAACATGATTTGAATGCGGTAGAGCATTGGATTGTAGAGGCCATGTCTGCATTTGATGAAAGAGGTTTACAATTTGCAAACAAGGTCTTGCATAATAGCAATGATTTTGCTGAAACTTACTTCAAAAAACAACAGGGTATTTTACTGGATGATATAAAAAATCTGTTGACTGCATTTGTCTGTGGTCTTAATGGGCGTTCACTAAAAATAGAATCTTCTGATATTATCTACACTGATACAGAAACTATTTATCTACCTGAATTAATAGCAGATTTTTCCCGCAAGGAAGACAATTTTCTTTATTATAAATTATTGACAGTTTATCTTTGGGCGCAAAACTGGTTTGGAACCTGGCGCTATGATTTAAATGACATTGTCAATGAGTATGATGATCCTGTATATGCTCTGAAACTATTACATAACCTGGAATCTATTCGACTAATACATAATATTCAAAATGAATTACCGGGGTTTTATCGTCAGGTTGAAGTATTCATGGATGAATTCAATGAGTTAAAGTTGAACAAAGACTGGAATACTATTCTTGTTTTCTATAAGGGGAAAAAATCAGAGCAAAAAAAAGTGACAATTGCTGATAGCTTAAGGTTATTAAAGCAGCATTATGGACAATTAAATACTATTGATTTTCATTTCCAGGGCTTGTTATTTGCCAATAAGGTTCAACAAATTAAACAACGGCGTATCAGTGATGAACAAACTCGTTTTCGTGAAGCTCTATCACGTATTGCTGATGAAAAACGGTATCTGAAGCCGGAAGCTGTTGATGTGGAAAACTTAACCCCTGCTTTTGATTTTAATGTTAATGAACAATTTGATAAAGATGAATTCTCGGATAATATTGTTTTTGAACTTTCCCTGGATGGGCAGGTCATTGTTCCTGCTGAAGATGTACAGAGTTTAATGAGTAGTATTATGCAGGATATTGGTGAAATACCGGAAGAATATCTGGTGGCAGCTGGTTCAGGTCAGTATAGTTCTGATTATAGTGATAAGGATAAAAAAACAGATAATGTCTGGTCCGGTGTTTATCATGAGGAGGGTGCTTTTTTCTATGATGAATGGGATTATGTTCGCCAGCACTATAAAAAAAACTGGTGTGTTGTTCGAGAGGTAAGAGTTCCGCCGCTTTATGACGATTTCGTACCGCAGACCCTTAAACAATATTATGCAGTGGTTAAATCACTGAGACGTCATTTTGAGGCGATAAAAGGAGAGGAAAAATTACTTAAACGTCAAATTAACGGGGATGATATTGATATTGATGCATTGGTTGAAAGCTATGCAGATATGAGTATGGGAATGGAACTGAATGAACGTTTATTTACTCGTATGCAGCGAGAAGATCGTAATATTGCCGTTATGTTTCTGGTGGATATGAGTGGTTCAACCAAGGGCTGGATTAATCAGGCAGAACGGGAATCTTTAGTTCTGTTATGTGAGTCATTATCTATGTTGGGGGATCGTTATGCGATTTATGGTTTTTCCGGAACAACCCGAAAACGTTGTGAAATTTATCATATCAAGCATTTAGATGAGGCATATAATGATAAGGTGAAGGCTCGTATTAGTGGTATTACAGCAAAAGACTATACTCGCATGGGATTTGCCATACGCCATTTAAGTGGTTTGCTGGAAGAAGTGGAAGCTAAAACCAAGCTATTGATTACCCTGTCTGATGGTAAACCGGAAGATTATGATGGCCAATATCGGGGTGAATATGGTATTGAAGACACGCGTCAATCCTTATTTGAAACTCGACAAAAAGGCATTCACTGTTATTGTATTACCATTGATAAAGAAGCAGGGGACTATTTGCCGCATATGTATGGAGCTGCCAATTATGCGTTAATTGAAGATATTAAGCAATTACCTGTAAGAGTATCAGATATATATCGAAAATTAACGACTTGAAAATAAAAATAGTGCATTACTAAATTGGGCCACTAATAGTAAATTTCCAGAGGTTCATATCCAAAAATACCACTAATATGATGAAAAAAAGCATGCTTGCCCTGAGATTCCATTGTTGAGTAATATTACTATTAATCTGTTTATATTGTTTTTGTTGTAATTTTATCCTGATAGTTTTTCAGAACCGGCTTAATGATTTGATGAGCAATAATAAGATTGCTGGAAAAATCCAGTGTATCAGGATTTTCTTTCCAGTTTATTTTAAAGCGGCTATACCACCAGTAATGTGGTGACTCGGAAACAGACATTGCCAAAGATTCAGGTGCTAATATCGAGTAGTCTGAAACAGTAGTTGTAGCCGTCTTGATGGATCAGGCATTCAAAAAATAAGTAATGAATAAGAAAAGTATAAGATGAATTTGTGTTTTCATATTAGAACCTTATATTCAGTGACAGTATTATTTTTAGTAGATTTGACTGTGTTTTTTTAGCAATGAACAATTGGAAAATCTCTTAATGCGGACAACAAATGTGCATTACTTCTGATGATTATAGACTATTGCTCTATATGAATAAATACCTGATATTCTCCTTTCTGTGATACCCCTATCAAAAACTAAGTATAATCCCTGCATAATCAGGGTATACCCTTGAAATCTTAATATAAGAGTATTATAATATACTATGTATTTAAAGATATGAAAAATAAAGGAAGACACAGATGAAAAAAATAGTTTTTGTTTTATTGATATTTATCTCAAGCTCAGTAATAGCTGATGAACTTGATTATTGTAATGTTGAAGATTACGAAATAAGTAAATATATCATTGAAAATGACATAGCTAATATAAAATTTGGTGATGAAATTGCCGGTTATTATACGACCAGAGAAGAATATATAAATGTGTATGATTCAGCAATTACTTCACAAGATTAAATTTAACCCCTGTCTTATTTGCTGAATGATCTTATCAGACATGAAATTAATCTGTTAGAATACATCAAGCAATAGCTCCAAAAAGTTTTTAAAGTCCTAAAAATTAGTGATTGAAAATTCCAATGTCTGTTTGTCTTCTTCTGTTAGTTAAGAGTGCCCACAGCCAAAAAATTTGCTCTAATGATTTTTGTTACTTAGAATAATAATATGATAAATACTCAAAAACAGGTTCAGGTTTTAACTCTTATCATGCTAATCTGTTTCGCTTTTGATGTGTATGCTCAGACAAAAAATGGTTTTGATCTGTCCAATGCATCAATTAAATATGAGGAAATATTTTCCGGTGGGCCACCAAGAGATGGAATTCCATCCATTGATAAACCTAAATTTATCGATATAAGCCAAGTGGATTTTTTACAGGATGATGATATTGTTATCGGACTTGTCCGTGCTGATAAGGCGCGTGCTTATCCAAGCCGCATCCTGGTCTGGCATGAAATTGTTAATGATATAATTGATGGTGAAGCGGTTGTAGTGACTTATTGCCCCTTATGTGGGACAGCCATGGTTTTTGATCGTCATATTGCAGGGAAATTACATACTTTCGGTGTTTCAGGACTTTTATATCAAAGTGATGTGCTGATGTATGATAGAGAAAGTGAATCTCTCTGGTCCCAACTGGCCATGAAGTCTGTGAGTGGTTCAGAGCTTGGAAATAAATTGTTCTGGCTTCCCAGTGAACATTTGACCTGGAAAGCCTGGCGGGAAAAATACCCTGATGGGGAAGTTCTGTCGACTGATACCGGTCATAATAGGAATTACAGCAGTGCCGCCTATTCATCCTATTTTGCCTCAGATCAAACCATGTTTCCTGTGCGTTATACACGTAAAGAACTCTCGAAGAAGGTATGGGTGATAGGTGTTATTATTAATGGACAGGCGAAAGCCTATGCTGTGAATAAACTCTCTGTTAATAGTGTCATTAAAGATAATTTAGGAAATCAGAAAATTACGATTAAATATGATGCTGAACGAAAGCATCATCAAATTATGAATCAACAGGGTGAACAAATTCCATCGGTATTAGTCTTCTGGTTTGCATGGCAGGCATTTTATCCCCAAACTCAATTATGGAATCCTTAGTTTTTTATTAACTGATGGAATTAGATAATATAATAATATTATTATTTTCCTTGACTTGACCGACCGGTCAATTATAATGTCATTTATGGATATAGCAATGGATACTCGTCAAAAAATTATTAAGGTGGCCAAATCACTTTTTCATAACCGTAGCTATGCTGATGTCGGTATTAAAGAAATTTGTGATAAAGCAGACATCCAAAAGGGGAGTTTTTATCATTTCTTTCCATCCAAACGGGATTTAGTGATAGCTGTTATTGATGAATTTTCCTATGACTGGGCGCATGGATTTATTGCCGAAGCATTTGATCCTGAACTGGCTCCTATGGAACGAATTGATTATATGATTGATGCTGCCTATTATTGGCAAAAGTCAGCTAAAGAGATTCAGGGTCATATGCCTGGTTGTTTATTTGGAAATCTGGCCTTAGAAATAAGCACACAGGATGATGTGCTTCGAGCCAAGTTAACAGCTGTTTTTCTAAATGCCAAAGAACGTTTTAAAGATTCTCTGGATGAGGCAATAGAATGCAATGAGATCCTGCCGCTGGATACTGAAAGAACTGCCGAAGCAATGTTAGCTTATCTGGAGGGTATGATTCTTATTGCCAAGGCCAGTAATGATCCACAAATAATTTATCGACTTGGTTCAGCACTTAAATCTATTCGTATAGAAATAAATGCCTGAGCTTTTTTTTAAGCGGTAAAAAGAAAAATTCCGGATATAAATTATTTATCCGGTTTTTTTTAACTCAAAAGTTGACCGACCAGTCAACTAATGGCTTGTGTTAAATATGAGGAATATATAATGAATACTATTTTAGAACAACAAAAGACAGATGAAAAAATGCTTATAGTCGCAAATGAGAATTTAGATGATTTGTTTAGGCAATCCAACCTGAATCAACAACTATTTGAACAATGGTTTGACAAGCGTTTTGATCAGAAACTGGCGGAGAAGGAGTCTCAACACACGCCATCAATGACCATAATTGTCACTAAAGGCACAATGGATATGGCTTATCCACCCTTTATTCTTGCTTCCACTGCATCAGCTTTAGGCTGGAATGTTTCAATATTTTTTACCTTTTATGGACTCAGCCTCCTAAAGTCAGAACTTGATTTAAATATCAGTCCGTTAGGAAATCCAGCTATGCCGATGAAAATGCCAGTTGGTCCTGACTGGTTACGTCAGGTTGAAATGGATATCCCCAATTTTTTAATGGCTGGGGTTCCAGGTTTTGAAAAAATGGCTACCACCATGATGAAAAAAACCTTAACAAATAAAGGGGTTGCTTCCATATTGGAACTGAGGGATATTTGTATTGAATCAGAGGTGAAAATGATTGCATGCCAGATGACTGTGGATCTTTTTGACTGGTCAAGAGATGACTTTATTCCAGAGATTAGTGAGTGGGTGGGAGCAGCCAGTTTTTTACCTATTGCCCAGAAGGCAGAAGTTAATTTGTTTATTTAATCAATAATGCAAAATTATGGATTAAGAACACAATGACATAATTTCTCTTTCAAGCAGCTCTGGAGAAGACAGGTTAATTTCTACCAGTTTTCGTAAATGGGTCATGCTGTCCAGATCAATACTTGTGCAGCTGATTCCAATCCGGTTATCTCGTTTGTGTGCTATATTGCCCTGCATGATAATCTGTACCTCTTGAGACTCATCCAGACTAAGGATGAGTCTACAGGGGGAACCTACATCCAGGGTTGCTCCTGTGCAGTTATGAATTAGTGCCCCGCGAAATGAAATATCTACAAGTTCACAATCCAGCCTTGAATCTCCCACCTCAAATTTGACCAGACAGTCAAAATGTATGCGTTGAAAATATCGATCTTGTGAAATATTATCAGTCATTTAAGCTCTTCCTGGTATTAACTTGATTTGTCCAGTTATAAGGATAAGAAAATTTATTGTACTTTTCAAGCTTTTTAAATACCTGATGCCAATTGTTCTTTGTTTCGTATCACTGGTTGACAGCTGGTTTTTGTTGATGTAGTTTTATAATAATGTCGACAATTTGTCAGGGAGTTATAGAAATGGAAATAGGGTACAGAGGTATATATAAGCTGTCAATGGATGACCCGCAAGGCTTCTGGGCTAATGCTGCAGAAGAACTTGTGTGGGAAAAAAAATGGGATCAGGTGCTTGATGATTCAACCGCTCCATTTTATCACTGGTTTAACGGAGGCAGGCTGAACACTTGTTATAATGCTGTTGATCGTCACGTTAATGAAGGACGGGCTGAACAAGTTGCTGTGATCTATGATAGTCCGGTTACTGATACCAGACAAACTTATACTTTTCTTGAACTGCAGGATGAGGTTGCGCGTCTTGCGGGTGTGTTGAAATCTCAGAGTATTGAGAAAGGTGATCGGGTTTTGATCTATATGCCTATGATTCCACAGGCAATTTTTGCAATGCTGGCCTGTGCCAGAATTGGTGCTGTTCATTCAGTGGTTTTCGGCGGTTTTGCTGCTGCTGAGTTGGCCACAAGAATTGAAGATGCTCAACCGAAAATTGTACTTTCAGCTTCCTGTGGCATTGAAGTAACACGAGTGATTGAATACAAGCCGTTGCTGGATCAGGCTATTAATCTTTCCAGCCATAAACCTGCTCATACTATTATTTTTCAACGTCCTCAGGCTGCAGCCTCTATGCAGGATGGACGTGATCTGGATTGGATCTCTGCCTGTGAACAGGCTGAACCGGTAGATTGTGTATCACTCGCAGCGACTGATCCCCTCTATATTCTCTATACCTCAGGTACAACCGGTGTGCCCAAAGGAGTAGTACGTGATAATGGCGGACATGCGGTTGCTATGCTCTGGAGTATGCGTAATGTTTATAATGTCAAACCGGGAGAAGTTTTCTGGGCGGCCTCTGATGTGGGATGGGTTGTTGGTCATTCTTATATCGTTTATGGACCCCTGTTAAATGGTAATACAACTGTTCTTTACGAAGGAAAACCTGTTTTCACACCGGATGCCGGTGCATTCTGGCGAGTGATTGAAGAGCATAAAGTCTCAGTTATGTTTACTGCACCAACGGCTTTTCGTGCCATTAAAAAAGAAGATCCAAAAGGTGAATATTGTAAAAAATATAATCTGAAAAATTTTCGGGCATTGTTTCTGGCCGGTGAACGATGTGATCCGCCAACCCTTTCATGGGCTGAAGAGTTACTCAATGTTCCGGTGATTGATCACTGGTGGCAGACTGAAACGGCATGGGCAATTGCTGCCAATTGTCTGGGCATTGAAGCACTGCCGGTTAAACCCGGCTCACCTTCCTGTGCAGTTCCGGGTTATCAGGTTGATATTTTAAATGATAAAGGTGAGGTAGTAGCTGAGGATGAAATAGGTAGTATTATGATTAAACTGCCAATGCCTCCGGGATGTTTACCCACTCTCTGGAATGATGATGAACGTTTTGTAAAATCTTATCTAAGCACTCATCCGGGCTATTATTTAACAGGAGATGCGGGTTATAAGGATGAAGATGGTTATATCTGGGTGATGAGCCGGATTGATGACATTATCAATGTGGCTGGTCATCGGCTGTCAACCGGTGCAATTGAAGAAGTGATTGCCGCACATCCGGATGTTGCCGAATGTGCTGTTATCGGTGTGGCAGATGAGTTAAAAGGTGAGGTGCCGTTGGGTCTGATGGTCTTGAAAAGCGGGGTTGAGCGTGATATGAGTGTGATTGCAGGGGAAGTTATTGCACTGGTCAGAGAAAAAATCGGCGCTGTTTGTTCTTTTAAGAAAGTGGTGAGTGTGGCAATATTGCCAAAAACTCGTTCCGGAAAAATTCTCAGAGGAACCATGAAAAAGATAGCGGATTGTGAATCATACAAAATGCCCGCAACAATTGATGATCCGGCTATTTTAGATGAAATTAAAATAGCATTGAAAAGCATAGGCTACGCTTAAGTGTCGACAATGTGTATTGACTGTCGGGTTAAAAATCAGTTATTATGGGTCTTGTTGATTATTGTGTCGACAATAATAGGTTTGGTTATGGTGCAATGAGTATTGCTGAAAAGGTCTTTGCAGCACTTTGCAATGCCATTGTCAGGGGTGAAATACCTGCCGGCAGTAAAATTAGTGAACCTGAACTTGCCGGACATTTTAATGTGAGCAGGGCTTCCCTGCGAGATGCTATTGGCAGACTGGAAGCCTGTAATCTGGTGATTCGGCGTCCCAATGTGGGAGCCAGAGTGGTTTCACTATCAGATGAGGAACTGCTTGAAATTTATGCTGTGCGTGAGGCACTGGAAGGAATGGCTGCACGTCAGGCAGCAGTACAAATGAGTGATACTGAGCTGGATGAGCTTCAACTGCTTTTAGCTGATGACAAGCAGAGACATCCCAATGATATTAATAATGATTTTCATTATGGGATCGTAAAAGGCAGTAAAAATAACCGGCTTAAACATATACTTCGTGATGATCTCTACCATTTGATGTGCATGTACCGTTATCAACTGGGACGCGAAGGCGGCAGGGCATCATCAGCCGCTAAAGAACATGCTCTCATTATGGATGCATTACGTGACAGGGATGGTGAATTAGCAGAGCTATTGATGCGCCGACATATTCGTTTGTCGCGTCAATATATAGAGAAGTCATTAAATAGCCTTTAGCCAAACTTGAATTTGGCACCATCATTTATAGTAACATTAAATTTCTACTAAATGATGGTGGAATTGTTAAGTTACTTAGAAGAATATTCAGTATGAAATCAAATGAAAATAATAATCTCACACCCGGTGCAATTCTAAGACAGGCAGTCGCAGCAGAAAACCCTCTGCAGGTATTGGGAACGATCAATGCCTATACCGCAATCATGGCTGAAAAAAGTGGTGCCAAAGCCATTTATCTATCCGGTGCAGGTGTGGCGAATGCCTCTTACGGACTACCTGATCTGGGTATGACCTCACTGGATAATGTATTAACTGACGTGCATCGAATTACAGCCGCCTCTGCATTACCTCTTTTGGTTGATGTGGATACTGGTTGGGGAAGCGCCTTTAATATTGCTCGAACAATTAAAGAGATGAGTCGTGCAGGGGCGGCAGGTATACATCTTGAAGATCAGGTACAGGCCAAACGCTGCGGTCATCGTCCCGGTAAAGAAATTATTTCGCAGCAGGAAATGGTTGACAGGATTAAAGCAGCAGTGGATGCCCGTAATGATGAACTGGTGATTATGGCACGAACAGATGCTCTGGCAGTGGATGGTATGGATGCGGCAATTGATCGAGCTGTTGCCTGTGTTGAGGCGGGTGCTGATATGATTTTCCCTGAAGCGATGACCACATTAGAACAGTATCGTACTTTTGTGGAGGCGGTGGGTGTGCCTGTTCTGGCTAATATTACCGAGTTTGGGACTACTCCACTGTTTACGACTGAAGAACTCAATTCAGTCGGCGTTAAATTGGCACTTTATCCACTTTCAGCCTTCAGAGCTATGAATGCAGCAGCGCTCAGTATTTATCAAAACCTATTGAAAGAAGGAACCCAGCAGCAAGTAGTGGGACAAATGCAAAGTAGAGAAGAGTTGTATGAATTTCTTGATTACCATGCCTATGAACAAAAATTAGATGCGCTGTTTGAGGCAGGGAAATAATTGTAGAATATGTTGGAGATCGAATTATGTCAATAGAAAAAATGACCATAGGCAGTGCACCCAGGGCAAAAAAGTCAGTGGCATTATCAGGAGTCACGGCGGGAAATACGGCGCTTTGTTCAGTCGGCCGTAAAGGAAACGATTTGCATTATCGAGGTTATAATATTCTTGATTTTGCAGATAAGGTTAATTTTGAAGAGGTTGCCTATCTGCTAATACATGAAAAATGGCCCAATAGGGCAGAACTCACTGCCTATCAACAGAAACTGAAAAGCCTCAGAAATATTCCTGATGCGCTTAAACGGGTTTTAGAGCAGATCCCCGTCAGTGCTCATCCCATGGATGTGATGCGTACCGGTTGTTCAATGCTGGGTACTCTGGAAACAGAGGCAGATGATCATGACATAGAGACTGCCAGGACAATAGGTGACAGGATGATAGCCTGTTTTGGATCAATTCTGATTTACTGGTGGCACTATGCTCAAAATGGCAAACGGATTGAAGTGGAGACTGATGATGATACGATTGGCGGTCATTTTTTACATCTCCTGCATGGTCAGATGCCCACTGAATCACAGATACGTGCCATGCATACTTCACTTAATTTATATGCTGAACATGAGTTTAATGCTTCGACCTTTACTGCAAGAGTGGTGGCTGGCACAGAATCAGATATGCACTCAGCGATTGCCGGTGCGATTGGTGCATTACGTGGTCCCAAGCATGGTGGTGCTAATGAAGCAGCCTGTATGATCCAACAGCGTTATCAAAATGCAGATGAAGCAGAAAACGATATCCGTGAACGGGTTGCCGCAAAAGAGATCATAATTGGTTTTGGTCATCCGGTTTATACCGTTGGTGATCCGCGTAATGAGATGATTAAAAAAGTGGCAAAATCATTGTCAGAAGAGCAGTCTGATATGCTGATGTATAACGTGGCTGACCGCTTAGAAAGTGTCATGTGGGATTTGAAAAAAATGTTCCCTAATCTGGATTGGTTTTCAGCAGTTTCTTATCATATGCTGGATATACCGACTTCCTTATTTACCCCAATTTTTATTGTTTCAAGAACAACAGGATGGGTTGCACATGTGATTGAACAGCGCATTGATAAAAAGATTATCAGACCCAATGCCAATTATACCGGTCCGGAAAATCAGCCGTGGCAGCCGCTGGATGAACGAGATTAATTCATAGAAAAATACCAGGTAATTATTATAATGAGTTCAATTAATGTAGAAAATAATATCCGCCCGGAAGCTGATCAGGAGTTGCTTGATATTGCTGATTATGTCTGCGATTACCAGGTGACCTCGGCTGATGCACTGGATACGGCACGTAACAACTTAATGGATAGTCTTGCCTGCATGTTGATGGCATTGGAATATCCTGAAGCGGCAAAACATCTGGGGCCAATTGTAGCTGGAACCGTTGTGCCTAATGGTGCCCGGGTGCCTGGTACGCATTTTCAACTGGATCCGGTTAAAGCAGCATGGGATATAGGGGCACTGGTGCGCTGGCTCGATTTTAATGATACCTGGCTGGCTGCTGAATGGGGGCATCCATCTGATAACTGGGGTGCAGTACTGGGACTGGGTGATTACCTGAGTCGTAAAGCCGTTGCAGAAGGTAAAGCGCCCATGACGATGGAACAACTACTGCATTTCATGGTGAAAGCACATGAAGTTCAGGGTGTTCTGGCTCTGGAAAACAGCTATAACCGTGTTGGACTGGATCACGTTGTGTTAGTTAAAGTTGCTTCTGCTGCAGTGGCTGCGGTGATGTTGGGCTTAGATAAAGAACAGGTTATTGATGTACTTTCACATGCCTGGGTTGACGGGCAATCACTACGTACCTATCGCCATACACCTAATACCGGTTCACGTAAGTCGTGGGCAGCAGGGGATGCATCAAGCAGAGCAGTACGTCTGGCAATGATGGTGGCAAGAGGTGAAATGGGGATGCCCAGCGTGCTCACTGCTCCGCAATGGGGGTTTTATGATGTATTGTTTAAGGGTAAAAAATTTAAGTTTCAACGTCCATATGGTAGTTATGTGATGGAACAGGTATTATTCAAAATTTCATTCCCGGCAGAATTTCATGCTCAGACAGCGGTGGAATGTGCCCTGATACTTTATCCGCAAGTCACTGAACGAATAAATGAGATAGAGCATATTGAATTAACCACCCAGGATTCAGCAATAAGAATTATCTCTAAACAAGGCTCCTTGCATAATCCTGCTGACCGGGATCATTGTCTGCAATATATGGTGGCTATTGGCTTACTCTATGGAGAATTAACAGCAGATTATTATGAGGACAATATCGCACAAAACCCACAAATTGATCAGTTGCGTCAATTGATGAAAGTGCAGGAGGATTCACGTTATTCAGAGGAATATTATGATCCGGAAAAACGTTCTATTGCGAATGCTGTTCAGGTCTTTTTCAAAGATGGCAGCAGCACTGACAAAGTGGAAGTGGAATATCCAATTGGTCATCGTCGTCGCCGTGCAGAAGGGATTCCGGTACTGGAAAAGAAATTTTATAATGCTCTGCATAAGCGCTTTCCTCATCGTCAGGCAAAAACGATCTATGATCTCTGTTTAGATTCTGAGCGTCTGAATAGGACAGCGGTAAATGAATTTATGGATTTATTAGTGATTTAAAATACCTACTGGACAGGCTATTAAATATGCTGATACTGGATTATAAAGAATTTGATTATGGAATTACCTGTATCGACTCCTGCTATCAAAGAGCCGGGCTGGCATGTTGTTATCTGCTGAAAGCTGATGGTCAATTTGCTCTGATTGATACAGGTACTGCACGTACTGCCCCTATGATTATGAAGCTGTTAGAAAAGCGATCTATTGCTAAAGAACAGGTGAAATATATTATTCCGACTCATGTTCACCTGGATCATGCCGGTGGAGCAGGGCAGTTAATGGCTCAATTACCAGAGGCTGAATTAGTCATTCATCCCTATGGTGCCAGACATATGATTGATCCGGCTAAACTTCAGGCTGGTGCAGCAGCTGTCTATGGTGAGGCGGCATTTAATCAACATTTTGATACTCTTCTGGCAATTCCTGCTGCACGAGTGATTGAAATGGAAGATGGTATGCAGCTCAATCTCAATGGTCGTGTATTATCTCTTGTTGACACACCGGGACATGCCCGTCACCACCTGACAGTATGGGATGAGCAATCCCGGGGGTTGTTTACAGGTGATGTGTTTGGTAATGGTTATCCTGAGATGCATACTGATAAAGGCCGGTATTTAATGCCTGTCACCAGCCCGGTACAATTCGATCCCCCGGTATGGCACCAGAGTATTGACAAGTTATTATCCTTTAATCCTGAACGAGTCTTTTTAACTCACTATGGTTTATTAGAAAATCCTCAGCAGCAAGCAAAACAACTGCATCGGGATCTGGATGCCTATGTTAATATTGCTCTGGCTCTTGGCTCTGAAAATCGTTATGAAAAATTACTTGAGCAGATAAGCCGTTATCACATGGAAAATATACAGAGACATGGATGCAATATGACGGCACAGGAAATTAAGCGATTAATATTTTCAGATATTGAACTTTGTGCTCAGGGTTTAGAAATTTGGCTGCAGCGGCAGGAACAGGACTAAATTTAAAAAAGTAGAAATATATAACGGTATCAGCTGGATTATCTTTCAATAATATGACCTGTATCATTGAAAAAATTATCTCATAATTATAGTATGAAGTTATCTTTTTTATCATATATTACACACAATTCATAATTCTTTTCTTTCCTGATCAAGGGGTTGTCATGAAACAAATAACTACTATTTTTCTTGTCATGATAATAAGTACTTCATTAAGCTTTGCATATGATTTTTCTTATATTATTAATAATCCTTCTGCCGCTACAGCAGATGATTATATTGTCAGCACCAGCAATGCAGTGATAAAAAGTGAAACAGATGCCATCTACTGGAAACAGGATATTGGTGCAGAAACCATGGATGGGGCTGAGCCTGGAACCATAATTTATCATTTTAATTTTGATAAACCAGTTTCTGAAGCTAAACTTTTTATCCGCACTAGTACTTTCCATTGGGATTACAGCCAGGGGCATAGCTATATTTATGCATCAACGGATGGTAGCAACTGGATAAAACTCGTAGAAGCGTTGCCTCCTGAATTTGCAGGTGCTAATACCCAGTCCTATAATGATTTTTTACCAGCAAGCTTTTCAGGCAGTAAAGATATCTGGCTCAAGGTGGAACTAAATTCCTATGGCTCAAATGCAGCCAACGGTAGTGTTTGGACAAATACTGCTCAGCACTCAAGATATAGTGCTAGCATCGATAATAAAACCTTTCAACTGGATGTTGATTATCTGCTTACGGCTGAAGTGCAAAGCACAACAGGTACTTCCTTTTCAATAACCCCTATCGATGCAGATACACTCACTACTTCCGGTACTATCCCGGATGTTGGTGCATTACTCACACTGGAGAACTCCAGCACAACCATTCAGAGAGATGACGGTAGTATCCTTGAAGTTAAACAGAAAGCAGTGGTTAGTCTTAATCCGGAAAGTATCAATATTCTGCGTGGTGAAGTCACAGTTGCAGTTAGTTGTAATTATGAAGTCCAGACACCTCTTGCCAATATAACCTCATGTCCTGCAATACAAAGAGGAGCTGAGTCTGCAAAATTTACGACCAGCTATTCCCAGAATGGTTTGAATGGTAGCTTAAAAGTCACTGTTATTTCCGGCACTGTTGATATTATAGATAGGAATGGAGCTACTTTTACTATAGCTGCGGGAAATAACAAGACTATTCAGAGTATAGTGCCTCGTACCTCGTGGGTATTACCTATTGATAATGATAAACTTTATGGTGGTTATGACAATTTGTTTATCTGGACTGAGTATCCAGATGCTGATAGTTACCTACTGGAATTTAATTTTCCAGAACCTGTATTTTTTGAAGAAAATCCCGGCAGTGCTGAATTTCAACAGCAAACAGCAGTTCTGACTTCTGATTTTTATATTGAGTATGATGGTTTACTTATTTTTATTCTGCCACTACCAAAAGGCTTTGACGGCATTGTTTTAGAAGTACGTCTCTTTGCTTTAGACAAGCAAGGAAATATCATTGCTGACAGTGTTGCCAGTGATAGAAGTACAATTACAGTGAAAGACTAGAAGCATTGAAATGATAGTCTTAATTTTTAGTCTCTAAGTAACCCGGCTTGTCTGGGTCGGGTTATCCTTTCTAAATTTTCTAATATCCAGGGTCTCTCATCGGAATACAAAATAATATCACTTGAAAACTGTGCTTAAATCTCATATTCTAATGTAAATTTTTAACATATAAGCTATAGAAAACATGAAACGAATAACCTATAAGGATTTGGTGGCAGAAATTGCTCCCCGGATTAAAGAGTACTTCCCTTGGGATATTGAAGAAAAAATGGATACGGATGGTGATATTTTATTCCTTGATGTACGTGAAAATCAGGAATACGATACCATGCACATCGAGGATTCACTGCATGTACCACGTGGTATTCTGGAAACCGCTGTGGAATGGGATCATGAGGAAACCGAGCCGGAACTGGTCGAGGCACGTAATAGGCAGATTGTGGTTGTGTGCCGTTCCGGGAGTCGCAGTATTTTTGCAGCCTATACCCTGATGCAAATGGGATATAATAGTGTCTCCTCGCTGAAGACGGGATTACGCGGTTGGAATGAGTATGATCTGCCATTGGTTGATATGGAAGGAAAACCGGTTGAGCCGGAACTTGGTGATAAATATTTTGCCAATAAACTGCTTGATTATCAGCGTAAGCCTGCCAACTGATTCAGGATAATACACATATCCTTACCCAATGTTGTCAAATTATTTACTTTGCAAACATTTTTAAGTACTAAAAAATGTAACAAATTCACTAATACCGGCTCTTTGAGTTCGGTAGCTATTGACTGCTGCATCCACATCTTCATAGCCTAATGCCATACCACAAATCATCTGGCTGTCTGACGGTAGATTTAAAACATCTTTTACAATCTCAGGATATTCGACTAATGCCGCCTGAGGACAGGTAGCGAGTCCTTGTTCAGTGGCGGCCAGCATGATGCTTTGTAAAAACATGCCGTAATCAAGATAGGAACCCGTTTGCAGTTCCGCGTCCATATAAAATAACAGCATCACAGGTGCATCGAATGCCCGGTAGTTGGCTGCCCATTGTTCAATTTGCTTTGTTTTGTCTTCACGGGCAATTTCCAGTGCGGAATACATTTGCATGCCGCATTCTCTACGACGGCTTTTATAGGGTTCTGACCAACTTAACGGATAATACTGATAATCCATTTTTTTCTCTTGTCTTGCCGCAAAAGCTTCGAGCAGTTTATCCTGTAATAATTGTTTTTTACTACCACTTAAAACAGCAACCTGCCATGGCTGAGTATTGACACCGGAAGGGGCATGACTGGCGGAAGTTAAAACCTGTTCAAGCAGCTCTTGTTTAACTGTTTTATTTGTAAAGGCTCTGACTGATTTACGTTTTTCTAAAGCTTCTGATACATTCATATTTTTTCTTCCTGTAAAAGCAGAATATCAATAGTCTGCTTATTTTTTTCCCAAGTGTCCAAGCGGCAGCAGAGTCCGGTCAATAACTTTTCGCATAATAAAGCTGGATTGTACGGCACTCACCCCTTCGATACAGGTCAAACGACCCAGTAAAAATTCCTGATAAAATTCCATGTCAGGGACAATGACTTTTAATAAATAGTCAGCTGTCTGACCGGTGATCATATAACATTCTAATACTTCAGCATACTCTTTTACTGTTTTTTCAAAATTATCAAAACGTTCAGGAGTATGTTTATCCATACTGATTTGAATGAGCGCCATAAGCTTTAAATTGATTTTCTGCTGGTTCAGGCGGGTGACATATTCATTGATAAAACCTGATTCTTCTAATTGTTTCACTCTTCTCAAACAGGGCGAAGGCGAAAGTCCCACTTTCTCAGAAAGCTCCAGATTGGTGATGCGGGCATTCTTTTGCATCTCGTTTAAAATATTCAGATCGATTTTAGTTAATTTCATAATATTATATTGTTAGTTTGTTTAAACTTGGCATAATATATCATTATTTGTAGTATAGTTAAAATTATAATTTAATTTTATAGGAAATTTTATGATATTAACAATTTAATTTCAGGTGCTTTTGTATATACTGGTGAGAACTTTAAAAGCGAATGACAGGGAGTTAAATTATTATGAATCCTACTCAAAAAAAATTTAATCATCAAAAATACCAGGCTTTTCCTACTATCAGGATGGATAAGAGACAATGGCCGGATAATATTATGAGACACGCTCCTCAATGGTGTAGTGTTGATTTAAGAGATGGTAATCAGGCGCTTGTCAACCCATTATCTGTACAACAAAAATTAAAATTGTTCAAAATTTTAGTGGCTATCGGTTTCAAAGAAATTGAAGTGGGTTTTCCATCCGCTTCTCAAGATGATTTTGTGTTTGTGCAAACTTTAATTAATGATAATTATATCCCGGATGATGTGACTATTGCTGTTTTGACTCCAGCAAGAGAAGATTTTATTAAACGTACATTTAAGGCATTAACTGGCGCAAAAAAAGCACTTGTTCATCTTTATAATTCCACCTCAAAGGTTCAGCGTGAAAAGGTCTTTAATATGGATAAAAGCGGTATTACACAAATTGCGGTTCGCGGAGCAAAATTAATGCAGAAATGTGCCAATGCACAAACGGAAACTCAATGGCAATTTCAATATTCTCCGGAAAGTTTCAGTGGCACAGAATTAAACTATGCGGTTGAAATTTGTAATGCAGTTATCGATGTCTGGCAGCCAGATAGCGAAAATCCAGCCATCTTGAATTTACCGTCGACAGTTGAAATGTCAATGCCGAATATTTATGCTGATCAGATTGAGTGGTTTTGTCATCATATTAACAAACGCGATAGTATTATCATCAGTGTACATACTCATAACGATCGGGGATGTGCTGTCGCTGCAGCTGAAATGGCTGTTTTGGCCGGTGCAGAACGGGTAGAAGGTACATTATTGGGTAATGGTGAACGAACAGGCAATATGGATATCATAACCATGGCGATGAATTGTTATAGTCAGGGAATTGATCCGCAACTGGATTTATCAGATATACGTACACATAGTGAAAATACAAGTTGTTTGATTGATATTCCCATACATCCCCGTCATCCTTATATCGGTGATTTGGTCTATAGTGCATTTTCGGGTAGTCATCAGGATGCGATCAGTAAATGCCTTAAAAGCTATAAAACAGGAGATAAGTGGGATGTTGCTTATTTGCCGATTGATCCTGCTGACTTGGGACATTCTTATCAGGCCGTTATCCGGATTAATAGTCAGTCAGGCAAGGGTGGTATTGCTTATATTATTGAACAGGCTCTTGCCACTCAAATACCCCGATGGTTACAACTGGAATTCAGTCAAAAGGTGCAGCAACAGACTGAACAGTCAGGATCTGAGTTGCCGGCAGTTGAACTGGTTGATTTATTTAAAAAAAACTACCTGATCTCTAAGAATATCTTGCAGATAAATAGTTATCAAACAATAGAAGACATATCAATATTTAATATGACGTATTCAGGCAGACAAATGAATATTCAGGCTGGTGGTGTTGGTATTTTAGATGCCTTTATTTCTGCATTATCTGAATATTTTGGTCTTGCTATTAATATTATTGAATATAATGAGCAGACACTGCAGCCTGATAGTTCTGCCCGGGCAATTGCTTTTGTGAGCCTGCAACTTGCAGAGAAATATTTTTCCGGCGCAGCGGAAAATGAAGATATTGTATTAGCATCATTAAATGCTATCTTACAGGCCATATCTGAATATTTAACAGACGATGCCATTAAAAAAGTGGTTTAAGTGACTGCCATATGGCTTCACTTATCGCTGTCTGTGCTTTTTCATTAGGGTGCAGGCCGTCTGTCTGCATTAAATCAGGATTAACGGCTATGTTTTCCAGTAGAAAGGGCAATAATAGAAGAGAATATTCTCTGGCCAGATTGTGGTATATCCGATTAAATGCCTGTGTATATTTTTTACCATAATTAGGAGGAATCTTAATCTCCATTAATAACACTTCAACTTGTGCATCAAGACCAGCCTGAATCAGTAATCTTAAATTTTCTTTTATATGACTGATGGATAGCCCACGTAAGCCATCGTTGGCACCCAGTTCAATAATCATGATTTCAGGTTGATGTTGTTTTAATGCTTTTGAAAGTCGCTTGAGACCATTGGCTGTGGTATCTCCACTGATGCTGGCATTGATTAACAGGATATTTTTATCCTGTTGAGCAAATTTTTTCTGCAGCAAATCCGTCCAGTTGCTTCCCTGAGAAATACCGTAACCCGCACTCAGACTATCTCCCAAAATTAAAATTGTCTGTTTAACCGGTATTTCATAGCTGCAGACAAATTGGTACGGAAAGGTTATTATTAAAGCCATTAGAACGATTTTGTTCAGAAAGGCAATAGCAATCAATCTTTTTTTTTGTCGGTTGATTCGGGATTTTTTTATAAGGTGCTGAGTATATAGCGTCATTTCATTTCCAGGAGGTTTGCCTTGCTAAAGGTTGACAGCTTAACAAAAAATATCACCACACCCAATACCAGACTTGATATTTTAAATAATATTAATTTTCATCTTAATGCCGGTGAGTCAATGGCGATTACTGGCGCATCAGGTTCTGGAAAATCAACCTTATTATCACTTTTAGCCGGTTTGGATACACCCAGCTCCGGTCAGATCAGCATTGATGGTCAATTACTGACTGAACTGGATGAAGAGGGTCGGGCATTACTTCGGCAGAATAAAATCGGTTTTATTTTTCAGTCCTTTCATTTGATTCCCGCACTGAATGCTCTTGATAATGTGCTGCTGCCATTGGAAATTAAGGGAGAAAAAAATGCACAGGAACAGGCCTTAATATTATTACAGAGGGTTGGCTTATCAGAGCGTTGTGAACATAAGCCATTGCAATTATCCGGGGGAGAGCAGCAGCGAGTGGCCATTGCCAGAGCTTTTGCCGGAAAGCCGGAAATTTTATTTGCAGATGAACCAACAGGTAATCTGGATCAGAGCAGTGGTGAAAATATTATTGAACTTTTGTTTCAGTTGAATCGTGAGCAGGGGACAACTCTGGTGTTAGTCACTCATGATCAATCACTGGCAAAGCTTTGTCAGCGGCACTTTTATCTGGATCATGGCATTCTGATAGAAGTGACCTCTTCTCACTTATCTTTTTCTAATTAAAAGCCATCAGCCTAATGAAATCTTCTACTGTTATTTTGCTAACATACAATTGTTATGGAAATGTTCGATTACATGTTAGATTGGAGTTGGCTGCATGATACAAACTCTCAGACTGACCCTTAAATTATTTAAGCGTGAATTTCAATATGGTGAATTAAGCTTATTATTTTTTTCACTGCTCATTGCGACAGGAAGCATGAGCAGCATCGGGTTTTTAATCAAACGTATTGATACCTCGATGAGCAGTCATGCCAATCAGCTTAATGGTGCACAATTAATTTTAAAATCATCGACTGCAATACCCGATAACTGGTTAGAAAAGGCAAAGGAGCTGGGACTTGCACAGGCTCAAATGCAGATATTCACCAGTATGCTGGTGCTTAATAATGAATTTAAACTGGCACAAATAAAGGCTGTTTCGGATAATTTTCCTTTGCAGGGAGAGATGAATGTCAGAAAAAAAATAAACTCCACAGCAGCAAAAGCGCCCCCGAAAGGTGAAGTCTGGATAGATAAGCGTCTGGCACTCTTGTTTAAATTTTCTTTGGAAAAGAATAATGATGAAGCCAATCCAAGAGTGGAATTGGGGGAAGCAGAATTTCAGGTCAGTGGTATTCTTGAGCGAGTACCAGGACAGTCTAATACTCTGTTTAGTATTGCACCAACTGCTATGATTAATCTATCTGATCTCTCTTTGACAGAAACCATTCAACCCGGCAGTCGGGTGAATTATCTGTATTTTTTTTCAAATTCCAGTGACTCAGTCTCATCTGAGACTCATCAGCCAATGAACTTGCCCGCTGTCGTTTTGCAAACATCTTTACCTGCAAATAAGACAGAGGACAAGTTTATGTTTGAAAAGAGCTTGGAAAAATATCAACATTGGTTAAGAGAAAAATTAAATCCTGGACAATCTCTTCGTTCCGGGGTCGAAGATTTAAAAGCCGTTAATAGCAATTTACAAAAAGCCGGTAATTTCCTTTCTCTAGCTGCTGTTTTAACAATATTACTGGCGGCAGTAGCAATAATAATTAATGCTCATCGTTATGCTCAGAAGCAATATAAAAACTATGCCATTATGCTTTGTCTGGGCTGTAGTGAAAAACGTATTATGCTGATTGAATTATATAAATTATTGACCCTGGGCATTATAGGCAGTATCGCTGGTATTATTCTGGGTTATTTTGTTTATCTTGGACTTGTGACAGCCATTGATGAAGTGATATCCATTGATAGTGAAAATAGAGAAAAAATCTATTGGATGCCGGTCTGGGTGAGTCTGATTTGCGGTTTGTTCTTATTGTTGAGTATTTCCGTGTCCAACCTGCTCCAGTTAAAAAAAATATCCCCCATGGGACTGATTAGAAAAGCTTCTACTTTCGAAAAAATTTCTGCTGATAATAAAATCTTTATTAGCACTGAAAAGATCAAGAGCATCGGATATTATTTAATGAGTCTTTTGGGCTTATTCACTATTTCTGTCTGGTATACCGATAATATTAGCATCACTTCATTATTTTTTCTGGTATTGACTCTGAGTTCTCTGATACTTTATTTTTCAGCACAATTTTTGTTGACTCATCTTATTCAATGGACTCGTTCCTATCGATTGATAAACAGATTAACGCTGTTAAATTTACAACGTCATAAACAGGCTGTTTTATTACAGATAACGACTTTTAGTCTGATTTTTGCACTATTAATTTTAATTTTTTTAGTACGAACAGAATTGCTGGATAAATGGCAGCAGCAATTTCCTGATGAAACACCCAATCATTTTGTTATTAATGTGCAAAGTGATGAGAAGGCGGCATTTAATAATTTCCTGCAGCAGCAGGCAATCAAAAGCCAGGGTTTATTCCCTATGGTCAGAGGTCGGTTAACACATTTAAATTATCGACCAATTAAAGAAAACATACCTGAAACAGCACAGGATCATAATGCCCTGAATCGTGAATTGAATTTGAGCTATGCTCCTATATTTGAAGAGATAAAAGATGTAACACAGATTTCAATAGAAAGCAGTCTGGCTAAGGCGCTGGGAATTCAACAGGGAGATCGACTAGGTTTTCGGGTAGGTTCGCAACAATTAGAGGGAATAGTTGCTCTAATAAGAAAGGTCAAATGGGATTCATTTCAACCTAACTTTTATATTATTTTTTCTCCCGGAGAGATAGAACAATATCCCATGACCTGGATTGCCAGTTTTTATTTAGCAGAGAATGAACAATACAAACTGAATCAATTAATGGAAAAGTTTCCTGGTATTACAATGATTGAAGTAGATGAAATTCTCAAAGAAGTGCAATTTATTATTGATAAGGTATCTAATGCCATAGAAATTATATTTTTCTTTATTATGGGAGCCGGTGCCTTGATACTGATCTCATCGTTATTATCAACCATGTCATCGCGGATGTATGAAAATGCAGTGATTCGTACCTTAGGTGCCAGCAGTAGACAATTGAGATATTATTTATGGATTGAATTACTGGTGGTTGCGTTGAATAGTGCATTTTTTGCTATAATGCTGGCTGAGTTTTTGACTTATATTTTGTATCAGCAGATATTTCAAATTGACTATAGTCTGCATCTATTTATTTGGCCTGTTGTTTTTGTTTTGTCAATTTTAGTGATTTGTAGTCTGGGTTTATTGGTTGTCAATAAAATTTTTAATCAATCAGCTTATATTTCTCTCAATCAATATAGTGATTAAACGGATATAATCATGATTCTATTGAAACATACAGCTTTTATAGCTAGAATTGAGACAAATTTAATTAAGAGCCCTCAGCAAATAAAACTTTTCCGCTGTCGCTTTGCAAATATTTTAAATTGCAAATAAGATAGAGGTAAAGTTTTATATTTGAAAAGAGAATATTATGAAAAAATCTTACTTTATCCTACCCGTCTTATTCTTAATTTACTTATGTGTTCTGCCTATGCAGTTATTAGCTGATGAAAGTGCTTCAAAGCAGGAATCCACTTTCTCACAAGCTGAACTGGATCAAATGCTGGCACCGATTGCCTTATATCCTGATTCACTATTATCACAAATCTTTATGGCTTCCACTTACCCCGGACAGGCAGCCGAAGCAGTAAAATGGTCAAAAGATAATCCCGGACAGGAAGGCGATAAAGCAGTCACTGCTGTTCAGGATAAATCATGGGATCCAAGTGTTATGTCACTGGTTGCATTTCCACAAGTGCTGGAAATGATGGGTAAAAATCCTGATTGGGTACAGGATCTGGGTGATGCATTTCTGGCAGAGCCTGAAACGGTAATGGATTCAGTGCAGACCTTGCGTAAAAAAGCAAAAGATGAAGGTAATCTCAAAACCACCAGTGAACAAAAGGTTATCATTGAACCTGCGTCTCCGGATATTATTATTATTGAACCTGCAGATCCACAGATAGTTTATGTGCCGACTTATAATCCTACCGTTGTTTATGGTAGCTGGTGGTACCCGTCTTATCCTCCTTATTACTATCACCCTGTTGGTACAGCAATTGTTGCCGGTATTTCTTTTGGAATCGGTGTCGGTATTGTGAATTCATTATGGGGTGGTTGTAACTGGGGAAGGGGACGCGGTAGTGTTGATATTAATGTGAATCGTTATAATAATATTAATGTTGGCAATAAAATTGGCGGCGGTAATAATAGATCAAACTGGAATCATAATAGTAGGAATAGAGGGAGTACACCCTATAGGGATAAAGGTAGTCGCTCAAAATATGCTAATAAGCGTGGCGCAAGCAGTCGTCAGGACTTTCGTGGTAGAGATAATACTCGTAATGCCGAACGTCAGCGAGCTCAGGAAAGTTTAAAAAAACGGGGTAATGATCCAGCATCGGCGCGTAAGAAATTATCCGGATCAGGCGGAGATAAAGTCAGAAATCAGGTGAATAAAGTCGATCACAAGCAGAGTAGAAATCGTTCGAATTCAATTGCTGCTAATAGTTCAAATAAACGTAGTAATAACTTTAATTCCGGCAGTCGTAATAATAGCAGTACGCGTAACAAAACAACGACACGTGATAAAACCCGTTCCAGTCAGTCTTCACAAAATCGTTCCAGAAATAGCTCACTCTCAGGTATAAAAAATTCAGGACGTTCATCCAGCAATTATAATCGAGGCAGTCGTTCAAGAAGCAGCTTTAATAGTGGCGGCAGTCGTTCACGTGGTGGTGGCGGGCGCGGTGGTAGAAGATGATAGCGTATACAGAAATGTCAAAAGTAATAATGATAAAAGTAATGGGGAAGGTAATGAAGTTTGATGACAATCATAACTATAATGATAAATATATTGCTCGGATTGTATCAGCTGTTCATTTAAAAATAATGATTGCTGCTATGATATTGCTGATTTGTTCGCCAGTATTGCTTATGGCAGAAAATACTTATTTTGCAACTGCAGATGATGCGGCTAAGGAACTTTATAATGTTATTGTTGCAAAAAATAGTGCTGCTGTTAAAGTTTTGTTTGGTGAAGAAAACATTGAGCTATTGCCATTGGAAGATATTGATGAAGAATATACCGTTCTTTTTATCAATGCCTGGAAAAAATCCCATCAGGTAATTGCCGGTAAGAAAGATGAAATGTTTATTGAAGTTGGGTTGGAAGGATGGACCTTTCCAATTCCTTTGATAAAAAACACAGATGGCTGGTATTTTGATTCAATTAGCGGCATGGAAATTATAAAAACACGGCGCATTGGTCGTAATGAGCTGAACACAATGCAAGCTGTCTTAGCTTATTATGATGCACAAAAGGAATATTCTGCACAGGATCTAAATGGTGATGGTTTTTTAGAATTTGCACAAAAATTTCGCAGCAGCCCGGGTAAGAAAGATGGACTGTATTGGGATGTTGAACCGGGTGAGACACTCAGCCCTCTGGGTTCATTCTTTTCCGCAGATACTCCTGGAGGTGCCTATCATGGCTATTATTATAAAATATTGAAAGAACAGGGTAAAAATGCCCGTGAAGGAGCTTATAATTACCTGAAGGATAAGCGTATGAGATTAGGTTTTGCGTTAATTGCCTGGCCTGCTGAATACGGTGATTCAGGTGTGATGAGTTTTATAATCAGCCAAGAAGGTGTTCTCTATGAAACAAATCTTGGTTCTGATACGGATCAGATTGCGAGAAAAATAACTCAATATAACCCGGAAAAAGACTGGCTTCGTTCCGAGGTGCAACCTTAAAATTGTGAACTTTTAATTGTCTCAATTTTAGTTACATAATTATTGGTGAGTGATCATTACATTTTAGCAAGGTTTGCGCGAGCTGAGGTATAATTAATAGCGTTCATAATAACTCTAAAATGTTCAGGTACGTAATTTTGTACCTCTTGTTGTAATCTCATATAACAATTGTGTCAAATACTGCGATTTGACTCCGACCCCTACAAGCACCTGCCGGACTCAACTATGTCTTAATACCAATACCTTTATGTAATAGCCAGAAGCTGATTGAACCCAATGCTGCTATAAATCCAATAATAATCATAATAGCGCTGATCAGACTGGCATCAGAAACTCCCAGCATACCCATTCTAAAACCATTGACCATATATAAAACCGGATTAAATAATGATACGACCTGCCAAAATTCCGGTAGCATATTGATAGAATAAAAGACACCACCTAAATAGGTGAGTGGTGTTAAAACAAAAGTTGGTACGATACTGATATCATCAAAACTTTTTGCAAAAATAGCGTTAATCAAACCTGCTAAAGAGAACAGGGTAGCAGTGAGTATGGCAATTAATAATGTAATGGCATAACTATGAATATGCAGTTCTGTAAAAAACACAGAGACTGTGGTGACAATCACTCCAACCACTAAGCCCCGTGCCACACCACCTGATACATAGCCTGCTATGATGGTAAAATTACTGATAGGGGAGATGAGCAATTCCTCAATATGATGATGAAATTTTGTACTATAGAAAGATGACACCACATTGGAATATGAATTACTGATAATTGACATAATAATCAGTCCGGGGACGATATAATCCATATAGCTGTAATTATCAATATCATCCAGTTGCGATCCGATGAGCTGACCAAATATAACAAAGTACAAGCCCATGGTGATGGCAGGAGGAATCAGTGTCTGCAGCCAGATGCGTGAAAATCTCAGTATTTCCTTAATGACGATGGTTTTATAGGCAGTAAAATTATATTGCCTATTTTTATAGAGAGAATACATGCTTACAGCCTTTTATTAGAATGGACAAGGTTTAAAAATAATTGCTCCAGGCGATTGCTTTTATTACGCATGCTTAACACTTCTATATTAAGTTGGTTTAATAATTCAAATAAGCTGTTCAGACTTTCATTTTTTTTAACCTGAACTTCAAGAGATTGACTATCAATAAGCCGGGCTGGGTAGCCGCTTAATGAGGGACTTAACTCAAGTGGATTTTTTAAATTAAACAGCAGACATTCACTATCTAATTCAGAGAGCAGCTCGGCCATCTTGCAGTTTTTAATAATTTCTCCCTGATCAATAATTGCTATATTTTTACAAAGTTGTTCAGCCTCTTCCAGATAATGAGTAGTTAAAATAATCGTAGTGCCTTCTTTGTTAAGTTTTTGTAAAAAAGACCACATTGTACGTCTGATTTCAATATCAACACCGGCAGTGGGTTCATCAAGGATTAATATTTCAGGGTGATGCATCAGGGCGCGGGCAATCATTAAACGGCGTTTCATTCCTCCGGATAAATCTCTGGCCATTTCTCGACGCTTATCCCATAATTCCAGCTGTTTTAAGAAAACTTCTGAGCGTTTAAATGCCTCACGTCGTTCAATGCCATAATACCCTGCCTGGTTGACCAGGATCTCTTCAACAGGCTCAAACACATTAAAGTTAAATTCCTGTGGCACAATCCCTAAACATTGTTTGGCTTCTCTTGGATATTTAAATAGATCATGACCCTGAATAATGATATCGCCTGAAGTTTTATTAATAAGAGAACAAACAATACCGATAATGGTGGATTTTCCGGCACCATTGGGACCTAATAATGCAAAGAAATCGCCTTGTTTAATGCTTAAATTAATACCTTTTAAGGCTTCAAAACCACTGTGATAAGTTTTTTTAAGGTTATTTATTTCAAGTGCGTTTGCTGGTTTTAGATCGCAGTCAAATGGTGTGTCAACTGAGTGTTTTTTGAATTCAGTGTTTGTAGCATTTGACTGCGCCCCCTGTTGTAATATCATTAAAATCTGTCCTGTAAAAAGGGATTATGCTGTTTTTCATCACTAATTAGGCCGCTAGATCCATGACCGGGTACAAATTGATAGTCATCGGGCAGGGTAAATAATTTATTTTTAATGGAAGCAATTAAATCTGCATAATTACCACCGGGTAAGTCTGTTCTGCCGATAGATTGTTTAAAAAGTACATCTCCGACCCAGACAGTTTTTGTTGCATGGTGGATAATGGCAATATGGCCTGGTGTATGCCCGGGAGTTTGTAATATCTCAAATTGTTCCTTTCCCAGGTTTAAAATATCACCCTCACTCAACCACTGATCGGAGATAAATTGATTGACTATAGGAAAATCAAACATTTCACATTGTTCTGTCAAAGCGTTTAATAAAAATAGATCGTCCTGATGAGGGCCAATAATTTTTATACCTTGAGCTGAGGCAATTTCTTCGCAACCACTGATATGATCAAAATGACCATGTGTGAGCCATATTTGTGTTAAATCCAGCTTATTATTTTCTATTGTTGATAATAAAACGGGGACGTCACCACCAGGATCAATCAATGCCGCCTGATTTGTCTGATCGCACCAGATCAGACTGCAGTTTTGTTCATAGTTGGTAACAGGGATAATTTGAAGTTTTAGCATTTAGTCCTTACTCTCTTCTTTTGATACTTTGCGTAACACCCAATCCATACCTTTGGCAGGTAAGAGCCTTTTTAATGCAGCAAATAAATAGGTTGGGAAGGTGACATAATAATGTGCCTGTGGATTGTGACTCTCCAGCGCATGTTGTAATTTTTTATAAACGGCTTCCGGCGGTAGTGTGAAAGGAGCTGCTGAACCCTGTTTGGTTAAACGAGCCTCCATTCCTGTATAATTATCTTTAAAGAAACTATTCTCTTTATTAATATTTTGCTGATATTTCTCATAAGCATTTTTTCGAAATGCACTGGTGATGGGACCGGGTTCAATAATAGAGATATTGATGCCGCTGCCATAAAGTTCAAGTCTTAATGTATCAGTTAATCCTTCCAGAGCATATTTAGAAGCATTATAAGCTCCTCGAAAAGGCAGAGAGATAATGCCTAATACTGAGCCATTATAAATAATACGCCCAAAACCCTGCTGCCGCATAACTGGAATGACCCGATTGGTTAATTCCTGGGTGCCAAATACATTAACTTCAAACTGTTCCTGCAAAACGGAGCGTCGCAAATCCTCGACAGCTCCGGGTTGTCCATAAGCACCATTATTGAAAAGTGCATATAATTGCCCGTTGCTTTGTTCCAGAACCTGATCAACAGCATTATTGATGGAATGACTCTGAGATAAATCCAGCTGTAAGCTATTTAAGCCCTGAGCTTGGAGGATAGCGACATCTTCGGCCTCGCGTACACTGGCAAAGACCTGATAGCCCCTGTTCTGCAGTTCATGAGCACAGCATAAGCCAATGCCTGATGAACATCCTGTGATTAATATTGTTTTTTTATTTGACATAGATCTTATCTAATAAAATTTGCTGAGGGTACTTGTTCAATTTTGTGCTAGAATAAAGTTTTTTTAAAAATGGTCGATGTATCTGACTGGCTGAAGGTTTATGCCATATATAAGACTAGTATTATAATACAGACTTGGTAATAGATAAAAGGTAAATCATTTGTGGATATAGCAACGGTTATTGGAATTATAGGAGCCTTTGGCGTTATTATCGTAGCGATGATATTGAGTGGCGGTATTATACTCTTTATTAATGTGCCGTCTATTATTGTGGTGTTTGGAGGGGCTTCCTTCGCTGTCATGGCAATGTTTCCCTTGCCTGTAACAATTGGCTCTTTTAAAGTATTGATGAAAGCTATTATGAACAAAGCTGAAGATCCCAATGAACTGATTGAAAAAGGCATTGAGCTTGCTACAATTGCCAGAAAAGAGGGAATACTGGGTCTGGAAGGACAGGAAATTACCAATGATTTCTTGCAAAAGGGAATTAATCTGTGTGTCGATGGACACGAACCTGATTTTGTACAACGAATGTTATCAAAGGATATTAATCTGGCGGTTGAACGTCATGAGCAGGGTTCCAAGTTCTTTATGAAAATTGCCGATATGGGACCGGCAATGGGAATGATTGGAACTCTGGTGGGACTGGTGGGTATGCTGGCTAATATGGATGATCCCAAAACCATTGGACCCTCTATGGCAGTTGCTTTGTTAACGACATTATATGGTGCGGTATTAGCGAATGCTTTTTGTATCCCAGTCTCTGATAAACTGGCTTATTTTGCTGATCAGCAGCGTTTGAGTCGTTCGCTTATTCTGGAAATTATTGGTGCAATTCAGGAAGGAATTAATCCGAAAGTAATGGGAGATATGCTGCAGACTTATTTGCCGGAAGGCAAACGTGCAATTCCAGATGAAGCATAATTTATCTATGAAAAATGACCAGAACAGTCATCAAATGGCATGGGTTCTCTAGATGGAAGAAGAACAAAAATGTAAATGTCCGGCAGGTATTCCTGCCTGGGTTTTGACTTTTGCCGATCTGATGTCACTTTTGATGTGTTTTTTTGTGTTATTACTTTCCTTTGCAGAAATGGATGTGCAGAAATTTAAACAAATTGCCGGTTCTGTAAAAATGGCCTTTGGTGTTCAACGTGATATCAAAGCCGTTGAAATTCCAAAAGGGGTTAATATTGTTGCCAAAGAATTCAGCCCTTCCCCCCCTCAACCTACAGTTATAAATGAAATCCGTCAAAAAACCAGTGACGATACACAACAGGAGATGAAATTAATTGATAAACTGGAAAGATTACAAGATGCTGAAAATGAACTAAAAGATAAAATGGAAAATATGTCTGAAGCCCAGGCAGAATCAGAAGGTTTGAAAAAACAATTACAGAAAATTCAAGTAGAAAAAGCAGAAGTAGAAAAAGAGTTAAGTAAAATAACAGAAAAAATGGAAGAGTTGCAGGAACAGGCCATTCAGGCAAAAGCTGAACAACTTAAAGCTTCCTTACAAGAAGAAGTCGATGCCGAAATGATTGAGATTGAAGCGAATGAGAATGATATTACTATTCGTATACGTGATCGAGGTTCTTTCCCGCCTGGAACAGCAACTTTAACAGAAGATTTTATTGAAATTCTGGAAATTATAGCTGAAGAACTGAATAAGACATCAGGAGATATTGTTGTTGCCGGACATACAGATGATATTCCTATTAACTCTGCCAGTTTTCGTTCTAACTGGGCATTGTCATCAGCTCGTTCAGTTGCAGTGACTCATGAATTTATCTATCACGATAATATGGATGAATCACGTTTCAGCATCCAGGCCTATGCAGATTCCAGACCTCTGGTGGAAAATGATTCCCCTGAAAATAGGGCGCTTAATCGTCGGGTTGAGGTGATTATTTCACAAAGCAAGGCTGATTTGGGTTTAACTATTGAAGCCAATGAAGACGTGACTGAAGAACCAGTGGATAATAAAGAACCAGTGGATAATAAAGAACCAGTGGATAATGAAGAAACAAACACTCAGATAGAGTTAGATCAACTGGAACTAAATCTGGAAATGGGACTGGAACCTGTGCAGCAGGCAATTGAACAGTTCAATGAAAATCAAGAGACTATTCCTGAAAATATCGATTTAATAATTCCTGAAGAAGAGGATGTGGATGAGGAAGAAGCACCCAGTTTTATTCAATTTTAGAAACGGTTAGCAAAAAACATATTATGAATAAAAATAGCCAGATAGATGAACGTCGACAATATTATCGCATTGATGATGATATCATTTTTAATTATCGTATTATTCAGGAAGGAAATATAGTTCCTGAACAGGATAAGAAAGTCACTGCTGCTTTTGAAATGATTGAGTTATTTGGTCAAATGAACCTGCAGATGCGAGTAACTCTGGGACGCATTAGTGAAAGATCTGCTGACATAGCCAGTTATTTAAAAAGTCTGGATAGCAAGATTGAGCTATTGGCAGAAATGAACCTTTTTAAAGATGATCAATCCATTTTGCATGCACGTCAAAAAATAAATCTGGGGGCGGGAGGTTTGTCCTTTTCTACGGATGAATCATTAAAAAGAGGTATGCTGCTGGCCATTGATATGATTTTATCCACTGATTTAACCTGTCTGCATCTGACAGGACAGGTTGTTAAAGTCAGCAATGAAAAAAATAATGACTGTCCTTATAATATCTCAATCGCATTTAGCGATATTACTGATCCGGAAGAAGATAAAATAATTAAACATATCATGCACCTTCAATCAGAACAATTAAGAGCCGACAGAGTTGAGAATTAGATCTACTCAGTGTTGGAATTATATTCGTACCTCAATAATTAGGATAAGAAATGCCAATTTATGAATATCGTTGTAATGGCTGTGGCCATGAAATGGAATTGATACAAAGAATGTCAGAAGATCCGATGAAGGATTGTCCTGTTTGTAAAGAATCAAAATTAAAGAAATTAATTTCAGCCGCTGGTTTTCAGCTTAAAGGCAGCGGCTGGTATGAAACTGACTTTAAAGGTAACAATAAAACTAAGAGCGCTAGTAATAAAAGCAGCAGCTCAAGTAGTTCCTGTGGCGGAGGAAGCTGTGGCTGCGCCTGATAAATTTGCTTAAGGAACTTTTTATTTAGCTAAAGGCTCTTGTAGTCTTGGCTGATACGGCTTAAAATTACCGGTTTTAACTCAGTTACAGTTTGAACGATTTACTTCAAAGTGGGACTTATAACAGGAACAGGGTATGCGAAGCCATTATTGCGGGCAATTAACAGAAGAAAACATCGATCAGGAAGTGACCTTAAGTGGTTGGGTGCATCGACGTCGGGATCATGGTGGTGTTATTTTTGTTGATTTGAGAGACCGTGAAGGAATTACTCAAATTGTTTTTGACCCTGATATTCCTGAAATGTTTATGCAGGCGGAACGTATTCGGAATGAGTATGTTCTGCAAGTAAAAGGTAAAGTTCGTCAACGTCCTGAAGGGACTGAAAATCCGGAAATGGCCACCGGACAGATAGAAATTCTGGCTCTGCAGCTGACAGTTTTAAATGCTTCAGAAACCCCTCCATTTCAATTAGATGATGATGATGTTTCAGAAGAACATCGCCTGCGTTATCGCTACATTGATCTACGTCGCCCTGAAATGCAGCAGCGTCTTATGATTCGTTCAAAAATCACTCGATTATTACGTAATTATCTGGATGATAATAAGTTTTTAGATATTGAAACCCCCATTTTAACCAAGGCAACACCTGAAGGTGCAAGAGATTATCTGGTACCCAGCCGTACTCATCAGGGTGAGTTCTTTGCTTTACCTCAATCTCCCCAGTTATTCAAACAATTGCTCATGATGTCGGGACTGGATCGTTATTATCAGGTTACGCGTTGTTTCCGTGATGAAGATTTACGTGCTGATCGCCAGCCTGAATTTACTCAGCTTGATATTGAAACTTCTTTTATGAATGAAGATCAGCTGATGTCTATGATGGAAGATATGATGCGTAATGTTTTTGCCAAAGTATTAGAAGAACAATTACCTACCCCATTTCCACGTATGAGCTATGCCGAAGCAATGGAACGCTATGGTAGTGATAAACCGGACTTGCGTATAGATCTGGAGCTGGTTGAAGTAGCTGATGTCCTGACGGAAGTGGATTTTAAAGTGTTCTCAGGTCCGGCCAAAGATCCCGCTAGTCGGGTGACTGCCTTGCGTATACCGCAAGGTTCAAAATTAACCCGTAAACTGATTGATCAATATACTAAATATGTTTCAATTTATGGTGCTAAGGGGCTGGCTTATATCAAGGTGAACGAGAGGGCGGCAGGACGTGAAGGTCTGCAGTCTCCTATCGTAAAATTTATTCCTGATGAAGCCCTGGATATCATTTTAGAAAGAACCGCTGCACAAGACGGGGATTTAATCTTCTTTGGTGCGGATAAGACTAAAGTGGTCAATGAGGCCTTGGGTGCCCTACGTGTTAAAGTGGCACAGGATCTTGGTTTAGTTAAACGTGGCTGGCAGCCATTGTGGATAGTTGACTTCCCGATGTTTGAATATGATGAGGGTGCAAAACGCTGGACAGCGCTGCATCATCCATTTACATCACCTGCTAATGATAATTCTCAGGAATTACTGGATAATCCCGGGGAAAGTCTTTCTATTGCCTATGATATGGTGCTCAATGGTACAGAATTAGGTGGTGGTTCGGTTCGTATTCATAAGCAGGAAATGCAGACAGCAGTATTTAAGTTACTGGGAATTGATGATCAGGAAGCTCAGGATAAATTTGGCTTTTTACTGGATGCACTGAAATATGGTTGTCCCCCTCATGCCGGTATTGCCTTTGGCCTGGATCGACTGGTGATGTTAATGACCGGTTCCAGTTCAATTCGTGAAGTGATGGCATTTCCAAAGACACAATCTGCAGCCTGCTTATTGACATCAGCACCTTCAGAAGCTAATCCGGATCAATTAAAAGAACTGGGTATAAAAAAGCGTGAAATCATAGGTGAAACAACGCAAACTGATTAATTAAACAGGGGACTCCGTTCCCGCACTACAGATAGGAAGAGGTTGTCATGGCGGGTCATAGTAAATGGGCAAATATTCAGCATCGTAAAAAAGGGCAGGATGCTAAACGTGGTAAATTATTTACCAAGTTAATTCGTGAAATCACAGTGGCTGCCAGACTGGGTGGTGGTGATGTGGATGCCAATCCTCGTCTAAGAGCCATTGTAGATAAATCTCTACGTGCCAATATGACGCGTGACACGGTTGAACGAGCAATTAAACGTGGTGCCGGTGATAACGATGGTGATAATTTTGATGAAATTCGTTATGAAGGCTACGGCCCTAATGGTGTGGCGGTCATGGTGGATTGTCTGACGGATAATCGCAACCGCACAGTAGCCGAGGTGCGTCATGCTTTTACTAAAGCGGGTGGTAATCTGGGTACGGATGGCTCGGTTTCATATTTATTCAGTAAAATTGGTATTTTGAGTTATCCTGCCGGCAGTGATGAAGATGCTGTTATGGAAGCAGCTCTTGAGTCTGGTGCTGAAGATGTGGAAACTAATGATGATGACTCAATTGATGTGACTACAACAGCAGATGATTTTATGGATGTTAAAGATGCCATGGTTGCAGCTGGTTTTGATCCCGAAATGGCAGAAGTGACTATGAAGGCCTCCACAAATGTTGAACTCGGTGTTGAAGATGCACAGAAAGTGATGCGTATGGTTGATATGCTGGAAGATCTGGATGATGTGCAGAATGTTTATTCCAATGCAGACTTTTCTGATGAAGTGATGGAACAATTAGGGTAGTTGGAAAGACAGGAGACACTTCCTGTTAATGGTATTCCAGCACTGGAAGATAAACTGGTACAGACGGGTTTGGTTAAGAACCTTGAAATATTGTCAGAAATATCCCATTGAAAGTATCGGCTAAAACTTTTTTATCTCAATTAGTTTGATCTTGCTGAGAAGACACATCATTAATAGAAACATTGATATGACGTTGATAGGGAGGAAGGGCATTGAGGATTTTTTTACCATAAAATTTAGTAAAAATTCTCTTATCCAGTAAAGTAATTTTGCCCTGATCGGTTTCTTTTCTAATTAATCTGCCGCAGGCCTGTACCAATTTGATGGAAGCATCAGGTACAGATATTTCCATAAAAGCATTACGCCCCTGAGATTCTAACCATTCTGTTAAAGAAGCATCGACCGGATCGTTAGGGACTGAAAAAGGTAGTTTTGCAATAATCACATGTTCACAATATTTACCCGGTAAATCAATACCTTCTGCAAAACTGGCCAGTCCTAAAATGACACTGCCCTTGTCTTTATCTATTTGTTTTTTATGATCATTGATAATTACCTGTTTATTTCTTTGCCCCTGAGTTAATAATAATCTTTTCCAATTTTTTACTGGCTGATGACCCCCATCACTGAGTAACAGGGCATACTCTACATCATTCATTTGTTTTTTGGATGAAAATAAAACCAGGGTGCCTTTATCCGGATCAATTATTTTTTCTAATAGTTCAATGACTTCATCAGTATGAGCCTGATACTGTGTGGCATCGCTATGCATGGCAGGGACAATAAATTCAACATTTTCCTGATAATTGAATGGACTGGGTAATATATTAAAAATGCCAGGAACCCCGGAATTGAGAATAAAACGATCAAAACTACCTAAGGCAGCAATGGTTGCGCTGGTCACAATGGCTCCATAGCATTGCGACCATAGAATTTGTTCGAGTGAATTAGCAGCCAGAGTGGGACTGCAGGATAATTCCAGATCTTTACCTTCGTTATCATCTGTTTTGCTGAGCCATCGCGCATTGGGTGGTTGATTATCAGACTCTGTATCTGTGGCTAAATTCCTTCTCCCTGTGTTTTTAGGGGAGAGGTCAGGAAGGGGAGGCTTTTCATTAATAGATGACTCTTTAGAAGAGAAGTCCTGGAAAAGATTTAATGCTGTCTCTACACGATTTTGCATTGGTGATAATACAGGCAGCCATTGTTCTGCATGCTCTGTTTTAAAGTCTGTGACTTCGCCACCATCCAGAATATCTTTAAGAAATGAAGTAATATGTTGTAACAAATTGTACAATTTTTCAAAACTCTTGAGTAGAAAATAGCACTGTTCGCGTAATTCATCCGGAACACAGCCAAACTTAAAACGCAAAATATTTTCATACTTATCTGCAATGGAACTACCAGAGCTGGAAAATCGATTTTCAGGAAACTGCAGTTGACTTAGTAGAGCCAATAATTGTTTGGTCTGTTCAGAAATTTCTTTTATCTGTTCGGGTGTCTGATGAATAATTTGTAAAATAGCTTTTGGTGGCTTTGCCGAGCTGGAAAAACTTTTTAAAGAGGTGTTGATTGTTTCCAGCCACTTGATGGTTGAGTTAGTACGAAATGAAAATTTAAAGTGGTTAATTGCCTTATTGGGCAGGTGATGCCCCTCATCGAAAATATAGATACTTTCATCAGGTGCAGGCAAAATAAAGCCACCGCCCATATTTAAATCACTGAGTACTAAATCGTGATTTACGACAATACAGTCAACCTTGAAAACTCTTTCACGAGCTTTATAGTAGATACATTCATTGTAATAGGAACATCGTTTTCCACTGCACTGGTGTTGATCCGAGGTGAGAGGAGACCAGCTGCTATGAGGTATAAAGTCATCCCAACTATCAATTTCTCCATCCCATTGATTCTTTTCCCAGGCTAGATTCAGTGTTTTATACAGTTTTATATCATCTTTATTATTATATAAAGGCTGGTTGTTTAAGTCCTGTTCAGATTCTAATGATAAGGGGAGTTCTGCTTGTTGATCCTGAGACACATAGCGTTTAAGGTGATATAAACAAACGTAGCGCTTACGACCTTTGGCTAAGGTAAAACTAAAATTCAAGCCGCTATGTTTTTGCAGATCAGGGAGATCTTTATTCAGAATTTGTTCCTGTAAAGCGATTGTTGCCGTAGATATTATGAGCTTTTTTTTATGTTCTTTTGCAATTGGCAAGGCAGAAACCAGATAGGCAATGGTTTTACCTGTCCCTGTCCCTGCTTCAAGTGTACAGATATGTGGAATCTCAGGATCTGCTTTATCAATATTGCCCAATGTTCGGGCAATGTCTGCAATCATTAATCGTTGTCCATATCTGGGCTTTAGCCCCTTACTTTCCAGAATACGACTGTAGGCAGTTTGTATGGTTGTTTTTAGTTGTTCATTCAGCACAATTTAATTCTTATTAAGTGAATCATAATCGATTGTTAATTCATCTTCATCAGGTTTGTCTCTGCTTTTAAATAGCGGTTGTAGAACAGGAGGTTCTTTTTTTACAGGACTGTTATTTTGTAATTGATTTGTAATATTATCTTTTTGTTTTTTAAGCTCTTCCATTTCCTGTAGAGCTTTATGTTTTGTGGCTTCAATTTGCTTATCAAATGCCTGTTTTTTATCTTCCGTTTGTTTTTCAAAAGCTTCTTTTTGTTGTTTAAGATCTTCAAGTTCATCAACAGCCTGTTGCTTGAATGTTATCAGCTGTTCTTTCAGACTTATTATTTCCTGTTGATATTTTAAATTATCACTTTCCTTTTGCTGCAAGTCTTTAGATAGAGATTGATTATCCTTATCTTTTTGCTGCAAGTCTTTAGATAGAGATTGATTATCCTCATCTTTTTGCTGTAAATCTTTAGATAGAGATTGATTATCCTCATTCTTTTGCAGCAAGTCTTTAGATAGAGATTGATTATCCTTATCTTTTTGCTGTAAGTCTTTAGATAGAGATTGATTATCCTCATTCTTTTGCAGCAAGTCTTTAGATAGAGATTGATTATCCTTATTTTTTTGCTGTAAGTCTTTAGATAGAGATTGATTATCCTCATCTTTTTGCTGTAAATCTTTAGTTAAAGATTGATTATCTTCATCTTTTTGCTGTAATTCTTTAGTTAAAGATTGATTATCCTCATCTTTTTGCTGTAAATCTTTAGTTAAAGATTGATTATCTTCATCTCTTTGCTGTAATTCTTTAGTTAAAGATTGATTATCCTCATCTTTTTGCTGTAAATCTTTAGTTAAAGATTGATTATCTTCATCTTTTTGCTGTAATTCTTTAGTTAAAGATTGA
>JAHXIV010000006.1:99577-116205 GCA_025655455.1 gamma proteobacterium symbiont of Taylorina sp.
TTATCTTCATCTTTTTGCTGTAAATCTTTAGTTAAAGATTGATTATCCTCATCTTTTTGCTGTAAATCTTTAGTTAAAGATTGATTATCTTCATCTTTTTGCTGTAAATCTTTAGTTAAAGATTGATTATCTTCATCTCTTTGCTGTAATTCTTTAGTTAAAGATTGATTGTCTTCATCTCTTTGCTGTAATTCTTTAGTTAAAGATTGATTGTCTTCATCCTTTTGCTGTAATTCTTTGATTAGAGATTGATTATCCTCATCTTGTATCTGTAAATTTTTAGCTAGAGATTGTTTTTCTTCATCGTTTTGTTGTAGTTCTTTAGCCAGAGATTGATTTTCATTGCCAATTTTTTGATGATGTTCCAGACTTTCTGTTGATAATTTTTGAATCTCTGTTTCCAGATCTTTTCGGGAATTTTCTATTGATTTTTTTTGCTCATCAGTATTAACAAGAGCCTGCTGTGTTACAGCTAATTCTTTATTAAGACGCTGTATCTCCAGTTGATCATCCTGCTGAATTTGTTTGTTAAGACGATCCTGTTGCTTAAACTGTTCTGTTTTTTCCTGCAAAGAAGTTATTTTTTCCTGTAGAGAAATTTCCTGTTTTTTGTTGAGTTGATCAAACTCTTGAGACAGGGATTCATGGGTAACTTTCATCTCATGTTTAAGATACTCCACTTCCTCTAATGCGGCTTTTCGTTCAGTCTCAATTTTTTCCGCATGTTGTTTGTCTAGTTGAGATTTATCATGAGCCTCATTAATTACAGCCTGTTGATGAGCATTTGAATCCTTTCTTAATTGTTGTGTTTCTTGTCTGGCTTTGACTAATTCTGCTTCTGTTTGTATAAAAAGTTTTTCCTGATGTTCTAACTTATGCAGTACTTTATTGGCTGCCTCATGAAATTGGGCAGCTTCTTTAATTGCTTTATTTGTCAGCTCAGTTTGAAATTTTTCTTTATTTAGAGCCTCTGTAATTTCTTTTGATTTGTTTTGTAACTCTATTTCATGGTGTTGTCTGGTTTTTTCCTTAGATTCTTTATAAGCTGTTTCTGCAAGTAATAATTGTTCTGCTAGTGCTTTTTCATTATCACCAGAAGACTTACTGTCTGATGAAGTTGAAAGGTTTTGTTGAGAACCAGCTTGAGATGATGACTGAGTTAAATTTTCTAAAGAATTTTCTGATTGATTTTTGTGTATTGGTTTACTTTGTTCTATAACAGATTGTTTTTCTGAAATATTATCAAAAATTTGATCATCAAGGGATAATTCCAGTTTGCCAAGACCCTCTTCTAAAATTGAACATTCATAACCTTGCTGAATGAATAAAAAAGCCCCGGCACTACTACGATTTTCATGATTGGAATAAATAATATAATGTTTTTCAATATTGAGAGTTTCTAATTGAGAACGGATCAGATTGACAGGAATATTGTATTGTGCATTATTTAATTTATTAGCGGCATATTCATTTTCATTTCTTACATCGATGAGTTCATATTGCTCATCCAGCAGAAGATTATCCAGATTTTTCATTTTTATGCGATGTATCAGAGGTGATACTAAAAGTTCAATAAAGTCTTTTTTATCCAACGTAAGAATGACACCATCAGTTTGCATGGTGACACTGGCTCCCCGGAACCCTCCGGTAATCAATGCTTCTTCACCAAAGCTGTCACCTTGATGTAAATGAGCCAGAGTCACTTCTTTTTCATTGACAGGATTGGTTTTTGTGACGATACAAATCCCTTGCTGAATAATATAAAATTTATCATCAGTAAGGGAATTTTCTTTGATGATCACATCACCCTGAGTTAAAGGCTCTTCATGCAGGCGCATCATTAAAGCTTGAATATTTGCAGGAGGTAATTGTAAAAAAGCATTGGATTGCAGAAAACGTGTCATCCAGTCTTCATCATCTTCATTCAGATCGGATACCTCAATACTGGATGAATTATTCCAGTTAAGTAATAAGTCCAGCAGATCCCGGTCAATAATAAGAATACTAATTTCAGTTTTAGTTTGTGCGCTAGCCAGACGTGGTATTATATTGGAAACAGCGTGTTTGGCACTGTCTGTACCAGCTTCAATAAGAATGATATTGCCATCAGCCTGTTTGAGTTCAATCGTGCCGGATAGTAAATAAATGACCCATTTATCTTTGTCCCCCTGGCTAAAAAGAGTTCGTCCAACAGGCAATTTCTGCACCGCAGACTTTTCAATGATTTCTTTTACTTTTTCAATATTGAGTGAATCAAAGGGTTGAAACTGTCTGACAATATTGATATCTACTTTTGGCACTGCAGCCATGGAGCTACTCCAATTATGGTTCAGTTGTAATTTTATCCTAAGTAATCCAATAATCCTGATAAATATTGAAACTGTTTATTAATATCAGTTTCTATTTTTAATAATTTTAATTTACTATTGCCATCCAGTTTATACAAGGCTGATTTGGTCTGAATGAGGTTGATAATTTTCATCGGATCAATATCCGGCTGATCGCTAAAGACCATACGTCCGCCATTTTCACTAAAATCAATACTTAAAATATCTAATGGTGTGGCTTTAAGCTTCAGGGAAGTAACGGCAAACAGATTTTTAATCTGATCAGTGAGTAAACCAAAGCGATCAATCATTTCAACCTGGATATCTTTTAATTCTACATCATTTTGTGCATTGGCGATGCGTTTATATATTACTAAGCGAGTATGCACATCGGGTAGATAGTCATCAGGAATAAGTGCAGGAATATGCATATCAATTTCAGTGCCATGATGTGAAGCAGTTTCGACTTCCGGATCTTTGCCTTCTTTGAGTGATTTTACAGCACGTTCCAGTAATTCTGTATAAAGTGTAAAGCCAATGGCCTGAATCTGGCCGCTTTGACCCTCACCCAGTAATTCACCGGAACCCCGAATCTCCAGATCATGAGTCGCCAGTGTAAAGCCGGCGCCTAATTCCTCAATAGCTTCTATGGCCTCCAGTCGTTTAACTGCATCTGCTGTCATGGACTTTCTGCCCGGTACCGTGAGATAGGCATAAGCCTTATGATGTGAACGACCAACCCGACCACGCAGTTGATAAAGTTGAGCCAGGCCGAAACGGTCGGCTCTCTCGATAATAATGGTATTAGCGGTTGGGATATCAATACCGGTTTCAATAATAGTGGTACACACTAAAATATTAAAGCGCTGATGGTAAAAGTCAGCCATAATCTGTTCCAGCTGATTTTCTCTCATTTGACCATGAGCCACGTCAACTTTTGCTTCAGGAATTAATTCTGCTAATTCATGGGCTTTTTTATCAATAGTCTGAACATTATTATGTAGTACAAATACCTGTCCGCCACGCATGATTTCACGCTGGCAGGCTTCTTTGATAGTATCACTATTCCATTGCTGTACAAAGGTCTTAATGGATAAGCGCCGTGCCGGTGGTGTGGCAATAATGGAAAAATCCCGAATGCCGGACAATGACATATTTAAAGTTCTGGGAATCGGGGTTGCGGTTAAAGTGAGAATATCTACTTTGGATCGCAGTTGTTTAAAACGATCTTTTTGACGTACACCAAAGCGATGCTCTTCATCAATGATGACCATGCCTAATTGCTTATATTGAATACCCGGCTGTAGTAATTTATGGGTACCGATGACAATATCAATAGTGCCGGCAGCGACCTCTTTAAGAATACTTTGCTGCTCTTTTTTTGATTGAAAACGGGATAAACCGGCTATTTTAACCGGCCACTCTGCAAAACGATTTTGAAAGCTTTCAGTATGCTGTTGGCTGAGTAAGGTGGTTGGTACTAGTATTGCTACTTGTTTACCGCCGTTGACAGCAATAAAAGCAGCGCGCATTGCTACTTCTGTCTTGCCAAATCCGACATCACCACAAACCAGACGATCCATAGGCTTAGATCCGCTCATATCTTCTAAAACAGCCTCAATGGCTGTTTTTTGATCAGGGGTTTCTTCGAAGGGAAATCCGCTGGCAAAAGTATGGTAATCGCTTTGACTAAAGCGATAGACAAAACCCTGCTGAGCTTCGCGTAAGGCATAAATTTCCAATAGCTCTGCCGCCACATCACGAATCTTTTCCTTAGCCTTGCGTTTAGCCTTTTCCCACTGACCACTGCCTAATTTATGTAATGGTGCTGTGTCAGGATTAGAACCGGTATAGCGGCTAATCAAATGCAGATAGGCAACTGGTACGTAGAGTTTATCACCACCTGCATATTCAAGTGCTAGAAATTCTGTTGTTTCATCTCCCAGAATAATTGTTTCCAGTCCTAAATAACGACCAACACCATTATCTTCATGTACCACAGGAGCACCCAGCTGCAGTTCAGCCAAAGTATTAATAATAGCATCATTATCACGCGACTTTGATTTTCTTCTGCGTCGCTGCATAACCTGCTGACCGTACAACTGAGATTCACAGATTAATGCAATATCAGCTAGTTGTATACCCTCATCAAGCGGTGCAGTACAAATCCCCAATGGAATATCAGAGTTGAGAAAGTCACTCCAGCCGGAACTGCTTTTAGGATAAATTTTATGCGGTTTGAGTAATTCCAGCAAAGTTTCTTTACGACCTGCAGTTTCTGCACAAAATAATACCCGGCGTTTATCCTTAACTGATTGTTTTAAAAAATTTTTCAGTGTATGTAATACATTTTCTTTTTTTGTGTCAATGGTTAAAGCAGATGGTTTTTCACTGGAAAAATTATAAACTCCTGCCTTTGTTTCAAATTCAAAATTCTGGCTGATAATACGAGGATATTTTTTTAAGCGGGCAAATAACTCATCATTTCTAAGAAATAAGTGATGCGGGTTCAGAATTGGACGAGAGGTATTATGACGATACTGTTCATAGCGTCCCTCAGTGTCTTTGATAAACTGCTCAGCCACAGTTTCTAAATCCATAAAATTAACAATAATAGATTGTTTGGGTAAATAATCAAATAAGGTGGTGGTTTGCTGAAAAAATAAGGGTAGATAATATTCGATACCCGGAGGAGAAATACCCAAACCAATATTGTTATAAATGACGCTTTCAGTCAGTTCACCACCAAGCTGTTGACGGTATTGTTCCCGAAATAATTCAATGGCTTCTTTATCCATTGGAAATTCACGTGCAGGCATCATATTAATTGCATCACATTGACCGCTAGAACGTTGAGTTTCAATATTAAAATATTTAATTGTCTCAATTTCATCATCAAATAGATCAATGCGATAGGGCAAGGAACTGCCCATGGGAAATAAATCAATAATACTGCCCCGCACAGCAAATTCACCATGTTCATAGACATTATCAACACAGCGATAGCCACTTTTTTCTAGATCCAGGCGAAATTCAGCGGTATCCAGTGTCATGCCGGTATTAAGGATCAGGGTATTCTTATTAATATAATCCAGAGGCATTAAACGATGCATCAGAGTATTTAAGGGGACAATTAAAATACCCTGTTTAAGACGTGGCAGATGATATAATGTGGCTAAACGCTCAGAAATAATATCCTGATGAGGGGAAAACTGATCATAGGCCAGTGTTTCCCAGTCAGGCAGAGTGAGAATTTCCAGTGTGGATCCATCAGTGAGGTAAGAATCTGCCAGAAAAAAAGATAATTCATATCTTAATTTCTGAGCTGCCGGCATATCTGAAGTAATGAGAATGATAAATTGTCCGGACTGCTGAGCCAGATTGCTCACAGAAAGGCTGAAAGCACTGCCGTAAAGCCTGCCCCAATAGCTTCTCATTCCAGGTTTATTAACAAATTCAGGTTCGATAGGGGAATGTAATTTAGGCATAATAATCATTAAACTGGCTGGTTTTTAAAATTTAGAGAGGATTATAGTTTAATTTTGGTCTAAGTTGAAATTACTGCTAGTTTTAAAAAAAGCAACCCCCTTGTTCCCTTTGCCTCGTGGTGCCTACTTTTGGTGAAAAATGGGGAAGCTAAGAGCAGTTTTTCAAGTACCTCGTATTATTATAAATGGATGAATAGCTCAGATCTGATTATTGACTAATATATTTCTCATAAACTCTTTTTATTACATTAGTTTCATTTTTTTTGCTTATTAGTTTATCAATCTGGTTAATTTTCCATGAGTCATGAACTCAGAACACCAATGAATGCAGTGATTGGTTTTTCAGAATTATTAATTTTTGATCATAAAAGCCCTATTACAGGCAATCAGAGAGAATCTGTCGGTGAAATAATTAAAGCGGGTAAGCATTTATTAAATCTCATTAATGAAGTGCTTGATTTATCAAAGATTGAAGCAGGGCATGCTGATTTAAAGATTGAAAGCGTAGATGTAAAAGAATTAATATCCCAGATCTATTCCTTAATTCAACCCCAGGCAGAGCAGCAATCTATCACTTTAGAAAATAAAGTAATTGATGATACCTGTTTTAAAGTCAGTGCTGACCGCACAAAATTACAACAAATATTACTCAATTTTTCTTCCAATGCAATTAAATATAATAGCGATAATGGTAGACTGACTTTTTTATGTAGAAAGACCAGTCAAAATAAAATAAGAGTGAGTGTCAGTGATACCGGCAATGGAGTACCTGAAGAGTTGCTCGCTGATATGTTTGAACCTTTTAATCGATTGAATAGAGCCAATTTAAATGTTCAGGGAACAGGTATTGGTTTAACTATTTGTAAGCAATTGGTTGAACTGATGGGTGGAGAAATTGGTGTATTTAAAAATCGGGATAAAGGATTAACATTTTGGGTTGAATTTAAAGAAATTTATACATAAGTTTATTATCCTTAGGTATAATTAAGCGAATTAAAAAATACAATTCAGGCTAAAAATATGAAATTTATTGAAACACGTGGCAATGATGGTGATCATCCTCTTAAAGTGAGTTTTTCATCAGCGATATTGGCTCCCATTGCTTCTTTTGGCGGCATCTATGCGCCTGAAATATTACCTGATTTAGGTTTTAAGTTTCTACAGCGACATATTGATTCTAATTATAAAGTTCTGTCAAAAAGTGTATTGTCTGCATTTGAGATTGATATCGAGGAAAGTGTAATTGATGAAGCTTTGAGTCTCTATGATCATTTTGATGATCCATCCAACCCGGTACCTCTGGTTAAGGTGAAGGATGATCTTTATGTCAGCGAACTCTATCATGGTGTCACACGAGCTTTTAAGGATATGGCATTACAGCCATTTGGCGTCGTACTCTCTGCTCTGGCTAAAAAACGCAATGAAAATTATCTGATTATGGCAGCGACCAGTGGTGATACCGGGCCTGCAGCCCTGGAAACCTTTAAAAATCGTGAACATGTTCAGGTGGCCTGTTTGTACCCTGATGGAGGTACGTCTGATGTACAGCGATTGCAGATGGTGACGGAAGAAGCAAAAAATTTAAAAGTGATTGGTATTCATGGTGATTTTGATGATGCGCAGAGTGCTTTGAAGCGTTTATTGGCATCCAGTGCGTTTAAGGCCAAACTAAAAGAAAAGAATATCCACCTTTCTGCTGCTAACTCTGTGAATTTTGGGCGTATTATTTTTCAGCTGATTTATCATATTTATAGTTATTTGGAACTGGTTCGTCAAAATGCAATCAATCTGGGTGATAAAGTGTATCTTGATGTACCCAGCGGCAACTTTGGTAATGCTTTAGGTGGTTATTATGCTATGCGCATGGGGCTGCCGGTGGAGAAACTGCTGATTGCATCCAATGATAATAATGTCCTGACACAGTTAATCCAGACAGGAAAATATGATATTCGTGGAAAATCTGTCATTTCAACCAGTTCACCGGCAATGGATATTTTAAAATCTTCTAATGTTGAACGGATTTTATATGATCTATTCGGTGCTGAACGGACTAAAGAACTGATGTTTCAATTAGATAATGATCATTATTATGAATTGAATGCTGATGAACTTTCCCGATTGCAACAAGTGTTTACAGCAGATTTCTGTAATGATGATGAAGCTAAACAATATATTAAAGATGCCTTTGCAAAGGGCTATTTAATGGATCCTCATACCGCTACCTGCTTTAAAGCTTACGATACCTGCAGGGAAAAATCATTAAAAACGATTGCTTATTCAACGGCTGAATGGACTAAATTCTCCCCCACGATAGCCAATGCGCTCACCGGTGAACAGGGTACTAGCGATATTGATGCTCTGCAAGCAATAGCCAAGGAAGCCAATATTGCTATCCCGGACATGATTAAAGGATTGTTTGATAAAGAGATTGCACACAATACAATTATTGATAAACAGGATATAGAAAAAGAGATTCTGGATTTTTTAGTTTCTTAATGAAAATGGGTTAGGTTAAACTATGATTGCTATGCAATAAGTGGAAATTTAACAGGCTGACCACCCATGGCTTTTGCCAGTCCATATATCCCGTACATTACAAATAAACTGTGCACACAGGTAAAATAAGTGATGATAATGGTCCAGGTAACAGCAGCACTGATATTACTCAAGAAATAAAAGACGCCAACCACACAGACGATTAAAACTCCTGCCAGTATGCTGGCAATAAATGTTTGTCTGATATGATTATAGGCAAGCGATTCCTGCCCGGACTTTATAGTTAGTTTATGCTTGCGATATAAGGAAAAAAGCACTACAAATGGTATGACAGGAATTAATAACAAGTTGGCAAGAAAGAGTGATTCTGCCAATATAGCAATATTCGTATCATCCGGTAAACTTTTTTCTTCTACAACTTTAGTACTCATTTTCTTTTTCATTCCTTTAAATAATTTCTAAGACATTTTCCGGAGGTCGGCCCAATGCAAACTTATTGTCACTGGTGACAACAATAGGGCGCTCTATCAACTTTGGGAATTGGATCATGGCATTGATTAATTGTGCTTCGCTGAGAGATTCATCTGCTAAATTATTTTCCTTATATTCAGCTTCTTTCTTACGCATCAAATCTCTTGGTTTCATATTCAGTGCTGTTAATATTTCTTTCAGTTCATCTGCATTAGGCGGAGTTTTTAAATATTCAATAATTTCAGGCTGGACATTATTGTTCTTTAATAATTCAAGTGTCTGGCGTGACTTAGAACAACGTGGATTATGATATATTTTTGTGCTCATATTTAAATAGTCTCTCTCTTTTCTCTAACATAAAACTAATAACCTAGTTATTTAGTAAAGTATAACAAAAAGAACTGTGAAAAGCATTGAATTGGTTATAAAAAATAATTTATAAAAGTAATGCGACTGTTTTTACCTGGGCATAAACAGCTTTTCCTACAGATAAATCCAGTAATGAGGCTGATTTTTTTGTCAGGCGACAAAGTAGGAAAACACTATTTAATGATAGGCGTATCATCAGTTGTGAATCATTTTCGGGCAGAATCTCTGCAATGACTGCAGGGAAGATATTGAGTATGCTGGTTTGTGACTGATGTTCAAGCGTCAAGCTGACATCCCGTGCAATGACGCGTAATCGTACTGGATGGTTAATTTCAATGGGTTTATAGGAAACTGTAAAACGACCTCCGGGGAAATCCAGATAGGTTAAATTAAACTCCATATCATGTCCACTCACCTGAGCATGAATCAGGGCAGATGCTTTATCTCCATGTGCCAGAGGGAGATCGAGCCGGGTAAATAGTTCACTGACCGAACCTGAATCTATGATTTTGCCAGCATCCATTAAAATAAGATGATCAGCCAGACGGGCAATTTCTCCCGGTGCATGACTGACATAAATAATGGGTATACTAAGCTCGTCATGTAAAGATTCAAGATAGGGCATAATTTCATGTTTGCGTTTCAAATCCAGAGCAGAAAGCGGCTCATCCATAAGTAATAGCTTAGGACTGGTTGCCAGAGCTCTGGCAATGGCGACACGTTGTTGTTCACCACCTGAGAGTTGATGGATTTTACGCTGTAATAAAGGTCTAATACCTAATAAATCTATAGCCTGCTGCAATGATACCTTATAATCTTTTTTATTGATCCTTCTAAGACCATATTCAAGATTTTTTTGAACATTGAGATGGGCAAATAAGCTGGCTTCCTGAAAGACATAACCGATGGAGCGCTGGTGAGGAGGAACTAAAAATTGTTCATCCTGCCAGAGCATGTCACCGACCTTTAAAAAACCGGTCTGGCAGGATTCCAGGCCTGCAATGATACGCAGCAGAGTGGTTTTACCGCAGCCTGATTGACCAAATATCGCCGTGATGCCCTGACTGGGAATTTTAAAATCAACATCGAGAATAAAATCCTGACGTTTTATCGTATAACGTACTTCAATAGTCATATTCTAACACCTATCAGTGATAGAAAAACGACGATTCAGAGCATAGACACTGAGTAACATCAGAAAAGAAAGTAATAGCAGCCCTCCTGAAAGCCAGTGAGCCTGATTATATTCCAGTATTTCAACGTGATCATAAATTGCGATTGAAAGTACCTGTGTTTCGCCGGGAATATTACCACCAATCATCAATACCACACCAAATTCTCCTACTGTATGAGCAAAGCCTAATACTGAAGCTGTTAAAAACCCCGGCCTGGCAAGAGGGACTGCAATGCTAAAGAAGCGATCCAGTGGGGATGCCCTCAATGTTGCTGCCACTTCCATCGGTCGTTTTCCAATGGCAGTAAAGGCACTTTGCAGGGGTTGAATAACAAAGGGCATTGAATAAATCATAGAGCCAAGAACTAAACCCGAGAAGGTAAAAGCAAGTGATTGACCACCTAGGGATTGCATTAAACCACCGATAGGTCCATTAGGACCCAGGGCAACTAATAAATAAAAACCCAGAACTGTGGGGGGTAAAACCAGAGGGAGAGCAATAATTGCTTCAAATAAAAATTTAAAACGTGAGCGACTTTGTGATAACCACCAGGCAATCGGTGTGCCTATCAGAAGTAACAGCAGGGTAGTGATGCTGGCCAGTTTCAGAGTAATAATTAATGCGGCTAAATCAGATTCACTGAGCATAGGCTAGGCCTTCTGTAACATCATAGCCAAAATCTTGTATGATTTGCTGTGCTTTCCTGCTTTTCATATAAGCTAAAAAGAGGTGTCCTGCCTCACTTTCTTTTAGTAACACTGCCTGTTGTAATATCGGTGTGTAGAGTGATTGCGGTACTCTCCAGTAGGAGCCTTCAATGCTTTGATTGGGACGTTTGATCTGAGAAAGGGCAACAAAGCCCAGCGCGGCATTGGTGCTTTTAACAAACTGAAAAGTCTGGCCAATATTTTCTCCACGAACCATGCGTGAACGTAATTTGTCCCAAAGCTTGAATGTCTTTAAAATTTCCTGTGCGGCCAGACCATAGGGTGCCAGCTTTGGATTGGCAATGGCTAAATAGCGAAATTTTCCCTGAGTCAGAATCTGAGCTTTTTTATCAACATAATTTTTTTTTGGACTCCATAACACCACTTTTCCCACGGCATAAATAAAACGACTGCCTGGAATGGCTATTTTTTCTTTATCTAAAAGTTCTGCACGTTTACTATCGGCTGAAAAAAAAGCATCAAAGGGTGCGCCATTTTTTATTTGTGCATAGTGTTTGCCGCTGGAACCAGAAATAATAGTAACTTGATGACCGCTTTCTTTTTCAAATTGATGTGCAATGACTTTAATCGTTGCAGTAAAATTGCTGGCACTGGCCACTCGAATTGTATCTGCTGGTACAATATTGCTCAAAAAAATTAAGTATGGAAAAAAGATTGAAATGCAGACCGTCTTTATTTTCAATACAGACATTATATTTCCAAAGGGTTATCTGGATTAATACCGTCCATAAAGGGTAAATGTCTATCGTTATGAGTGATTTGATAGATAAGTCCAATCCAGTTACCCACCACCTCAACCGCAGTATCATGCCAGGTATTATCCAGCTTATGGCTGATTAAAGATTCAGGAAATTCAGGTAAGCTATGGTTAAACATGAAATTATCCTCTGTCTTATTCTGACTTTGTTCACACCTAAATCGATACTCGTTTAAAAGAGCTTTGTCAAAAGTCCCCAGATAATTAATAGGAAAAGGAGGATAGTGTTTAATTTTTTTATCTAAGTAAAGCATGACTTCACGCTTGTATTCTTTTAATAATGAAATCGTATCATATTCAGGGTGTCCCTGAAAAAATATATTACGAAAACCATCAGGGCTGGTGGCTAAATGCACCATCCTGGAATCAGACTCGACTAATACCCTTAACCCTTCATCTTCAAACTGCTCACGAGACACTGCATTCCAGCGTGAATGCGGGACATCAAAGCGCGTATTGGTATCATTGATCAGAGGATGCTGGTTATTAATAACATGATGGGACATTATGCCCCATACTTTACTGGTTTGCAGCGTACGCCGTTGATGATAACGAAACTCCATGACTGCATGAGTGGCCAGACAGGAACAGAGCGTGGAAGTGACATTGTCCCAGGACCAGTCAAACACCTTTATTAATGGCTGCCAAAAATCCTGACTGGATAGTTCAGAACTTGTTACATTGGCTCCTGTGACAATCAAAGCATCCAGTCCCATGGATTGTATTTCAGCAAAAGTTTCATAATGTTGTTTAATATAATCTCTGGCTTTATCTGAACGGTGAATTTCATCCAGAGTAAAGGGATGAACATAAAACTGGGCAATGGGATTGCTTTCACCAATCAGACGAAAGAATTGTCTTTCCGTTGCAGCTAATGCTGCATCAGGCATCATATTTAATAAGCCGATATGCAGTTCACGAATGTCCTGATTTTGAGCCGTCGTGGGTGTGAGGACTTTGATGCCTTCATCGCGTAAACGATTAAATGAAGGTAACTGGTTATGGGCAACTAATGGCATTGTAACTTTAACTCCGCTTATTATGCCCTGGCAATGGCTGTTTCTAATAATTGTAAAAAATCATTCTGATCACGTACTTGTGAAACTTCCTGTGAAGTCACCGTATAACCATGAGGTTTTGCAATCGCTTCGTAACGTGGAATTCTGGAATGAAATAATCTGGGAAATATCCAGCGTGTAAATTCATCAGGTACCATTTGTGCTGCATATTGCAGATTATTTTCCTGTAAATAGACTTCTAATTGTCGTTGCAGGAATTCAGCACGATAATATAAGGGTTTAGGTGCGCTTTGTGCACGTTCAATCAGCTTGTTTTCTTCTTCTTTATCTGTAACCTGAATATAAAGGATCAGAGTATGTTCTACTAAAGTATCAATAACCTGAGGATCATTGAGTTCACAAAGACTGCCACCGACATCATTGACCAAGTGCTGATAACCATAAATATCCTGAGCTTTTTTTATAAAACCGGGCACATCGTGCATGGCTGCAATTTCCCCTTCACGATAGAGAGCTTGTCTTTGTATAAAATCTTCCAGCTCAACTCCGCCTAATTCAGGATTGCCTAATTTTCCAACATAGCTCAATACAGGTCCTAAATCATGAACTTTGATATTATTTTTGATGGATATCCAGTCATTGCGTAGTAATTCTTTTAAAAACGGGACTTGCATAGCCTGTTGTTTAATCATATCCATGATTGGCTCATCGAGGTAGCGAGTGCCAATACGATAATCTCCGGAATAATGAAACCATTGAGAATCTCTCAGTAATGTGGACAGGTATGTTTTACCCACGCCTGACATTCCTAATAGAGTGACTTTTTTATTTTCCCAACGTCGAAATTCATCAATTGTAAATTTCATTAATCATTCCTGTAGACAATACGAAAAGGAATATTATCCTTGATTTTGTGGTTTAGAGGAAGGGATTTAAAGGAAATATACCACTTTATCGATACTAGCCGTTATAATGAAAGGAATTACATTTGAGGTGATTATGGACGTTATTTTATACAGTGCTAACAATGATGTTTTAATACGCTGGAAAGAGATGCTCTTTCCAGCGTACACTTCTATAGACAGCTACAATAATAATGTGGAACTGGATAATAGTCTGACAATGCAGCTTAAAAAATCTGTGCTGCTTTATCACCTCTCTAATAGGGAAGGTGAAGAAGAGTGGTTAAAAAACTTTCAGCAGCGTCATTACGAAAATGTGCTTATTATTGCCCTGTCCAATACCCCTGAATCTGTTAAGGGTATTCGTATGCTGGGGTTTGGTATCAAAGGCTTTGCCAATACATATTCATCTAAAGAAAAATTATTAATGGCAATTGATGTGGTCAATAAGGGTGAAATCTGGTTAGGAGAAGTCCTGATAAACTATATTCTGAATTATCTAAAAAGGAATGTTGCAGTTGAAGAAACAGAAGAAGAAAGTGATGAAGCCTCACATTCCAGAAGTATTTTTCAAAAACTAACCATCAGAGAACAGCAAATTGCTCAAAAAGTATTATTAGGCAAACAAAATAAACTCATTGCAGAAGAACTGAATATTACAGAAAGAACGGTTAAAGCACATTTGAGTGCAATTTATCAAAAAGCGATGGTTAAAAATCGTCTGGAACTCTCCCTGATTCTACAAAAAATGGATAGGCGCAGCGGTAAAAAACGCATAGACAGACGTCAAATTGCCTAGGAACCATCAGCGGATCAATCATTAGAACTATTCCTGTGTCACCTTATTAACCTGCACCATAAGTATTTTGAATAAAAAAATGTTCATTGCTATATTTTTTACAACTTACTTTTAAAACGTGATGCTTGTGTTATTGAATTTGAAGCGTCAGCAAATTGTCTTTCAATGCTGCCATCTTCATGGATTAAAATATTGAACAAAAATGACATTTTTAAAAACACTCAAAAAAATGAGATATTATGATAAGACTTGGAATTGATTTAGGGGGAACAAAAGTTGAAATTATTGCCCTGGATAATACCGGGCAGGTGCTTTTTAGGCATAGAAAAGAGACGCCGCAGGGGGACTATTTAAAAACATTGCAAGTCATCGTTCAATTGACTCAACAGACAAAAAATTATCTCGAGAAACAATCATTAGTGAGCGCAGGTACAGAATATAGCATTGGAATTGGTATTCCCGGTGCTATTTCACTTAAAACAGGCCGGGTTAAAAATGCCAATTCAGTATGTCTTATTGGACAGCCTTTTCAGACAGACCTGGAAAAACGGTTAGGACAGACTATCCGTATTAATAATGATGCAAACTGTCTGGCAGTTTCAGAAGCAACTGATGGCGCGGCAGCAGGATGCTCCGTTGTGTTTGCCGTAATTCTTGGGACTGGAGTGGGGGGAGGTATTGCTATCAATCAGCAGGTCATCACCGGCATCAATGCAATTTCCGGTGAATGGGGACATAATCCTATGCCCTGGCGAACTAAACATGATGGTCTCATTTTGCCATGTTATTGTGGTCAGTCAGATTGTCTGGAAACTTTTTTAAGTGGAACCGGTATGCTTAATCGTTTTAATCAATCAGGGGGATTAGCGGAATCAGTAGAAGAGATTGTTTTACTAGCTGGTCGCGGAAATCAATCTGCTGAACAATTTATGCATCAATATGAAGACTGGCTGGCAAGAGGATTAGCGGGTGTGATCAATATTTTGGATCCGGATGTGATTGTATTGGCAGGCGGATTATCAAATATTGAATGTTTATATGAAAATGTCCCGAAAATCTGGCAGCAATATGTTTTTTCAGATCAGGTCAGCACGCAATTAGTTCAGGCCAAACATGGTGACTCCAGTGGTGTACGGGGAGCTGCATGGTTATGGAATGTAGTTCATTGATAATAGTTTCTGATTTTTGTGATCCAGTTCACAGTTTTATTTATAAATCCGTGCTAGCCTTTTTATAGGTTTTGAAAAAATTCTGTTTATTTTAGTTGATGTTAATGATATAAGTGGGCATTAAACAGGTGTAAAACTTGATGGGATAGGGTGATGGCTATTACAAATATAGAATCTACAGGTTTTAATAGTCTTTTTTTAGCCAGCGAAAGGTTGGGACGTCAGGCAGTTGATGCCAATGTGCCTACGCAGAAAGAAAAGAATCTTAACTCCGCTAATCGTTCCCTGAAAAGTGAGAATACCAGTTTAAATACTGAAAACAGATTATTAACAGAAGAAAATCTGGAACTGACTAAAAATAATCAGCTTTTGTCCAGGCAAGTAGATCTGTCTCAGGCTGAAAATCTGTCTGAAAAGAGGAAAAATCTGGATGATATTGGTTCAGATCTTTATAATAGTCTGGGAAAAGGGGAGAATCCCTCAAAAAACTCTGCAGACTTAGCCACTAAGAATACTTCGCCTGAACCTGCTGATGTAGCAACACAGCCGGCAGTTGTACCACAAGCAGTCAGTTATAATGCTAGTTCAGAGCTATTAACAAGTCCTGTATCAGGAAGCTCATTTAATCTACAGGTCTAGGAGCCTGCCCGAGAATAGAAATCCTACCAAAGAAAACCTGATTTTGGCCATTTTTCTCCATAATTTTCATTAAATATACCTATATTCGCCTCAGATTATGAAAAAAACTGACTCAAAACAGATTTCCTTTGCTATACGGTGTCCATTCTCGGACAGGCTCCTAGGAGCTTGTCCGAGAATAGAAGTCGTCGCGAAGGAAAGCTCCTGATATGTATTAACCTGTCAAGTTTTAGACACAACTTTCCTGTGTTTTTCTTGTTTTTATCTCTTGTTCCATAAAGTGTCATTG
>JAHXIV010000005.1 GCA_025655455.1 gamma proteobacterium symbiont of Taylorina sp.
TACCCTCAGATTCTTATTTTGCTGCCTATATTTCCGCATACCTTAGTCAGTTAATAAGCTCTATGTAATCATCTTTGGCTATTAACCAAGTATTCCAGTGAGCAAGCCACTGAATACCATATTAGTATTTTGTTCTCTTCTCGTTTGCCTCAACAATTATGAATGGCAGGTTTCTGGAAATAAAATCAGGAACTAAGGTAAACCTCCAGTTAGTGCTTTAGGTCATGAAGAGTATATTGTTCTTCAATATTAGTGAAATCTAAAAGACCGTTAACGCTGAGATCCTGACTAATCAATAACCTCTATAATCCATTATGGGTTCATTAATGACTGCTATGGAGAGAATTTTCCCTACAATGCTATCTAACGACAGCAGTTTGGCATGAAGAGTCAATAACATTATCCAGACTTCTGACTGAAATAAAGGGTGACTACGCATCTTCAATGGGATATTTTTTAGCATAAATCATTAATCAGGCGTTGTCACAAATATCTCTTTTGGAGATTTTTGGCTATTGCTATTGCTCTTCACGCCCTAAGTGAAGGAATATGACGTAAAAGTGCTTTGTAGTATTGTGTTCTGTGATAAACCGGACATGACCGTAGACTCGGTGTTTCTTTCTATAGGAATTTATTTTTTATAGTGTCTGCGATAATAATTAAATTATCTTAAAAGCCGCTTTTAATTCTTTAAAAAAGGATAGCACGCAATCAATGCCATTTTTCAAGACACTTTATTTTAGTTGCTTTCTGATTTCATCAGCAATTTCTTCACTCAGTCTGGCTAATAAGCGACTTTGTGTTGCAACATAGTCCTGATAGGCAATGCCATTCATCTTTTCCTGAAATACTGATTTTTTTGAAGTTATTTTTTTTGCTTTATTTTGACCGGCTACTATCCAGTCAGCATTCAAAGTCACCACTCCTCCTAATATCCCGTCAAACTCCCGTATATTAATAATCACTAGAAAATCAACCGGTAAGAGAACTGTTTCATGACCTAAAACAATCTGCTTGGTCGGTAGTAATATTGAAATATTCTCTCCCAGAGTGCGCAGTATATCACTTTGAAAATCACCACTCCAACGATGAAATTCATCTGCAAGCAATGTATTGGAGCCTGTCCGGGTCACAATCGGTGCTTGATCCAGAGTATCAGGAATAGAAACAGGATCCACTTTAACCACAATATTTTGAACCTCTACTATTTGTACTAAAGCTTCCCTGTCAATTGTGTTTAAAATAAAAATCTGCGCCTTAGGGGAAGTGCCGCAACCTGACAATAAGAAGCTGACTAAAATAAGGGATATAGATATGAGCCCTCGGCCAATAAACTTGCCCACTGTCGTTTTGCAAACATCTTTATCTGCAAATAAGGCTGCGGGAAAGTTTATGTTTGATGAGAGTTTCTGTGTATTCATATTACCTGCCTTTTTTTCCTTTCAATAAAGATTCCGGATGTTTTTCCACATAATCTGCCAGACTTCTGATTGAGCGGGCAGCCTTGGTAAATTCACGTAATGCAATATGTAAATCCTGCTGCAGCACTGAATCACTTTTTAAAGTATCCTGTATGGTCACCAGCGTACTTTCAGCCTGTTTTATGGTACCTGTTAATTCAGGCTCCAGCTTATGATTCAACTTGTAGCTAAGTTCTTTAATCTGAAGCATCATCGCATTAACCTGCTGCAAAGTGGCTGATAATTCAGGCTCCATATTCTGATTGAGCTTATAACTGAGTTCCTCTGCCTGAGTCATCATTGCATCTACTTTTTGCAAAATACTGCTGATATTATTTTTTACTCTGCCGATTGTTCCGGGAATAGATGGAAGTTCTGGTATATCAGAATTCCAGTCTATAACAAAAGGGGCTGTTTCCGGGAAAAAATCAAGAGCAATATACATTTGACCAGTGAGGAGATTCCCTGTTTCCAGTTGCGCTCTCAAGCCCCGTTTGATCAGTTTCTCAAGTTGATAGTGACGATTATCAGAAAATTCATCTTGTGCCCGCTCTCCTCCCTTAAATGCAATTCTACTGGTATTAAACGAAAGTGTTACCGGAATATTTATTATTTGATTAACTTCATCAAATAATAGCTGGATATCGGACACTTCACCTACTTGTATCCCTCTGAATTCTACCGGAGCACCCACTGTCAGACCGCGTACAGACTCAGAAAAATGAATAACAAATTTATTACCTTTGCTATGATCTACTTTCAATGAATCAGCCTGACTCTTATATAATTCAAACTTTGCATTATTCTCCAGCTCATTATCCTGCGTACTTAATTCACTGGAATCAAATGCAATTCCACCAATTAATATTGAAACAAGAGATTCTGTATTGACATTAACACCACTGGCATTCAATGAAAAATCAATGCCGCTGGCATTCCAGAAATTTGTGCTGGTATTGATCCATTGATCATAAGGCGCACTGATAAAAACATTAATAGTCACCGATTGTCCATCCTCATCAATAGCCACATCTTCAACTCTTCCCACTTTGAACTTTCGATAATATACCGGTACATCTTTATCTATTGATCCCAGATACTTTGTTTGCAGCACAAAACGCCGACCCGGTATATTTCCGGTAATCACCGGCGGAATCTCTAAACCGGAAAACTGGTATGCTGACTTTCCTTTCAGGCCGGGATCAATGCTGATATAAGCACCGGATAATAAAGTACCCAGCCCCGTGGCACCACTAGCACTAATGCGCGCCCTAACCACCCAAAAACGACTATTTTCAGTTAGAAAATGCTCAGCATCTTTAATCATTTCAGCCGTTACTACTACCTCTTTCGAGTCACGACTCACCTGAATTTTTTTTACCTTGCCAATTTCAACATCCTTATATTTTATTTTTGTTTTACCAGCTTCCAGGCCTTCTGCAGTCAAAAAAGTAATCATGATCTCAGATCCCATTTCAGACCAGGCTTTGTAGCCCAACCATAAGCCAATTATAATGGCGACAAGAGGCACCAGCCAGACAATGGAAATTTTTGAGCGGGGTTTCATTTTACTCTCTGGTAAATGATTCAATTGTTCATTCTGTACCGCTTCACCCATTAACTTTCTCCATATTATCCCAAATTAAGCGGGGATCAAATGCCATTGCAGCAAACATAGTTATTACCACTACAGCACCAAAAGCCACTGCACCAAAACCAACTTCTATGACTATCAGCCCCTGTATCTGGATTAATGCCGCCATTAGTGTTGCAACAAAAACATCCACCATAGACCAGCGCCCAATAAACTCAGTCAATCGATACAGGCCTGTTCTTTCTTTCATACGCCATTGTGATTTAAAATAAGTACTCAATAACAATATGATTAGAATCATTAATTTAATACTGGGCACCAGAATACTGGCAATAAAAAGGATAATTGCCAGGGGCAGATCCCCATAGGTTGCCAAATAAATAACCCCGCTGAGAATAGTATCGCCCTCACTTTTACCCAGAGTGGTAATCACCATCACCGGTAATAGATTCGCAGGAATATACAACACCAGTGCTGCAATGACTAAGGCTGTACAACGGGTCAGGCTCTCAGGTTTTCTATAATGTATGACTGATTTACAGCGGGGGCAGAGTGATTCATGTTGAGCAGTGACCGTACACAGAAGATTACAGTTATGACAATTCGTCAAGTACTTATCAGTATCAAACTTTTGCATTACCTGGTCATGAGTCTTGGGACTAATCTGTTCCCAAAGCATTTCTGTGTCCAGGTCATTTAAGATAGCGGCAATAAAAAAAATTAATAAGCCAAAAGTCCATAAAGCAATACCTGGAATGACCGTTGCCATACCAGCTAATTTGACAATGGAGACTAAAATCCCCAGCATCAGAACTTCCAGCATACTCCAGGAAGTAATAATACGTACTAAACGATACACCTCAGGTGCATGGGGAGGAATTCGCTTAAAATTGACCGGCAGCAGGACGTATAATAAACCTGTCAACTGCAATAGCGGCGCTCCGATACTGGTCAAAAAAACCAGACCACTTAAAAGTATCATATCATTGCCAAACAAATATTCAACACAGGCAAACAGTGTAGCCTGCATTTCATGACCATCAGCCTGCACCTGAATAATTGGAAATATATTGGCAATACAAAATAAAACCAGTGCCGCAATGACCAGAGCCAGTGTATGTTCAATGCTGTCAGCCGGCTTAATACGCTCATGCTTGCGTAATGTTGCATCACAGCGACAACAGGCTGCCGCCCCGTCTTCAGGCATATGACTTATCTTCTGTAATAAGCCACAGTCATGACAGGAAATGATGGAGGAATTCTGGCTCATATAATATTATAAAATTTTAATCCGAAATTTAAAATCATACCTGGGAATACTGGATTTCATTTAGTTTAGGTATATTATAGGTCTTCATCTACTATTATAGTAGTAAACCTTGTATATTAAAAAACACTGCAGAATAAACTAGGATTATATAATGAGTATTCAATTTTTAATCGGTGGAAATGCCCGTACACAGGTACATTTTTCTGCTAAAACAGCAAACCGCCACGGCATGATTGCCGGTGCAACCGGTACTGGTAAAACTGTCACTTTACAAGTATTAGCAGAAGGATTTTCAAAAATTGGGGTGCCGGTATTTCTTGCTGATGTAAAAGGGGATTTATCCGGTCTGGCCACAGCAGGGCAAGCCCATAAAAAAATACAATCGCGCATTGACAAGATAAAAATTGAACAATTTACTCATCATGCGAATCCCTGTCTGTTCTGGGATATCCTGGCAAAACTGGGACACCCGGTTCATACAACTATTTCAGAGATGGGACCTTTACTATTATCCAGCTTATTGGAACTCAATGAAGTACAAAGTGGTATTCTTTACGCTGCTTTTGCTATTGCTGATGATAATGGTATGCTGTTACTGGATCTAAAAGATTTACGCAGTATGCTGAGCTGGATGGTGGGGAACTCAAAAACCCTTTCTGCAGATTATGGTAATATCAGTCATTCCAGTGTTGGGGCAATTCAGCGCCGTTTATTAATTCTTGAACAGCAGGGTGCTGAAAATTTATTTGCTGAACCCGCACTAAAGCTTAATGATTTAATGATCACAGATTTTTCCGGTCGTGGTGTGATCAGTATTCTGGATGTCACCAGTTTAATCAATAATGCACCTCGTGTGTATGCCTCATTTCTAATCTGGCTGCTGGCGGAGCTTTATGAACAGCTGCCTGAAGTCGGGGATGCTGAAAAACCCAAACTGGTGTTGTTTTTTGATGAAGCTCATTTATTATTTGATCGGGCTCCCCGTTCACTGGTGGATAAAATTGAACAAGTGGTCAGACTGATCCGATCCAAGGGGGTTGGTGTCTATTTTATCAGCCAGAGTCCGTTGGATATCCCGGAAGATATTATGGGACAACTGGGTACCAAAATTCAGCATGCCTTAAGAGCTTTCACCCCAAAAGATAAGAAGATGGTTAAAATGGTGGCTGACACCTTTAGAGAAAACCCTCTAATTGATACCCGAACAGCAATTACTGAATTAAAAACAGGTGAGGCATTGGTTTCAGTTTTAGCTGAAGATGGTGCCCCAACTCCGGTAGAAAGAATATTAATTACTCCTCCCGGTTCCAGAATCGGTCCGCTCAATGATGCAGAACGCCATGAAATTATAAACCGATCTCCCCTTAAGGGACGTTATGATGAAAAAGTGGATAGAGAATCTGCCTATGAAATATTAAAGCAACGGGCAGCCGAAGAAAAAAAATCAGCACCGCTTCCGCCTGTAAGAGCATCTGCTCCTAAAAAGCGTTCATCCAGTCGTCAGAGTTATGCAGAAGCTGTGACCAAGAGTGTACTACGATCCCTGGGCAGCTCTTTAGGAAGACAGATTGTGCGTGGTATTATGAAAACAATTCTGGGGAAATAATCATGAAACGAAACACACTTTTTTTTATCTTATTCATATGGACTTATAGTCATGCAATTTATGCAATACCAACAGAGACAAAAATACCAGCACAGGCGGCGGTAGCAAGTGCTCACCCACTAGCCACACAGGCAGGTAAACAAATTTTATTACAGGGCGGTAATGCCTTTGATGCAGCTATTGCAGTTACAGCAGCACTGGCTGTAGTTGAGCCATACAGTTCCGGTCTTGGCGGCGGTGGTTTTTGGCTGCTCCATGAGCAGAAAAAGAATAAAACCATTATAATTGACGGCAGAGAAACAGCACCTGCTCTGGCGCATAGAGATCTCTATCTTGATCAGAATGGTGCCTATATAGCAAAAAGTTCAGTGGATGGCGCTCTGGCTGCCGGCATCCCGGGTACAGTGGCTGCCATGGTACACTTATCTGAAAAGTATGGCATTCTATCATTAAAAACTGTACTACAACCCGCCATAAAATTAGCAGAACAGGGCTTCCCTGTCACTCAGCATTATCAAAAAATGGCTCAATTTCGTCTTTCAGTGCTGCAGAGCTTCCCCGCTTCAGCTGAAATTTTTTTACACAATAATAAAGTACCCAAAGCAGAACATTTAATCATACAAAAAAAATTAGCTCAAACATTGAGACTGATTTCAGAAAAAGGTCATGCCGGATTTTATGAAGGGCAAATTGCAGAAAATCTAGTGTCTGCCATTCAGGCAGAAAAAGGTATCTGGCAACTGGATGATTTAAAACATTACCGTGTCAAAGAGCGTGAGCCGGTACAGTTTCAGTATCATGATATGCAGGTGTTCTCTGCACCACCACCCTCCTCAGGAGGTATCGCATTGGCCACCATATTGCAAATATTACAGACCTATGACTTTGAATTACTCGATGAAACAACACAAAGCCATTTAATGATAGAAGCAATGCGACGAGCTTATAGAGACAGAGCAGAATATCTGGGTGATAGTGACTTTGTAAAGGTACCGGTAACGCGTTTAACACATCCCTGGTATGCTGAAGGTTTAGCCGCAGGCATTCATCTTGAAAAAGCCTTGCCCAGTGATAATTTACATGAAATTATACCCGCTGTCGGAAAATCAGTTAGTACCCGGACTGAAGGTCAGGATACCACCCATTTTTCAATTCTCGACACACAGGGAAATATGGTGTCATCCACAATGAGTATTAATTATCCTTTTGGATCCGGATTAACTGCTGCCGGTACCGGAGTTTTGCTCAATGATGAAATGGATGATTTTTCTGCCCTGCCGGGTACAGCCAATATTTATGGTCTGGTAGGAGCCGAGGCCAATGCTGTCGCAGCGGGTAAACGCCCCCTTTCCAGTATGAGTCCTACCATTGTGAAAACACCGCAGGGTATCGCTTTACTGGGTACTCCGGGTGGCAGCCGCATCATTACGATGGTATTGCTGGGTATTCTGGAATTTGAAAAAAATTCTGACCCATCACAATGGGTAAAGCGGGCAAGATTTCATCATCAATATCTACCGGATAAAGTTTTTTTTGAGAAAAAAGCATTTTCAAAAGATATGATTACACGTTTGAAAAAAATGGGACATCAGTTACAGGAGACTGACTCAGACTATGGCAATATGCAGGCTATCAGCTGGGATTATAAACAAGGGGTGAGCGCCGCATCTGATCCAAGAGTGGAAGGTCAGGCAATAGTTTTTGATATTCCTTGAAATTATAAACAGATGATCTAGACTAAAGTTAATAATATGAAAACTAAAATTTAAGATAATTATGGCTAAAATCATTGTAAAAAATTCAGAAGGGATGAAAAGCCCGTTCCTGAAAGGTATTTTAACCCGCTCGTTGCTGGATGCAGGTATTGATTTTAATCTGGCTTATGAATTAGCCGGCAGTATCAAACAGCAAATTAGTGAAAAACGACAGGTAACAACAACTGAACTCTATGATCTGATCATTGCTCAATTGAAAAATACTGCCGATAAAGAGGTGATTGAACGGTATTTAACAGCCTTCAATATTTCTTCTACTATTATGATAACCAGTGCTGATCGGGAAGCCGTTCCTTTTTCCCGAGCCCAGCATCGACTCTGCATTGAATCCTGCGGCCTTTCCAGTGATGATTCTGCATCTATTACAATGAATATCTATAAATCTTTATTAAACCGGGGATATACAGAGATTTCCAATAATGAATTGGGACGTATGACTTATCAGCTGTTGTTATCTGAAATGGGTCATAGGATTGCTGAGCGTTATCTGGTCTGGGCAGATTTTTTACATAGTGGTCGACCGCTATTATTATTTATTGGCGGTACAGCCGGAGTGGGCAAAAGTACCATTGCAACCGAGGTGGGACACCGTTTTGGTATTGTCCGTACGCAATCCACCGATATGCTGCGTGAAGTCATGCGCATGATGACTCCAGAACGTTTATCACCGGTTCTGCATGCCTCTTCTTATAATGCCTGGAAAGTTCAACCCAACGTTAAAGCCGATGATCAGATGACAGAACAACTATTGATTTCCGGTTATCTTAGCCAGGCAGAACTATTGTCAGTAGCCTGTGATGCCATAATCAATCGTGCCATAAAGGAAAAAGTTTCACTGATTCTGGAAGGTGTGCATATCCATCCGGATATGCTAAAAAAAATTCCCCATGATGATAGCGTCATTATTGCTCCAATCATGTTATCTGTTTTAAAAGCAAGCAAATTAAAAGATCATATTAAAGGACGAGGCAAAGAAGTCCCGGAACGCCGTTCTAAACGTTATCTGGAAAATTTTACTGAAATCTGGGAACTACAGTCTTATCTAATGGCTGAAGCTGATCACCATCATGTCCCCATCGTCTCTAATATTAATCGGGAAAAGGCCATTCAGGAAGTAATGAAAGCTATCAATGATATCCTTTTCCCCCACTTTTCTCATGATATTGAGAAGGTTTTTCCGCTATGAGCAGTCTTCCTAAAGGTTTAATCATTGTTCTGGATGGTCTTGGTGATCGCCCCATAGCAGAATTTAACGGTCTGACCCCTTTAGAAAAAGCACAGACCCCTTTTTTTGATCAACTGGCCGCTCAGGGCATGTGTGCAATGGTCAATCCATTAACACCCGGTCTACCGGTGGGAACACATATCGGCATGGCTTTATTAATGGGCTTAGCACCAAAAGATGCTGCCCATCTGGCAAGAGGTCCGGTAGAAGCTGCAGGTATTAACTTAGCCGTTCAGCCGGGAGATGTCATTTTACGTTGTAATTTTGCTCATATTGAAGCCGAACAGGACAGATTGAAAGTATTAGATCGGAGAGCAGGCAGGATCAATCAGCAGACTGATATTCTGGCGCAGGCACTTAATTTAATAGAACTACCCCATGGTATTAAGGCCACTTTTTATCCCACCACTCAACATAGAGCAGTATTACATTTACAGGGAAGAAATATATCCGCCAATATCAGCAATACCGACAGTCCTGAAATTATTCCCGGCTATGTTCAGCCATGCAAGCCGCTTGCTGATGAGGATGCTGCATTTCAAACAGCTGAAGCCATCAATTTTTTCTCTAATCAGGCCTATCAGATTCTGCAGCAGCATCCGGTCAATCAACAACGAATAGCACAGGGCAATGCTCCGGCTTCAGGTATTTTATGCAGAAGCCCCGGTAAAATAAGCTCTATTCATAATTTACTCAATTATTATAAGATAAAAACGGCGGTTGTTTCTGCAGAATCGACCGTCATTGGTTTGGGCAAACTCTTTGGTTTTACCAATATTAACCAGCCAACATTTACAGCATTACCTGATACTGACTTAAGCGCCAAAGTTACATCAGCTCTGCAGGCTTTGAAAACACATGACCTGGTCTATTTGCATATTAAGGGAACTGATATCTGCGCACATGATCATCAGGCAAAACTAAAAACCCAATTTATTGAGGAAATTGATCAGGCACTTGCTGATATTGATATCAGTGATATGGTTATCGCAGTCACCGCCGATCATTCAACCAATACCAACAGCGGATTACATAGCGGTGATCCTGTCCCGTCAATTTGTTACTCCCCTTATGGCCGGCGTGATAAAACAATACACTATTCCGAGCAGGACTGCATGAGGGGAGGCTTGGGATCGCTTTCTTCAAATGCATTTTTATTAACCATTTTAGATCAAATGGGACAACTGCATAATTTCAAAAAAGAAGACACACTCTATTTAGAGTCCATATAATGGTAGAATAATTCATTGTAATTATCAATTTTATTGACTATTCTTAAAGCGGTTACATATAACCAAGGGGAATGAGGTGACAGATAGTATTGATCCTATTTTTTTAAATATTTTATATGCCTGTATGGGTGGAGTTTTAACTTTATTCTTTATGTGGTTTGGCTGTAAATTGTTCAGCCATATTGTAAGTTTCAGCATTCCCGATCAGTTAGCCAAGGGGAATATTGCTGTTGGCCTGATGCTGATGGGGATGTTTATCGGTATTGGAACAGCATTGGGACTGGTGATTGGTTTGGGACTCAACTAAATGTTCTGGCGCAGCATCAGTTTATGGGCAATTGTGCTACTTGTCCCTGCTATAGCGATGGCTAATGTCTACAAGCATGTAGAACACAAGCACTGGAGTAAAAAATATGATCGTCACTTTCGTAAAAACACCAAACATTATTTTGGTGTTGGATTTGACTGGCATTGGTTTAAGGCACAGGGTATTGCTGAATCCGGTCTAAATCCGAATGCAAAAAGTGCTGTCGGTGCCATTGGTATTATGCAGATTATGCCCGAAACCTATAATGAAATCCTGAAACAGAAAAAAAATTTAGGTGAGATCAATAACCCCCGCTGGAATATTGCCGCTGCAATTTTTTATAATCGGCAATTATATAAGCGTTGGGAAAAAAGAAATATAACGCCAAAAGAACGTTTAAAATTTACCTTTGCCAGCTATAATGCCGGCTTTACGCGCATATTAAAGGCACGCAATAAAGCTAAAAAAGCTCATCCAGACAATCTTGAAGCCATTTCCAGATGGAAAAATATTGCTTCATATGCTCCTCCTGCAACTCGTCATTATGTACGTCGCATTAATGACTTAGTCGCTATCCGATCTCATAAATAAAAAACATTTTAACATTAACGCTTGCTTATATTAGAGTTCCATTATATACTATCCGAAATCAACAGAAAGATTGAAACAAAAAAAGAGTAATAATAATTGCTTTTTGTTATCAATCAGTAACATGAATACACATTAATTAAATATTTTGGAGAGTATCAATGAAAAAATTATTAATCGCTGTAGCAATAGCTGCTACTACAGTTTCTATGTCTGCAAGTGCATTTTGGGATGATGGCAACAGCAATACTAACTGGAATGGTTCTGGCTATAACAATATGAATAACAATGCTTACGGCAATGGTTATGGAAATGGCTGGGGCGATGGTTCTGGTGATGCAGATATGGATGGCGATGTAGAAATCACTATAAAAGCTCGTGGTCGTGGCCGTGGTAAAGGCAACACACGCGGATCTGCTTATGGCAGCGGTAATAGCAATTACAATGGTTATAACAACATGGATTATCGTGGTAATGGTTACAATAATTACCAGAATACTCCTTCTTATTCTGGCTATGGCGCTCCTTATGGATATGCCCCACAAGCACCTGCTGCTGCTAAGTAATTAAGCAGTGGATTTGATTTTTCTGGTAGCCGGTTCCCCCCCTTATTGACTACCAGAATAAATCATTTAATTTTATATTTATCCGTCATAAGCACTTCCCCTCTATTTGCCTTGCAAAATTTATAAGTTAAATATTATATAGCTGCCCGCTGCTTCTTTCATTTCATTCAAAGTCGGCAACTCAGCAAGAAATGGCTCATCTTCTGCACCACGACAGGTTAAGGATCTGACCTGAGTAGTTTGTTCTGATGCATCCTGAGGCGATAATTTAAAGCGATAGAAGCGTTTAATATTCACAGGAGAACCACGCCCCCCGCCAAAGGCGTAATGCCAGGAAGATAAATCCAGAGAGGCAAGCATCATTGTCTTTCTCATAACAATAGGACTCTCATCCTGAATAATAGAAACCACATCGAATACCCCCGGCTCTATTATCTGTTTAGATTCACTGACGGTATTGATGCGTACTTCACAATTAATATTATAAAGATTAATAGCAGTATGACTGAGCAACTCTCCATTTTGAAAAAAAGCTCTGGCAGAATTTGCAGGCACGCTTAATTGCCGTGTAATTTCTATTGTTGCATCAGGTATTGCCTGAAAATATGAATCCTCTGTCTTGATAGAAGTACTCTGACAAGCCGTTAATAAAATAATTATAAAGATTATTAAAATGTTGATCATAATTACTCCAAATTTAATCGCTCTGCAACAAAGTCAATGTCTTTATCGCCACGACCACTAAGATTGATCAAAATACGCTGATCTTTATCCAGTGTCGCGGCCAGTTTCATTGCATAAGCCACTGCGTGGGCACTTTCCAGTGCCGGAATAATACCTTCCTCACGAGATAAGTCCATAAAAGCATCCAGACATTCTTTATCTGTAGCAGTTTCATATTGAACACGCTCAATATCTTTTAAATAACAATGCTGTGGACCAACACCGGGATAGTCCAGACCTGATGCAATGGAATACACAGGCAAGGGCTCACCTTCATTATCCTGTAACAAGTAACAACTAAAACCATGAATAACACCCGGTGAGCCTTTACTCATTGTAGCCGCATGATCCGGGGTATCTAAACCTTTTCCGGAAGGTTCAACTCCAATCATCTGAACTTTTCCATCCTCTAAAAATGCAGTAAATAAGCCCATTGCATTACTTCCCCCACCCACGCAGGCTATTAAATAATCAGGCAATGCATTTTCCATGGTCATAAATTGTGCTCGAGCCTCAATACCGACAATCGATTGAAAATCTCTGACCATCATCGGGAAAGGGTGTGGACCCACCACAGAACCAATAGCATAAAGAGAGTTCACCGGATCCTGAAGATAAGCCTCAAATGCACTATCCACGGCATCTTTTAAAGTTCGTGTACCACGACTGACAGGGATCACATCCGCCCCAAGTATTTTCATGCGAATAACATTAGGGTGCTCTTTTTCAATATCAACTTCCCCCATATGTATTTCACATTGAATTCCCACCAATGAACAGGCTGAGGCCAGAGCTACCCCATGTTGACCGGCTCCTGTTTCTGCCAGCACTTTGGTTTTACCCATGTGTTTAGCCAATAAGGCTTCACCCAGGCAATGATTGATTTTGTGTGCTCCGGTATGGTTTAAGTCTTCACGCTTCAAATAAATTTGGGCACCACCACATTTTTTAGTCAAATTTTTTGCATGATAAACAGGACTGGGGCGACCCACAAAATGAGTCATTAAATCTGCTAATTCATTTTTGAAAGCATCGGTATCTTTAATTTCAAGGTAGGCATCATTAATGCCATCCATAATTTCTTTAAGTTCAGGAGGCAATTGCTGACCACCATATTCACCAAAAAACCCGCTATTATCCGGCATAGGAAGAAAGTCTGTCGTACTCATAAATTGTCCTTTGCACTCTTAATCAAACATGAATTTGTCACCACTGTCTCTTTGCAAGAAAAAATGTCTGCAAAACAACAGTGGACAAGTTTATTGGCTGAAGGCTCTCAATCAAACATTAACCTGTCCACTGTCTTATTTGCAGGTGAAGATGTTTGCAAAACAACAGTGGACAAGTTTATTGGCTGAAGGCTCTTATTATATGACTTGGCTATTCAAGTTAACGTTAACATATTGCTATAGTATAGCCTATATTTTATTTATTATTTTCAGTTAATTTTACCAGCTGGTTTTCATACTGATATTGAAAAAGTTGAACCCCCTCTAAATCAAAGCGCTGCTTTAAAGCAAGACGAACTTCCCGACCCACCATCCACTGTGACTGAGGAGCTGATTTTATACGAAATTTCACTTCTATTCCGGTCGCAGTAAATGCATTAATACCCAATAATTCTACATCCCCAAGCATCTCATTCAATAAATCCGGGGCCGTGCGCAAATCACTCACTACCTCCCGAATGATAGCAAAGACCTTATCAATATCCTGATTCACATCGACATAAAAATTAATCACTGAATTTGCATAACCCTTGCCATAATTAATCACTGAATGAATATCACCATTGGGTACAAAGATCACATTACCATCATAATTTCGTAATTTGGTAAAACGCAGATTAATATCCTCCACATTACCTGAATATTGTCCGATAGAAACAAAATCATTAACACCGTATTGACCCTCCAGCACGATAAAAAGGCCTGAGAAAATATCTTTAATAAATTGCTGTGCACCAAAGCCGATTGCTACACTAAAGACACCGGCACCTGCCAGGGTTGTATTTGAGTCAAAGCCGAATAGTTCAAGAATAAAGAAAATAGCTATGGCAATAATTAATATGGACACTGCCCAGCTGAAAATTCGTAAAAAAGTGCGTGCCCTCAAAGAGCGGACTGAATGCCCTTTATTACCCCGAAAAATTAACAGCTTATCAAACAAATCAACCAGCTTATCCTTGGCAAACAAAATGATAAACATAACTAGCATGATAAAAACAATAATTAAAGCTTTCTTTCTGGGACTATAGCGTTTACTTTTTTCTTTTTCTAACTGGTGTAACTGTTCTTTTAAGTGTGTAATTTCATCTTGCTGCTTTGATGATTTTTCATAGGCTTTTTTAGCCTTTTTGTTATTTATTTTTAACTCATCCTGTAAACTCTGATATTGTTTTTCTAATTGCCTGGACTTTTTTGTTAATTGATTAATATCTGCTTTTGACTTTGGTGTATCTGTCTCTTTTATCTTTGTTTGTGTTTCTTCCAGTTCCTGCTTAAGCTCATCCACTTTATTCTGAGTGGCTTTCTTTTCCTGCAGTGCTTTTTGGCTTTCAATAACAGCATTACTAGCCTCTTTCTTTTTTTCATCCAGAGTCATTTTCGTTGAATCACTAAGCTCTTCCAGGGCTTTGGATTCCAAAGCCCTGGCATTTATTGAAATATCTTCCTCATCAGAGCTTTTTGGGGATACTGCTTTTTCTTTTTTTACTACATCTGAAATTTTCTGTGTCACCGCCATAGACTGATTGAAAATAACAGACAGAAGAAATACTAATAATGCTGAAAATAGAATTTGTTTCATTAACGTTCCCTTATCAAACATAAAACTATGCCTCTGTCTTATTTGAGAATTAAGTATTTTATTTCTAATCCAGTGGTTTAAGCAATTCCAACAAGTCATCCTGAGAGAATTTAGGAGACTCTGAAGTTGAACTATCTTGATTAGTCTCTTTGTTTGGCTTATCCTGATAAAGTGCATCTGCCAGTTTTTGCTTGTTTTTCTGCATCAATAATATTTTTTCTTCTACAGTTTCTTCAGTTAATAGCTTATAAACGAAAACGGGTTTATCCTGTCCTATACGATGAGCACGGTCAGTTGCCTGCCGTTCTACTGCAGGATTCCACCAGGGATCATAGTGAATGACAGTATCTGCTGCTGTTAAGTTGAGTCCAACTCCCCCAGCTTTGAGGCTGATCAGAAAGACTTCGCTACCACCCTCCTGAAAATTAGTAATAACTTCATCTCTATTGCGTGTCTGACCTGTCAATTTACTATATGATATCGATTCTTTCAGCAGTTCCTGCTCAATGATATCCAGCATTTTTACAAACTGAGAAAAGATAATGATTTTACGCCCTTCCTCAACCATTTCAGGCACCATTTCCATTAACATTTCCAGCTTGGCTGATTCTTTTACATCTTTGGCCTTTGTCAATGAAAGTATTCTTGGATCACAGCAGGTCTGACGTAATTTTAATAAGGCATCCAGAATCATAATATGACTGCGTGCCAGACCTTTTTTACTAATTTCATCGCGCACCTGCTTGTCCATGGCAAGACGTACCGTTTCATAGAGATCGCGCTGTTTACCCGAGAGAGGTACGGTACGAATGATTTCAGTTTTTGCCGGTAGTTCTGTTGCCACCATTTCCTTGGTACGACGCAGCATAAAAGGTATGACACGCTTATGTAATTGCATCTGTCGATCATAGTCACCTTTTTTCTCAATGGGTGATCTAAACAGTCGATTAAAACGTTCCTGAGCACCCAGAAAACCAGGCATTAGAAAATGAAATAAAGACCAGAGTTCACCCAGATGGTTTTCCATTGGTGTTCCGGTTAAACATAAACGATGTTGTGATTTCAGTTTAAAAATCACTTGTGAGCGTTTAGAACGGGCATTTTTTATATTTTGTGCTTCATCTAAAATAACAAAATGATAGTCCTGTTCTGAGTGAAAATCTTTATCCCTAAGCATCAAAGAATAAGTGGTCAGTATAATATCATAGTGACTAATTTCAGAAAAAAGTACCTGGCGTTCAGAACCATGTAATAATAAAACTTTAAGATCGGGGGTAAATTTTTCAGCCTCACGTCTCCAGTTACCCATTAAACTGGTAGGAGCAATCACTAATGAGGGGGATTTAAGCTTGTTACTTTGTTTTTCATAAAGTAAATGGGCAAGTGCCTGCACTGTTTTCCCCAGCCCCATATCATCGGCTAAAATACCATTAAACTGGTATTCACGCATAAACTGTAACCAGTCTAAGCCATACAATTGATAATCTCTTAATTCAGCTTTCAGATTATCCGGTACTTTAACAGATTGTATGCCTTTAAAATCCAGTAATTTTTTGCTTAACCGCTGTAATTGCTCAGCCCCTTTCCACTTCAATTTAGGATCATTTAATAATTGAGTTAGCTGCATGCCCTGATGTTTACTCAGAACCAGATTACCTTCAGCATTAAGCGCCTTGCTGTCATAAAGTTCCACCAGAGTATCATAAATACCCATAATTCGGGCTGAAGGTAATTTTACCCAACGTGGGTTATTCTCATCCTCGGATACCGGCATAATAATATGCTCACGAGACAGAATTTTTTCTTTCAATTGAACAGGATCTTTTTCCAGAGCTAAAAGCTCAACCAGAGAGGGCAATAAATTAATTGTTTTTCCATCAAGTTCAATACCCAGACTAATCTCAAACCAGTCGTTAGCCTCTTTTTCTTCCAGTTCACCATACCATTCTTCTACTTCTTCAATCTGCATGTGGAAGTTATCATCAAAATGAAAATGCCATCCCTGTAGTTCTAGTTCAGGGATCAGATCATATTGAAAATCATGCCAATACCAAAGCACAGCGGTTGCTGATTCAGCCACCAGAGTTTGATCCAATAGATGAAATTGTCTGCGATCTATATTAGGCAATTGACTGACCGGAACAAAATGGTGCTTCTTCAAAATATCGACACAGGCTTTCTCAAATACTGTATCTCTGCTGATCTGGTATTGTTTTTGTTGTTCAATTATCCGGTAGATGGCCGATTTTTTTTCCGGCTGAATAATATGTCCATCATAATCAAAGCGCAGACTTAACACATGCACACGGCGTTTTTCCTGCATCAGACTGTCCATGACATCAACTTCAACACTATGTAGTAACACATCTGCAAACGGTGCAGCTGCAATATTAACCAGTTCTTTAGTAGAATCCAGGGGTACTGGTATTTCACTTTCAGGCCAAATTTGCAGCAATTGCTCACTCACCTGTTCCGCCATGGAGAAGGGTATGGGTGGTGCATTAATAAGCTGCTGGATTTGCTCTATATCCATTTCATCATTTTGAGCAGAACCAATATGATGGGTGAAGGTATCAATATAATAATAGCGATTTAAATAAAACAGTTCCTGTAAAGAAGATTGTGAATGAACATTAACCACCAGATTAAAATTATCGCCTTCCCGCTGCCAGGCCAATTTTAAGGGACGTTGTTCCCCTAATGTTATAATTTCTGAGTTTTCATGGCTTTGCCAAAAACATTTTTCAGTTTTCAGCAGCTTTTGTAAAGTCAGTTCACCCACATCACCTTTAAGAAGGTAGTTATGCTGATAATAAGATCTGTCTATTAACTGACTTTGCAGCAAGCCGGCAATTTCAATATCCAGCTCAGTATATTCATAATTAAGATATGAGGCACTATAAGAATCCGTCAGATCATCCAGATCCTGACTCTTCCCTTTGCCATATCCACCTTTTTTTAATCGTCTGGTGGACAGACCGACCACTTCAATACCCGCTTCCACTTCAGATGGACTAAGCACATAAATTAAAACACTATTACTCGCTGACGGCCTTGCTTGTTGTTTTTCAGGCGGCATAGGTTCAATATAATCCGGCTTTAAATTCTTAAGCCAGTATTCAACCTGCTGCTCTTCATTTCGACCTACATTTTTGCTTCCCGGCAAATCATTCAGTTCATCATCAGATTGATATTCATCATAATTACTGGCAAATTCAAGAATGCTTGCAACAGCATGTTTGCAACGAAAACCGACCGGACAATCACATTCGCCAATTATACTGAGATTATTTCTTATTAAAGTAATGGCGACCTCAATATTATAAATTTTTTCTTTACTACCGGAGACTTCCGCTTCAATAATAATATTATCATTCAAATTCGGTTCTATATTATTCAACAGAACACGGCCTTCTTCAAAATAATTGATACCCCGTTGTAATGTAATCTGGCTGAAGGAATTCACCATTGATTGAGCAGATATACCGACTTGCAACAGAAGGCTTGTATATTTTTCCAGAATTAAAGTAGATGACATAATTTTTAAATTTTTCTTAAGGTTATTTGATTGACTGCTTTGCTGATGGCTCTCGCTCTAATGGCGGTAATTTTTTTCCTGCAAACAACCTCTCAAAGCGCCAGCTCATAAAATCCGGATAGATATCATAAATTTTGTAAACAACAAATTCCAATATACTTTTCAAACGATACACATGAGCCACTGAATCAACACGGATAATTTCATGACCATTTTCATCAAAGGCAATTAAAGTGGGTGTATAAAAAAGATTCAGCTGTTCTGCCCATTTTTTTGCTGTCAGATGTTGACCATCCGGTGTTAACACTGGCATATCGGAATTAATATCTAATTGAACCACTTCAAAATAACTGAGTAATTTTCTTGTATCCGAAAATTCCAGTGGTTCAGAATGCAACACATCACAGGCATGACAATTCTTTTGCTCAAAAAACACTAATAAAGGTTCCTGTGCTTTAAAGCGACTCCTGTCCAGTGCAAATGGTGGTGACATAAAAAAATCTTCATTATTCATGTCAGTCATTTCAAATTTAGGCGGCGGGTTGGCGCGTTTCATATACTGACTGAATTGTTCCTCTTTATAATAACCACGTTCAACATATTCCATTGCTGCACGAAATTTATAAGGGGGATAGTAGCCACGCAGCATCAGTGCCTTTTCACCTTGCGCATTATAGTAGATTAATGATGGAGTAAAATTGGCATTTTCTCGTAAGGCGTATTCACGCTCTGTCATCACCTGCCCGTCAGGTGTGGTTATTTCTTTACTTCCCCAGATATCAATAGAAATAACATCAAAGTTTTTTCTGGTATAGGCCTCAATATCTTTTTGACCAAAGTCCTTGTCAATCAATGCCTGACAATAGGGACAATGTTTCTGTCCAAAATAAACGATTATGCCTTTTTTCCCTGCGGCAATGGCCTCTTCAAGATCATCCGGTAATTCTAAAAAACTATTCTTAAACCACTTTGGATAAACAATTTCAGGCACTACAGGACTGTCATCAAAAGCATTATCCCAATCGGCATCCTGTTCCTCAGCAGACAGGCTGATCGGAAGCAATTGCAAACAAAGACCTAACATTATGATTTTTTTTATAATTTTATGCATAAAGCGACTATTCCGAAAAATTTAATCTGGATCGATGATTATAAAACAAATTAATATTTTAACCTAGGAGCACAGCTTAGAAACATTCACTAAATAAGCAATAATAGCTTATTCAATAGATACAATTTTCGGCTCATCATAGAAATGCGTACTTTTCACCTGACAGAAACACAACCAATTGAGACATTCGGAATGATGGTGTGTTGGTACACACTTACAATGCGTACTTTGGAGAGTGGCTTGTGGTTCAACCGAAGTGCGTTTTTTACCTCATATTCCCGAACGACTCCTTTGGTTGTATATCTGATATAAAGCACGCAATCATGTGAACAGTCCAGTCTTCTGGTATAAAATATGCATAACTTTTTGATATAAAAGTCATCTAACTATTGCAGGTATAACGATGCAAGTTCAAAATACACAAGACCAAACAGTTCATTCTATGCAGGTCAATGAAACCGGGCATTCAGCGAATACATCAAAAACTGCCGAGTTTTCCAATATCTATAAAGATCAGGTATTAAACAACAAGAATCCTATTCGTCAGAAAATTGACAAAACAGCTGAAAAAAATCTGAACACCATTATTTTGGGCACTTTAAACAAAAAAAATACAACAGTTGCCCATCTTTTATTAGACAATCCGGAATTAAAATCAAAAACATGGTCAATTATTCATAATTCTGTAAACACTAATAAAGTATTTAATCAGATTCCTACAGGCAGTCAGGTTTATTACAATAAAAATAGTGGGGAAGTCTCCTGGAGGCAAGAGTCCTGGAAACATGAGTCCCTGAGACAAGGGCAACCTCCTTTAACTAGAAGCAGTTCATCACTGTCTGAAAGTCCTGTTCAAACACTGAGGTCAGATATCTCAGCTAATAATGATAATAAGGTTTTACTGGGCACACTGAACAAACAAACATCCACTGTCTCTGAATTACTGGCTAATAATAATAATTTTAATGCTCAACGTTGGAATATTATTCATTCTGATATCAATAAAAATAAAGCATTTACAAAAATTCCTGATGGTGCTGCTATTTATATTGATAGCCAAAGTAAAGAGCTATCCTGGTCAAATTCAAACAAAAGACAGTCTATATCCGATACCACAACGATTATGGCCAATAAGCTGGATGATGCCGTTAAACCCTTTATGGGCACTGCCTATAAAAATATAGACTGCTATACTCTGGTGGTCAATGGTCTGGAAAATATGGGTATCAATTATCGCGGCAAGGATAGTCTAAGCCGTCAATTACTACAAATGGCTCGCAGTGAAGGTCGTGCTGACAATGCTTATTTTACTGGAGAAGGGATCACACAAGCCATAGGCAATAAGGTTTATAGCAAGGCACTGACACAAACAGGCAATATCGTACAACAAAGTCAGGATATTTTTCGGGAAATAAAAGAGCTTATGAAAAAAGGTGATATTTTGTCTTTTTCAACACAAAGCAAGGGGCATACCGGCATCATTTCACACAGTCAGGATCAATGGACCTTCATTAACTCCGGACGTTTAGATCATTCAATAAATAAAAATGCCCCAAAAAATGGTGTTGGTGAAGAAACCTTATTAGATGAAATCAATAATTGGATAAAATTAGCACAAGAACGCAGTGAATACTTACAAATTACCATTGGCAGACTGGATAATCAGAAACTGGCTTAAGGACAACCAAAGGAGTCGTTCGGGAATATGAGGTAAAAAACGCACTTCGGTTGAACCACAAGCCACTCTCCAAAGTACGCATTGTAAGTGTGTACCAACACACCATCATTCCGAATGTCTCAATTGGTTGTAAAGCTGACGATATGTGCATAATAATGTGAAGAACCAAAAAACTTCAAAGAGCAAAACTAGTGCTATAATGTTCATATTACAATAAATAACCACTAAAGCTAACAACTATGAGTTTTGATCTGGTTCATTTTATTAATGAACATGCACAATCATTCCATGAAGTACTGGATCTGATCCCTATTCCTTTATTTGCTAAAGACAGACAGGGAAAATATCTTACCTGCAATAAAGCATATGAAGAAACTTCTGGAAAGCTACGACAGGAAATGATTGGAAAAACTGTCTACGACTTATGGCCAAAATCTCAGGCTGAATTATTTTTTTTAAAGGATAAAGAGTTATTTGATACTCCTGGTCAACAAATATATGAGGCTGATATCAGCGCTTCATTTGGAAAAAAGTGCATTGTTCAATTCCATAAAGTCACCTTTCAAAATAATGCAGGGGAAACGATTGGTCTGCTTGGTGCTATTTTTGATATTACCGAAAGAAAAGTAATGGAGGAAAGACTAAAGTTTTTAGGTAACCATGATCCGCTAACGGAACTGCCCAATAGAAGACAGCTAATACAAGACTTTGAGTATGAGTCAAAAAGAGCTCTCCGATATGATAGAAAGCTGGCACTCTATTATATGGATATTAATAAGTTTAAAAAAATTAATGATGATTTAGGACATGATACTGGAGATGCATTACTGCAATTTATCTCCGAAAAAGTAAAAAACTTACTTAGGGAAAATGAAACAATCTATAGAGTTGGTGGTGATGAGTTCTGTATCCTGGTCCCAGAGTTTGACCATAAAGAACAGTTAAAAATATTAGCAGAAAGAGTGATAAATGGTATATCCGCTATTAATCATTTTGGTGGAATGGAAATTAATATAGGCTGTAGTGTTGGCATAGCCATTTTTCCGGAAAATGGAAAAACACTTGCTGAAATAACAACGTCATCTGACAAAGCAATGTTTGCCTCCAAGAAATCACCTAATGGTGGTTTTTATTTTGGTGAATAGTTGCCAATCATAGGGTGCCTACTCTCAAACTTGATCCCAGGAACCTATCCGAGAATATAAGTCGTCACGAAGGAAAGTTGTTTTAAGCCAGCTTTTCTGCTGTAGACTCTCTATTCTCGGGCAGGCTCTCTAGGCACTCACATCCAGATAGCCTCGTTCTATCGCCGTTTCAAGAGCGATAGAACCTTCAACCAATTCCTCATAAGCTTCTCTGAGTAGTTTCAATCTTTTTATTTGCTCAGGCCTTGGCACCTCACCTGCAGAGACGTTTGCCATATCAAATAATTCTTTAAGATAACAAGCCCTGGCACTGGCAACCATCTGAACAACCGGATTCAGATCAGATAGTCTCAATTCCTCTATTCTTGGATTGATCACCTCTCTATTAATTTCCCGGACTGACTTTTCAAATTGCAAAAGTAATCGGTTTACATCTAATTCACTCAAAACTTTCTCCATTTAATATTATCCTGGACTCAGTATAGATGTATTTGATTATTTTTTAAACCGGAGATATGTCGCTGCCGGGAACTTTATTCTTTCGGATCTGAATTTTTATCTGTCTCTGACTCTGGTTTTTTTTCATTTTCTGGCTGCTCATTGTCTTTATCATTCAGATTTTTATCTTCTAAGCCCGATAGATTTTTCATCCGGTCAGACATCATTGCAGATACCTGCTGCAGCATAAATTCAGCCTGTTCATGCAGCTCTATTATTCTTGGGTGACTACTAACACCTGACATTCTCAAAGCATTTATCACATAATAATAATCTTCTTTTGCTTTTATAAATTGTTTTGCCTGCACAGAACTACTGGCTTTATCTGTATAATATTGTACAATTTTTTCACATCTGAAAATTTTCATATCACTGACAAACTGCTTTAACTGCCCATAACTCACAACGGCAACCCAATCCGAAGAATCCAGTATTTTTATTAAGCGACGTAATAAAACCATTATCTTTCTAAATTCTGCATCAGTTTTTATTATTTTCAGTGTGAGGTCAGGTAGTGTGTTATCATCAACAGACTTTTGACCAGCTTCTTCAAGCAGTGCCTGAATACCTTTAAAGTGTCTATCAATACGCTGAATTAACTGTAAACGAACGATTATTTCATTGAGCAACAGTTCATTGATTTCATTTGGAATGGCATAAGGTTTTATTTGCTCCAGCAAATCACTGAGATCATCAAGACTATGTTTAATTCTAAGAATTTTAATACGTTTTTCACGTTGTCGTATCTCATAGGCCTCTGCAACACTATTAACAAACAGAGTTAGAAATAATAATCCTCCAATTGATGCAAAAACCAGGTATTCTTCCATTAGCTTATTTTTATATCACCTATATCATTCTATTTTCATGTCTAGAACTTATTATTCATGTTTTGATTTTCTTTCTATTGCTGATAGAACGCCACGCAAAATATTCAGCTCTTTTTCATCAGGTCTGGCACGATTAAATAATCGTCTGAGACGATCCATCATTTGTCCCGGGTGTTGAGGAACAATAAAATTTACCTGCTTTAATACGGACTCAAGGTGACCATAAAAATATTCCATATCCTTATTTTCAGGATATTGATAGACATAGTTTTTTGGTCTGGTTCGTTCTGCTTCAACCGCCTGAAAAATTTCGTAGCAAAAAGTCTGCACAGCCGCTGCCAGATTCAAGGAACAATATTCAGGATTTGCAGGAATATAGGCATGGAAATTACAACACCTCAGAACATCACCATGCAATCCACAACTTTCCTGACCAAATACTAAAGCCACCTGTGCCTGAACTGCTTCCTGAGCAATTTTTTCTCCCGTTGCTCTTGCCGTTAATAATGGCAAGCTCATCCCCCGATCGCGGGTACTCGTACCAATCACTAATTGACAATCCTCAATCACTTCACTAAAAGTATCGGCAACTATGGTATTTTCTAAAATATTTGTTGCACTGGTAGCACGAATATTGGCTTCTTTATCCTCCAGAGAGCATGAAGGGTTGACCAGATAGAGGCGAGACAGCCCCATATTCTTCATGGCACGAGCCACACCACCAATATTTCCGGCAAATTGCGTATTCACCAGAATAATACGAACATTACCAAGTGCTTTATTTAACATAGTGATCTTCTATTTCTTTTGCAGGCTTATAGTCAAAGAGTGTTTAATCTTTTCTTTTAAATCTACCGAAATATTACCTAAAAATTCTAAACTGGGTTCACTGCTCTCTATGCCGCTGCCATTAATAATAAGACTATCAGGTTTAGACATTCTGGAGAGTTGCTGTATGTCATATAAAAATTCAGATGGAATATTGCCCTGATTTTCAGTAATTATTCCTTTTTCTATCACCAGCTTAAAGCTGCCTTTACGTTTTTTACGCACGTAATGAATTAAAAATCCATCCGCAAGCAGTAAAGCAGCCACGCCAATAATAATAATGCTTAATATATCCATATAATACCTTTATTTTAAATCAAGAATTTTGTGTGTCTGTAAAGAGACACGCCATTTTGGATGTGCAAGGCAATAATCTACAACAGATTGAACGTTATCAGTGCTTTCTTTCATTGCACTATTATCAATAGCCTGTAAATAGAAATAGTCAAAATCAAAAGTATCACACTCTTCGGGAGACACATGTTTCAAAGGATATAATAATTTAATCTCCTGCCCTGATATTTGCTTTAAGCCATCTAAAGTCTTGGGACTCACACAGATCCAATCCACACCCTCAGGTACTTTTATTGTTCCGTTAGTTTCTACTCCTACTTCAAAACCCATATGATGTAACTGACTAATTAATTCACTATCCAGCTGTAATAGAGGTTCACCACCGGTAAAAATAACATAGGGTACTCCCTGATCCATAACAGGCCAGGCAGTATGAATAGCCTTAGATAATTCATCAGCACTATAAAACTTTTCACCACCCTCACCATCAGTTCCAACAAAATCCGTATCACAAAAATAACAAATAGTTTTCTGGCGATCTTTTTCCTGACCACTCCATATGTTGCAACCACTAAAACGACAGAAAACAGCCGCGCGTCCAGTTTGTGCACCTTCACCCTGCAGAGTATAAAAGAGTTCTTTAACAAAGTAGGTCATAAGTTATTGGATGGGGTTTTCCAGGTTTAAGAATGATATCAAACGATATTTTTTAAATTATAACATATTGTGTAAATCGTCTGTTATTTACCAGACCAAGCAGTAATTTATGATACTGAGTATCTTGATTTCAATCACTTAAATATAGTCCCTGAGTGATCATAGGGCGCTTCATTAATATCAGTCCAATACATTTTTAATGCTTTTGCTATTTCGACAAACTGATTAAAATCCACCGGTTTACAAACATAACTATTAACCCCTTCATGGTAACTGGCCTGTTTATCTTCATCACGATTTGAAGAAGTCAGCATCACTACAGGAATGGTTTGGGTCAAGGGATTATGACGAAGTTTTTCCACCACCTGTGTACCATTGATACCGGGTAAATTTAAGTCCAGCAGAATAACTGACCAGTGACTGGTTTTACTCAACTGTGGATCAAATAATAATTTCAGAGCCTCCTCACCTGAGCGTACAATTTCTACCCTTTGATGAATACCTAACATATCAAAGACTTCCATAGTAATGTCAATATCGTCCTGATTATCTTCCACCAGCAATATATCTTTTTGCATTAGCTTTCCTTAATTCCTAAACTAAAGTAAAAACAGGCACCTTCGCCAGGTTTGGCTTCAGCCCAAATTTTTCCTCTGTGTCGCTGAATAATACGCTGCACAGTTGCCAGCCCAATTCCGGTTCCGGGGTAGTCATTGGCACTATGCAGGCGTTGAAAGGGAGCAAATAATTTGTCTGCATAATCCATATCAAAGCCCGCACCATTGTCTTTAATATAAAAAACAATTTGTTCCTCTTTAACTTGCTTGCCTATATGAATGTTAGCCTGTTCACATTTGCTGGTATATTTCCATGAATTGCCAATTAAATTTTCCAGCGCGGCCTTGATCAGAGAAACATCCCCATCGGCTGTTAAATCTTTGTCAATTGTAAAATTAACCTGACGCTCAGGTTCTGCCTGTTGTAGATTCTCACTTAATTCAATCGCAATTACTGATAGATCAACTGATTGGATAATCAATTCAGCTCTTGTTAAACGAGATAAACGCAAGAGGTCATCAATTAATTCCCCCATCCTCTGAGCATTAGCTCGAATGCGGTTAAGAAAATTCTGGCCGCGTTCATCCAGTATCTGTGAATAATCTCTCAGTAAAATATTACTAAAACCATCCAGACCACGTAATGGGCCACGCAAATCATGGGAAACTGAATAGGTAAATGTTTCCAGTTCCTGATTGAGATTATTCACTGAATAAAGCTGATTATTAAGTTCCCTGTTTAAGCTGTGAATTTCCTGCTCTGAGATTAATTGTTTTTGATGGATGCGGGCATTACTAATTGCCAGAGCAATGACGGGTGCAATATTACGAGCCAGATTAAGGTAATGATTAATATACTGGGGAAATGCAACTTCTTTAACCGCAAGGATACCCAATATTCGCCATTCCCGTTTAATCAGAATTTGAAAACTATCGGATTGTAATTGATAATCTGTCATCAGAGTTTTTAACTCCTGTATGATTTCCGCTTCATTATCAAACGATTGTGCAGGGTAAAATCGTTCATTTGCCTGTTCATCAATAGATAGAAAACAAACATTGCCTGTGGCACAGAACATATGAAAGATTTCCATACTTTTTTCAATCACTTTCTGTTCATCCAGAAAGGTCACCAGATTGCGGATCAAATCATTAATCATGGCATAATCAGATAAGCGTTTGTCTTTTTCTGAAAGCTGTTCCTGACGCCAGATTGATAATTGCTGCAGCAGCTGCCAGCGCAAACGATCCAGACTTATCGTTTTAATTTCCCAGGGTAATGTTAATTGATCCGCTATTTGCTGCATTTTAATTGCCGCAGAGGCATCAAGACCCGCGTCAATTAACACCAGTTTAGCAGTGGAATCACTGAAAAACAGGTTTCTGTCAGAAGCTTCTTTAAATTTCCAGTCTTCATTGACCTGCTGCCAATTCTCCAGCATGGCCGGAGTGAACAGGTGTGCACCCTCATCAAGATAGGCCTGTAATATCTCAGGACTCAATAATAGTTCAAAACATAAATCTATGGTATTTTTTGTAAATTTATCTATTGGACTATTAAACTGCTGCAAGCAGGAAGCACCAATTAAAATAGTATTAGATTTAATTTTAAGTGGGCTGCCATCTGCGTTAAAAAGCGTTTTGATTGGTTGGTCACAGTCTGCCTGATAGGCAATGACCTCTACATTTTTAAACACTTCATCTGCAACCACCACCCTGGCTTCGGGAAGAAAATGACTGCAGATCAACAGTGTGAGTTTATCCGGCATCATCATCAATCCAGTCGAGTGGATATTGTCCCCAGCGTTGTACTGCCTCAGAAATAGCCATTAATACCTTATCCGGAACCTGCCAGGGAATTTCTCCATGATTTTCTGCCAGTAAAAATCCACCACCGCGTGCAGCTCCGGCAATGGCTTTTTTCACTTCAGTTTCTACTTGTTCAGCTGTCCAACGACGCATTTCAACGGCATTTAAATTGCCTAACAAAGTGATTTTTCCAGCACTTTTTTGTTTTAAATCACGAATATCTTCCAGTGTACTGACACCAAGAATGGCCGTTCCGGTCTCTGCAATATCATCCACAATAGGCAGACAACGCCCAGAGGCCATATGAGTAGCGATGGGGCCATTAATTTGCGCCAATACTCGTTTGGCAATCGTCTGACCACTTTGCAGGTATTTTTCTCTGGGGATCATGGATGTAGATGAAACCGGATCAAAATAACAAATGGCAGTGGCACCCGCTTCAAATTGTGCATTTGCCCAAGTGACACAAAAGGCCTCATTGATTTTCATCAGTTTGTTAAAAGAATCCTGATCCTTGTACATTAAGTCTAAATAACCTTCAAAGCCCATCTGCATCACCGGCATTGAAAAAGGTGAAATAGCCACACCAATAATAGGTACATTATCGCCGGCCTGTTGCTTAAGTAATTGTTGTGTTTTTAATATTCTTTGTAAAACCGGAATTTCCTGTGGTACAGGAACAGATAAATCAGCAATATCTTTTACACTGCGAATAATCGGTGCTCCGGCATTGGGTGGGCCATCATCAAAATAGAGTGTTTCTCCACCAAAGGCTTCCAGTTCAGCTGAGGCATAATAAAAGCTATATAAACAATCATGCTGATAACGTTCCAACATGGCCATTTGTGCCTGTGCAACCTGTTCGGCATCACTAAAATAATCTTTTATAGAACAACCTTTATCAGACTTAAAAGAAGGGGTAAATTTTGCTCCGCTAATACTCAAGAGTAGGAATAAGGGCACCTTATCCGGTTCTTTATGGGACAATGCGGTAAGAGTCCTTTGTAATGAATTCATTATATTGTTCATTGCTTTGCCTCCCCTGTGAGTTTTTCTATAACCGGTACCAGCTCTGAAGTGCCTACCGCTGTAGCATCTGCTCCCACTTCCTGCCAAAGTTGAGTATCAAAACGAAATGGGGCACCCCCAACCACTATTTTTATATCAAGACCCCGTTGCTCAAGTTTCCTGCGTAATTCTTTAATTTTTAGAGCAGAACGCAGCATTAAAGTAGAGATTAATAAGATATCAATAGATTCCTGTTCAACTTTGTCTACCAGTTGTTCAGTTGTTGTTCGTCCAAAATCATCAACCTGATAACCCAGACCTCTGAGCACTGAGTAGATAATACTTTTCCCCAGTAGATGAAAATCTTCCAACACGGTGATGGCAAAATGAAGCTGCGGCTGTCTGAACTTTGCATCGGGATCATTGGTTTGTACAATCAGAGATTCACATATTTTTGCCCCCATATACACCTGTGAAATGGCGACACTGCCATCTTCCCAGCCATTACCGAGATCATCCATTGTCGGTACGACAATTTTTTCTACAAAATCCTGTGTTGAAACATCCCCCAGTTCAGTCAGCATCAATTCTGCTCTGATCCGGTCAGTAGATAATATAGCCTGCTTTAGTTCTTCGGCATAATGCTTAAAATCAATCATGTTTTTTCCCCATAGAATCAATACATATTTTATTTCGTCCTGTTTGTTTAGCCTGATACATTGCCTTATCAGCATGATTAATCAATGAATCCAGTGTCATCTGATCATCATTTAATTCAGCAATACCAATACTAATAGTATAATCTGGGATGTCTTTTTTATGTTTAGTTGATGATTCTTTAGTAGTTGATGACTCTTTAATAGTTGATGACTCTGCAATATTTTTTCTTAAACGTTCAGCTAGTTCGAGAGATTTATTTATCGGTGTTTCAGGTAGAATAATGAGGAATTCTTCACCTCCATAACGACCAACAATATCATTTTTACGCATTAATGAACGCATTCTATGTGCACAATCAATCAGTGTTTCATCACCCGTCTGATGGCCATATTTATCATTGATGTTTTTAAAATGATCAATATCAATAAAGAAAATGGTGATAGGTGAATGATAACGATTAAAGCGAATCATCTCCTGTTTCAGACGCAGTATTATTTCTCTGCGGTTAAACAGACCAGTCAAAGTATCATGGGTCGCCAGCTGCCTGAGTTTTTTCTCCAGTTCATGACGTTCACTAATATCACGAAGAATTCCAATCGCCAGCCACTTATTATTAATTTTGACAGAGGATAATGAAACCTCAACAGGAAATTCTATTTTTCCTTTTTTTAATGCTTTTGTTTCAAAAGCTTTATATCTGGAAGTGATTTTGCCAGTGGAAAATAATTTTTCTGATACCATCCTGAAAATATGGGTAAAATGGGCTGGAACAATAATATCTAATATGTTTTTCCCCAGTACTTCCTGCTTTTTATAAGCAAATATTCTTTCAGCACTATGATTCCAGAATTCTATTATATAATTATCCTTTACTATAATAATCGCATCATGTGCAACTTCTGCCACAGCCGCCAGTTTTTGTTCTGTTTGACGCAGTTGCTTTTTGAATTTATGCTGTTTTTTTCTTCTCTTACAACTTTCCATCTCACGTTGTATTGATGGAATCAGTCTGAAACGACTATATTTAGAAATATAATCTCTGGCACCCAATCTCATCACCAGAACAGCTATTTCTTCACTGGCTTGTCCTGAGACCACAATTACCGGTATATCTTTTTTAGTTTCTTTAAGAATTTCCAATGCACGCTCTGCAGTAAAATCAGGCATCACATAATCAACCAGTGCGATATCCCATTTAATTGCAGAGGCCAGAGCGGACTTCATATCCTGTTCATTGTCAACCCGCTGAATTTCAAGCGATAAACCACCCTGAACCAGTTCATCCTCAAGAAGAAAGAGTTCATCCTCTGAATCGTCAATAAGTAGTAGATTGATCATTTTCAACTCTTTAAAAATATTCGCCCAATAACTCTATTGGAGCAAAGATAATTTCTGTTATTATGACTATAATATATAGTATATATGGAATGAAAAAGATATGATTTATATCAGCTTTTTAACTTGTTTTTTGAACTAAAATTTTATGACTAAAAATAATAAAACTTCTACTGAACATCCAGCTATTAAAAATATTAAACGGCCTATCCTTTTGCCCGCTGGTTTTATTGTGACCTTATTACTCATCATATTTTTTTATACCTTATATTCCCAGGAAATAAAAAATAGTGATGAAAATATGCTGAAAATTATTGCTTCTGTTGAGCAGTCTTTTTTAAGAAAAATTGATCAGAAAGCATTTTATATAGCCTCTCAAGTCTATTATCTTAATAGTAACCCCTGTATTATTTCTGCTTTATCCAAACAAAACAAACAACAATTGAAAACTTGTAGTATACCTACTATTGAACAACTCCAGGATATATTTGAACTAACTGCTTTAAACTATGTTGATCAAGAAAAAAACTACTTATTGACGACTTCTGCTAATGATTCACAAATCCTGTTGAATGATAATAAAAGTCACTATTTTATTACTGATAAGGCTATTAATACTGGACAAAGTAGTTATGGCATCGACTTATCTAATAATCTTCGTTTACAGTTGATAATGACTTTACCATTAATTAAAGATTCTGAAGTGATTGCCTATGTTGAAGTTATTACTGACATCTGGGGTATTTTCCACTCTCTGGAAGATAATTTTGATATTTCCTTATTTGTTTTAATTGAAAAACAGCATTTAGAAAAGTCTGCTTCTAAACAATCCTATATTGAGCAATATGAAGATTTTTCCGTGCCATCATGGGATTATTTCAATCAACATATTCTTTTACATGGAGATGAATCTTTACTGGGAGAAGAACAGAAAAATTACTTTGGTCAGGAAGATTTACTGAATAAAATGGTACAAACTAATTTTACTAATGATGGAAATTTTTATGCTGCGGGGCATTTTGAATTATTAAATGGTTCCGGTGAATTTATAGGTCATCTTGGTTTAATTGCTGATAATACCCTTAATATGAAGTCAATTCAGCAATTATTAATTAACTTCATTAGCAGTTATTTAATCTTAACGAGTATTTTATTTTTTCTGTTTTATCACTATATTCATCGATTAGAAGAACAATTAAAAAACTATTTTCAGACTCTTAAAGATGAGATCTATGAAAGAAAGCAAACAGAAGCTTCATTAAAAAAACTCTCCAGTGCCGTAGAGCATAGCGGTAGCGCTGTAATGATTACCAATAAATCAGGAGTGTTTGAATATGTCAATCCAGGCTTTACCGATATAACGGGATATTCATTCAAAGATGTCATTGGAAAAACACCGGCAATACTAAAAGTAAAGCAAGGCGATAGTGCTGTTATTAAAAAATTATGGGAAAGTATCTTATCAGGTAAACGCTGGGTCAGTGATATCCAAAACAGAAGAAAAAATGGTGAAGTTTACTGGAGTCGCTTGTCCATTTCCCCGATTTTTGATGATGACAACCAGATTACTCATTTTGTTGGAGTAAGTGATGATATCAGCAAACTTAAAAAAGCCCATGACAATATGCGTCATATGGCTTTTTATGATGCACTCACCCAATTACCTAACCGCCGTCTTTTTTTTGATAGATTGAAACAAACTCTGGAAAGAACCATTCGTAATAAAACATCAGCTGCCATTTTTTTTCTTGATTTAGATAAATTCAAAGAAATCAATGATACTCTGGGACATGATGCCGGTGATGTTTTATTAAAAGAAGTTTCCAACCGACTGAGTAATATATTGCGTGAAAGTGATACGGTAGCTCGTCAGGGCGGGGATGAATTTACCATGATTATTGAGAATTTAAAGGGTAACTCATTGCAGATTAGAAACATGGTTGAAAAACTGGTACAAAAAATATTCTTAACAATGGCTGAACCCGTTAATTTATTAGATACTGAGAGCCAAATATCAATGAGTATTGGAATCACTATTTGCCCTGCTGACGGGTATTCAATAGAAAAATTATTAAAAAATGCTGATATTGCAATGTATCACTCAAAAAATAGCGGGCGCAACATTTTTACATTTTATCATGCTGATCTTCAATAACCAACACAACCCACACCACTGATTTCACTTCTACCGCCACTAAGAGGAAGCACGGCTATTTGTGTACTGATCCGATCTTTTAATGCCTGCACATGTGAAATAACTCCTATTAACTTACCTTCCTGCTGTAATCCTGAGAGCGTCTCTAAAGCTATATCCAGTGCTTCTTCATCCAGAGTACCAAACCCTTCATCCAGGAATAATGAATCCACTCGCACATTTTTGCTTGCCATGTGAGATAAACCCAATGCCAGTGAAAGACTGACAATAAAGCTCTCACCACCTGATAGATTTTTAGTCGAACGAACTTCACCTGCCTGAAAATTGTCCACCACATTTAACTCTAACGGCTGTTGTTCATCCCTGACAAGAAGATAGCGCTGTGTCATCTTTTGTAGTTGTTGATTAGCATGTCCCACCATCATTTCAAAGGTCAATCCCTGAGCAAAATTACGATACTTCTTACCATCCGCTGAGCCTATTAAATTATGTAATAAATTCCAACGACGGCACTCTTTTTTCTGTTTATCTATCTGCCCTGCCTTGCTCTGCTGAGTCTTTCTGAGTACTGCATTGTGTTTAAGTTTTTGTTTTAATGCACCCAATTCACCCTGTAATTCCTTTAGCTGATTTTCCATTTGTACAAAATCCAATTGCAGTTGTTCAATGGAATAATCACTAAGATTTCTGTTCTCCTCAATTTCCAATTGTGTGCTATTATCCCGTATTTTCACAGCCAACTCTGTTTGCTCAGTGATTAATATTTTTTCCAGATCAATCAAGTCATTAAGCTGCTCTTTACTTAAACAGGCTTGATTAAAACTAGCTTCATTCGCAAAATTTGTTTCTTGTAAACATTTTTTAAAATATTTTTCTTCATGTTTTAATTGTATGTCACGTTTAATAATTTCTTTATTAATAGCTTTAATATTGGTTTTCAACTGAAGAACATTGCGGCTCGCTGCAGTAAAATCCTGCTGTGAACTACCTAATGAGATTTCAGATTTTTCAACAGCAGATAGTAATTTATCTACCTCTTCTTCAGTTTTTTTATTACCAAATAAACTTTGACGCTGTAATGCTAACTTATCCCTGATTTGACTTAATGTTTTAATAAGCTCCTGTTGCAGCTGACAATCACTTTCTAATTTTGACCTGATTTCATTTTGATGTTTTTGTTGCAGATTAAGCCTTAGTATCGTTTGATTAAGAGTATTTTTCTGTTCATTATTTTCCAGCCATTTTTGACGACGATTCATTAACATTGCTTGAGTTTCTTTCAGTGAAACCAATGATAAATGAGTAATATTAAATTGCATCACTTCTTTTTGAACAGCCTGCAAGCCAACAGAAAGTGCATCTGACTGTTGTTCTAATTCTAATCTTAATCTTCGTACTGTTTTTTCACTGGATGATTGCTGATATTCTAAATTTTTATTGTGCAGTTCAATCTGATTTAGTTCTTCCTTTAATTGTTGCAGTTTATTTCGCTCATTAAGAATTTGTTTTTCAGAGCTTTCTATTAAAGTTAAAGTATTTGAACATGTTAAAATACTATGATTATTTTCTTCTGTTTGCTTTTCCAGAACCTGATGGCCAGCCATAGATAATGAATCATCAAGTCCTTCCATAAAAGCTTCAATTTGCTGACTGGTAATAGTCATTTTTTCCAAACATTGTTTTTTCTGCCTGTCTGTCTGTTCTAATTCTTTACTGATCCCGGCCTGCAAAATTTGTAGTTCGGACAGCTTCAAATTATATTCTGATAAATTTTTTTTGACCTCATCTAATTTAATCTTTGTTTTGTTGGTGTCAGGAATATTTCCCTGCGCATAGGGATGTTCTTTTGATCCGCAAAGAGGACAATACTCATTGTCTTTTAATTTTTTTCGTTCTTCATCGAGCGCCTGAATTTTATTTTGCAAGGCAAGGTTATCACCCAACAAGATGATCTCTCTTTCAATACTTTTAATTGCCGGTTGAATTTTTTTAATCTCAGCTTCATTTTCACAATGCTCATGATTCAATTGGAAGCATTGTTTATCAGCAATTTCTTTTTCAGCTTTAATCTCCTCCTGTAGTTCATACTGCTCAATGATATCTTCTAATAATTTTTGCTTATTATGATACTGATTCAGCTCACTTCTCCACTCAGAAATTTCTTTATTCTCCAATAGAAGATGATATTGATGAGTACTCTCACCAAATGCTTTTTGTATTTCAATCAGAGTTTTTTTCTTTAGCTCTAAGCCACTGGATTGCTTATCACAGGCAGCTCGATCAATCGTATTTTGCTGTTCACTTTCCTGCAATTCATTGTTTTTGTTTTTCTGCTGTATATCCAGTTCGAGCAGCCCTTTAAACTGAGCATTAATACCTGTTAACTGTTCAACAAGAGGTTCATCCTGTCGAGTATTTTCTATAATGTCATCCAAATCCAGCAATTTTCTATTTATCTGTCTCAGCTCTTGTGCAACACTCCTTATTTTTTCCTGACTGTCCTGCAAAAAATCGTCTGTTTCTCTGAGTTTTTCCTGAGCTGTTTTTAGGGGTATTTCTTTTTCCTGAATTTTTAAGTCAAATTCTCGAGCCTGTTGAATAATTTCTAATCCCTGTTTTTGTAGATTTTTATTCTGCTCTAATCTTTCATGATCTGACTGGTATAATAACTCACTTTCTTTGAGTTGGATTTCCTGTTCGGGTAATCTCTTTTGATAAGCATTCAATTGCTCTATGTCATTTTCCTGTTCTTTACGCAGGGAAGTCAGTCTTGCATAATCACCTGAAAGTTCTAATGCCTTCTTTGCATTAACTAATAGTTCCTGCTGATCTTGAAAATCCAACAGACGCTGTTGGCTTTCCTGCTGCTGATTCTCCAAAAGCCGCTGCTTTTTTTTATGAGCATCAATTAATAGTCGCCATTGAATTGCATTGTTTGCTTCTTTATACTGTTCAAGCAGTTTTTTTTCCGCTGCCATTTTTTCTGCTAAGAGCTTTGTTAACAGCATTTCATCCTCATCACTCAATAATTCCATACCAGACATTTCAGCCTGAAGATTATCCAATTTCTTTTGCTCATTAGAACGACATTGATGAACTTTTACAGAAATTTGACTATAAATTTCTGTACCCGTAATTTGCTCTAAAATTGGCGCCCTTTCATTGGCATCAGCTTGTAAAAATGCAGCAAAACCACCCTGAGCTAATAACATGGAACGGGTAAATCGTTCAAAGTCCATTCCACTGATTTGAATAATTCTTTGTGCTACAGCATTAAGCTGGTTTTCCAGTACTGCTCCCGAATCTGCATTCGATATTTCATGTCTGGGAGTTTGTAACTCACCTTCTGCTTTTTTTCTAGCTCTATGCTGACTCCAGTGACTGATAAAATGCTGTGTCTGATTGTCTGACTGTATTTCAAAACTTATCTCAGCAAAACATTCACCTGTTTGCCGTGACATAATTTCATTAGTACTTTTATTTACTCTGTTTAGACGCGGAGTTCGTCCATAAAGTGCCAGACAAATAGCATCCAGAATGGTACTTTTACCAGAACCTGTAGGACCAATTATGGCAAAAATACCATTGGCTACAAAAGCCGGTTCTGTGAGATCAATGCTCCATTCACCTGTCAGGGAATTTAAATTCTTAAAACGTATGGATTGTATTCTCATACTAATCTATCATGCTGTCATCTTGATCTATAAGGATCAGTGTCTGTTGATAGGTATACATTAATTCTTGTCTTTGTTCATCTGGTATTTGATGTGCTGATAAACATTCTTCAAAAACTTCATCCCTATTCATGTCATCCAGTGTCCTTAAATCATCCATTGGATGTAATACCCTTTCAATGATTCGATTGTTTGTAATTCTTAGAATTTCTATTTCCGTTTCAATTATAATTTCTTCCAGTTTTTCACGTATATCAGGGATCACATCCTCACCGTTATAAATAACTTCCAGCCATACAGCAGTCTTCAATAATTTGATCTCTGAAACTCTATTGAATATTTTTTCCCAGTCACCTTTTATCTGCTCAAGATTTTGAAATTTCGGCACCTCAATCAAACTGATTTTTATCTCTTTTTTCTCATTAATATCAACACAACAAAGGCTTTTCACCTGACCAGCCTCACCAAAGCCCATAGCAACAGGTGAACCACTATAACGTTTGAACTCAGATTGATTGATTTTTTGCGGTACATGCAAATGTCCTAATGCCAGGTAATCAATACAGTCTGGAAAAATAGCCGAAGTGACATGTGCAATAGAGCCAACATAAAGTTCTCTCACTCCATCACCATCTATTGTTTTTCCACCTGCTGTAAAAAGATGTCCCATGGCAATAATAGGGATCTTTTTATTTGAAACATGATATAGTTCATCCTGTTTTTTTTCAGCTAAATGACAAAGCTTAGCATAATGTTTTTTTATCCCTTCAATGAGCTTGAGTTCTTTATCATCAATACTTTCCCCGGCTTCCACAATTCTCACATCTCTATCACGTAAAAATGGTACGGCACAAACAATCAGCTCAGGTATATTATCTTCAGGATGATTTAAAACAATAAGCTCATCTTCTATTTGCTCAGAAACAGCCGCCACAACATAGACATTTAATGATTGTAATAGCTGTTTGGGTGCATTTAAAAAGGACGGGGAGTCATGATTACCGGCAATAATAACAATATGACGACAACAGGAAGCCGCTGCCTGACATAAAAATTGATAATATAAAGCTTGTGCCTGATTACCAGGTGTACTGGTATCAAAAATGTCTCCGGCAACCAGTAGTAACTCAATTTTTTCTTGCTCAATAGTTCTTATTAACCAATTGAGAAACTCAAAAAATTCAGAATAGCGTTTTTTTCCATATAATGTACGACCAATATGCCAATCAGAAGTATGAAGTATTTTCATTGCACCCAACCGCCGAAATAATTGGGGTCAGAGTAAAATATTATATTAAAGTCTATAATTAGGGTCAGAGTAAAATTATTTATCAATCTAATTATCCTTTTTTGGTCGACCGGCTTTTCTCGGTGTAACCCGTTTATTTGATAATATCTCTATCTGTGTTGTAAATTGTTTATTTCCCAAAGCAAGTCCTTTATTAATACTCTCTCTAATTTTCCTTAATTTTTCTTTCCCTTCTTTTGCTTTAAACAGAGACCGATAATTTTTCAATCTATCATACTTAGTTTTAGCCAAGGCAAGATAGAGTGGATGTGGTGTCTGCAATTCTGTTTCAATTCCAAGTGCATTGCAGGCATAACTTGACCAACTATAGTTACCTGGTTCTTCCACCAGACCAGCTCTAACTGGATTTAACTCAATATATCTTTGCAATTCAAATAGATATCGTTCACTTTGAACCAAGTTAGATTTAAATCGTCCCTCCCAAAGGGTTCCAGTTCGCTGCTGGATATGATTATAATATCTAACATACATTCGACCGATAGACTGCATCATCTGACTGATAGCATTTTCTTTTTGTGGTGTACACAATAAATGAATATGATTTGTCATTAAAACCCAGGCATGAATATCCACAGAATATTTTATTGAAAACTCTTTTAACCAGTTCAGGTAAGCTTTCATATCACCTTCACTGCTAAAACATATCTGACGATTATTCCCTCTTTGGATGATATGTTGTGGTACACCAATGGGACTAACTCTAATTAATCTGGCCATCAATATGATTATTCTCTTAGTTGCAATCAGTATATATTAGCATATAATTTTACTCTGACCCCAATTATTTAAAGTATGTCAGGTATAATTATAATACCTAAATATTGAATGCCTGATCAAGCCAGTGAATAACTATCCCATTTTCTACTCCACTGTAACGCTCTTTGCCAAATTTCGGGGTTGGTCTACATCTGTTCCTTTTATTATAGCCACATGATAGGAGAGTAGTTGCAGAGGTATAGTGAAAACCATGGGTGCTATCAGGGAATCTATTTCACCGACCTTGATCACTTTGATGGCTTCTTCTTCTTCAAGATCAGCATGAGTATCCGCAAAAACATAGAGTTTGCCACCACGGGTTTTTACTTCCTGAAGGTTAGATTTTAGTTTTCCAATCAAGTCATTATTTGGTGCCACTGAAATGACCGGCATATCCGCATCGACTAGAGCCAAAGGCCCATGTTTTAGTTCACCTGCCGGATAGGCTTCTGCATGAATATAGGAAATTTCTTTCAGTTTCAATGCCCCTTCCATTGCTATCGGATATTGTGTACCTCGACCCAGGAATAGAGAATGATGCTTATCTGCAAATTCTTTTGAAAGAACTTCAATTTCAGCATCCAGTTTAAGTGCATGTTCTATTTGAACCGGTAGTTTTCTTAAACTTTGCACAGCTTCTTTTTCAAGAGAATGATCACCATTTTCCTTGGCAACACAGATAACCAGTAATAGTAATGCTGTCAATTGTGTTGTGAAAGCTTTTGTTGATGCGACACCAATTTCTGGGCCGGCATGTGTCATAAAGGCAAGACTGGATTCTCTGACCAGAGAGCTTTCCGGTACATTGCAAATCGCCAGTGAATGTACTGCACCCTGTTTCTTTGTTTCTCTTAAAGCAGCTAATGTGTCTGCTGTCTCACCTGATTGTGAAATCGTAATGATGAGAGTATTTTTATTATACACAGCTTTTCTATAACGAAACTCACTGGCAACTTCTATCATACAGGAAATTCCCGCGATTTCCTCAAACCAGTATTTTGCAACGAGTCCGGCATGAAAACTGGTACCACAGGCAATAATATATATTGAATCTATTTCTTTGAATATTTTATCGGCACCATGACCAAATGCATTGGTAAAAACATGCTCACTATCAATACGTCCTTCCAGGGTATCTGCCACTGCTTTAGGTTGTTCATAGATTTCTTTAAGCATATAGTGACGATATTCACCTCGATCAACTGCATCAGCACTGATTTCACTTTTACTTATTGGACGTTTAACCTGAACGCCATAAGCATTATAAATAACAATGGATTCTCTTGTAATATCAGCAATATCACCTTCTTCTAAAAAAATGAATTTTTGTGTCACTGGTAATAGTGCTGATACATCTGAAGCTATAAAATTTTCACCGATACCAACCCCGATAACCAGTGGACTGCCGCTTCTTGCAGCAATAATCCTTTCTTCTTCTTCGTCAATGACTCCAATAGCATATGCACCCTCAAGCTCTTTTATTGTTTCAATGACAGCATTTAATAAATTTTTTCCCTGCCGCTTATATTCACCAATCAGATGAACAATACTTTCTGTATCAGTCTGAGAATAAAATCTAATACCTTTTTTCTCTAATTTTATCTTGATTTGTTCATAATTTTCAATAATTCCATTATGTACCAGTGCGACATTCTCTTCATACATCTGTGGGTGTGCATTCCGTTTTGCTGGCTCACCGTGTGTTGCCCAACGTGTATGTGCAATTCCAATATGCCCATTAAGAGGAATTTTTTCCAATTCATCTACCAGCATAGCCACTTTACCCATAGCTCTTTGTCGTTTGATTTTTTTTTGATCCTGAATAGCCAGGCCTGCAGAATCATAGCCCCGATACTCTAATCTTCGCAACCCTTCAATTAAAATAGCTTCAACATTTCTTTCTGCAATTGCACCAACAATCCCACACATAATATATCCTAATCTTAAAATAATGGGGTTCTAAAAATAAACTTTAACAACCCCTAATTATATTTGTTATTTTGCAGGTCTTTTCCAGCCTGAAATCGTTTTTTGAGTCGCACGACTAAAGGTTAATTTTCCTGCTTCTGCATTCTTACTCAGAGTCGAACCCGCCCCGATTGTGGCTCCTTCACCTATTTCTATTGGTGCAACTAAAGCTGTATTTGAACCAATAAATGCATTATCCCCAATCTTGGTTACATGTTTATAAGCACCATCATAGTTACAGGTAATTGTTCCAGCACCTATGTTCACATTTTCACCCATTTCAGTATCACCAATATAACTCAAATGATTTACTTTTGAACCTTTGGCAATATGAGCTTTCTTTATTTCAACAAAGTTACCTATTTTTGCATTTTCATCCAGTTTTGTTTCAGGTCGTAATCGTGCAAAGGGTCCAATATTACAACCACTTTTAATGACTGACTCTTCTATTACACAATTTTCAAATATAGTGACTCCATCTCCAATGATTGAATTCTTTATAATAGTATTTGCACCAATACTAACATCGTTACCAATTTTACATTCGCCTTCTATTATAACATTGACATCAATATGAACATCGGTTCCTGTATCAATAACACCACGCAAATCAAAACGGCACGGATCCATTATTGTGACCCCCGCTTCCATTAACTTTATTGCCTGTTTTTTTTGAAACTCACGTTCCAGTTCTGCCAACTGTATCTTGTTATTAATACCTTCAATTTCTTTATTATCTGCAGTAATATAACTCGTAATTATCTCGCCACTCTGTACAGCAAGTTCTATCAGGTCGGTCAAATAATATTCACCCTGGGCATTTTTATTATTAATTTTTTGCAGCCATAATTTTAATTTGTCACCATCAATAACCATAACACCACTATTAATTTCATTAATTTTTTTTATTTCACCACTGGCATCTTTTTCTTCAATAATTTTTTCTATACTGGTTTTTTCTACACTGCTATTCTTATCCAAATTCCCCTTTTTCCTTATAATTCTGCCATAGCCTGTTGGATTTTTAAGTTTCGCTGTTAACAAACTTAGAGAGCTTGACTGTTTTTCTATCAATAATTGCTTCAGGGTCTCTGTTGTTAATAATGGCACATCACCATATAAGATAAGAACATCTGCAGAGTCTTCTATATAATCTATTGCCTGTAGTACAGCATGAGCTGTGCCCAATTGCTGTTTTTGTTCACACCAGTTCAAATCTGCATCCGAAATCACTTCTTTTACTTGTTCTCCACCATGTCCATAAACAACATTAATAGAATTTGATCCCAGTTCTTTTGCTCTATCTATAACATATTGTAAAATAGGCTTAGCTGCCAGTTGATGTAAAACCTTTGGTTTATTTGAATACATCCTTGTGCCTTTTCCTGCAGCCAAAATTATCACATCTAATAAATTATGCTCTCTAGTTGATTTAATCATTCAATTTTCGTCTCATTTTTACTTTAAATTTGTGATCAAGGTCGCAATCCTAGGGTAAACCCTTACAAATAAAGTGCAAACCCTTGTTTTTCTATTCTAATTAGTATATTATCAAATGATTATATATTAGTCAGGATTATTTATATGAGGATATATACTATTTTATTTTTCTCAGGAATTATTTATTTATCAACTTTTAGCCATTTAAATTCATCTGGATTATTTGCTAATGGCTGCACTTGCGAGTCTACAAAATTATTGGCCTCTTATTATATTGAGCATAAAGATAATATAGTTACTTTGAATACTGTTGATTCCATTCAGTACAAAATACATAAAGACTCATTATCTGACTATTATACTCAATATATTCATCATTAAACAAAAAAAGGCCGTATAAATTATACGGCCTTTTTTTGTAAAAAAATTAAAACTAACGGCAATAATTCTTCAATAATAAAAATAATTTGTGCCAATTTTTTTGGCTGTGGGCATTTCTAATGACCTGATTGCTGCTTACGCATTTTTTCAATCATTTTAAGCTGTACTACTGCCTCAGCAAGCTGTGCCTCAGCTTTTGCAAAATTAATTTCAGACTCCTGCTCGCCTAAAATATTTTCTGCTCTTTCTTTAGCCTGCTGAGCTGAAGCTTCATCCAGATCACTTGCCCTCATAGCTGTATCAGAAAGAATTGTAACAACATGTGGCTGAACCTCAAGTATACCGCCTGAAATATAAATGGACTCCTTTTCACCACCTTGATCGGTAATAATAACTTCCCCTGCTTTCAGGCTGGAAAGTAATTGAGTATGTTGCGGTAGAATACCTAAATCTCCCTGTGTACCCGGGACAACCACCATTTCAGCTAAATTTGAAAAAATTTCTTTTTCAGCACTGACGATATTCAACTTCATTGTCATTGCCATGACAACTCTCCTTTAACTTTATTGCTCAACATTTAAATTGTTTTTGATTTCTCTATGACTTCTTCAATACCACCAACCATATAAAAAGCTTGCTCTGGAATTGAATCATGAACTCCATCAATGATTTCTTTAAAACCACGGATTGAATCTTTCAAAGACACATATTTACCTGCAGTTCCCGTAAATACTTCAGCAACAAAAAATGGCTGTGATAAAAAGCGTTGAATTTTACGCGCACGATTAACAGTCATTTTATCTTCATCAGATAACTCATCCATACCAAGAATAGCGATAATATCCTTTAATTCTTTGTAACGCTGCAACGTGGTTTGTACACCCCGTGCAACTTCATAATGTTCCTGACCAACAATTTGCGGATCCAGTTGACGTGAACTGGAATCCAGAGGATCAATAGCTGGATAAATACCCAGTTCTGCAATTTGACGAGACAGAACAACAGTTGCATCCAAATGAGCAAAGGTTGTTGCCGGAGAAGGATCGGTTAAGTCATCGGCAGGTACATAAACCGCCTGAATAGAAGTAATTGAACCGACTTTTGTAGAGGTAATTCTTTCTTGTAATGCACCCATTTCTTCCGCCAGAGTTGGCTGATATCCAACAGCTGAAGGCATACGACCTAATAACGCCGACACTTCTGTTCCTGCCAGCGTGTAACGATAGATGTTATCAATAAATAATAATACATCACTACCTTCATCACGGAACCCCTCTGCAATGGTCAAACCAGTTAATGCAACTCTTAATCTATTACCTGGAGGCTCATTCATCTGACCATAAACCAGAGCCACTTTGTCCAGTACATTGGAATCTTTCATTTCATGGTAAAAATCATTACCCTCTCGAGTCCGTTCTCCAACACCGGCAAATACTGAATATCCACTGTGTTCTGCTGCAATATTGCGGATCAGTTCCATCATATTGACCGTCTTACCAACACCTGCACCACCAAACAATCCAACTTTACCACCTTTGGCAAAAGGACAAACCAGATCAATAACTTTAATACCCGTTTCCAGTAGTTCAGCTGCTGCTGCCAGATCTTCATAGGCTGGCGCACTACGGTGAATTGCTGCTCGTTTCTTTTCACCAACCTCTCCCATTTCATCAATAGGATTACCTAATACATCCATAATACGACCAAGTGTCTCGGAACCAACCGGGACTGAAATAGGTGCTCCGGTTGTTGTAACTTCGATGCCTCGCTTAACGCCATCAGTACTACCCATGGCGATACAGCGCACCACACCATCACCTAATTGCTGCTGAACTTCTAATGTCAGTTCTACTTCAGTGACGATTAATGCATCATAGATTTTTGGTAGTGAATCACGTGGGAATTCCACATCAACTACGGCTCCAATAATCTGAACAATCTTTCCTGAACTCATTTTAGTTCCTCTTTAAAAACTTTTATAAACAGCCCTGAGCTAACAAAAAGTGCTAATGGCTTAGGTAATTTCTAATTTCTGGCTGATGACTCTATCAAACATGAATTTGTCACCACTATCGCTTTGCAGGAAAAAATATTTGCAAAGCGACAGCGGTGAAAATTCATTGGCTGATGACTCTTATACAGCTGCTGCTCCAGCAACAATTTCTGAAAGCTCTTGTGTAATTGATGCCTGTCGAGCTTTATTATAAACCAGCTCTAAATCATCAATCATATCACCCGCATTATCGGTTGCACTCTTCATTGCCACCATTCTGGCTGCCATTTCACAAGCTATATTTTCAACTACACCTTGATAAACAACTGATTCTACGTAACGCATCAATAGTGCATTCATAACTTCTTCCGCATCAGGCTCATAAAGATAATCCCAATGATGGGCAAGATTTACCCGAGTCTCTTCTTCTGAAACTTCATGGTATCTAACTTTTTGTGAAGGTTGAGACTGAGACACAGAAACTGGTAAAAGCTGGGCAATAATCGGCTGGTGTGTCATGGTATTCACATATTTATTAAACACAAAAAATAGTCGATCAATTCTGCCTTCATCAAAGGCATCCAGCATGACCTTAACACTGCCAATCAAATCTCCCACATGAGGTTTATCACCTAAATGTTCGGTTTGAGAAACGATATGACCGCCAACTCGCTTAAAAAAACTTCTGGCTTTTGAACCAACGAGGCAGATGTCCATTGCAACATCCTGCTCCTGCCATTGTTTCATATCAGTAATAATTTCTTTAAACAGGTTTGTATTTAAGCCGCCACACAAACCTCTATCAGTTGATACAACAATGTATCCTACTCGTTTTATATCTCTGTCATGCAGATAAGGATGATTGAACTCACTTTGTGCATAGGCAAGATGACGTACAACATCAATCATTTTTTCAGCATACGGTCTTGAAGCTGCCATGAGTTCCTGTGCTTTACGCATTTTACTAGCGGCAACCATTTCCATAGCACTGGTGATTTTTTGTGTATTTTTAATACTACTGATTTGACTGCGAATTTCTTTTCCGCTTGCCATAATTCAGAACCTCCTATTACCAGCTGCTATTAGATTTGAAATGTGTCACTGCATCATGCAATGCCTGCTCAATTTCATTATTATAATCGCCGGATTCATTGATCCTATTAATCAGATCTGAATTATTTGCTTTCAGATAATCCTGCAGTGCCATTTCAAAATCAACAATTTTTGTCACATCCACATCATCAAGAAAGCCTTTATTGGCAGCAAACAAAGAAATTGCCAGTTGTGCAATACTATAGGGCGAATATTGAACCTGTTTCATCAATTCTGTAACACGACGCCCCCGTTCAATCTGTCCTCTTGTCGCCGCATCCAAGTCAGAAGCAAATTGCGCAAAAGCAGCAAGTTCACGATACTGAGCCAGGTCAAGACGAATACCACCACCTAACTTCTTAATAATTTTGGTTTGCGCAGCACCACCAACCCGTGAAACTGATAAACCTGCATTAATTGCCGGTCGAATACCTGCATTAAATAAATCTGTTTCCAGGAAGATTTGCCCGTCTGTAATTGAAATCACATTGGTTGGAACGAAAGCTGATACATCACCTGCCTGTGTTTCAATGATAGGCAATGCTGTTAGCGAACCGGTTTTACCTGTCACTTTGCCATCCGTTGCTTTTTCAACAAATTCTGCATTGACTCGAGCAGAACGCTCTAAAAGACGGGAATGTAGATAAAACACATCACCTGGATAGGCTTCACGTCCCGGTGGACGACGTAATAATAATGATACCTGACGATAGGCCCAAGCCTGCTTGGTCAAGTCATCATAAATAATAAGTGCATCTTCACCACGATCACGGAAATATTCTCCCATGGTACAACCCGAGTAGGGAGCAATATATTGCATGGCGGCTGCATCAGATGCGGTTGCTGCTACCACGATAGTATTTTCCATAGCACCAAATTCTTCCAGTTTGCGTACTACAGCAGCAATACTGGATGCTTTTTGACCAATCGCAACATAAATACATTTAATGCCTGAATCTTTTTGATTAATTATGGCGTCAACTGCAACCGCTGTCTTACCTGTTTGACGGTCACCAATAATTAATTCACGCTGACCACGACCAATAGGCACCATCGAATCGACTGATTTCAAACCTGTTTGTACCGGCTGATCAACTGATTGTCGGGCAATAACACCCGGTGCAATTTTTTCAATAGGTGATGTTCCTTTGCTTTCAATCGGCCCTTTGCCATCAATCGGATGCCCCAGAGAGTCCACAACCCGACCTAATAGTCCCTCACCAACTGGTACTTCTAAAATACGACCGGTACATTTAACTTTGTCACCTTCAGTAATATTTTTATAATCACCTAAAACAACTGCACCGACTGAATCACGTTCCAGATTTAATGCCATGCCGAATAAGTTACCGGGAAACTCCAGCATTTCTCCTGACATTACATCACTTAAACCATGAATCAAAGCAATACCGTCAGATAAACTAACCACAGTTCCTTCTGTATTTGCTTCTAATTTTGCATCAAAACTTTCAATGCGACTTTGAATTAAGTCACTAATTTCTGATGGATTTAATTGCATATTATAACCCTCTATGATCCTGCTTACCTGACTCTATTCTAACTAATTACCTAAATCTTATGATTAAGAAACTTAGCTAAGCAGAGAATGAGTAATTTTTTCCAGTTGTGTTTTTACCGAACCATCAATAACGACATCACCCGCACGAATGATGATACCGCCTAATAATGATTTATCTGTTTCAGTTTTAATTGTTACTTCACGACCAAATTTCTTTTTCAGTGCCGCAGCAATTTTTTTTGTCTGCGTGGCATTTACTGCATAAGCTGAAATAACACGAGCTTCAATACTACCCTCATGCTCTGCCAACATTATCTCAAAACCATCTGCTATCTCAGGAATCAATTCTAAACGGCCATTTTCAGCAGTGATTTTTAGAAAATTAACCGCCTTATCATCCATAGCCTCTTTACTTATATCGACAAACAGGGAAACAATCTCTTCCCTTGGAATATCAGGATTACTAATCAACTCCTGCACAGATTGATTGCCGGCAATTTCTTTTAAATGAGCTAATGTGTCTGACCATTGTTGTAAGGTATCATCAGCAGATGCCAGATTAAATATAGCCTGAGCATAAGGTCTTGCTAATGTGCTTGCTTCTGCCATTATTGAGTCCTCGTCATGTCAGTCATATCTGACCAACAACATCTTTTAATAAATCACCATGAGTCTTGGCATCAATTTCTTTCTTGACAATTTTACCTGCCGCTGCCAGGGTAATATCAACTACCTGTGCTCGCAATGATTCTTTGGCACGATTGACTTCCTGTTCTATTTCAGCATTTGCTGCGGTAATTAAGCGTGCACCTTCGGCTTTTGCATCATCCTTGGCATCTTCTATGATCTCAGCACCACGTTTTTGTGCCAGAGCCAGAATTTCTGCGGCCTGCTCTTTTGCTTCTTTAAGACGTTCGATTACTTTTTGTTCTGCCAGCTCCTGTTCATGAACACCACGTTCAGCAGCAGCAAGACCATCAGCAATCCGCTTTTTACGATCATCCATCATCTGGGTCATTGGTTCCCAGAGATATTTACCTATGAACCAGACTAATATCGCAAAAGTGATTATCTGGCCTATAAGAGTTGCGGTAATACTCATCGCTAATTCCTATTTTTCATTAAAGGTTAGTTTCATTTCACATCATACAGGATTGAAATTAACTGCCTGAAGCGGCTTGTACTGCTGCTGCAAACGGGTTCGCAAAAACAAACCACATCGCCATACCCAAAACAATCATAGGGAAAGCTTCCATTAAACCACCGGTGAACAGCATCTGACCCATTAATTGCGGGCGCATTTCAGGCTGACGGGCGATACCTTCAAGATATTTTGAACAAATAAGTCCCCATCCTAACGCTGAACCCAGTCCTGCAAAACCAAGAATAATACCGACAGCGATTGCTGTTGAACCATAAACTGTAGCCATTGCTTCCATTAGTTTCTCCTAATATTTACCAGTTAAAGTAAAAAAGTTGTTAAAGTAAAAGTGATTAAAATTTAAATGATGTTACTAATGTTCCTGATCTTCCATATCCTGGTGTGCCATAGCCAGGTATACAATAGTCAATAACATAAAAATAAATGCCTGCAATGTAATAACCAGAATATGGAATATTGCCCATGCAGTTCCAAACGCAATCTGTGGAATTAATCCAAATAGAGATGCACCACCTAAAAGAGCTATCAGCATAAAGATTAGCTCTCCTGCAAACATATTACCAAATAAACGTAAGCCCAGACTGATTGGTTTAGCAATTTCTTCAATTGACGTCATAATAACGTTAACTGGAATCATATACTTGCCAAAGGGATGAAATAGAAACATTTTAAGGTAACCGATGGGTCCCTTAATTTTGATGTTATAGTAAATAATCAGCGCAAAAACTGAAATAGCTAAGGCAAAGGTGGTGCTGAGATCGGTTGTTGGTACAACTTTCATATAGTTTATACCAACCAACTGACCTAGTTGCGGGAGAAGGTCGACGGGTAACATATCCATGGCATTCATTAAAAACACCCACATAAAGATAGTTAATGCTAATGGCCCAATCAGTGGATTACTACCCGGAAAAATGTCTTTGATTTGCTGTTGCACAAATTCAACTATTGCTTCTAAAACATTCTGACCCCCTGATGGAGTCTCAGAAGTCATTGTTTTACCCATGGTATAGGCAATATACATCAACACCCCGGCTAACAACCAGCTATAGAACAATGTGTCCAGATTTAAAACCCAGAAACCACCATCACCAATACTATTATTATGTAAGTGATGCTGAATGTACTCAACGGATGTTGGACCACTTGATCCACTAGCTGCTGGACTACTCACTATCTACATCTCCAGGATATTATTAACTTTTGATAAGTCATGACTGATAACCAGTATTCACTTTATTAAACACAAAACTCAATTGTGTAGCTGCAAAGCAAACTAAAATAGCCAATGGTTCCAACTTCAAATAAGCCATACCAATGGCTATCAGAACCAGAGTCAAAATAAATTTTTGTACTGCACCAATATATATTTCTATATAACCTTGTTGTTGCTCATCTTCAGCTACTTCACCAGCACGACCAATCCGCCAGGCCATTAATATGGTAGTCGACAATGTAATACTACCACCATAAATTGCAGCAAGAAAAGCACTGAAATCCTGCAATACAAGATAAGCAGAAGCTACAACCAAAACAATTAGAAACTGTATTATCAATAGTCTGCGTACGACTCTACGCATAACTATCATGGCAAAACTCATAGTTTTTTATACCATTACTGTTTTATATTTGGCTAAAGACTCAAAACTTGATAATCATTTTATATCTTTATGAGGGGAAATTATAATGATAATTCTGCTTTAGATCAATGAAAATTACAATATACTAATATTTGTCCCCTATTAGATATATTTTTATACCCTATAAAAAAGCAAATTACTTTATATGCGACAGAATTCCTTCCAATTCATCCACACTATTATAATGAATCACCATTTTTCCCTTACCCGCATTTCCGTGTTGAAACATTACCTTTGCACCCAGCTTATCAGCCAGACTTTGTTGTAAATTAACAATATTAGGATCAGTTTTTTTCTCAGTTTTTTCTTTAGGGTTTAATACATTTTTAATCAGACGTTCTGTTTCCCGCACTGAAAGTCCTTTACTCACCACAATACGAGCAGTATGAAACTGTTCCTCATCTTTAAGTGCCAACAAAGCACGTGCATGTCCCATTTCCAAATCACCATTCTCCAGCAGGATTCTTGTCCCTGCCTGCAGTTCTAATAAACGCAGTAAATTAGAAACTGATGCTCTGGAACGTCCTACTGCCTCGGCCGCCAGTTGGTGTGTCATTTCAAATTCATCAATTAAACGTCGTAGCGCATTGGCTTCTTCAATAGGATTAAGTTCTTCACGCTGAATATTTTCAATCAACGCCATGGCAATGGCTGCTTTATCAGCAACCTCACGGACTATGGCAGGAATATCATTTAGACCTGCCATTTGTGCAGCACGCCAGCGACGCTCACCGGCAATAATTTCATATTTCTGTTCACTTTGCCCGGCAGTATCACCAATAGCCCGAATAATAATAGGTTGAACTATCCCCTGCGCCTTAATAGAATCGGCCAGCTCTTCCAGAGCTTCAGAATGCATATCCAGACGAGGTTGATAAATACCCGGTTGAATTAATTCAAGCGGGATATTATGCAATTCACCATCTGCTTTCTTATTGCCGGCATTATTAGAGAATTTTTGAATATTTATGTCTGCTTTTTCATCAGATGATGGCTCTTGTGTCTGTTTTGTGCTGCCGGCCAGCAATGCACCCAGACCACGTCCTAAACCACGTTTTTTTACTGCCACTTTATACTTCCTCAGTTTTTTCTAATTCATCACGCCGTATCATCTCACCGGCTAAAGCAAGATAGGCTTTAGCTCCTTTAGACGTGCGATCATATGTGATTATAGGCATTCCATAGCTGGGTGCTTCTGCGAGGCGAACATTTCTGGGTACAATAGTACGATAAACCTTATCTTCAAAAAATTTAATTAATTGACGTGATACTTCAATGGCCAGACGATTACGCGGATCAAACATGGTTCTTAAGATACCAACAATTTCCAGCTTCGGATTAAGTGATTCCCTGATACTTTCAATAGTATCTTTCAGTGCGGTCAAACCTTCCAGAGCGTAATATTCACACTGCATAGGAATAATAATACCGTCAGCCGCCACCATTGCATTAACGGTTAACATGTTTAATGAAGGCGGGCAATCAATGAGAATATAATCATACTGCTCTTCCATTTCCTGAAAGCGGTAATTAAGTTGACGTTCCCGATCCAGTTTACTGATGAGTTCGACCTCTGCAGCTGTTAAATCTCCATTAGCCGGTATCAAATCATAATCTGCTTCTTTTATATGGATCTTAACTTCTTTTATCGATTTTTTTGAGATGAGCAGGTCATAACCACTCAGCTCCACTTCATTTTTGTCAACGCCGCTGCCTGTCGTTGCATTACCCTGAGGATCCATATCAACCAATAATATTTTACGTTTGGTTGCAGCCAGTGATGCTGCAAGGTTAATGCTGGTCGTGGTTTTACCCACTCCGCCTTTCTGATTTGAAATGGCGATAATTTGTGCCATATTAGTACCTGTTATTATTAAGACTTTAGGAAATTTATTTCCGCAAATTAAGTCATTATCCTGTTTATTAGTGTTAGGGATATAAGTGTTAACTAAGACTGAAAAGTAATTTGAACTAAATGCCGCTGAGCATTTAAGCCTGAAATTTTTAGCTCATTTATCCCGTCTATTTTAAAGCCTTCTGGAAGTTGTGCAATCTCTTCTTTCAGAATTTGCCCTTTCATCGCTAAAAATTGTCCTTGCGGATGACATAAATGCCGGCAGTAATTCAACATATCTTCAAGCGAGGCAAAGGCTCTTGAAATAATTCGCTCAAATTGATCTGTCACCTCATAATCTTCTACTCTGCTCTGTACAGCTTTCACATTTTTTAATTCTAATTGAGCAATCACTGTCTGGATAAAACGAATTTTCTTACCTCGCGCATCCAGTAATACAAAATCTATGTCAGGCAGACAGATAGCCAATGGAATTCCTGGGATACCCCCTCCTGTCCCGACATCCAGTACTTTCCCAGCAAGTGGTGTACCCTCCTCGGTAAAAAAAGGCAATATTGATAAGCTATCCAGCAGATGTAATGTCACTATTTCTGTTTTATCACGAATTGAGGTAAGGTTGTAAACCTTATTCCACTTATGTAACAAGTGTACAAATTGAATGAGTTTTTGCTGCTGCTCATCACCAATAGACAGGGACTGTTGTGCAAGGCCTGCAGCTAATAATTGTTCCAGTGAGCCCATAATTAATTCTTAATCTCTGACCCTGTGTGGGGCTGATGGCTCTTCTTTTTTAGAAAAACCAGTAATAATGAAATAGCAGCTGGCGTCACACCGGGAATTCGACTTGCCTGTCCCACTGTTTCTGGTTTATTTTTCTGCAGCTTTTCACGAACTTCTGCTGACAATGAATTCATTTGACTATAATCAAAGTCCAGTGGAACAGGCTTGTTTTCATAACGTTTATATTTTTCAATTTCTTCGAGTTGACGTTTAATATAACCGGCATATTTGCTTTGAATTTCAACTTGCTCAGCAGCAATAGGATCAGCCAGCTTATTACCCCCCACGGACAAAGAAGTAAGTGAGTCATAACTTACTTCTGGTCTTCTTAATAAGTCATAAAGGCTGGTATCTTTGCTTAACGGCTTTTTCAGCACCCGTTCAGCTTCTTCAGCACTCAAGGCATCCGGACCAAGACGAGTCGTTTTCAGGCGCTTGATTTCCTGTTCAACCTGCTCCTGCTTTTCACTAAAAGCCTGCCAACGCTCATCATCAACCAGGCCAAGCTCACGACCCTTAGCCGTTAAACGGGCATCTGCATTATCTTCACGCAAATATAAACGATATTCAGCTCTTGAGGTAAACATGCGATAAGGTTCCTGAGTCCCTCTGGTGATCAGGTCATCAATCATCACCCCGATATAAGCCTCATCACGCCCCGGCGACCATGCAGCTTTACCCTGTACCAGTAAGGCTGCATTGGCACCTGCAATTAAACCCTGAGCAGCAGCTTCCTCGTAACCTGTAGTACCATTAATCTGTCCCGCAAAAAACAATCCTTTCATATATTTGGTTTCTAAAGAAGCTTTTAAGTCTCTGGGATCAAAGAAATCATATTCAATGGCATAACCCGGGCGGACAATAAAGGCCTTTTCAAAACCTTTCATAGAGCGCACAAATTCTAATTGAATATCAAAGGGCAGGCTGGTAGAGATACCATTAGGGTAAATTTCATGGGTGCTTAAACCTTCCGGCTCTACAAAAATCTGATGGGAATCCTTATCCTCAAAACGATTCACCTTATCTTCAATAGAAGGGCAATAACGCGGCCCCACACCTTCTATGACACCGGTAAACATTGGAGATCGTGCAAAACCTGAACGAATAATATCATGCGTTTTTTCATTAGTATGAGTAATATAACAACTGAGCTGCTGCGGATGGTAAGTCACTTTACCCATAAAAGAAAACGTCGGGATAGGTTCATCACCCGGCTGTTCCTGCAACACAGAAAAATCAATACTGCGCCCATCTATTCTGGGCGGCGTCCCTGTTTTAAGACGATCAACCCGAAAGGGCAGTTCACGTAAATGTTGAGACAGTTTGTTAGAAGGCGGATCTCCCGCCCGTCCACCCTGATAATTTTCCAGGCCAATATGAATAAGCCCGCCTAAAAAGGTTCCTGTTGTTAACACCACAGATTTGGCTCGAAACTTCAGCCCCATTTCCGTTTCAACACCCGCAAGCTGACCATTTTCAATGATCAGATCGGTCACTGCCTGTTGAAATAGTTTTAAATGCGGCTGATTTTCCAAAGCAAAGCGAATGGCAGCCTTAAATAATACTCTATCAGCCTGAGCGCGAGTTGCCCTGACCGCCGGCCCTTTTGATGAATTTAAACGACGAAATTGTATACCAGCCTGATCACTTGCCTTTGCCATCAGGCCGCCCAGTGCATCTATTTCCTTAACCAGATGCCCCTTACCAATACCACCAATGGCCGGATTACAGGACATTTGTCCTAAAGTTTCAATATTATGAGAAATCAGTAAAGTACTGGCACCCATACGACTGGCAGCCATAGCAGCTTCTGTACCTGCATGACCACCGCCAATAACAATCACATCAAACTGATCTGTATAAAACACTCAACCACCCCAAAACAAATAAAGCCGTAAAAAATTACATTATAAATCATTCACTCGACTTGTAGTAATAATTATCATTGATTAGAATCTAACTAGTAGATTACTTACAGAGAATATTAAATTATATGTTTACACCATTATTACAGACCGCCAATACTATTATTTCCGGCAAGGAAGAACAAATTAAGCTGGCCATTGCCTGCCTGCTTGCAAAAGGACATTTGCTGATTGAAGATTTACCCGGGATGGGGAAAACCACTCTGGCACATTTATTAGCAAAGTTGTTTGGCCTTAACTATTCACGTATTCAATTTACCAGTGATATGCTGCCGGCAGATATTATCGGCATTTCTATTTTTAATAAAAATACTGCAGAATTTAACTTTCATCCCGGGCCGGTATTCAGCCAGCTGGTATTAGCAGATGAAATTAATCGTGCCACAGCAAAAACTCAGAGTGCATTACTGGAAGCAATGGAAGAACAGCAAATCACAATGGACAATGAAACCTACCCATTGGAAAGTCCTTTTTTTGTCATCGCCACGCAAAATCCCCAAACACAGGCTGGCACTTTCCCCCTGCCTGAATCACAGCTTGATCGCTTTTTAATGCGTATTGTGCTGGACTATCCTGATCGGCAGACAGAACGAAGTATTTTAACAGGTAAAGACCGTCGTGAATTACTACAGGATATCAAGCCGGCTTTTAGTATTGAACAGTTGATTAAAATGCAGCAGCAGATCAGAAACATCCATATCTCATCAGCACTGCTGGACTATGTACAGGACATTTTACAATTTTCCCGCCATAGCCAGTATTTTCTCACTGGCTTGTCTCCCAGAGCCGGGCTGGCTCTATTACATGCAGCTCAGGCATGGGCCTATATTCATAATCGTGAAATGGTGATTCCTGACGATATTAAAGCCATTTTACCGGCTATTATTTTACATCGCCTGGTCGTAAAAGAAGATCAAAACTATAGTGAACAACAAATAATGAAATTATTCAATGAATTAGCCATACCATAAAAGTAATGATCAAGAAAGCACTAATAAAATTTATTACTATCAATAGTGACATATATCAATAATTACTATAAGATGCACAAAAAAGAGTGCTCATAAAGCACCTAATATATGTTCTCAGCAATAAATGCTTAAGCAAAGAGGTGCCATGTGAAGTATCATATTTTATATTCCATTATTTTTAATTTTTTCCTATTATTCAGTACCTATAGCTATTCTGCTGATCTGGAGAATGGAAAACAGCTGTTCAAAAGTTGTACACTATGTCATGGTGCTGTTGGCCAGGGCATTAAAGGAGGGGATTTTCCAAAAATTGGCGGACTGCCGGAATATTATCTGAATCGTCAACTTAAGCTTTTTGTTGAGGAAAAACGCTTTAATCCAGCCATGGTCACAATTGGTCGATTAGATAGTATGACTGATAAAGAAAAAGAAAATCTGGCTGCTTATGTTGCCTCTATTGATATACAAAAAGAAGCACCGTCATTGACGATTCCAACATTTACGGGTAATGCCAAAAAAGGTAAGAAATTATTCAAGGGCGATTGTAAAACCTGTCATGGTTCTAAGGCAGAAGGTAAGTCTAAAAAAGCAGCGCCTCCTTCTGCATGGCAATACAGTGAATATCTATTAAGACAAATTGATTTTTTCAAGTCTAAGGATCGTCTGCATCAGAGTCAGAAAGATGAAGATGAAAATGAAGATGAGGATGAAACCTTTGTTGAATATACTCAGGAAGAAATCACAGATATTCTGACTTTTATTTCAACACTTGATGACCAAATTCATTAGAACCAATTTTAAGGACAACACCATGAAAACTCTACACCTGATTATTTTAAGCTTATGCTTATTTCTTATGCAAAATTCATTTGCTCAGGAGCTGGTTCAGAAAGAAACACTGCAGCTCACAATTATTGATGTTAAAAATTCAGTTTTAAAAATACCACTGGATAAAGGCGTCAGTGTCAATGATGCCCGTCAGTCCATTAATTCAAAAGCTGCTGAACTCAATATGAAAAGCGTTGGTTATTTACCCGTTTCCAATGAATTAAAAGCACGCGGATTAAAACCTCGTCACTTAGAAATCTTCCAGTTCTGTAATCCTGAAGATGCCATGAAGATGGTTGCCTTTAATACTCTATACGCAGCCTTTATGCCTTGCCGGATTGCCCTGGTTGAAGATCAAAAAGGCCACCTCTGGTTGCAGATGATTAATCTGGATATGATTATTGATAAATACCCGCTACCGGAAGATTTGAGAAGAATTGCAGTAACAATTAATGCTCAGATGCTGGCCATTATTACCTCTGGTGTTAAAGGGAGTTTTTAGTCTGATCTGAATTGGAGTAGAATAGCATTTCTATTTTACTCCAACTTCTACTTTGGTATTTCTAGCAGTGCAAAACAGACTACAAAACTGGCTATTAAAAAGAATTCACCGGGAAGAGACAAGCACTCTTACAGCAAATAGAATTTACATTCTCCCCACCCGAGAGGGTATTATTTATTCCCTGCTTATCCTGGTGATGCTGGCAGCCGCAATTAACTTTAATAATTCACTGGTTTTTTTCTTTACTTTTCTAATGGTCGGCATGGGTATTATCAGCATGCATATGACACAGCAAAACTTACTTAAGCTGCAATTAACAATCGCTCATGTCCCACCTGTTTTCTGCCGTCAGAATCTGAGTTTACCTTTAATCCTCCTGCATAAGAAAAATCCTGTGACTAATATTGATATCGATCATCATTCTATAGCCGTACAATTGTGGGGCAAAGATTTATTATTAACCGATGTTTTTAATAATGAAAAAAGTATTCTGCAGCTGCACTGTCCAACAACACAACGCGGCAACTTTAAATTACCGGCTTTAACCATTTCCAGCCGTTATCCTTTAGGATTATTTCGTGCCTGGTCCAATGTAAAACTGCATTGTAATGCCATTGTTTACCCAGGACAGAGTATTAATAAAACCTATCAACCCAAAAGTGGGGCAGGCAGTGATGGAATCTCTCCTGAAGGTCGTGGCTTCGATGATTTTAGTGGTTTTAAAAGCTATCAACAGGGTGATTCTTTAAAACATATTCACTGGAAAGCCTATGCGAGAGAACAGGGTTTACTGAGTAAAACATTTTCCGGCAGCACTAATCACGAATACTGGCTTGATTATAATGAATTATCAGGTGATACTGAATCCCGCCTGAGCCAGCTATGCTATTTAATTGTTCAGGCAGAACAAAAAGGGGATCGATATGGACTTATCTTATCCAATAAAACCATTCAGATCAGTCAGGGACAGAAACATCAGCATCAATGTCTTAAAGCACTTGCCCTTTTTTAGTAAATAGAATCAGTCCGGATTGGAGTGAGAGTCGATGCAAAAGCGTAGAGATGATAACCAGATAAACAAACTACTATCAATGCTCAACTTTAGTAGTAACAGCCTATTGCCCATCGTCTTATTGATTACCATGTTGCCGCATTTGTATACAACTTCAGTCATTATTTTTTTAAGCTGTGTGTTTTTTCTATGCTGGTTTTTTTTGCATAGTTCAGGCTTTATTCGTCTGCCTGACAAGTTTCTTATTTTTGTTCTGATCATCCTGTCAATCATAATTCTGAATCTTGAATACGGCTTTGTTTTCTCACAAAAAACTGCGCTTAGTCTACTCTGTATTATGGTCAGCTTAAAATGTCTGGAAATAAAAAATGACGGGGACAGACGCAATATTTTTCTTATCATTTTTCTGGCTTATTTTATTTTAGCCACACATTTTTTATATTCACAGGGCATTAGCCTGCTTATTTTTGTCATGATTGACGGCCTTTTTTTAAGCCTGTTATTAATTGCCTTCAATCGTAAACCTCAGCCTTTATTATCCCTTGAGCACAATTTTAATTTATTGGGTCAATTATTTTTAAAAGCTCTCCCCATTGCAATTATCCTTTTCTTATTTTTCCCGAGAATTCCCGGACCACTCTGGAGTTTACCTGATGATGGTCAGACCGGAACCACCGGCTTAACAGATAAAATGTATCCCGGAAGTGTTTCTAAATTATCTGCTTCCAAGGAAATTGCTTTTCGTGTTGATTTTAAAAAATCCCCTCCAGCAGCAGACAAATTATATTGGCGCGGCCCTGTTTTAAACCACACTGATGGTTTTTTGTGGTCACAAAGCCCATCTAAACACCGCATGACAAAAAAAATTCAAGTCAGCGATATCAATCAGTTTATAAGTAACAGCAAACAGGCTGTTTCCTATACTGTCACTCTGGAACCTCACCAAAAACAATGGCTGTTCTCTCTGGAAATGCCGGTGAAAATTTCAGGTGATACCATTAATAATTTTTATTTTAATCATGATTTACAATTGCTTAACAAAAATAAGATCCATCAACTCACCCAATATCAGGTCACTTCCATGACTGATTTTAAACTCACTTCTGTCAGTCATAATGAGCAATTGGAATCACTTATTTTCCCGGATAAGCATAACCTGAAAACACTGTCCTTAGGCCGTCAGTGGCGAAAAAAAATCAATAATGACAGGAAAATTATAGCAACGGCTCTGGATTATTACCGGCATAATGATTTTTATTACACTAAAAACCCCGGTGCAATGACAGTGGAACCCAGTGATCAATTTTTATTTGAAAAAAAACGCGGCTTTTGTGAACATTATGCCAGCAGCTTTGTTCTACTGATGCGTGCAGCAGGTATCCCTGCCCGGGTAGTCACCGGATATCAGGGTATAGAAAAAAATGAAGTTGGAAATTATTATATTGTACGCCAGTCCAATGCTCATGCCTGGGCTGAAGTCTGGCTGGAAAACAAGACATGGATTAGAATTGATCCCACGGCAGTCATTCCGGCAGATCATATCGAAGCTGACATTTTTGACACCAATTTAGAACGATTAAGCTTTTCTTCTCTCAATATCCCGAACCTGACCAGACTCTCTTCACAACAAAAAACAGCCTTGTATAATTTATGGAAAACAGTCACTCAATCCATTGACAACCTGAAACATAACTGGAACAACTGGATATTAGGCTATGATCAAAGCAAACAAAATTTACTATTGAGCTTAATGGGTATCCAAGCCGATTGGCAGAATCTGATTATCCTGATGGTCTCAGGCATGGCTGTAATTTTTATTACACTCAAAGCAATCACTTTTTACAAGCAATATCGTAAAACTGACAAGGTTTATCAATTTTATTTAACATTTATTGCGCAATTAAATCATGCCGGTATGTCTATTAAACTCAGTGATACTCCTTATCAAATCAAAGATCAGGCAATCAAAACCTTTCCGCGTTCTGCTTCTTCCATTAAGCTCATCATCGATCACTATATAATGATCCGCTACGCCAGTCAGACAGATAAAGAACTGATTAAGGATTTTATCAGCCGTGTTAAACAGTTGAAGCTAAATAACGCAGTTTAGGTTGCGCTTACTTAAATTGTTTTACCAACAGTAATTTTTCAGTGCGACTCTGCTTCTTTATTTCTGCCTCACGTTTTAATGCACTGCTGCGATCATGTTCTGACTCAATAAAAACAACTTTCTCCGGCTTACGGCCATAAAAGTATTTTGCCCCCTTTTTATTCTTATGCTCTGCAAAACGCCGATCTACATCAGTTGTAATACCCGTATAGTACGAATCATCACTACAATGGATAATATACACAAACCAGTTTTTTTTTGATTGAACAGTCGTCTTTCCACTCATACGATTAGGTTTAAATCCCAAATAATTTTAATTATAACAAAAATATCAAGACAAAAAGTATTAGCTAATGTTAATATTATACTTTCATATCCAAGGAAAATATCATGCAGACCGGTCCCAGAGAACTCATTACTCCCTTCCGCCCTATCCCTCTGGACGTGCCCGAAGGCATGAAGCCCAATGAGTTTTTTAATAGTACTGAAAACCTTCAGGATTTATCACAAAATAATGGTCTGCTTAGTAATCCTGAAAATCTTCTTTTGTATAGAAAAGCACTCGGGCATAGTAATGAATTTGACTGCTCAATTATTTTTAATTCCTCTAAATGTATTCTTGATCCTCTGGGTCGTCCGGTACGGCGCACCCAATTACCACTGCCTACAAAGAATTCATGGAATCGCATGAACCAGATTATGATTGAGTATATGTTGGAAAAATATCCTGATCCTGAAGAGGCTCTGATTCTTGCAGGTGAAGCCAGCCTGGATTCCACCTGGCCCTTAACCGCTCCCGGTGTACCCAGTATTCGTATGCTGCATAATCATTTTATTGTATTTAATATGACGCAATTACGTGATGCTAAACTGGCCGATCCTGATAATCCTAATTTAACCGATGGCGGCCAGCATAGTTTATTCCAGGCTCACATGAGATCCGTTTATCGGTATTTTTTTGAGAGTCTGGAGTTAAAAATTCTCAAACCTGTACATGGAGATGACTCACAGCTGACCTTAACCGGCTATCCACAAGGCTTACCCAGCTGGGAAATTCAGGGTGGAGTGGAAATATTAAAGAGTCCTCATTTCTGGAATGAATATGATCTGATATTAAAAGGCTTTCTGGATTTTTATCGAACCTTCTTTACCCAGGTGTCCACTCGCAATGCCCCGATTTCTGAAAAAGCTTATTTCCCTGATCAGATTGAAAACCATTTATTATTTGATAATGATTTTCTGGCAACGGCTAAAAAAGTTCGTGATATATGTATTAATGATGCAAAATATGCCAATGCGATTCGCTGGCAACCCGCTTTTAAACAATTGATTTATCGTAATGATAAAAACAAACTAATTGTCACTATCAGCCAGAACTCCATTGGTAATGCGATTACTGAATTATTGGGCGTTGCCGTCAAACGCGTACCCGATGCTGAAGCCTATGAAAAATCTGAACCGGCTTTAATCGAAAAATTATTAGAAGTACGCCAGCGTCTTATTGATGCCGATCTGGGCGATCCCATCAAGACGCCTTATTGGGATTAGTCTCTATCCTGGATATTCTAAAAAAAAGATTTTATTTCATCTGCCAGAAAAACAACCTAAGGAGATGCCATTAGAAATGAAACTGGTCATACCCTTGCCTTTTTTATACAGCATAATAATTACCTCCAAATCATCCATTGTCTAATTTTTTATTAGGCGATAGGCTTCATCAATTGAACTACAAAAGTCAACGAAATGTGTCTTAAAATACGATTCCTGTACTTGAGATGGAAAATGAATATCAGCCATATGTTTAATAACATAAACAACTTTATTGTGAATACAGTTTTTTTCCATTGAGTATTTAAATGCTTCCTCAGATAGATAATTTTCACCTGATTTAACACAAATTGTATCTACAGGTATTTGTAAATTACACTTTTCAATTGCCTTGTGAATATTATTGACATCATTCACCTGTAATTCACCATCCACATAAATATCAATCAGGATAATATTATCCTTTTCATTAAAAGGTGTGATAATTGCTTTACCTGTATCAATTTTAATCACTGAACTATTTCTCAAAAATATGATTGCTTTAGAAATACATAACAAACAGTGCCCCGGTGGTCATAATATAAATCTCATGATTAATCTATTTTTTAGATCAATACACTATACCAATCACTCGGATCAAGCTGTGTATTTATGAATTAGCTAAGCTGACTATATCATGCCAAGATGAATTGAAACTGAAAATATATTTAATTGTTTAGAACAAACAAAGAATCCCTATGTGATTGTCAGAAAAATGGACTGTTTTCAGTTTCAATTCATATTAAGTTGCTATACTTCAGAAAAATTTATGGAGATCTTTATGCAAAAACTTATATGTTTGTCTAAAATGATAATAATACTATCCGTTTTTATTTTTAGTTTGAATATCTACGCCGATGGTGATGAAGAAAGAATATTTCAGCGCTGGTTTGAGAGTAAAAATGACGGTGTTTCTAAAGTGAAATTTAATCAATATGATGATTTATGTGGCAGTTGCCACTTTTCTTATCAGCCCGGCTTACTCCCTGGAATTTCATGGGAAAAGATAATGGTAAATTTAAATGACCATTTTGGTCAGCCTGTAAAAATAACCAATGTGGAAACAAGAACCATAATGCGATATTTATTAGATAATTCTGCAGGACATGTTAATGATAAAATTTCAAATCAGATGCTTAAATCCCTAAAATATAATCCTGTTCCGGTAAGAATCACAAGAACCCCTTTTTTTATAAATAAGCATAATAAAATCAAGAATAATATGGGGCAATGTGAACAATGTCATCAGGATGCTCAGCAAGGAGAGTATAATATCGAAAGCATACACATACCTGATCAAAGCCAATGGAAATCAACCCCTGTAGAATTTAAGATGTGATAGAATAAAAAAAGCTCATCTTATGATTAAACAAAATATTATTTTTATGTTGATTTTTTCTCAGATGTTATTAACAGAGTTATTTTTTATTGATAAAGCATTTGCTGATAATGATTTGTTTGAAGATCAACAAATCTATAATATTAAAGAACTTAAAGCATCGGGCAAAATTAGTTCTTTAGAAAGCATATTAGATAAGCTCTCAGAACATAACATTATTCGATTACTTGAAATTGAGTTAAAACAAGATGTTGCTCATCATGCCAATCATCCCTTTATTTATGAAATTGAATACATAAATGATAAAAATTTTGTACTGGAAATTGAAGTTGATGCAGTAACGGCTCAGGTTTTAAGTATAGAACGTGAGCATTAAATCATGCGTTTATTACTGGTTGAAGATGATAAAGAACTTTCCCTGTCACTACAAAAGGAATTAGCTCACAATGGTTTTGCTGTTGACATTGCTGATAATGGTGTCGATGCAGAATTTATGGGAGAAGAAGAATCCTACGACATTGTGATCCTTGATTTGGGACTTCCAAAACGCTCAGGTCTTAAAGTATTGACTCACTGGCGTAATAAGTCTAACAAACTGCCCGTCATTATCCTGACTGCTCGTGATTCATGGCATGAGCGAATTGATGGTTTTAAGGCTGGTGCGGATGACTATTTGGGAAAACCCTTCCATGTAGAAGAGTTAGTGATGAGGATACGGGCATTATTACGTCGAACTCATGATATGACGGGGCAACCATTACAATGTGGTCATTTTAAACTGGATGAAGAGTGTCAACAACTAATATGTAATGATCAGGAAGCACTGCAACTAACAGGTACAGAATTTAGATTGTTACGTTATTTTATGCTTAATCCGGGCAAAGTGCTTTCTAAAACACGATTAACTGAACATGTCTATGAACAGGATTTTGATAAAGACAGTAATTTAATTGAAGTTTATATCCGACGCTTAAGAGATAAGCTGGGTAAAGAATATATTGTGACCCGAAGAGGTCAGGGTTATATCTTTAAGGATACTCTTGAGTAACAAAAAATCAGCACAAATGATTTTAAGTCATTTTTATGTTACTTAAATAATTCATGCCAATTTTTTTGGCTGTGGACACTTCTAAGTAACTTAAATTTTTCCAACCATTTAATTTGGTATTTTATGTTACCAAAACGATGGTCGGTAAATTTCAAGTTTAGCTGAGGGTTCTTTAGTAACTAACACAGAGTAAGATAATGCAACTCTAACTAAAGGCTTTTCAATGAATTCCCTGGAACATCGATTACACATTGGACTCTCAATCAGTTTATTACTCCTGTTTGCACTACTATGGTTTTTGGGTCAAAAATCAATGGATGATTTAACTCATGAGTTTGTTGGTTCACGCCTTGATCATGACATTGAAAGTTTATTAGCTGCTTTAGAAGTAAATACTGATACAATATCGTTAAAGAAAGGTAAAATGTCACCCGTGTATCAACAGCCCTTTTCAGGGCATTATTTTGTTATTGCAATAAACAACACACCAGTCATACAATCACGTTCTCTATGGGATCAGTCACTGATTATTCCTACACTAAAAACAGGAGAACGAATACTGAATGTATCCGATGGCCCTACTGATCAGAAACTACTTCAAATTAGTATGGCGTTTAATAAAAATGGACTCAACATCTCAATTGCATTGGCAGAAGATTTAAGTGCAATTAACATCCAAAAGCTAAAATTTAAAAAGTATTTTTTTATTCTCTCTTTAATCGGCCTTGTTCTTTTATTGTTTATACAACGTATTATTTTAAGACTTTCATTTAAGCATCTTGAGCCGGTATTTTCTAATATCAAGTATCTTGAAGAAGGTGAAATACTAAAATTACCAGAAAATGTTCCATCTGAAATTTTACCTCTCGTTCAAGAAGTTAATCACCTGTTAATTTTGCTTGAAAAACGTTTAGAACGTTCCAGAAATGCTCTGGGTAATTTATCTCATGCACTCAAATCACCTCTTAATTTATTATTTCAGTATTTACATGAGCATTCAGATGGAATAGATGAAAACAGACATTCTAACCTGATTAATGCAAAAAAGCAGGTAGAACGGATCAATCAATTAATTAACCGTGAACTGAAGAGAGGCCGCATAGCAGGAAAAGGAAGTTCTACACAACGATTTAATGCCCTAAAAGAAATACCTGACTTAATCAGTGTCGTAAAACAAATATATTCACATCGAGACTTAAAGATCAATGTCTCTATAGATAAAACGGTGACGAATTTTGGTGATCGGGAAGACATGCTGGAATTGATTGGTAATTTACTGGATAACGCATGTAAATGGGCCAACAATAAAATTAATGTTATTGTTACTAGAGAGATAGAAATGGACAGCAGTCAGAGTATTGAGTCAAATAAAATTAACATTACCATAGAAGATGATGGGTCAGGTATTGAAGAAGATCAACTGGCATTATTGACTCATCGTGGTATTCGTCTGGATGAATCAATTGATGGATATGGATTGGGTTTGTCAATTGTTAATGATATTGTTAAACTTTATGCAGGCACAATAGAACTTACGAATTCATCTACTCTGGGTGGTATGCAAGTTAACATCACTATTGATATTAATTTATCTCAGTCAACTCCAATAAGCATGACCTAAGAGAGGAATGATGTAGGATAGCCTGGTTGTTTTGCTGACTAAAACACCATGTCACCTGATTCACGTTGTTCAATCGGTACATACTTTTTATGACCGAAAACATTTTTATAAGCAGGACGAATAATACGTTTGGCATCAAAATTAAGTTCTTCTATACGATGGGCACACCAGCCTGCCACACGTGCCATTGCAAATAAAGGTGTATAGACTTCCCTTGGAATATTAATGGCGGTGTATACAAATCCTGAATAGAAATCGACATTGGCACAGAGTATTTTTGACTTTTCACCCTTAAATTCTGCAAAGATTTTTGGTGCCAGACGTTCAATATTTTCATACAGTCTAAACTCTGCCTCTAAGCCTTTCTCTTTGGCTAACTCACAGGCACGAGCTTTAAGCAACACTGCACGGGGATCAGAATAAGTGTAAATTGCATGACCAATACCATAAATTTTACCAGATTTATCATGTGCTTTTTTGTGTAGAATCTTTAACAAATAGTCTCCAAGCTCAGTGTCATTGTCCCAGTCTTTCACATTTTCTTTAATATGATCAATCATATCCAGTGCCTTTAAATTGGCACCACCATGCAAATGCCCCTTTAAGGCAGCAATGGCTGACGAAATGGCAGAATAAGTATCTGTGCCTGATGAACTGGTCACTCGAATGGTGAAGCTGGAGTTGTTACCACCACCATGTTCTGCATGTAAGACCAGTGATAAATCTAATAATTCTGCTTCCAGGGCAGTGTATTCTTCACCCTTAAGCATATAAAGAAAATTTTCTGCAGTTGAGAGATCACATCTTGGAGGGCGAATAATAAGCGCTTCATGATAATATTTATGTCTCATGCCAAAGTAGGCATAGATGATAATGGCTGGAAATCTGGCCGTTAATTCCAGTGATTGCCTGACCTGATTATATCGGGAAAGATCATCAGTTTCCTGATCCAGAGTATAAAGTCCTAATACGGTACGTGCTAACATATTCATTATGTTACGGCCGCTTAAGGATAAAATAAAATTATTAACAACATCACTGGGAATATCACGATGCCCGGCCATAAAGCCTTCAAATATATGCAGCTCTTCAGTGGCAGGTAAGCGCCCTGTTAATAATAAAAAAATGACTTCATCAAAACCATGACGTTTACTTTCCTGTATGCCCTTGACCAGATCATTAATATCAATACCACGATAGAGTAATCGGCCTTCAGTCGGTACGACCTTATCACCTTCTTTAATATATCCAATGACTTCACCAATATTAGTGAGTCCCACCAGAACACCGGAATGATCACTATTGCGCAAGCCGCGTTTGACATTATATTCTGTAAAAAGATCCGCTTCAATATGACTTGATAAGTGAATCGACTCTGAAATACAGCGGATAATCTCTTTATTGACCGGGATACAGGCTTCCATTTTAATACTCCTTAAGTGATTTTCAGCTGATGGCTATTTACGGGCAAGAAAAGACAAGGCACTACCTGCCTTAAACCAGTCAATTTGTAAATCATTATAACTATGATTCACCTTGAATTGATCATGGCTACCATCAGCATGGTGCAGCTTGATGCTTAAATCCACACCGGGTGTAAAATCTTCCAGACCCAGAATATCCATTTTATCCTGTTCCTGAATCTTATCGTAATCAGCCTTATCCATAAAAGTGAGCGCTAACATACCCTGCTTTTTTAAATTGGTTTCGTGAATACGGGCATATGATTTACAGATAACAGCAGCCACTCCCAAATGACGCGGTTCCATAGCTGCATGTTCACGAGATGAACCTTCACCATAATTTTCTTCTGCAATGATAATAGAACGTAAACCGGCTGCTTTATAAGCACGGGCAACACTAGGGACTTCACCATAATCCGCATTTAATTGATTGAGTACTTTATTACTCTTACCATTAAATTTATTGATTGCACCAATGAGCATATTATTAGAAATATTATCCAGGTGACCACGATACTTCAGCCAGGGTCCTGCCATTGAAATATGATCCGTGGTGCACTTACCTTCCACTTTAATGAGCAGGAGCAAACCCAGTTCATCTCTGCCGGAAGCGGCTTTAAACGGACTCAGTAATTGCAGTCTCTCTGATGATTTATTCACGACCACTTCTACTGCATCTGTCGTTGGTGCAATAAAACCATCATCCTGAACATCAAAACCATCAGCTGGCAACTCAATACCGATAGGAGGATCCAGTTTTACCTGTTCTCCTGACTCATTAATCAGGCTGTCAGTGACGGGATTGAAAGTTAAATTACCTGAAATGGCAAAAGCCGTTACTATTTCAGGGGAAGCGACAAAACTATAGGTGTTGGGATTACCATCATTACGCTTGGCAAAATTACGGTTAAATGAAGTAATAATCGAATTTTTACGCTCATTATCATCCGTATGACGCTGCCATTGACCTATACAGGGTCCACAGGCATTGGCCATCACCACACCACCCATTTTTTCCAGAACACCCAATAAATTATCGCGCTCTGCAGTATAACGAACCTGTTCTGAACCCGGTGTTATTATAAACTCGGCCTGCAGCTTAAGATTTTTATCAATAGCCTGCTGAGCTAAGGAAGCAACACGGGTTAAATCTTCATAGGAGGAGTTGGTACAGGAACCAATTAAGCCCACCTCCAGTTTTTCCGGAAAGCCTTTTTCATGCACAGCACGGGCAAATTCAGACAAACTATGTGCAGCATCCGGTGTAAACGGCCCATTGATATAGGGTTCCAATGTTGATAAATCAATTTCAACCAGTTGATCGTAATAGTTTTCCGGATGCACATTAACTTCGTCATCAGCCTGTAAGTATTGTGCGGCTTTTTCAGCCTGCAAGGCAATTTCTTCACGACCGGTCTGTTTCAGGTATTCAGACATTTTTTCATCATAGGCAAAAATTGAAGTGGTTGCGCCAATTTCAGCCCCCATATTACAAATTGTCGCCTTGCCGGTACAGGAGATAGAATCTGCACCAGATCCAAAATATTCAACAATGGCATTGGTTCCACCTTTGGTGGTTAATAGACCCGCCAGCTTAAGAATAACATCCTTGGGTGCAGTCCATCCATTGAGCTTTCCTGTCAGCTTAACACCGATAACTTTTGGCATTTTAAGTTCCCATGGCATCCCCGCCATGACATCTACCGCATCAGCACCACCCACACCAATAGAAATCATACCTAAACCACCGGCATTCACTGTATGTGAATCAGTGCCTATAATCATTCCACCGGGAAAGGCGTAGTTTTCCAGAATAACCTGATGAATAATACCTGCCCCGGGTTTCCAGAAACCAATACCATAACGGGCAGAAACAGAACGCAGAAAATCATACACTTCACTATTTTGCTCTACTGCAATATTCAGATCAGAGCTTGCTCCCTTATTGGCCTGAATAAGATGATCACAGTGTACGGTACTGGGCACTGCTACTTTTTTCTGACCTGAGTTCATAAATTGCAATAAGGCCATTTGTGCTGTTGCATCCTGCATCGCAACCCGATCCGGATCAAAATTTACATAGTCCTTACCACGAACATAATCAACCACTTTGCTATTATGCAAATGTGCATATAATATTTTTTCTGTCAGTGTCAGTGGTCGTTTAAGATCAGCTTTAACAGCTTTGATCTTATTAGAATAATGACTATAAAAGTTACGGATCATTTCTACATCATAGGTCATAGTTTTTTTCACATAGGGTTATACAAAGGCGTGTATTATTAATTGGGGCGCAGCGACAGGATAACAAGTTTAGCTAAAGTGTCCGGATTTAACCAAAGGCATCCATTTTATCTGCCAGAGTTTGCCAGTTCAGATCTCTCATTACTTTGGCCAGTTGATGCATACCACCATTTTTAATCATTTTACGTCGCTCAGTTTTATTTTTAATACCGTAAAACGGCAGCATAATATTAAAGGCTTCATCATTGTATTTTTTTATCGGTGTCAGCACATCAGCTCTACGGGTATAAAATGCATCTTCACCCTCTGAACACTGCGTATTAAAAACATTAAAATTACGACACGCCATAGGACGTATAACATGCAGAGAACAACTATTATCAATTAAAAAAGGACAGCTGTTCAGATTCTCCAGGTTACGAAGTTGATGCTTTAATTTGTCCCGTAACTCCCCGTCAATTATTTCCACGCAATACCATGACATAGCCATTAATTCCAGAGGATACACTGGAATGGTTTCATGTGATTTACAGCAGGCAGCACAGCCCTGTGCACAGGCCAATTGTCTGCCTTGTTTTTCTTCTCGCTGAATACTCTCACTAATCCCCTGATCGGTCACTAAATACGCCTCTAACAAGAGACTCAACCAGGGTTGTTTTTTCTCATGCTCGGGAAAACTGGCTCGTTGTCGAGCAGGACAGGCTGATTTTTTCTGCATATAATTTCCAATAATTAAATAAATCAGTTGATTTATTTAAGATTAAGATTCTGTTTTTTTATTCATTTTAGACTTCAGGTCGGCAAAAGGATTGTGTATTGCTGCTGTATCACCCTGATCCACACCCACATCGCCATAAGTATAAAATTCATTCATTTTCTGATGTTCATTATCATGGCAATAAATACATAAATTTTCCCAGTTACTTCCATCAGGCGGGTTATTATTATGATCACTATCAATATGATGAACCGTTAATAACTGCAGGTTATCTCTGGTAAAAGTCTTGCCGCAGCGCCCGCATACCCAAGGATGAATTTTAAGAGATTGCTCCCGATAACCCTGTTCTCGCTCACTACTATCACTATGGGCTTTTTTTACAATGGTATCCAGTTTAGAGGTATCCATTTTCTTTTTTTTATCTTTACGTCTGCCTACCATTGATATTACCTGTATTTTTTGTCAGAGTTTTCTATAATACTCATCATAAAAAACTTTGCAAGCCAGGATCAGCATCAATCAAAAAGAGAAACAAGTATGACAAAATCAGAACCCATATCAATTTCACCTAAAGAAGCCTTTAAAATACTCCAGCAGCATCCTAATGCCATTTTAGTCGATGTTCGTTCATCTATGGAATTTTTATTTGTCGGTCATCCCAAAGGAGCCGTTCATATTGCCTGGATTGATGAGCCTGACTGGGATATTAATCCACATTTTACTACTGAAATACATAAGCTTTTATTAGGTGGTATTTCCGGTGATAAAGAAAAACAAGCCGCTGTTATTTTAATCTGTCGTAGTGGCAAACGTTCCTTTGAAGCCGGCAAAACATTACTAGAATCTGATTTTGAGAATGTCTATAATGTCGATGAAGGATTTGAGGGTGAATTAGATGATAAACATCAACGCAGTAGCATTGGCGGCTGGCGTTATCATGGATTACCCTGGGAACAATGCTAATGAAAATTATTTTATTTTTGGTTATCAGTGGTATATCAAATGGTACAGATGCTGAATTCAGACATCAGCTGCAAAAAGAATATGCTGATTTACAAGAATGTGTACAAACCAGTATTACTATGCGTAAGGTATTAAAAGTCGAGGATAATTTACAAACCAGACAAACTGATATTTATGCCCATTGCGAGGTCAGCAAAGAAGGGCTAAGCGCGCAAGAATATTCTGCCGCTAATAATAAAATTCGTCGTCTGGAAAAATTTTATACCTCTGCAAAATGGTAAGCAATCATTGTTCTTTAACTTAGAAAAGGTTGACACAGAAAGTAGAGCAAGTACGGATTTTCTGGTTTATAAAGGCAATATATGGCATTTCAAGCATCAAATTTTGCTCTACTCGGTGGATTCAGAAGCGGTACAACACTCCTGATTAATATATTAGGCCTTAGTGAACAAATAGTTCCCTGGTATGAGACCAAGGAGCTTTGTGAACTCTTTCGATGGATTAGTATTATTAAGGGTGATAGTACAGAAAAATTTGAATCTGGTTTAATTAAACCTCCGGAAATTTCTGGTTTTAATTTAAATGCAGTCTATCAAAGAATGAGTTTTCATATAGAATGGACTGAACAACGAATTAAGGGCATTCAAAAAGATCATAAAAAGAGTTATGAAAAATATCCTATAGGCAGTGATTGTATTGTTTATACTATTGATGAGTCAAGAGCATTGTTAGATGAGTGGCACCATACACTGCAAGCTTCCAAATCTATCCAGGATGATATTTTTTCAGCATCACGGCTTTTAATTTCTAAATTACTTGAACTGCAATTTCTTAACAAAATGAATGCTAATTTTTGTGTGAATAAAACACCGGAAATTACACGATTTAGCCATATTATTGCTGATTACACTCCTGTTAAATCAATTTTACTACTGCGTGACCCCAGATTTGTCGTCCAATCCGGAATAGATTTACAATGGGGGAGTATAGATAACTTATTTTTTATGTGGAAAAAATTAATTCAGCTGTCAAGACAGTCTGCAATGCATAATTGCGTTGATTATATGGAAGTAAGATTTGAAGATCTGATTACAATACCTCAATCTACTTTAGAGAGAATTTTTTCCTTTCTTGAGATTGATACAAATGCATATGAATTATTACAGAAATATCCTGTTAAACTAGACTGTGACAGATTGAATAGTAAACTTTTAAACTCAAAGGTTTCTAAACGCATTGAACAACTGGATAAAGATTTTATTATACAAATGGGTTATTAATCAAATTGTGCTAAAATTATTATATAACTTCCTCTTTTTTTAAAATAAAAATTACCACTAATAATATGTTAAATGAAGCTCATTTTATTCCGTATAAAGAAGCATGTTTGCCCACAGGGTCTTCATTGGTTTTTGCCCCACATCCAGATGATGAAACATTTGGTATGGGAGGAACAATATTGCGATTAACAGGCAACAGGCAACTTGTTAATGTTGTTATCCTCACTGATGGCGGATTAGGAGGAGACAAAAAGAGAAGAAACAAGGAAACTTTGGCTGCCATAAAGTTACTTGATGTTCAGGAGTGTTACTTTTTAAAAGCACCTGATCGAGGTTTAGAGGTTAATGTTGAATATAATAATAAAATTATTGATTTAATAGAGGAGTATCGTCCAGACAATATTTTTTTTACTTCTCCTCTGGAATATCATCCTGATCATAGAACAACTGCCTGGCTGGTTTGGAATGCTCTGCAAAGTATTAATTTCAAAGGCAATGCTTTTTCTTATGAAGTTGGAAATCAGTCTCCTGCCAATACTCTGATGAATATTTCTTCTGTTATGAATAAAAAAATAGAAGTGATGAAATGTTATTCTACCCAATTATTAGAAAATGACTATATTGAAAAAATTAAGGCAATTAACTCTTCACGTACTTACACTTTATCCAAAGATATTCACTATGCAGAGGCATTTTTCCATTTTAATGACTTAAGCTCTGACTTAATGAGTGGTTTTATTAATCAATATAGTCAATATCATATTGGTTTACAGTCTAACAAATTACCATTAGTTTCAATTTTAATTCGAACTAAAAACAGACCTGAACTATTAAAAAATGCACTTGCATCCATTAAAAATCAAACTTACCAGAATTTTGAAGTCAATATAATAAATGACGGTGTCTGTAGTATTAAAAATATTGTTGATGAGTTTGAATTTAAGCGTGTCCACATCAAAAATCACAGACAATCTAAAGGGCGGGCTAAATCAGCAAATGCCTTATTAAAAATGTCTAATGGGGAATATTGTATCTTTTTAGATGATGATGACACCTTTGATTATGAACATATTGAAAACCTGATTAATATTTGTCGTGAAAATAAAAGTATACTTGTTTGTTATAGCAGTATTCGAGTAGGAAATAACCTTGAGGATACCCAGCCTTTTAATCAGCCATATAATGCTGCCCTATTAAGACATAGTAATTATATTCCTTTTCACGCGGTACTCTTTTCACGTAAATTAATAGAATTAGGTTGTAAGTTTGATAATTCATTTGAAATTTATGAGGACTGGGATTTCTGGCTTCAATTAGCTCAACATACTAATTTTTATCATCTGGATAAAATTTCTGCTACCTATAATATCAATGGAGATTCGGGAGCCAGTGGTGATTTAAATAAAAGAGATGATCAGGCTATATGTGTTAGCAGAATTTATGAAAAGTGGTCTAAGATCTGGAGTGGATCTCAACTGAGAGAAACATTTGAAATTCTTTCAAAGAATAGTACAGGACATGAACATAACATTACAGCACAAGAGAATTTGTTACAACATGAAAGTAAAATTCCAGCTAATAATGATGAAGATGATATCTCTTTTAAAGAGCAGAATGATTATCCTAAACATATTAATAATAAATCAGATAATAATATTGAGTTATTGTTTAATAAACAAATAGAAAATGCAGATATATATAGCACGACAGAACGCAGTTTTATTATTAGAAGTTGTCAACATTATGAAGCACAATGTATTGATCTATATAAAGAGGTATTTAAAGCTCCAATAACTCCTGAGTTTTGGAAATGGAAGTATATCAATGTACAGTGGCGTGGTATCTGTGCAATAAAAAAAGATAAAGTAATTGCACATTATAATGGTGTGCCGCGTGATATTTTATTATTTGGTGAAAGAAAAAAGGCAATACAAAGCTGTGACACGATGGTTTCTTCATTAGAAAGAGGTGGCTTTAAGAAAAATAGTCCTTTTTATAATATTGCAAAAATCTGGATCATGGTCAATCTTGGTTTAAAAAAAGAGTTTTTATTATCTTATGGCTTTCCGAATAAAAATACTATGGCATTAGGGGAAAGTCTTGGCCTGTATGTTGAAGTTGATAAAATACTTCAGATAACATGGCAGGTAGTGGACATTGTTGAAGATAATCCATTCCTGGTAGAAGAATTAAATATTGATACTATCGATACTAATAGTATTAATACTTTGTGGAATGACATGGCTGTAGATTTTAAAGATTCACTTTTAGTGATTCGAGATGCTGATTATTTGATTTCACGATATTTAGAACACCCCGCATTTAAATACAAGCTGTACTCTATTAAAAATAACGATAACGATATGCTTGCTGTTTTTGTGTTAAAACAAAAAAATGATCAGCAGATGTTATTAGTTGATATAATTGCAAAAAAAGAAAATTTTAAGCTGGTTGTAAACAATGCCTGTTATCAAACAAAAAAGTCAGGATTTAATGTATTAAATTTCTGGGTGACAAGTTCAAAATTAGACTTATTTAAAGAGGCCAATGGTTTAATAAAAGATGTGGAAATCAGTATTCCAGGCAGTGCTATAACACAAGATGTTGATCCCGGCATAATTAAAAACAAATGGCTTTTGATGTATGGAGATACAGATTTTATATAAATACTGCTCATTCTCAAATAACCGCTTAACTCAGTTAATAATAGAGTTCCAGTTATCAAGCTGATCTTCCAGCATCCAGTTTGATTGTACCCATTGCCTTAGTTTTTCACCTTCACTGATAGAGGTGTTTCTATCCTGTACAAGGGATTGAATTGCCCCGATCCATTCATCTTTTTTATTCTTAACCCGGATAACAGGAGCTCCTTTATAAGGGGTTATATCTGAGCAGACAACAGGATAACCTGAAATTCCATATTCTAATAGTTTAAGGTTACTCTTAGCATGGTTGAATGCATTATCACAGAGAGGAGCAATTGCTGCATCTAACGCTAAACTGGCCAGTTTATCCGGATAGTATTCAAAATCTACCATCGGATAATGTTCATGTAAGTAGGGGCGTATACTGTCCGGACAAGGTCCCAGAAAAATCCAGTCCACCTGGTCTTTCAGATTACTAATAACAGATTTAATCATTTCTAAATCACCAAAATGTTGAGCTGCTCCAGCCCAGCCCACACGAGGTTTATCTGAATTTATTCTGGTAACTGCTCTATTTTTCCAGCGTTCAGCAGAAATTGTATTGGGTATAATTACAATATCCTTATGATATTTTGAATATGCTTCAGCCAGAGGGGCTGTGGATACAACAAATCGATCACAATAGCTGAGAGCAGTTTTTAGATGCTCTGATATATCCGGATGATTTGTTTTAGAATAAGGGTTGTAATCAGGTAATAAATCAATCAGATCATCAAGACTAAATATTTTATAACATTGACTAAAATCCCGGTAGTGTCGAAGTTTTGATAATTGTTTTAAGCTTAATGCATTATGCATAAATAATACATCAGTTCCAAGACGAGCGATTTCTGTAACAGATGGTGCATATTCAATTCTTTTAAATTTTTCAGTATGATAAATAGCTAATTCGCAAAGTCCTTTATTTTCAAGTGCTTTAAGAGGATCGATAGCACGGTAGTGTCCTCCACCCCATTGATCATGTGGAAATACAGTAATTTTCTTTGTGATACTTTTTTCTTTTTCAAAGGGTACTCTCACCCGGGTTTCAATTTTCCATGAATTTTGTAATGACAGATTTCTATTATAAGCACGATCACAGCTAAGTTGAGGTAACCATTGCTGAAACATTTCATCGGTTTCTTTTTCAATAGAAGCTTGTTTTGTACCCTGTGTTTGCATTGTTACAATACTGCTGGTTCCATGAAGAATAAGAGCAGTATAGGGTGTAAATACTATTTTATGATTTTTTGCCAAAACTTTCAGGCACAAATCCACATCAAAAAATAAAGAAGGAAACATCTCTTCATTAAGACCATCTACCTGATTATAGATTTCTTTGTGTATTAATAGACAATCTATTGATACTGCTGAAATATTTTTAGCCAGATGTCTATCATTAAAATAAATTGATTTTACAGAGGAATAAGTGTGACAATTATCACCAGCAATACCATACTCACCCATGCCTAAGGTATAGCCATCATGTACAATGACCCTATTTTTATTGAGGAGTCTGCAAGCTGCAATAGCTATCCCCGGCTGTTGCAAATAAGTCACTAGAATGTTTAACCAGTCAGGGGTGATAATCTCTATTTGATCATTTAAAAATAAAAGTTGCTCCCCTTTTGCAAACTGTACTGCCCTGTTATAGAGTTGAGCGGCATTTTTTGCCTGATTACTTAATAACAAAGTAAAACCCAGTTCAGCTTTGAGTTTTTCTAAATTCTCTAGACTATCACTAAAATTATCTATGATAATAAATTCATAATTTTTATAGGAGGTTAGATTGACAAAAGAAGATAAGCAGCGGGTTAATGAGTGAGTATTATTTCTAACAGCAATAATGATGGAGATCAGTGGTCTTTTATTTAATCCATAAATAATCTTATTACTGGTAAGAGAATTTATGTTGCTAATATTTGCTTTAATACCAAAATCCTGTAGATGATGTTTAACTACAGGCTTAATATCATATTGTAAACTTTGCTTGGCATTGATATCTAGTTGGTGAAATAAAATGGTATCAATATGGCCAATAGATTTTTCTCCGCACATTTTTAGCGTTAAAAAAGTCAGATTATAAGCAACTAAAGGCATTGCTTCAGAAAAGCCTCCTAATGAGATTAGATGCCTTTGTTTGATAAGAAATGCATTCCCTATGTAATTTTTTGCACGTAGTAATTCAAGATTAAAATCTGGTTTAAAATAGGGTGCATAATGCTTATGTTCAGTAGTTATCATATCCTGATCAAAATAAATTAATTCTCTACCAGGATTTTTTAAAAGGTGCTTTTGTAATAAGTCGGGTAAGCAGACAGAAAAGCTATCTCCGGACTGAATGCAAGCAACCCAATGGGCATCAACCTTGTGAATCTCTTTATTAATTTCATGTGTCAGTGATTCTCCCTGCTTAATGGTTAAAAGCCTTGAGTTATCAAATTTCCATTGATTATTTACCAATTCACTAAAACGGGTTACAAGAGTTAAGAAGCAGTTTTTATTTTCCCGTTGTTTCAAACTTAATATCGTCTGTTGAATATACGGTGCATTCTCGGGGTTTATAAGAATTATAAAGTGAATAACTAAATTTTTACCGGTCAGATTAATTTTAGACAATCTTTTTAGTTGTTCATAATGTGATTGTTCTAAGCGCCATAAGTTATAACTCTTATTCCCCAATACGGAAAGATTAGACATATCAGGTAAGTTTAATAAATCTTTTATTATTGCAGTTGATGAGGGTATTTCAGGCTCAATTGTTTTTTCTTTTTTTCTAAAATGAAGAGTTTGTTTTTGATAGAGTTCATCATAATCAATAATATTATCTTTAATAGACTTTATTTGTTTCTGTAATAAATTATGACGCAATATTTTTAATAAATGTCTGTCATCTGCCAAACGTAACAATTGTTTTAATAAGGCATTGGCATTATTGGGTGGAATTAAATAACCCGTCACACCATGATCTACACGCTCTGTTATTGCCCCGACACGAGAAGCTATAACCGGAATTCCTAATGCTTGAACCTCACTTAGAGTCAAACAGAATGTTTCATCATAAGTTGAAGGAATTAATGCGACATCAGTTGATTTCAGCAGGTGTGCTAATTGCTCATGTTGATAGAAACCGTGAATGTTTACACCATATTTATTTAAATCTGCCTGATATTCATGAGATACACCACCTATTATGCTTAAATTTATCTTTTTATATTGTAATTTTTTTGCCAGTTTTACAATTGTCTCAGCACCCTTAGCCTGATTTAAATTACCTATACAGACTACTTCTAATATTGGTTTTTGCATCGAATACCGGACAGGTGCTTCCGGTAGTTTAATACCATGAGGGATTATCTGGATTTTTTCAGCAATACGTGGGTCAAATGCCTGAGCAAATTTATTACTAACAAACTCAGAAGGAGCTATCAGGCAATCACTGGATTCTAAAACATTTGTGATTAATAATTGCCTTTGTTCTATATATTCACTAATGGATTGATTTGTGTTGGCATTAATATAAACCTGCTTTAAGGTTATGCAATCTATACACTCATTATCATTGGCTGAAATGCTCTTTTTTTGACAGCGATTTCCATTAGGCAAAAGCATATTGTAATCAGGGCACAATAAGTAATAATCATGTAAAGAAATAATGACTTGCCTGCCTAATTTTTTCGCAATAAGCGGCAGTGCAAGAGTTCCCCATTTTGCAAGATGTTGAAAGTGAATAACTGGATATTGCCCACCTATTAAAAATCGTGTGAAGTTTTCTTCAACTAAATAATTGCGAATGGTCGCAGGCAGGTTATTGATATAATAATTACATTTTATATTTTCTATCTGGTATGCAATATTTCGTATACTATTAGCAGTTGCCTTAGAATGCTTATCTTTATCTGATTCAGCCACACCAGTGTCAAAATTTTGATCAACCATGTCCGCCCAAAGTGGATTTAAATCAGCAGGGTAAATAACACTCACATTAAATTTATTTTTGATTCCTTCTGCAATTTCATAACTATGAATTTCTGTTCCCCCGGCTTTTAGAGAGTTATGTAATACCATTAATAGTTGAGGATTATGGTCTGTTTGATGATTTAATCTTATCTTCTCCTGTACTGTTCTTAATGGATTTAAATAACAAAACTCTTTTACAGCAGATAAATAACCGGGCCAGCGGAGATTCAGTAATTCTGCATTAATCCTTTTATTCTGGTCAGTGGAATCAATTGAGTCAAAAGAAGCCCCCCCCTGATGATAAATATAGAGGTTGTCACAACACACAATTTCAAATCCAGCCATCCAGGTACGCATTGAAAAATCACATTCTTCAGCATATCCAGGTGAAAACACTTCATCAAAATATCCAATAGACTTAAATATTTGTTTATGAACTAACATACAAAAACCAACGGCTGTTGGTATCCTGGGATAGCTGGGAGTAATTAAATCCATTATTAAAGATATTTCCTGAGGTGTTTCAGCAAGTATTGGATTATTTTGATTAATTTGGGGAACAGATAAAATTGTGGCATTATTTGATAATGGGCAGACAATACCAATAGATGAATCACTTTGCAGACAGGAAAGTAATTTTTCAATCCACAGAGGAGTGACTATAGTGTCACTATTCAGGATAAGAATATGCTCTTTACATTGACTAATAGCATAGTTAATGGAAGCAACAAAACCAATATTTTTGTTGTTTAGGATAGAGGTGATATTAAGGTTTGATTCTTTGTACTGGTTTATAATATCAGGAATACGATTATCAGTACTTGCATCATCAATGAGAATAACACGATGTTGTTTAGAGGTATATTTTGCAACGCTGCTGATGCACTTTTCAAAACTTTCAAAACCATTGTAAACTGGAATAATTACATCTATCAATGCTGCCATATTAATTACTCTTAAAATTATTTGACGAACTAGTATATTACATATGCCAACTGAGAAGTTATTTTTTTGCTTATCAATATCTTTACTAATTATAAGGATAATATTATAATTAAAGATCTGTGCTTATAAAAAATTGTTATTTAAGGTATCACTAAATATGGTTAATAAGAAAAAAGCTGCAGATGTGGCCGGAATAGTGTTGTTTAGTTTTTGTTCCGGTACATCTAGTGCAGGTGATTATATTGAAGAAGATCCTGAAATAAATAATGATTCATTTATATCTAAAATAACCCTGGCTCCTGAAGCTAGCATTCCCGGTCCCTCTTACAGCAGCACTCGATCAGTCTACCGTTCCGGTTCCAGTGGTGATGTTGGAGCTGGTTCCAGTGGCGATGCCGGTACTGATGAGCCGGATACTGCCACGACCTCATCTTCAAGTGGTGATATTGGAGCTGGTTCCAGTGGTGATGCCGGTACTGATGAGCCGGATACTGCCACAACCTCATCTTCAAGTGGTGATATTGGAGCTGGTTCCAGTGGTGATGCCGGTTATGTTGAAATGATACTCAGCAGCAGTGTATCTGAAGGTGATGGTTCTACATTTGCAACAGTCAAACGCAGGGATTGCGATAGTTCTTCCCCAGCTATTTCGGTTGATTACTTTACTTCTCCGGGTACCGCAACAGAAGGAGCTGATTTTTATCCTGAAAGCGGCACTTTAACTTGGGGATCCAGTGGAGATTGCGGCAGTTATGGTTTTGAAGTCAATATTATTGATGACTCAATCTTTGAGCAACAAGAGACATTTAGTGTTTCACTGACTAATCCGACAAATGGTTCTTATATTAATGGAGAGAAACTTGTCAGAGTTTCAATTCTGGATGATGATACTTATAAAGTAGAAAAAATAACCGGTGAAGTATTCTTATTAACTTCTACTGATGCATCAATACCCAATACCACCAGCACCTTTGATATAGGTGCTATGTTTACTCTGAAAGATTCTAGCATTAGCATTAGACGTGAGGATGGTAACCTTAGTGATATTCAACCGAACACACTGACAGTTTTTAATCCATCTACAACTGACAATTCTATTGCTATTATTAAGGGTAAAGTGACCAGTACCGTGAGTTGTGTCAACACTAATAGCTACGATGTTCTGACAGCACTGGCAACAGTTTCTGTCTCAGAATCCTGCAGTCAGGCATTATCGCGAGTCAGCAATATACCGGCAAAATTCACTACTGATTATTCACAAAATGGTTTAGATGGTACCTTAAAGGTTACTGTTATTAGCGGGTCTGTCGATATTATAGACAAAAATGGTAATATTTCTTCATTAAGTGCAGGGGAAGAAAAGACTATTCAAGAGAGAGTACCGCGTACTTCATGGGTCTTACCAGTTGATAATGATAAAATGTATGGCGGTAAAGACAATTTCTTTACCTGGACAGAATATGCAGGTGCAGATCGTTATTTAATAGAAGTCAATCTCCCAAGCCCTGTGTTTTATGAAGAAAATCCCGCTAGTCCTGAATATCCTGAGCAAACGCTTGTTCTTACTTCTAAGTCTTATATTAACTATGATGGTTTAGTCATCTTTGTTGTTCCACTACCAAAAGGATATGAGGGTATTGTTTTAGAAGTGCGCGTCTATGCTTTGGATGCGGATGATAATATTATTGGAGAAAGTGTTTCCAGTGATAGACGTACAATTACCGTGAAAGACTAATAATTTTATTTGCTGACGGACTCTAATGCAGACAGGCATGTACAGTAGTCAGAGCAGATCAAGGTTTAGCCTGTTTAATGGCAGCCATATAATAATTATGACCACTAAAGCACACGGTAAACAAACAAATCAGGGCAATGATAAAGCAGAATAATTATGTACCAAGATTAATAGAAATACTTTTTACCTGATTAACAGCAAGAGCCGTCTTTTTCACTCTGGTAACACAATGATCACAAGTCATATCGATAATGTGGATTTTATAAGATTCCTGCTGCTCACCTGTCATCTTAATATGCCCTTAAAATTATTCTCTTTTAATAACTACTTGCCTGGTGTCTGACACATCATATAAGCAAAAATCCAGGTAGCAAGAAGAGGCAATATCACCAGATAAAGATTGAGTTCAAAAGAACAAAACAAATCATGATCAAAACAATTATAAATATTGCTGACCCCCGACATCCAGGCAAATGAGGGTAAAGGCATTCCTGCATGTTCACCAAATAAAATCAAACCCGGCGCTAAAAAAATGGCCAGAAAGGTACTGCGGATCCAACAGGATACCTGTTGTTTAATTAGTTTTTTCCTAATCCATAAAACCGCTGACAAATAAACTATCAGTGCTGCAATTCCTATCCCTACCATTGCTATACCGCTATCTAACACAATTTTTCTCACTTTTTAATAAAGAGCCTTCAGCCAACATGAATTTGGCAGCCATCATTTGTAGTAACATAAAAATAGCTTTAAATCATTTATGTCAATTTTTTGTTACTCAAGAGTTTATAAAAAACCAAAAAATGCCTGATATTTTTCGGTTTTATAAACAAGGGCTGTTTGTTATTTTTTAACTTTACCACCAGCTAATTTAGCGCAGGTACCTTCTGGAACAAATACCCATTCTTCAGGATCGTTATCAACCTTTGCCATACCGGCACAGGCATGTTTCGCAGTACCACAATCATTCATACCCGTTTTTACTATACCCTGGCATTTTTCAAAACCAGGTTTGCCCGCATGAGCAGATACACCTAAAATGGCAAGTGCCAGAGCAAATAAAGCAACGAAAGCTGTTTTTTTAAAGTTTTTCATTTTATTTCCTGTCTTTTGTTTTATATTAAGAGTGCCCACAGCCAAAAAATTGGCACGAATTATTTTAAATAACATAAAAATGACTTAAAATAATTTTGTGAACACTTTTTGTTACTTAGAAGTGCACACAGCCAAAAAAATTGGCTCGAATGATTTAAGTAACATAAAAATGACTTAAAATCATTTGTGCTGATTTTTTGTTACTCAAGAGTTATCATAATAATAGTATCATTAAAAAATAACAATATTTAAATAATTAAGGATATTGTCATGGATTCAATTCAACTGGATGAAGGTTGGAAAAACTGTCTTTCCAAAACATTTGCATCTCAGCAAATGCAGCAATTAAAAGCTTTTTTACGTTCTGAAAAAGATCAGAAGAAAGTTATTTTACCTCATTCCAACCTCTGGTTTAATGCCTTAAACTGCACTCCTATTGATAAGGTAAAGGTTGTTATCCTGGGTCAGGATCCCTACCCGACACCAGGACATGCTCATGGTTTATGCTTTTCTGTACTACCTGATGTTAAACCTATTCCAAAATCCTTAATCAATATTTATAAAGAATTACAGGATGATTTAGGTATTAATAACCATAATGGTCATTTACAAAGCTGGGCTGAACAAGGAGTTTTACTGCTCAATAGTGTTCTTACTGTTGAAAGCGGTAAAGCTAATTCCCATCAGGGACGCGGCTGGGAATATTTTACTGATGCTGTTATCCATCAACTCAACAATTTAAATCGACCTCTGGTATTTGTCTTGTGGGGAAGCTATGCACAAAAAAAGGGAGTCATTATAGATAGTCAAAAACATTTTGTGCTGCGCTCCCCACACCCTTCTCCCTTATCTGCTTATCGTGGTTTTTTCGGCAGCAAACCTTTTTCAAAAATAAATCAGTTTTTACAAGAAAATGCTCAGTCTGGCATTGATTGGAGCACTCAGCTAAAGTAAAATGAGATTAAATTTATAATCAATGCAAGTGGAATAGTAATGGCTAAAAAAATATTAGTAGTAGATGATTCAACCTCCATGAGACAAATGGTGGCATTCACTCTAAAAGGTGCTGGATTTGATGTCGTGGAAGCCAGTGATGGTTTACAGGGACTTGAAGCCGCTAAAGGACAAAGCTTTGATGCAGTTTTTACTGACGTCAATATGCCTAATATGGATGGCCTGGCTTTTACCAGAGAATTGCGTCAACTATCTGCTTTTAAATTTACTCCAATTCTGGTACTCACCACAGAGGCAGGTCCGGACAAGAAGAAAGAAGGAAAGGCTGCCGGGGCGACTGGCTGGCTTGTTAAACCTTTTAATCCTGATCAATTACTTAACACTATTAAACGTGTTTTATAACTTTAGAAATTTCAATTCCGTAAAAGTCGTTATCCCAGTGGTTAGGATAACAAAGCAGGACATACTATTTTAACCATGCATGGATGGCTGCAATTGAACCTATAGCTGCTAAAATTTGTGCTTCTGTCAGCATATGAGCAGAATAAAGAATCGCACTACTAATCAATAAAGCGGAACTCAGAATAGCCTGAATCGTCATTTTATTCTGAGTTTCAATTTTCTCTTCAATTCGATTTAAAGCCTCACTCTTGTAATTAATACTGAGTTTTCCCTGACGAGCCTGCTGTACAACATCAAACACCTTATTAGGAAACTCTGGTAATTGTTCTATCCATAATGGCGCATTATGCTTGATCTGTTTAGCAAAAGAACGCAGACCCAGCTGTTCTTTCATCCAGTTTTCTAAAAAAGGTTTAGCTGTATCCCAAAGATCCAGTTTCGGGTATAGTTGACGACCCAGTCCTTCAATATTCAATAGTGTTTTTTGCAATAAGACTAATTGCGGCTGAACTTCCATATTAAAACGTCTGGCCGTTTGAAATAATCTCAATAATAACTGACCAAAAGAAATTTCATGTAAGGGTTTTTCAAAAATAGGCTCACAAACTGAACGAATAGCGGATTCAAAATCATCAATACGGGTATCTGCCGGTACCCAGCCTGATTGCACATGCAATTCTGCTACTCGATAATAATCCCGGTTAAAAAATGCCAGAAAATTTTCTGCCAGATAACGTTGATCTTCCGGACTTAAACTCCCCATAATACCAAAATCAATGGCAATATATTGACCTGTATTAGAAACAAAAATATTGCCCGGATGCATATCTGCATGGAAAAAATTATCACGAAACACCTGAGTAAAAAATATTTCTACACCAATTTCAGCCAATTTTTTAAAATCAATGTCCATAGCCTTCAGATCATTCATATTGGTCACTGGCATGCCATGAATACGCTCCATCACCATGACTTTTTTACGACAATGATCCCAGTCTACCTCAGGAATATATAATAGCGGTGAGTCATTAAAATTTCGTCTCAGTTGTGAAGCATTGGCGGCTTCACGCATTAGATCCAACTCATCTATTATATTTTTTTCAAACTCTTGCACCACTTCTGTCGGGCGTAAACGTTTACCATCAGACCAGTATTTTTCAACTTTTCCTGCAATGGCATAAAGTAATGCCAAATCACGACGAATGACTTTTTCAATATTAGGACGCACCACCTTGACAATCATTTCCCGGCCATCTTTCATCTTTGCCGTATGTACCTGGGCAATTGAAGCTGAGGCCAGTGGAATACGATCAAATTCTATAAAAATGTCATCAATGACTTGTTTAAATTGTTGTTCAATAATTTCTACAGCCACATCACCGGGGAAAGGGGGAACCTGATCCTGCAATTTTGCCAGCTCATCCGCCAAATCATCAGGCAATAAGTCGCGGCGCGTAGAGAGTATTTGCCCAAATTTAACAAAAATGGGACCTAAATCTTCCAGAGTTTTTCTAATTCTCTCTCCACGCGGTGCTTGTGAACGCTTTCTAAACCAGAATGACGGTGAAAAAAAACGAATTAAACCAACCCCCCTGAATAAATGGGTATCCAGCAGCAATTCATCCAGTCCGTGACGTAAAAATACACGGCTAATAAAAATTAAATGAAAAAAATGAGCAATAGTTTTAAACATTTTATGAGGTCACTAAGGGGTCTGACTTTCTAATAATCGGTTTAAGCGGGCTTCTGCTCGATCAACATCACTACGAATTATATCAATCTGATTATTAAAATGATTAACTTCCGGGCCAGAAGCAATATCCCGTGTTTCATACTGGATGTATTCACCAGCATCCATAGCAATACTATTGATCAGCTGCTTTCCCCATGTAAACATACCACGAGTTGCATTTCCAAGTGAGTGAGCAATTACATCTCCTGTGATATGAGAAACATGCTCTTCCCAGTCAATATCCAATTGTTGAAACAATGATTGAAAATGTTGTCCTAACGCAATATCACCGGTAATTTTTATATCACCGTTGAAAACGGTTCTGGTTTTTGTTTTTTCATCTGCAGCAGCAATACGGGCGAAGGCAGGAATTGAACCGGAAATTACTGTATCTGCATCACCTTCATAGTGACTAATAATTTGAATACCCTGATGATCTGGAAAAAAATAGAAGGTTTGTTTAATATCACTGATATGAAAGGCAACAATCTTACCTTTAAAACGCTTTAAACGCTTAAAGGTTTCCGGATCCATGGCAAATAACTGGTTGATACCTGTTTCCATGGCCGCCAGCAAAGGAATCATCAGGGGATTGATATCAGGCTGTTCAGATTTTGTTGAGTATTGGTTCATTATTATGGGTGATAGTGATTAAAATTTAAAACCACGATGTAAGGCAACAATTCCTCCGGTCAGATTGTTATATTCACAACGTTCAAAACCGACTCCCTGCATCATTTCTTTCAGTGTTTCCTGATCCGGATGCATACGAATAGATTCTGCCAGATATCGGTAACTTTCTGAATCATTGGCAATGAGTTTACCCATTGTCGGCAATATATTAAAAGAATAAAAATCATAAACAGAACTCAGCCCCGGGGCAACCGGTTTAGAAAATTCAAGCACCAGAAGACGACCGCCCGGTTTTAAAACTCTATACATAGAAGCTAATGCTGCATCTTTATCTGTTACATTCCTTAAACCAAAAGCAATGGTAATACAATCAAAACTATTATCAGGAAAGGGTAGACACTCCGCATTGGCCTGAACATATTCAACATTACCAACAATACCCTTATCCAGTAATCGCGCACGACCTACTTTAAGCATTGAATCATTAATATCACCTAAGATAACCTGACCATCAATACCCACTAATTTGGAAAATTTAGCAGCTAAATCCCCTGTGCCTCCCGCAAGATCCAGGACATGCTGTCCCCGACGAACACCACTTTTTTCAATGGTCAGACGTTTCCATAGACGATGAATTCCCATAGACATTAAATCATTCATCAAATCATATTTACCGGCTACTGAATGAAAAACATCTGCTACTTTAGCAACTTTATCATCAGTATTGACCGTTTTGTAACCAAAATGAGTCGTATCATTCGTCTGGTTATTAACTTGATCCTGGTTGTGCATATTTTTTCCATTTACAGAGCAACAAGACATAAGATTATACGATGAAATGAACTAAAATCATATTACTCGTTCGGTATCACAGTCAAATGGCCCCACCATAAGCCAATATTGAATAAACTCAATGCTAATTCTATCTGGATCTTATCAACCATAAACCTGTCCACTATCTTAATTGGCAAGTGAAAATATTTGCAAAATAAGTATTCATATTTAGTCTAATTGTTTGTCACTATTTTATTTCTGCCTAAATCTTTAGCTTTATAAAGTAAATCATCAGCCTCTTTATAAATTGCATCAGCATTTTTTATATCATTTGCGTTTTTACAAATAAGGCCAAAAGAAGCGGTAACATAGTCACTACAAATATTGCTGTTATGTTCAATTTTTAATTTCTCAATATCGTTTCTTATGGTATTTGCAAAATCAAATGCTTTTTGTTTTTCTTCTGCTTTAAATATGATGCCAAACTCTTCTCCCCCTAATCTGAAACAATTATCATCAGCTCTCTGGAGGGATTCTTTTAATAATTTTGCAATACTTTTTAATATAGAGTCACCCATTTGATGACCATAAGTGTCATTGTATTGTTTAAAGCAATCTATATCCAAAATTAAAAAACACACCAGTTCATTTTTTCTTTTAGAGGCATTAATTGTCTTTTGAAAGAGTTCATCAAAGTGCCTTCTATTGTGGATTCCACACAAACTGTCTGTAATTGAAAGTGTTTCAATTATTTTTTTATCAGTTATATTCTGCTTAATTGACATATAACCTATTTTTTTATGATTTTTATCAAATCTTGGAGAAATAGTGACATCAACCCAATAAAAATCACCATTTTTATGTAAATTTTTTACTTCACCTTTCCATATCTTATCCGCTTTTATCATGAGCCATAAATTTTCATAAATTTCACTACCCATATCAGGATGACTGACAATACTGTGAGATGTCCCAATTAACTGTTCTCGTGTATAACCTGACACCTGACAAAATGCGTCACTAACATCAGTAATAATGCCGTTTAAATCTGTATTGGAGAAAATAACATTTTTACCGATAATATCATGAAATTTCTGCATTTTACCGGAGACTTGTTTTTTATTTTTTAAATAAAGTTTAGTAGCAATAAACCATATGATGAAAAAAATAAAAATAACAAAAGAAATTAATGAGGTCACATTTTTCTTAAATGCTTTTTCTTCTTTTATAATATTGGTAACATCAAAGGCAACAACAATAGTGGCAGAATCACTTAATTTAATTAAAACCGTACTAAAGCTTTTATTTTTATAATCAATAAGACTATTTATATCAGCCTCTAAATGATAATTATCAAAAAGATTTTTATCCGTTGATTTAAATAAAATTAAACCATTTTGATTTTGTGGTAAGGTTTTTAAAAAAGCATTATTCTGTTTATTTTCAACTAAAAACAAAGCATCATAGCCAAATTTATTTTTTATATATTGTGTAAGAGAATCAACACTGATACTAAATTCAGCAACACCCAAATATTTTTTTTGTTTTGAAAAAAGTGGTGTAACAACACGTAAAAAGTAACCAAATTTTCCTACATCAAAACTGGTTACTTGCTGGTGAGTTTTATTAACTTGATCAATTAGCGGCTTTTTTCCTTTTGCAATCAATTTATCAGCAACATGAGGTTTATGAACTCTGATAAAGGAGAGATTATCAGGTAAAATAATATGTAAACCCCAAAAATCTGTATCTCGTTTTTTTACTCTATCGTAAAATTTTTTAATAGCAAGATAAAAACCTTCTCTGTCTTTATTTTCCAGCGTTTGTAAGATCTCATCATCAGAAAAAATAATATTGGCGTTATTGATATAAATCTGTTTTTTTTCATTGATTAAATAATTAATTGATTTTTTAATATATTGTTTAGTATTAACAATATTGATATCAACTCCACTTTTTTGTTTTTCTACAATATAATTTCTAAAGGTCAGAAACATAAGTAGAGAAAAAAGCAAAAAAAACAATGCACTATATATTTTAATTTTTGTATAAGTCATAATAATACTATACCTATTATTAATCTGTAATATAGAATATTACTATTTTCTCTTGTCAAGAAAGGCTAAAAATTGCTCAGCAGTTTGCGGCTTTCCAAATAAATACCCCTGTGCAATATCACAGCCAAAAGCACGATTTAAATCCAGATGTATTTGTCCTTCAATACCCTCCGCTACAATTTCAAGGCCAAGATTGTGGCCTAATTGAATAATCGATTGAACAATCACCCTGTCGTTATCATTTTTATCCATTTCAAGAACAAATGATTTGTCTATTTTTAGTTCATTTACAGGTAATTGCTTTAAATAGGCAAGAGATGAAAAGCCCGTACCAAAATCATCAATTGATAAATTAATAGCCATTTCGTTCAGTGTGTTAAGAACCTCAATTGAACGCCCCATATTTTCCATCATACTATTTTCAGTAATTTCCAGGGTTAATTTTTCCCCTGATAGTTGATATTTAATTAACAAGTCTTTAATTTGTCTGCAAAGATCCTGGTTGTTAAAATCATATGCAGATAAATTAACTGAAATGTTAATAGAATAACCATGTTTAGACCATTGTTGACATTGTTGAATGGCATTATCTAACACCCAATGTGTGAGTTGGTGAATATTTCCACTATATTCAGCCAGTTCTATAATTTTTTCCGGGTTGATAAAACCAAACTCCGGGTGCTGCCAACGAAGCAGAGCTTCAGCACCAATAACCTGATTAGAAGTGATATGTATTTGCGGCTGAAAATATATTTCCAGATAATCATTCTCAATGGCATGACAGAGATCATTAATTAAGGTCAAACGATTTTGGCTATAAAAATCATCCTTGTTATCATACAGTGAGTAGTCCAGTTTATTTCGTTTTGCCAAATACATGGCAATGTCTGCATGTTGTAGTAGATTTTTTGTATCAGTACCATCATCAGGGTAGTTAACAATACCAATACTACTTCCAATAATGATATTTTTTCCATTAATGACAAAAGGAGAATGAAGTACTTTGGTTAATTTATCAGCAAGTTCTATCACCTCTGCACGCTTACTATCGGGTAATAAAATAGCGAACTCATCACCACCCAAACGAGCAAGCGTATCTGTTTTCCTAACGTTCTCTGATAAAATTTTTGCAACTTCAACTAAAAGCAGATCCCCTGTTGCATGCCCCAATGAATCATTGACATCTTTAAATCGATCAAGATCCAAAAAGAAAAGGTTAAAACCAGTATTATTTCGCTCAGATGCCAATATCTGGTAATCCAGTCTTTGATTAAGCAGAAAACGATTGGGTAAACCCGTAAGATGATCATGAAGTACTTGATATTCAAGTTCACTTTGACGATGATTAACCTTCTCATCCATCTCCTGAAAAGCTTCAATCAGATGACTAATTTCCTGTGTTTTTCCTGCTTTTAGTTGTGGTGCAACTCGATTAAAAGCTCTTGACTCCAGTGCTTTTGAAACAGATGATATTGGATTAAAAATCATACGGTCAAGAGAGAATAGAATCGCAAAAATAAATAACAAAAATAAACTGATAATAACTATTAATAAGATTAATAATGAAGTTATTGAATCATCTAATTGATTTTTAATTAAAACTTCATGCTGATTAATATGAATATAAAGATTATTTATTGTTTCAGAAATAACATCAAGCTGTGGAAGAATCAATTTTTGCATCATATAATTATCACCACGCCACTGATCAGATTCAGAAATATAACGAACTTTATAAAAAATATTAAGCCAGGCTAAAGAGTCATTTCTCATTGCTTGAAGATTCTTTTGACCTTCAAAGCTATCTTCAATTGCATAAATTGGCTCTAATTTATCAACGTAAGCAAGAAACTTATTATGATAATTAATTAAAGACTCTATTTGATCAGTCATTATATTTAATGAAAACAAAGCAAAACGATTAGTATAATAAATACGTACCTGAGAAATAACATTAATCCAGTTAATATAGGTTTTTAATAACTCCTGATGCAAATTAGGTGTTATTGGTTCAAGTTCTCCAGATTCAATTTCATAAATCATTCTTTTCAAGGTGCTGGAGATTGAACGTTGTAGCGGCGTCATTTTTTCAGCTGCCAATGCCAAACCAGGAAATTGTTGATTAATATCCACACGTAATTTGACCAGGCTATTATAATCAGTTTCAAATTTGATAAAATTATTTTTTAAAGTTTTAATAGAAGAGATTATTGCAGGTGATCTGTCATTAATCATTAAAGTTTGTAATTCAATACTTTTTTGAATTGAATCACTGATCCATTGAGAAGCTAGATTGGTATGATTTCCTGTTGTTGGATCAAGTAGAAATGAATTAATATTTTGAAATATTTTAACTATATTCCCATCTATTTGAACGAGTGTTTTGAATCTTTTATCAATCATTTCAACTTGAAGAGCTGCTTTCTGTTTTGTTGTCAATGTATCAAAAAAGAATATTAAAACAACACCAATAATCAATAAACCAATAATTAATGTTTGGCTAAAATAGCGTTTACGTAGACTGGGTAGTGTACTACTTTTTGTAAAGTTGTACTTTAACACTTAAATTCCTCTATATTTAAAGACTAAGCCCTAGGAGTTTGTCCGAGAATAGAAATCCTACTGCGGAAAATCTATTTTTGCCCTATTTTCCTATCATTTTCGTTAAATAGAACAACTATTCGCCTTAAATGATAGAAAAATATGACTAAAAATAGCTTTCCCTCGTTACGGTGTCCATTCTCGGACAGGCTCCTAGCCATATAAAATAAAGATAGTCAAGTTATTAGTGTTTATCAAGAATAGATCATAAAAATTCTAAAGTATTAACCAAAATGTCATCAACTGGCTTGAAATTATTAAAAAAAAAGAACATTAACTATCAGCCCAATATTTTTATTTTTTTTGCCTGTCCAATAATAAGCATGCCAGATTGGTTTAAAGGCAAATATCATAGGCATCTTTTTGTTTATCTCTGCCAACCAGGGCATAGCCTTTCATCACTAAAAGTGCTGGTGGAGTTGCATTCTTAAAGAGTAAAGATGGAACAGATCCACCAACCAAAACAAAATTTTTGTGCTGTGAACCTAAAATCTGAGCAAGTTCAACCAGCACTTGTAAGACTGCTTGATTTTCTCTATCTCCATAATCAGAAGTTTTTAATAATTTCTCATTCATATTAAGTCCTTTCAATTATTTTCCCACATGTCTTTTAATAGATAGGATTTCATATGTTCAGCTGCTTCTGCTAAATGGATAGAAGCAATATAAGCGAACATTCCGCCATTGCTTACGGATACTATATTGATACAGTTTTTTAAGTCCATATCTCGAATCACTTTATCTTCATTTTCATAATGAGTTAATCAATATTTGAATTTGCTCTTTTTCATTCATACCCGCTCTAATCGCTCTGGACATCATTGTCCTGACCATTTGTGGTTTACTTTGATACTGTGCCTGAAAATAACGTTTACCCACAATGCTACGGGCATCCTTAAATTCCTGATGTAAACCTTGTGCTTTCACATCACTAATAAATATCTCACTATCCAATGGAACATGTCCCATGCTCACAACTCAATCCTAAATTTAAAACCTGCTGACCCATCACCGAACGCCCCAGTGTGTGATCAAAATGACTGGAGCCTCCTGGCATTTTTTTACCATGACGAATTTTAATCGAATCATCCAACACGAATACTTTCGCTGTTGTGCATGGAGGCATCTGTTGAACTGCTTTAATAGCAACTTTAAGATTAAGCTGCCTCCAATTTAAATCTTCCCGATTCAACGTTGAATAAAGTGCATCTTTTTCAGCGTGGGTAAAATGCTTCAATGATTCTTGAGCAAACATCGCTATCGAATCTTTTTTTAACCAAACCCAAAGGGTTAAAATATAAACCAGATCTGAAATTGGGGTTTTTGAACGCTTTCTGAAACCTGACTTGTTTAATAATGTTTTCATTCCAACTTGTTTCCATAAATCGGCAAACAAGTTATCAGCCAAATAACCACCTTTTTCAAGTAAATTTGCTGTCAGTGCTGGTAGCCCTGTTTTTTTTATGGCAGTATTCATATAGGATCTCTTTTTTGGTTTTTTATTGTATGTTTTCAAACAATCAATATTATACCATCTTAGAGATTTTTTATTCTTATATATCAATGCCTTATTGGTTTTCGTTAGCTATTTTTGAACCCCGAAACTTTAGTTGCTAAAACACAAGAAAAATTTCATCAGCACAATGGTCAATATGGTAAACCATCACCTGCTGATATGCATGAATTAGGTTCAAAAGCCTATTAGTAACTGATTTCAGGAAATTTTATAAGTGAGTTAATTCGGGATACTTTCTGTGTTTTTTAGCTATTATGAACCCCATCGCTAATGCACTGTATTTGCCAGTTTAACAGGAAAAATCAGATATTTTTGTCCACTTGATACAGCACTTGAATTTGTTAAGGCAATAAGCACCTCAAAAAAAGGAATCTACTATGTCATTACCCTATAAGAATTATAATACCTGGAGTGTATCAGTACGCTGGTTTCACTGGATAAATGTATTAACTGTACTTGCTCTGATTTTTGTCGGCTTGATTATGATGTATAAGAAAGAGCTGGGGATCACAGGTATTGAAGCTAAAGTGGGCTTAAAAGAGCTCCATGTCATTATTGCTTATATTTTTGCCACCAATCTTATCATCCGTATACTCTTTGCTTTTATAGGCTCTGCTTCAGCACGCTTTAGTGCTTTTATTCCCACTAAAGGTTATATGCAAAGCCTGCATAGTTATCACGCTTCTTTAAAAGCAGGAAAACCACAACAATTTATAGGTCATAATCCTTTGGGTAAACTTGCTGTTACCGCCTTGTTTAGTTTATTAATAATCTTAATGTTAAGTGGTTTAATTCGTGCAGGTACGGATATCTACTACCCACCTTTTGGTAGTCTTGTTAGTAGTTATGTCGCTGAACAGGATGTTAATCCAGACAGTCTGAGACCGTATCAAAAAGAAGGTATTAACAAGGATAAATTGGCCGCACTTAATGCGTTTAAATCACCCTTTGGTAAAATTCATAAATACTCAGCTTATCTTCTAATGTTGCTGATAATTTTACATGTAACAGCTGTAGTTCGAGCAGAGATAAAAGAAGGAGATAGACTGATATCTTCAATGTTTAGTGGTAAAAAAATTCTTATCGAGAAACCTCAGGATGATGGAAAAAATTCACCTTCTTAAAAGTTTCTAGCCAATAAAAAAATTTCCGGCTCCCATCAAAAACTAACAAAAAGATAGAAGTAAATTTTTTGTTAGTAAGTAGATATGCTGGTTTTCCCTATTCGTTATTATTTTAAATAATTTATTAAAAGACGATACCAATTCCAGGAAGTGTTATGAGTGAATTAATACAACATACTGTTAGTGTTTTTTTAGCTTTTTTTGCTATTATGAATCCCATTGCAAATACGGCAGTATTTGTTGGTTTAACAGGAAAAAAAGAACGAAGCATTCAGAAAAAAATTGCATATAAAGCATTACTTACAACTTTTTTTATAATAATGACTTTTTCTTTACTAGGTAATGCAATTTTTCACCTGTTCGGTATTACATTACCGGCATTAAGGGTGACCGGCGGAATTCTGGTTTTTCTTATTGGTTACCAGATGCTGCATGGTGAAAATTCAAAAATGCATAAACCAACAGACATTGCTGATGCTGACATTGCCATCTCACCTTTAGCCGTTCCTATCCTTGCTGGTCCTGGAACAATTGCAACGGCAATGAACTATTCGGCAACGGGCAGCTGGGGTAAAATTATTATAACAATGATTTCTTTTTCTATTCTTTGTTTATTAACTTATGTCTGTTTTATTTTTGGTCAAAGACTGGTTCAATTGATTGGTGATAATGGTATTAATATTGTGACACGATTAATGGGATTGATTCTGGCAATAATAGGAGTACAAATGTTATTGGAAGGAGTTTTTGGAGCTATTAGTGATTATACCAATGTATTTATCAAGACCTTAGTGTAATTAATAAACAAAAACAATTAAACTCATAGAGGAATTTAAAATAGGAAAAAATGGACTGCAGTGATGATTTTAATTGTGGTTTTGCTCTTTGGCAGTGTTATTGCCTATAATTTTTATAAGCAGAAAAAATGGCTGAATTTGTAGCGAACAGACCTGCACCTGAATTTCCAGTCACTGCCATGATGGTCAAAGGAGAACCATGGACTCCCGGAATTAATTCGATTGGCTTTGTTGAACCGAATCAGGGAGTTAGTTTAGAAGCAGAATTGTCTGGAAAAGTCGTTGCTATTAACTTTGAGTCAGGTCAGAGTGTCAAGTTAAATCAGGTCCTGGTTGATAAAGGGGATATTTCTAAAGAAAATTTTGATAAATCACAATCAGACTATCAGGAACTTCTTGCTCAGATTGAAGGCCTTAAAGCAACCATTGAACGTCACAATATTATTGCCCCCTTTAGTGGTACTACAGGTATTCGTAATATCCATCTAGGTCAATATCTGCAGCCAGGTGACAAAATTACCCGCCTTGAAGATACCAGCCTTATGCGTATTCGTTTTACAATCGCTCAATCTGATATTTCCCGGATTTTTGTGGGACAATTACGATCTGGTATGTTCACTAAGATAACGATAGTGTTACCCACAGAAGAAAAACAAATGGTGTTACCGCAAACAGCTGTAAGCTTTGCACTTTATGGAGAATCTGTTTTTGTTATTGAAGAAGTTAAAGATAAAACTGGCCAGTTATATAAAAAAGTGAAACAAGTTGTGGTCAAGGTTTCAGCTCGTATGGGAAATAAAGTCAAGATAAACTCAGGCATTATGTCAGGTGATCAAATCGTCACTTCAGGACAAGTAAAACTGAGTAATGGTAGTCGAGTAAAAATCGTAAAAAGCGATACTCTCACCCCCCCTGCTCAATTACCAAAACTCTGATATATGAAGGTTAAGGCTTATTTATGAAATTTACAGATACTTTTATACGTCGTCCGATATTGGCAACAACAATTAGTTTATTAATAGTACTGCTTGGATTATATGCATTAAAAGGGATGCAAATTCGACAGTACCCGATGATGACTAATACAGTAATCACAGTCAGTACCAGTTATTATGGTGCCAGCGGTGAGCTAATTCAGGGCTTTATTACCCAACCACTGGAACAGGCTATAGCCCAGGCTGACAATATTGATTTTATGACCTCTCAGAGTTTTTTGGGTTCATCTGTCATTACCGTTTACATGAAACTTAATACCAATCCTGATGGTGCTGTGGCAAACATTCTGGCCAAAGTGAACAGTGTACGTTCTCAGCTGCCGCAAGAAGCAGAAGATCCCAGTGTTGCTTCTTCAACAGGTTCCTCTTCCTCATTGATCTATATTGCTTTTTCTAGTGACAGTATTAATGCCAGTCAAATTACAGATTATCTTGAACGTGTAATACGACCAAAAATGTTTACTATCAATGGTGTTTCTAATGTTAATCTAAATGGTGGCAGCGATTTTGCTATGCGGATTTGGCTTGACCCTCAGCGAATGGCTGCTTATGGACTGACTGTACCCGTGGTACTGCAAGTACTTCAGGCGAATAACTACCAGTCTGCACCGGGTCAGGCAGTGGGTTATTTTGTTCAGCTAGACATTGAAGCAGAGACCCAGGTTTACGATGTTGAAAGCCTTAAAAAGTTGGTTATTGCCAGTTACAAAGGGGCAAATGTACAACTTAAAGATATAGCCAAAGTGTCTATGGAAAAAAGTCATGATACTCTGCGAGCACAGGCGAATGGCAAAAATGCTGTTATCCTTGCCATTGACCCTACGCCCACCGCTAATCCACTGGAAATTACGGCCTCAGTACGTGAGATGTTACCAGAGATAGAAAAAAACAAGCCTGACAGCATTCATATGGAGGTGATTTATGACTCAACTCTGGCTGCAGTCTATTCACCCATTGCACTAATGGGTGGTCTTACAGGGTCTTTGTTTAAAGAGTTTGCATTGACATTAGCGGGTTCGGTCTTTATATCAGGAATTATAGCACTGACATTATCACCAATGCTCAGTTCCAAAATACTTAAAGAACACAGCAGTCCAAATCGTTTTGAATCAATGGTTGCCCATTTTCTGGATCGCTTGACTCAATTGTATAGTCGTGCTCTTGATGCGGTATTAAATCACCGTATTGTGATTTTAGCATTTGCAATTATTGTGTTTATGGCTCTTCCTGTTTTGTTTAACTTTATCCCTTCTGAATTGGCACCTAAAGAAGATCAGGGGGCTTTCCTTATGATTGCCAAGGCACCCAGTAATGCTAATCTTGATTATATTGAACCCACTATGTCAAAGGTGACAAAGGAACTAAAATCTAAACCGGATATTCAGGCAGTTATTGCTTTATCAGGTACACCCTCAGGTAATCAGGCAACAGGGGTGGGTATTATGACACCCTGGAGTGAGCGAAGTATTAGCCAGCATGAAATGCAAAAACAATTTACTCAATATTTAAAAAATATACCAGAGATGTCAATTTCAGCCTTTGGTTTTCCTGAACTACCGGGAGCTTCAAGCGGATTGCCGGTTCAATTTGTAATCAATACTTCAAATGACTTTACCAGTCTCTTTCAGGTTGCTAATGATGTCTTAAAAAAAGTGAATGAAAATGCTATGTTTGTTTTTAGTGATCTTGATTTGACCTATGACTCGGGAACCATGAAGGTTCATATAGATTATGAAAAAGCGGGTGCTTATGGGATAACTATGGAAGATATTGGGGTGACATTATCAGGCATGATGAGTGACGGATATATTAGTCGAATCAATCTTCAGGGGCGTAGCTATCAGGTTATTCCTCAGGTAATACGGGAGCAGCGTCTTAACCCTGAATCACTATCACAATATTATGTTCGCTCCAGTAACGGTAAAATGCTCCCGATTTCCAGTTTAGTTGAAATTGAAGTGCTGAGTAAACCGCGAACATTGAGCCATTATAATCAAATGAATTCGGCTACTGTCAGTGCTGTGCCGGCACCAGGAAATAGCATTGGTGATGCAGTGACATTTTTTAAAAAAATAATAGCACCTGGGCTGCCCAATGGGTATAACTATGACTTTCTGGGAGAATCACGTCAATACGTAGAGGAGGGCAATGCTCTTTATGGAACCTTTGTGTTAGCTCTACTGATTGTTTATCTGGTTCTGGCGGCTCAATTTGAAAGTATGCGTGATCCTCTGGTGATCCTTGTTTCAGTTCCTTTGGCGTTAAGTGGCGCTTTGCTTGTCTTAGCCTGGGGGACATCTTCAATAAACATTTATTCCCAGGTGGGTTTAATTACTCTTATGGGATTAATTAGTAAACATGGAATTCTGATTTGTGAAGTGGCCAGAGAAAATCAATTGAATGAACATATGGATAGAATGGCTGCGGTGAAACATGCTGCACAAATTCGTCTTCGTCCTATTCTAATGACTACTGCTGCTATGGTTGCAGGTTTAATTCCATTAATGTTTGCATCGGGTGCCGGTGCGGCGAGCCGATTTAGTATTGGTGTTATTATTGTTGCCGGACTGTCAATGGGCACTTTGTTTACGCTTTTTGTTTTGCCGGTTATCTATACATACATTGCATCAAAGCATAAAGCACTGCCAGAATTTATTGAGCAGGATTAAACTAAACAGGTATTATTATTTTAACGTTCCGAATTATATCGTTCTTAACTGCTAAAATATTATGCGAACTTTTAGGGATTGATAGATCGATATTCCTACCAGGGTAAAACCATTATAATTACTCACCACACAATATCTTAGCTCTGAAGCTGTCATCATAAGCTGAACGAGAAGACGTTTACCAGAAATACTTCGTTTTGTATTTTCGCCTTTAAGTAAATTTAATGCCATATGTTTGATAATTTCCATATTATGAGCACCATTCCCTCTGCGAATACGACTTTCATCTTCCCTAAATGTAACATCTAAAGTCCAATGTAATTTGTTTTCAATTCCCCAATGAGAGCGAACCACTTTTGCAAATAAATCAATACAGAAACTAGTAAACATTCTTAATCACTTGATTATCTTTAATTTTCATTTCCAGCAAGTCTCAAAAAGACACAAATAAGTACACATTATTTCAACTTAGCCTTAACAAGTAGAAAATTAGAATAGTTTTGTATCAATGTCAATTGACACTTACCTATCATAAATGTTATTTTACTTTATACTTATCGATAACTAAAAGGTAAAATTATGATTTCAGCAAAGCTATCCAGTAAATATCAAATAGCAATTCCAAAAGCCATTAGAGAAAGTCTGGATATCAAATCCGGGCAACAGTTCACTTTAATTACCAGAGGATCAATTATTGAAATGGTACCTATGCAATCAATTGATAATGCCAGAGGCTCTTTTTCTGAATTTAAAACAACACAAGCAGTAAAATCAGAACAATATCGTGACAGGCAGGATAGAAATCTATGAGCCTGGTTGATACTTGTGGATGGATTGAGTGGTTGACCGATGGTATTCTTGCAAATAAATACAAACCTTATATGCAAGATATTGAATCCATTATTATCCCGACTTCGGTACAATTTGAATTATATAAATGGGCAAGTAGAGTTAAAAACAAACAGGAAGCCTTAAAAGTCATCGCTTTAACTGAGCAAGGAAAAGTAATACCTTTAACAACATCAATTTCCTTATTAGCTGGTGATTTGGCTTTAGAATATAAACTCACTTTTGCTGATGCTATTATTTATGCAACAGCCCAGAATGAGCAAGCTGAACTCATCACTTCGGATGATCATTTTCTTAATTTACCTCATGTTGTTTATTTTAAGAAATAAAACTCAAATTCTTATTTAAAGAAAGCAGTCTTCATTTACACGCTTTGCTGTGCTAATGCATCAATTGGCTCTATAGATACCGGGTACAGTGATATACCTTCTAAGCAGAAATTGATTAAATATTTCAATATTCAGAGACTCTCAAATGTGTGAAGTTGACCTTAAGCTGAAATTTTAGAACTTTAATATTTCCATTTTGTTTCCGTAAACCAGCCATTTAAAATATCTTCAATCTAATAATATAATGACAGAATTTTAATGCCGATTAAGAATCAAAATGCTGAGATAGACAGAATCGGTATTTCTCAATATTCATGTTTCTGTCTATTTAATGTTAGGGGATAAAGCCACCGCCATACTCTATATGAAGAGTCTCTTTGAGTTTTTTTATTTCTTTATTCAAGAATTCCTTATCTTTAAATACATGGGTAATAACTGAAATCCCCTGTACTCTTGATAGTAATTCCATTGCATTTTCATCGGATTGTTCAGGAGGATAATTCAGCAATAAAAATTGTTGCGTAAGCCATGATCGGAAGCGTTTAAACATTGGGAGGGTTATTTTATAATGTATTGGTTGGTTTTTAGAAAGTTCCCCAGTTAATGTCCCCATTGGACATCCATAATATTTTAAGTTGTCTTGTTCATCTATTAACATTCCACAAAACCTGAGAAGCCTGTCAAGTGGAGCAATAATCTCCATATCCCATTGGTTAAGAAGTCCATCAATGTCTAATAGCCGTTGCTCAACAATTCCTTCAAGGATAGCCTGTTTGCTTTTAAAATGATAAGTTATATTACCTTTACTTAATTTTGTTTTATCAACGATATTAGCAATTGATGTGCTATTAAAACCTTGATGATAAAATAGTTCATTAGCAACAGTTAAAATGCGTATTTTTGTTTCATTGCCTTGCTTCATATGATTTAACCAGCTGATGTATTTCAGCTAATGGTAAATGATCTCCAATATCATTGCCATAATAGGCACGAATAATTTTATTGTCGATACCTATTATAAAATCTGCAGGGATTCGATTTAGTTCACCTTCAACACTACCGGGTAAATATCTATGCTTAAGAACAGCGTCAAATACCTGTGATATTTTAATTGTCCATGCTTTAGCAAATCCAAACCACGAGCTTTCTACACCATAGAGACAATATAGTTTTTTATCTGGATCGGGTAGGACATAAAATGAAATAGATTGTTTGCCAACATATTGATTTATTTTTTCAGCAGGAGATTGAAAAACTGCAATAATATCAAGATTATCTTTAACTGCATGATAATTCTCTATCAATTCATGAATTCTTAAATTACATAAAGGACAAGATGCATAGCGGAAAAAAGCAAGTAACAACAATTTATTTCTTGGTTTAGATAAATTAAAATCTTTTCCATTCAAGCTGGTTGCTGAAAAAGTGGGAGCAAGTTCATTACTCTTTAACCTCATATCTCTTCTCCCTATTCCTTTACAGCCATTGACATTGGTTTTTTCTGGTACTTATGCAGTTCATTTATTTGTTCCTGCACAGAATCCTTCCAATGAATGGATGGACTATAAGCTATTATTTCACTCGCTTTTTTGTTATCTACATGAGTTTCTTCCAATAAATGAATAATACTTCTGGTGACTAAAGGTTCCCAAGGCACCAGGGGATTAAGTTTCTCCATCAACCAAGCAAAGGGATAGGCTATTGAAAAAAGCACACTAAAATGGGGAGCTGGATAATTATATTTTTGATGAATAAAATTTATCATTTCTTTAACTGTTGGCTGCTCTATACCAACAATATTAAATGCTTCATGGTTTTTCATTTGACTAGTTTTGATGGTTTGCAAAAACGCTCTGCCTATATCCCTCCCATCAATTAAAGGAATCCTTGTTTTACCACCTTTTACCCAAGGTACCAGATGAGTTTTTAATCTGGGTAGTAAAATGGGAATAATACCCACACCATAGCGCCTGCCTGTAAATATTCCTAGTCGTAAAATAACAGTTGAAAAGCCAGACGTTGCAATTTTTTTTAGTTCATTTTCTATAGCAATGACGTTACATAAATGAGGCCAAAATTTTCTGGGTATCCCTTTATTGAGTGGATTGGATGAATCAGTTGGAGCTGCTGCAGATGTTGAACTAGGAAATATAAACTGTTTAACGCCTGCTTCTTTTGCTATTTGAATCAATTGCAGGGATGGCTCAAGAAAATTGTGTTGAGATTGTTTCTTATGGTTCCAAAGTGATGTCCATGCAGCAGCATGACAAATTACATCAACATTTTTTACAAGTTCAGTGGTGTATTTTAGATCCCTTAAATCACCAACTTTCACCTCACCTTTAAAATTTTTAAGCAAATTATCTTTATTTCTGCAGGCTACGATTAGTTCAAGTGAATCATCAAGCATTAATGATTCTAAGATATGGCTACCAACAAAACCAGTAGCACCAGTGATCAATACACGTAGTGACATAATTGCTCTCCATTAAATTAGTACGACCGTACTAATTTAATCTGTTGACTCTCTAATGTCAATAAATTATGAATTTAATGACTGGAAAAAATTTCAATCATATCTAGCAAAAAAGATTCAAAGCCAGATAAAAGCACAATCATGGACAAGCAATATATGGTTTAATATTGTCTTATGGGCGGGTATTGGATTTATATTAATGTTTTTATTTAAAAAAATTAGTTACTTCCATTGGCCTACAGCATTATTTTCTGGTGGTACATTGATAGTCATTTTTATTAGTTATCTTTTTGAATTAAAAAAGCTGAGAAAAGCTTTTGCGCCAAGTGTTGATGGTTCATTTCTCGGTAATCATACATTTATAATTTCAGAAAAAGGAATTGATTCAATTGGCGATGGTTATAATTGTACCCACTCGTGGAAGAAAATTAATGAAATTTCAAGAGAAAATGGATTAATAATGCTTTTTGTCGATACAACAAATGCATATATTTTTCCTGAACATAAATTAAAAAATCCAGATGACTTTTATACATATATTAAAGAATGCAACAAGGCTTCCGAGCGGATCACTGGAACTTAGCAATTTTAAAAAAAGTTATGAGTGTGCTGGAAAGGTGATTTTTTAATGATCTTTTACCTTGTCCCAGTACCTACTCAAGGCAAGGTTATGTGTAAGAAAGGAATTTCGTAATGAGTCGTATCAAGCATGTTTTATTAACAATTGCCCTGCTATTTTCTTCAACCGTAAATGCAGGCTGGGTTGATAAGCAGGGCAACAAAATCCACGATTCAAATAATATGAAATCGGTAGGAGACCTTATAGCTCAATTGGTTATTACGGACGGTGAAGCGAAAGTATTAAAAAACTGGGGTACTCCTTCAGAAAGCGTATACTTTCCAACTGCTGATATAATCAAAAGAAATAAAATAATTACAGCATTTATTGTGTTCGGTGGTTGCGCTGTTAACTCTAAGGGTAACTGTGATCTGAGAATGCAAATTACAGTATACCAGCCTGATGGTGCTATCTATTCAAAACTGCCTATTATGGAAGTTTGGTCAGGCAAACCAGTACCTCCAAATAAAGGCCTAGGGCTAAGCGTAGAGTATATGCGTGTCATAATTGAAAATGGCGAGCAACTTGGTAGGTATAAAGTTGATACTAAAATAATCGATAACATCAGTGGCAATAATATGATGCTTACCTCACACTTCACGGCTGTAGATGCAATTGAGTAAAATACATAACAATATGCTCCTGAAATTGCAGCTGTTTATTATTGAACGTTAGCCTCGGATAAATGGCAAATGGATGGTTTGGGACGACTTCAAACATTTGCCATTTAAAAATTTAATTTTACCTGTGAACGGGGCTTGATGACCTTAAGCTGTTATTACGAGTTAGTGCAAGCCAATATTATAATGCCATATAGCTGCGATTTCTAAATGCTCAAAATAGGATGAAATAAGATTCCAATAAACAATAACTGATAATAAGTTCTTCTATAAACTTGTCAGCTATTTTCTAGAGTCATTCCTTACTTAAAACAATCATGTTTTTCCAGGTCAATACTGGCTCTAAAGTACGAATAAGGTTTACCTCCAATGTGAGGGTGAGGTACCCACCATAAAAGCCATTCAGAATTAGATCCAGAAAAAATAATAGGAACTTTTTTTGATGAACAATTTTCGTGACTTACTACTATCTGGCTAACATCTTTTATCCATGTCATCATCCAGGTAGATTGTTTCTCATAACAGTCATACCATAATTTTCTAGTTTCTTTATTAGATCCACTTCTTACCAAATCATGACAATTGCCAATTACAGGTTGAATTAATTCAATATAGTGATAATTTTTATTACTGATACCCTTAGCTAAGACCTTTCCAGCAACATCAAGAAATGATACGTCTATTTTTGATAAGAATTTTTCCTTAACAGATGCTTTATATTTCAAATCAATATAAATAGAGCCATGAGTGATTGAGTGCCAGTACCCATAACTAAGAACAAACCCTACAGTAACGACCAGAATTAATATTGTTTTTATAAACCGCTTCATGTAGATTCTCAATTATTAACATTTTATAGAGTATATATCTTTTCAACTAATTCGGATATTATTACCCCATGACTAAATCAGAACTAATTGATATTCTGGCTGAAAAGCACCGTCACTTCCCTCTAGCCGACGTTAAATCAGCTATTGATGTGATACTGGAACACAAGATTCAATCCCTTGCCAGTGGTAACCGAATAGAAATCAGAGGCTTTGGCAGTTTTAATCTTCGCTATCAGACACCACGCACAGGTAGAAATCCTAAGACTGGTGAAGAAGTCTCATTGCCTGGTAGATATAAAACTCATTTTAAGCCTGGGAAGGAATTGAGGGATCGGGTAGATAGTTCAGTTAATTAATTGTAGTTCCAACCCAATAACTTTTCCCGATTTGTTATATTTGATAACAGGAAAGGAACAATATTTTATTGAATTATAACGACTACTTAGAAACTTATATAAAGACTTATTAATATATCCATACGGAAATAAAGTTTTCCGTATAGTAACTGTTATGCTTTTAAATGAACTGGGTATGGAGATTTATCTTTGAGTGAAAAATCACAACTTATACTAATGGCTGAATATAATCAGTTAATGAATCAACACATTTTTGAAGCATCTGGAAATCTTTCAAATACTACCCTAAATGAAGATAAAGGTGCATTTTTTAAGTCAATCATGAAGACACTAAATCATATAATGATTGGAGATATTTTGTGGTTAAAAAGGTTTGCGAAGTACCCTCGTGATTATACATCATTGAAAAACATGAATGAATTCATTCAAGCTGAAACACTGGATCAAATTCTATTTGATGACATAGCTTCTTTTTATAAAGAACGGAAAAGACTAGATGGAATAATTATTGAATTTTGTAATGAATTAAAGGAAGAAGATATAAACAATACTTTAAATTATATAAACTTTAAAAAAGAGAAACATTGCAAAAGATTTGGATATCTAATTTTACATATCTTTCTCCACCAAATTCACCATCGAGGTCAAGCAACAACGCTTTTATCTCAAGAGAATATTGATTTTGGTGAAACAGATTTACCAGAAATCGTGCCTGATGAACGCCAGGCATAACAAAAGCATCCAATTTAAAAAGCAGTCGATACGGGCTCTTAAAATTTGGAGTTTTGATTAAACTTAATGTCATCTTTGAAAATTCAGTGGGACGACCACTTTTAAATTGATGCAAACGTTAGAAGAGCAATGACAAAAATAATTCTAATAATTTTACTATCTCTGTTCATATTTCCTGTATATTCTCAGGATTATGTTTCTGGCGAAATAATTATTGGCTTTAATGATTCTGTAGATGGTCTTGAAGCAATAAAAATTCTAAACGAATTAAAGCTGGAACTTAAAGAAAGGCCTTTTGCACAATACAGATACGTCGTTTATCTTAGAACACATAATAATGAAAATTATCACCTAAAAAACAATTTAGAAAAAAGTCAATTGTTTACGCTTGTTGACATACCCTTAGACGATAAAGGCATAGACATATCTTCAAATGCTATCTTTGCTTATGCTAAGCTGACGACAACAGAAAATGACATAAAACAATTAATTACATCCTTGAAAAATATAGAAATAACGTCTGTTGAAACAACCTCTATATCCGTATTAGTTAGAGTTCCGGTTGGACATGAAAATAACCAAATCAAAAGAGCAAGCAAACATAAATATATAAATAATGCTGAATTTAATTATATAAATATAATCTTCTAACAAATAAATGCTGGTGATTTAGGCGTTAAATTACTGTTTTCTAATTCAAGCGTTAGCATTTTAATAATTCTGAATTAACACTAAGGGATGGCTCCGAACATTTTTTATTTTAAAATAAAATTTCAGATGGTAACTGTTTTTCTTTTTCCAATTATTACAATAGTCAAACATTCCTAGCATCATTTTCTGATAGTCGCTATTCATGTCATAATATGGGTAAATAAAATACATGACACAGAGTATATGATGAATAATAAAGATAAAAGTTTTTCTCCTGACAATGGACTTGAACATGCAATAAATTTACTTCGTGAAGTATTTCTTGAACAAGATGAATTACCAGATACGTGCCCAGATATTGGAATTGGTGAATTGGATACACTCAATCTTCTGGCTCCTCACGTACTTGGCCGTGCAGCACACCTAGGTAGACCAGACGTATTTGCACACATGGATCCACCAACACCTTGGATAACATGGGCAACTGCCCTATGGAATGCAAGTCTAAACCAAAACTTACTACACCCAGCAACTGCACCATTTGCTATTGAAGCTGAAGAAAAAGTGATTAAGTGGCTGACCCCTTTTTTTGGTATGAATGGTGGCCATATGTGTTCTGGATCAACAGTTGCTAATCTGACAGCACTATGGGCTGCCAGAGATACAAAAGGAATCAGGAGAGTCATTGCATCAGAATCAGCACATTTAAGTATAAAAAAATCAGCCAATATCTTGGATTTATCCTATGAAGAAATTGCAACCAATACTCATGGTCAACTTGACTCTGAACAACTTGATGATATTTCAGATGCATGTTTAGTTTTAACTGCTGGAACAACAGCAACAGGGGAAATAGATCCCTTAGAGTTGGCAGGACAAGCAAAATGGACTCATGTTGATGCAGCATGGACTGGCCCTTTACGCTTGAGTCCAACTCATGCACATTTGCTGAACGATATAAATAAAGCTGATTCTGTTTCTATATCTGCACATAAATGGTTTTTTCAACCAAAGGATTCAGCTTTAATTATGTTTCAGGATCCAGAACTTGCAAACTCAGCAATAAGTTTTGGAGGTGGATATTTAGCTACCCCAAATATTGGGGTTCAAGGTTCTCGTGGAGCTGCAGCCATACCATTACTGGCAACTTTGATTGCATGGGGAAAAAATGGCATTGTTGAGCATATTGATAAGAGTATGTTAATGGCTAATAAATTAGCTTCAGAGTTGGCTAAGGAAGATAGCATAAGACTCTGGGCAAAGCCAAAAACAGGTATCACTGTTTTTCGTCCACTTGCTTGCAGCACGGAAGATTTTTACCAACGTTTACCAGAGGGAATGCTTTCTACTTGTATCCTTCAAAATAAGACTTGGCTTCGATCAGTTGCTGCCAATCCATTAGCTGATATCGATACAATTATTTCTACTATTTATAATGTCATTCATGGCAATAACACAGGATAATAGAGTTATAAAGGATACAAATATGAAACCAAGAATTAGTATGATTACTTTAGGTGTGGAAAACTTAGAAAAGTCGGTTAAATTTTATAAAAAGGGACTGGGATTTCCAAAAATGGACTCTCCACCTGAAGTTGCTTTCTTTACTCTTAATGGTAGTTGGCTTGGTTTATATAATCGAGAAGCATTAGCAGAAGATGCTTATGTTTCCTCTGAGGGGAATGGGTTTGAAGGCATAACTCTTTCTCATAATGTATCAACAGAAGATGAAGTTGATAAAATAATGGAGCAAGCCTCATCAATCGGTGCCATTATTTCAAAAATAGCACAAAAAATATCATGGGGTGGTTATTCGGGGTATTTTAAAGATCCCGATGGTCATTTATGGGAGGTGGCCTATAACCCTTTCTTTTGGGTTGGGCCAGAAGATTGATCTAAATTATAATTATAACAAATACAAAGAGGTACAATGAATTCTAAATTAACCAAATATGCCTTTTTATCTGGAGTTGCATATTTTTTCTGTATGGCGATAGCTCATTATTTCAGCATTAAAGTACCAGTGCTATTCGTGTATTACGATACGCCATTTTATGCATATCAGGACAAAATAATTTCTTTCGCTGTGTGTGCGTATATAGCTCTTTTTTATTCAGCGTCTCAACATCGTTCAGTAGCTTTAAATGCAATCATTGTTCTTGCTATAACTGTACTCGGTTTAAGCTCGGTAAATATGTCAAATACACTTACTATGGTGCTGCGAGAAGGACAATCAACTACGCCATATTGGCTGCAAACAGGCGCTATTTTTTCTTATCTTCTGGTATTAGTAGTTCTTTACATTAAAGATGGCAAAAATTCATAACAGACGCTTGTTCAGACACAAGCAACTCTGTGCTTTTCTCATGCTACACAGCATGGTCGTTATATTTTACAAATAAATAAAACTTTATGAATATACTTTTAGTTGAAAAAAACAAAATGACTCACCCTTTATATTTATTTTTTGACGGCATATCAGAAGGGCTTCGTACTAAGATATATAATAAGTTTCAATCTTATGTGCAACATGGAAATGTTTATCATTGCAAACATCTTAAAACTTTAAATTCAAAAATTTGGAAATATAAAGGTACTATTTATAAGCTCAGAATTGACAATGGTAAAGAATCATCAAGGGTGCTTTTTTCTAAATCAAAAGATGGTAATTTAAAAATCATTCACGCATTTTTGAAATCTACAAGAAAAACACCAGCGAAAGAAGCCAAACAAGCAATTGCAATTTATCAAATGCTAGAATGCCTTGAAACAGTCATATGGGATAGTCAATCAATGCATTGCTAAATGAAAAATATTGCTAACAAGGTGTTCCTGAATAGCGGCTTTTTTCTGTTGGACGTTAGTATCTGAAACATATTGACTGACTGGTTTGGGACGAAACATGAATAAGTCCTATTGGTTTAATAAAGCTATTAGCATATCAAATTTTCCATAGGAATTTTACCACTCCATCTAATACTACTGTTCATAAATCATTTTTAATATCTTTCCAACATAGAAATGCAGCAAATGCCGTAGTTATTAACAAAATTATAAATATTATCCCTGTAGATGAACGGGAAAGTACACCTCCTATTGCTCCCATGAACCCAAATATAATACTCAATATCATAAATTGTTTCATTAGATTTCTCAATTCTAAAGCAACAGAATCACTTTCCTTGAGTTTCTTTATTTCAATTAGCTGTAAAATATCTACAGTTGTCACTTTATCAAGTTGTTTTTCACCAAATGCAGGATATATATCACGTAACAAGTAACGATGAATACCTTCAGGATTTTTACGATCCTTAATAACAACTTTATTATAATATTTTTCACCAAATTCCTTGATGGTGAAAGAACGTTCCAATTTTAGAGAAAATCCATTATCAACTAATATTTCAGACTCCCCTCTTTTTATACAGGCTTCTGATAACGATAGTGATGGAAATTTACCAAGAGTAATAATTTTTCTTTTACCATGCTGTGTATAGCGGAAAAGCCATTTTTTTGTCCAGAAGGCATCACTTCAAGCATTAAACCTTGACCGTCAGTAACACGATATCTGCTTTCTTTTGATTTTAGTGCTTTAATTCCGGTTGATGTTAGGGGCATACAATCTCCAATTAACATATAATTTGTACACAGTTAATTATAAATGACTTTTTTTACCAAAATTTGTACCAATATTCTATGGATTCAATTGCACTTTTTTGGATTTTATAAGACAGGAAAACTTTATTTTATGCGTGTTTTAGAGGTATTTTTGACGCTTTAAGACTATACTGGATAGTCATTTATTTTCCAATACAAAAGCTGGTAACTTTTATTAAGCAGTTGATAATTATAAAAATAAAATATATTATTTTTCTATTGAGTACCATTTGGAGTACCAATTATGAAAAGTAACCCTAACATATGAAACAATGTTCTTGCTGGGTTTTAGCAAGAACAATAGGGATTACTCTTCATAAATATTGACCTATAAATACATGATTGACTACTTAAAAAACGCTTAATGGGAAATTATTTAACAGGCTCGATTAAATTACCAAAAGTTCTTTTTAAATCAAGACGTCTTCTTATTTTGGCAGTTTTTTTGGATAGTTTTGGTTCAACAGAATTATTTTCACCAAACAATATTACACATACATCTGAATGGTGTGGAGTATCTTTTAAGGCTGTATCAAATGCAGTATAAACTCTTTTCTCACACTCCCAAAAAGAACGAATAGTTGAAACTTCTGCCTTGATGAAACCGATATATTGCCGATCAGGTCTATATTGCCGATCGTGTTCCGCTTTTAATTCTCCTGATTTATGAATATTATCTTCACTTGCACACTTAAGACGGTTTACTGATAACCCCTTATTTAATGCATCATCAAAAGCAGCTGTCTTTATTTCACCATTTTCTTCAACATGTATGGGAGTAAATATTTGTCTGGCAATAAATTCATTATCATCAACTACACCGGGGGAATATTCACTAACAGATAGTTTTTCCCATTCAATAGTTTTATTATAATTTTCAGCCAGTAGCTTACATTTTTCTTTTTGATTTTCTTCTTTATTAAAAAACTCTATATGTTCAGCAGTATCAGTATTCATATTAAAATACTCTATTAATACATTTTTGATACATAAGACATAAGAGTTTATTTTATTCCACAATCTTTTAATAATTGAGTCTATCCGCATTAGAAGTCATCTGGAAAGAAAGATCTTCAGGAGTGGAGCCAGAGGCTATAAATCTTTTAGATTGTAATAATTCTGATAATAAATCTGTAGGTATAATACTGTTGTCATCATCAAAAATAATATCATCTTCACCTATAGTTTTTTGAGGGGAGTCTATAAGATAAGAAAATAAATTACTTTCATCAAAGCATGCTTCTGATATGTATTAACCTGTCAAGTTTTAGACACAACTTTCCTGTGTTTTTCTTGTTTTTATCTCTTGTTCCATAAAGTGTCATTGA
>JAHXIV010000018.1:0-42715 GCA_025655455.1 gamma proteobacterium symbiont of Taylorina sp.
ATACAATAAATCCATCATCCGCATAAATTTATATATTACCATCCCAACCTCAAAATTGTGCACAAAATTAAATTTATGCGTAGGGCGGAATAGCGCAGCGTTTTCCGCCATCAAGCCACACGCACGAAACCAAATATCAAAATAATACAAGCATCAGACAACAGCACATACATCAAATGTCGAACATATCAAATGTCGGATAATACATTGCAGGTAAATGTCGGATTACGGTAAATGTCGGATTACGGTAAACGTCGGATTACGCTTCGCTTATCCAACCTACGGTTTCATATCCGCCTTACAGGCCTTAATATTTGACAATTTCATATCCGCCTTACAGGCCTTACGGTTTTATATCCGCCTTACAGGCCTTGAAGCAAAATTCCAAAATCAATTTCATACGTAGCCATCAAGCCACACGCACGAAACCAAATATCAAAATAATACAAGCATCAGACAAAACAACACATACATCAAGCATCGAACATATCAAATATCAGATAATACATTTCAGGTAAATGTCGGATTACGGGTTAATAAAATTCAAATGGATTATATTGTTTGAAATTGTACAATGAATCCTTAAACCATTGAGTATATTCAACTTGCTTCTGATGTACTCCTGCTCCAAAATTTCTAATAGGCTCAGATACATTCATAACATGTGTATTCGAAACACCTGTATTTACTCCCCCACCAAGACCAAATGCAGGTTTAACAGAATAGGTATTTTTTGCTGAAGTAGAACCTGCTGGTATATACGTACAAACTGAACTTCCAATACCGTAATATGCTTCAGCACAAATGGGAATAGCCATTCCAGCAAGATCATCAATACTATTATTACTTGATCCTGCAATTTCAAACCCGATATTTGGAGTTTCAATAGCAACCCCAGCAGTACCTTCTTCTGAAGTATAAAACCCAAACTCAAATAAACCAGTTTCTGTTTTACCAAACAAAAATCCAGCACATCCACCACCGCCTACTGAAGCACCTAGTGTAGAAGCACTAGCACAAGACCCAATTTGCCTTGTCAAGTACCCAGACGCATCAATCCCCGACACAGGATTCCCCCCCACATAAGCATACCGATTCAAACTCTGCGGACTCAAAACCTCCCCATGCAGCGCATCCAGACTCATAAACCGCTTAATCCCTTCCTTATAATACCGCGCCCGCATATAATGCAGCCCATTGCCATCATCCATCACGCCATGCTTGCCCACATATAAAAACGGATTATGCGTACCACCATCCACCGTCGTCTTCCCATAAGGCGAATAAGCATATTTATCTCTCACCTCCCCACTATCATCCGTCAAAGCCAGCGTATGCCCGGTGGGATCATAATGATAATAATGAGCATCGCCAGCAGTAGAAATCTGCGAAACCAATCCCTCAGCATACAAATAATAATTACTCACACTACCAGAATCGTCCGTCTCAGCCACCACATTCGGCAAGCTCGCCAACTGGTCAATCACATAACGTGTCTCAACTCCACCCTGAGTCTGACTAATGCGGTTATTATTCAAGTCATAGGCATAACTGCTCAAGGTCGAACCACCCTGGGTAATCGTACTGATATGATCATTAATATCAAAATTGTAGATCGTCTGAACACCATTATCCTCTTCAATAATCCGTCCACTGGGATCATGTATATAAGACTTTGTCCCTGCCGTTTGAATACGATTATTCTGATCATAAGTCAAAGAACTAATACTCTCTGGCAAAACTGGCTGTAGCGGCAAATCAGCAGTAAGCGCCGTAATATTGCCAGCCCCATCCAGGGTCATATTATGACTGCTAATCACCGTATTATCGGCTTGTCGATTCTCCAGCAAAGTTAATCGACCGGCATTATCGTAGTCATAATGCACTTTAGTGCCATTGCCATAAACAATATCGGTGGTTTGCCCTGCATCATTTTTACTATAGCTGGTTTCATTGCTTAGCCAGTCCGTCATACTTTGCAGACGATCGGCATTATCATAAACATAGGCAATGCTTTTATTACCCGGATAAATCAGCCCGGTGCGATTACCTGCCTTATCATAGGCATAGTCTATAGTTTTCCCATAATGATCCGTGACACTTTTGACCCGGTTGATTTCATCATAAGTATAACTAATACTATTGCCGCCACTGCTTTCAGAGGTGATATTACTATTGGCATCATAGCTATAACTGATCTGGCGTATGACACTATTATCTGCCGCCTGCTCAGTCATGCTTTTTACCCGATTGAGTGCGTCATAGGTTTTAGTGGTTTTCTCACCCGTTGGAGTGGTTTCTGTTAAGACATTGCCATTGGCATCATAGCTATAATCCCAATGCTGCCCATTGTGCAAAGTGGTTCTGGTACGGCGATCCAGTGAGTCATAGCTATAAGTCGTGGTATGCAAATTGGGATCACGAACTGTCAGCAAATTACCATTGCCGTCATAAGTCGATGTAGTCACTCCGCCTTTTGCGTCAGTGAGCGTTATAAGATTGCCCACCTGATCATAGGTATAGCGGGTCAATTGATCCCGACTATCGGTATAAGTATCCACCTGACCTGCCGTATTATAATCCCAGTTCTGCTTATTGCCTTCATCATCCTCGACCTGAGTTTTACGGTTTAAGACATCATAAGTAGTGATGATTTTACGCCCTTCTGCATCAGTCACCGTAGTAACATTGCCATTTTTATCATAGCGATAAGTCACGGTCGTTTTATTTAAGGGATTAACCTTGGATTTCACCTGACTGCGTTCAGTATAATGGGTCTGATGACTCTGACTGCGCTCGTTAGTGACCGTCGCCAGACGTCCCATGGCATCATAGCTATAGCTGCGGCTATGCGGCACACCGCCGACAGTATAACTTTCCTGTGTTTTACGGTTTAGATTATCATAACTATAACTGGTGATATTGCCTTTCGGGTCGGTAGTCTGAGTCAGGTTATCACTGGCATCATAAACATAGTCTGTAGTGTAATTAATACTGCCGCCGTCACTTTCATTACGGCTTAAAATATTACCGGCATTATCATAGGTATAAGTGGTGGTCAGTCCCAGTGCTGAGAGTTCTGTTTTTAAACGACCCAGTTGTGCCGGGTCAGTTTTATTATAATAGCTCTGTGTGCTGATATGATTATCAGCATCGGTGATAGTGGTGGTATGACCATAGGCATCATAGGCATATTGTGTGATATAGTCCCGTGCATTCGAGGATTGAGTCATAAAACCCAGCGGATTATCAAACAGTCTGTTAGTATCATGTCCCTCGGCATCAATAATTTTCCGTGCTTTACCGGTCTCGGTAAAGCTCTGATATTGAGTTGCTGTCGCAACCCCCGGTTGTTTGACAGTGGCAACCGGTGTCAGGTTTTTCTGATTGCTCACTTCTGTATAAGTGGCTGCAGTGATTCGATCTGCCGCATCGCTAATGGTTTTAGGATTGCTTCTGCCCAGAACCTCATCATAGACTATACTGGTGGTATTATTTTCAGGGTCCTGCACTTCAGTGACCAGACCTCGATCGGACAAATATCTCTGACTGTCTGCAACTTTATAGCTCTGTCTGGTGCTAATATCATCACTGCCCGGATTTTCACCATAATTTTTCGCATCAACCGTCTGTTCAACACGACTGCGCTCACTATCAAGGATATAAACACGGTTATGGTTTAAGCCATCCACCTGAGGCTGTGAAATACCGGTGCCCTGCGGGCCATTGGGATAAGCTGTGCCATAAAGAAAATCCGTAATATTACCCACGCCATCGGTTAAGTCATCGATTCTGCCGCTGGAGTCGTAGGCCAATGTCAACTGCAGCTTATTGGCGGGATCGCTAATCGTAGCCAGACGAAAGCGATCTTCTCCGCTGCTGCCGATATAGGTGTAACGATGACTATCGCCACGCACATTGCGTACTGTGCTAATCATACTCACGACATCATTATTATCATAGCTGTATTCAATATAGCGACCAGAAAAATCAGTGACGCGTTGAATACGACTCGCACCATCTGCGGTGACAATACGGCTGATGCTGTAATTGCGATTATTGGCATCAGCCACACCCGTTAGATAGCCACCAGTATAATTAAAGCTCAGGGCATTATCTAAACGGTCGGTAATTTTTTGCAGATGTCCTGCATCAACACCGCCGGGATCGGCAAAATAATACAGTCGATTGCCCTGTGTATAGAGAATAAAACCACCATTAGCATCGGGATTTTCAATTAACTGGTCAAAGTTGCCGGGATTGAGTGCATACCAGAGTCCATTATCAATATCACGATAGAAGTTCTGTATATGTCCGTCTTCTCTGGGGCCAATTTCAATTTCCTGCTCAAAACTGTCCAGCAGGAAGTTGGCTTTCATTTCATAGTTAAAACTCCAGCGTGTCGGCGCACCCACGGTTTCTTTTAATGAATTAAAGGCACGAATCAAGGCAAAGTCAGGGCCTTTGCCGGAAGTGGAAAGATCAGTCTGAGTAAAATGATAATTCCCCGTGGCAACATCGACATTTTTAAATAACTGACTGCCGCTGCCGGTTACGGCGGGATTACCGACGCCATTGGAGCGAACCGCAGCATCCAGACAGGCCTGTAGAGTACACATTTGTTTATCAGACCAGCTGCCGACCTGGACATCATTATCGGGATCACTATCACCTTGCAAATCAAAAATGCCGACTCTGATAAAACGCAGGCCTGGTTTTGCCAGAGAGGTGTTTATGGTATAAAGATTATTGCCTTGGTGGCTTAATTCAATATGACCGCCGGCATCGGTATTGGAGAACCAGGTGCCTTGCAGATTGTCAAAATTGAGGAACACGCCCTGCCCTGCTGGTAAGGGAGCGGATAACTGGACTGAGAAGGTGAAGGCTTTATCCGGGTCGGGATCATTGCTTTCTGTGATTGGGTTTAGAGTGATTGTGGGTTGGGGAGTTTGGGGAGTGCCTGTGCGTACTAGGCGGACAGAATAATTTATAAAAGAATTTTTACTGACAGGGTACGAGTATCCTCCACCAGAGAGAGGCCATGCAGTATTTGAATACTCACTGACAGCAGATGAAGCTGACCAGTAAGAATTCGAAGGGGTATTTGGGAAAAATGATATATTAATAGCAGGTGTGTAACATTTTTCTTCAATCAGGCTTTCCAGTTCTAATCGATTAGGCAAACGCCAATTAATGCCTGTCTGCAGACGTTGCGTTTCTGCGGCCTGCAATGCCAGTTTCCAACTGTAATCCGTTGCATCACCGGAACAATCAGCAGCATCTTGCCCCAGTGAACATTTTTGCCAGATTAAACCTGTTTCGTTATCAGTAACTTCATTGCCACTGATAGTATAACGGCTATCTGGTGCCGTTGATAAGATATTATTATTGCAAGTTTGGGCGTGCGATTGTACAGAAATAACCAGCATAAGCATAAAGCCGAGTATGTTATTTTTTATGCTATTCAAACTTCCCATTTATTTTGCCTATATATTAAGTTAAATTTTTTCTATTAATTTTAACAATGTCGGATTACACTCAATAGAAAGTATCCTTGTGTGTATTTTACTTATCTACAATGTTATCTATATCGTAGGGTGGAATAGCGAAGTGTTTTCCACCTTTAGGACTTTCCTTTGGCTACTTTTTCAATTCCATGCAATAAATCAAGGACATCCAGCCAAATTGATAAATGTTTTATCATCAAAAAACAAATTACTGTCCCGTACGTACTAACCGAACATACGCCCAAATAATATAAGAACTATCGCCCTTATATCCATAATCGGAACGACCACTCATAAAATTAATTGCTCGCACATTGTCCGGGGATTGGGCATAAGACGAAGCCGTCCAATAAGTAGAAGACATTGTATTTGGGAAGTAGTCCATATCAATAGCAGGATCAATCCTATCTAATAATGGCAAAGTAATCAGTTCTTTTCTTAACGGCAGTCGCCAGTCAGTCGCTCCACACAAGCCCTGAGCATTCATTTGCTGGACATATTTTTCAGTATCGCAATTCACTGTATCAAAACAACCACCCCCATTAGCAGTGCCTGCATTACCTCCATTAGTTGAGGTATCAGCGTTATACCAGCTATAAGTCCAATCCTTATCCCGCAAGCCCCCATCATCAGTTTTAACTTCCCACACTAAACCCGTGACATTATCCCGCACACAAGACCAGCTGGCCGCTGAAGCATCCAAATCATTGCCATTACTATCAATTTTGGTATAGGAAAACCCCGCATGACCATCAGAGTCATCATTATGAGTCACATCCCGACCATATTCCGCATCCTGTCCGGGAAAACCAGCTTGCGGGCAGGTTAAATTATTCTCAGTCGCATTGGCACACTGAGTAATCCCTGTATCATTTAAAGGCATGGCATAAACACAACCTGCCCCCTGTATCAGCAGGAGTATTAAACTAATGGTCAGCATTAATATTGTTTTCATAGTCATATCGTTTTAATTCAATTGATTGGTTATCATAGAGTAGATAGCATTTAATACTTACGACACTAAAATGACACTACAATAATAAAGGGAATTATGACACCAGTTTGACATCAGATCAATATAAAAATTTAATATTGCCCTCTTTATCTATGCGGTGTCATTTTGACACCATTTATTGCTACACAACTTTGCTAATATGGTTAGACAAACAAGGGACAGGGATGTATTAGTATGGGTATTTCTGATGGTGGTATTCGATTGACACTGCGATTACCGGAAGATTTACGCGATCAATTATTGCTCAGTTCACGGGAAAATATTCGCAGTATGAATAGTGAGATTATTACCCTCCTTGAACAATCATTAATCAACAGAAAAAAGCCCCATAATCTAAAGGAAGAGCAGGGAAATTATTCAACACAAAAGACAATATCTGATCAATTCAATCGACTCAAACCTGAACAACAGCAGCTAATCGCTCAATTGATTGGAGAATTGATTTAATACGCGCCTTACGGGTTAATGTATAATAGTCAAAGCTAGGAGAATAGGGCTTTTAAAAGAGGAACGACTGTAACCGCCACGATCAGGACTAACATCCAATGATTAAGTTTTAACTCACCCATTATTTTTGCTTCTGACTCTTTGATATCTCTTTGTAAGAGTTCTATATCAGATTTAGTTGCCAGCTCTGATTTCTGATTGTTGTTGGGCATTTTTAAAAGCCTTAGCGGTTGCCTCAGCTTGCTCACCAGGCATTCCTGAATCCATAAGCGTTTTGATAAACTCATGTGTGTCGAAGGTAATAGTCGTCATAGTTTTAAGATACACCCAATGGGTAGACCTTGTCAAATCAAAATAATTAGAAAATCAAATGAACTATCGGACATCCACAAATTAAACCTTGGTGTAACACATATCTCAATAAATGGATGTCCTTCTCTTACTCTTCTTTTGATTTTTTGCCCCTTAAGGTTATTTTTCAGTTAGATGAAAAGTATGCGTTGTTGTGATTGAATCAAAATTAACTTGATATTTCTTCATTATAATATGATAATCATATTATATGATTTATTAACTGGAGTTTGATTTATGGATCGAATCACTGTTACACAAGCAGCACGTCAATTTTCAGATTTATTAAATAAAGTTCATTATCAAGGTATTAGTGTTGAATTAGAAAGGTCTAATAGAGTAATCGCTATGATTACGCCGGTTCATAGACCTTCAAATCTAAAAGCAAAGGATTTGAATGCATTTTTTATGAATTTACCCTCATTGGATGATGATATAGACTCATTTTCAAAGGATATGGAGAAAATAGGTCAGGAATACCCTTTGGAGATCGATGAGTGGGATTAATTTTAGATACCAATGTATTTATTCAATTTGAGAGAAATAAAAAAACGGTTGATTTTTCCTTATGGGGGGAATATGGTGATGTCTATATTAGTGCAATCACTGTATCAGAATTATTAGTCGGTGTGCATAAAGCAAATACTGAAGCAAGAAAAGTGAAACGTTCTGCTTTTGTTGAAGCAATTTTATCAAGAATCAATTCACTGGACTTTACTTCATCAATAGCACGAATTCATTCAGATTTATATGCCGATTTATCAGACAAAGGTCAGCTAATTGGTGCGCATGACTTAATTATTGCTGCGACAGCAATTAGTCATGGTTATCCTTTAATGACAACGAATATTTCAGAGTTTAAACGTGTTCCAGGCCTGGAACTTATTCCTTTTGGTGATCAATAACTCCTCCAAACACTAAATCAATGGGGTCAGACTCGATTGATTTAAATCCTATTAAAAAACAGAATAATTCTACTAAAATCGATTCTTCACATTATTGCCTAGTGCGGCCGAGCAAGGTCAATATAACTCCTGCCGATTTAGTGAAAGAGACATCAACAAGTTGTTATAGCTAGTAGGGTGGAATAGCGAAGCGTTTTCCACCAGATAAACATTATCCATTAATTTTGGTTTCTAAATGTCGGATTACGCCCCGTAGGAAGTGCTCTTGGGGGTGCGCTTCACCAATCCAACCTACCATTTCATATACGCCTTACGGAATAGTCCATACTTCATGATCACTAAATATCTGGGTAATTTTCTTAGGAAGACATTCGTCAATAATAATTTTCACCAATTATGCAGCCATTTTCTCTATTGCAACTTCAGCACTTTGCAGGACATGTCTGACTTGCTCAAAAGAAACTGTTGGAAAATCATCTATAAAATCTTTAGTGCTATCTCCAGCGACAAGGTAATCAAATAAACTTCGCACAGGTACACGAGTACCAGCAAAAACTAAAGTGCCGCCAAGAATTGTTGGGTCGCTTATCAGCATCGACATAATTTTACCTCTATCAGATAATTTGTGTGAAATTTATTGTATGTGATACTGATTCTTATTGTCAAATCAGATTGCTACAGACACCAGTAAATCAGGGGGTTGGATCCAAAATTACTTTAAATGAACTACCGGACACCCACAAATCAAACCTATGACTTAGGCTGTTTTGACTCCGACCCCTGAGGCTACGTAGCCGGTAGGGCGGAATAGCGCAGCGTTTTCCGCCATCAAGCCACACGCACGAAACCAAATATCAAAATAATACAAGCATCAGACAACAGTACATACATCAAGCATCGAACGTATCAAATGTTGGCATCTATGGGCGATAAAGTGGAAATAAAAATTAAGGCTGCTTAGGGATTTGGCATTTATTAGACAGTTAATACGGATACTATAGCTGAGGTCAGTTTGCTCAATTCATCCGTTTCTATAATATAGGGCGGCATAATATAAACCAGTTGATTAAACGGCCTTATCCATACCCCCTGCTCAACCAATTTTTCCTGAATCTGTTTTAAATCAACAGGCTCTTTCAGTTCAACAACACCAATAGCACCTTTAACCCGCACGTCTCTTACCATGGCAAGTTCACTGCATGGCATGAGTTCTTTCATTAATTGGTTTTCGATTTGCTGTATTTTTTCTGCCCATGAAGATTGCAGCAGTAAATCAATACTGCTATTGGCAACCTGACAAGCCAGTGGATTGGCCATAAAAGTAGGACCATGCATTAACACGCCTGAACCGTCTGCAGAAATTCCCTGTGCAATTTTTGTTGTAGTCATGGTCGCAGCCAATGACAGATAGCCTCCTGTCAGTGCTTTACCCACACAAAGAATGTCAGCCTCAATATCTGCCTGTTCATAGGCAAACAAGGTACCGGTTCGTGCAAAACCCGTAGCAATTTCATCGAGAATTAATAGTACATTATATTGATTACATAAGGCTCTTAAATCTTGCAAATACTGTTGGCAGTAAAAGCGCATGCCGCCGGCACCCTGCACAATGGGTTCTATAATAACAGCCGCAATAGATAAGTGATTTTTTTGCAGTAATTCTTCAACTTTGTGAATATTGCTGCTGCCGTCAGGCAGACATTCAGGTGCCGGTGCAAAAATCTGTTCTGCCAGGATACCTTTAAACATTGAATGCATACCATTAACCGGATCGCAAACCGACATGGCGGCAAAGGTATCACCATGATAGCCCTGACGAACTGTTAATAAGCGGTGCTTATCTTTTTTACCTTGAGCATGCCAATATTGAATCGCCATTTTAATTGCCACTTCAACAGAGACAGAGCCTGAATCAGAGAAAAATACATGTTGTAAAGATGCGGAAGTAATATCAACCAGTTTTTTTGCCAGTGTAATCGCCGGCTGATGAGTCAGCCCGCCAAACATAATATGCGACATTTTTTTGAGCTGCTGCTCTATTGCAGAATTTAAGACAGGATGATTATAACCATGTATTGCCGACCACCATGAAGACATGCCGTCAATTAGTTCCCGGCCATCTGCCAGTTTGATTTTAACGCCCTGTGCTGATTCAACCAGATAGGTCGGCAGTGGTTTAGTCATACTGGTATAGGGGTGCCAGATATGGTCACGATCGTAATCCAGAGCATCGCAAAGATAAGATTCTTTGAGTTCAGCAGTTTGTTCAAAAACAGAAGTATTTACGGTGGACATTACTTATGCCTTAAAAAAAAGTTCCGCCAGTTTTTCTCCAGGCTGTTCTGCACGCATAAAGGATTCCCCGACCAGAAAAGCATTAACCTGATGTTTGTGCATTAATATCACATCTTCGCGATGGTGAATGGCACTTTCAGTGACGACAATTTTATCATCAGGAATCATCTCCAGTAAGCTGATAGTGGTATCCAAAGATGTCTCAAAAGTCCTTAAGTTGCGGTTATTAATTCCCATTAAACGCACAGGCAGTTTTAAAGCACGCTGCAATTCCTCTTCATCATGTACTTCAACCAGCACTTCCAGATCAAGTTGCCGAGCAAGCCCGGAAAAATCACTGAGTTGTGTATCTGTCAGGCAGGCAGCAATTAACAAAACAGCATCAGCGCCAATTAAACGGGCTTCATAAATCTGGTAGGGATCAATAACAAAATCTTTTCTTAAAACCGGTAATTGACAAGCGTCACGTGCCTGCTGCAGGTAGAGGTCACAGCCTTGAAAAAAATCCATATCAGTAAGCACAGACAAACAGGCTGCACCGCCTTGTTCATAGGATCGGGCAATTTCAGCAGGAATGAAATTTTCCCTGATCAGGCCTTTACTGGGAGAGGCTTTTTTGATTTCTGCAATGACAGCTGACTGGCCGGATAATATTTTATTTTCAATTGATTTTACAAAGCCGCGTGTATTTGCCTGTGAAGAATCTAAAATATTTTCCAGATCCGCTTTTAGCGATTGTAATGATTTTTTTGCATAAAGCGCATCAACTTCTTCACGCTTACGCTTAAGAATTTTGACTAAAATATCCGGTGGATTAATATCAGGCATCGGCTAATTATTTTACCAGAGTCAAATGCGGTTTCCCGGATTTATCTTTTTTCCCTGCATCATTGCCAGCATCAGTATCCACTGATTGCGGATCATCATCACCCTCTTCAGGAAACATCATACCGCGACCATTTTCTTTAGAATATAATGCCAGTGCTGCATAAATCGGCACATAAACATTCATAGACTGACCGCTGAAACGGGCATTAAAGCTAACGCCATCGTTACTTAGCTCCAGACCTCTTGTCGCTGTTAAGCTGATATTGAGAATGATTTTTCCATCTCTGACATGTTCCTGAGGCACTAGAACACCTTCTGCCTCTGTATCAACCAACAGGTAAGGTGTCTGGTCATTTTCAATAAGCCAGTCAAAAATACCACGCAATAGATAAGGACGACTGGGAGTCATTAAGATACTTCCATATCTTCTTCAATTTCTGAAAGACTTTCCCTAAATGATTCTCGATCAAACAAGCGCTGTGCATACTGAGTCACTGCACTAGCAGAGTCCGGTAATTCAATACACATTTCTCCCAGACGCCATAAAACCGGTGCAATGGCACAGTCAACCAGAGTAAATTCATCGGACATAAAATAAGGCCTTTGTTCAAATACCGGCGCTATTTCTGTCAAGCTTTCACGCAATTGTTTACGCTGTTTCACACCTTGCTTTTCAGTCTTGCCAATAAGTTTCTCAACCAGAGGATCCCAGTCGGTCTTAATTCGAATCAGCAGCATTTTAAGTCTGGCACGATTAACAGGATCCACAGGTAACAATGGCGGATGAGGAAAACGCTCATCCAGATATTCCATAATAAGCTGTGCATCAAATAACACTAAATCCCGATCAACTAATGTCGGGGTAGTATTATACGGGTTTAAATCAGTGAGGTCTTCCGGGATATTTTCTGGATCCACGTCAACAACTTCATGATTGATGCTTTTTTCTGCCAGAACCATCCTGACCCGGTGACTCAAAAGATCATTCCCATCAGAAAACAGGGTCATAATTGATCTTCTATTTGTTAGTTGAGTCATACTTTCTCCATTGACTTCTCATTATTATAAAACGAAAACAGGGGGCATAAATGCCCCCTTAAACACTCACAGTTTGTAACTAATAAAGTTACTGGCTAGTGTACATCTTTCCAGTAATCCTTCTTCATTGCATAAGCAACACCGAAGAAAATGAACAGGAAGATTAAGACATAGATACCTAAACTCTTACGATAGCTCTGATTTGGCTCACCGATATAAGACAGGAAAGCAACCAGATCACGAACCATTGTATCAAACTCTTCCGGTGACATAGTGCCTTTCTCAACCACTTTAAGGCCTGTCAGAGTCTTAACGCCATCATGTTCTTCATAAACGGCTTCCTTGACACCTTCCTGTTTCCAGAAGATGTTTGGCATGCCAACATCCTTGAAAATCGCATTATTATGACCTGTAGTCTTTGTACTATCCTTGTAGAAACTGACCAGATAGGTATACAACCAGTCAACACCTCTGGAACGTGCTACCAAAGAGAGATCTGGCGGTACAGCACCAAACGCTTCTTTGGCATATTCGTCTGTCATTACTGCAGTCATCGTACTGCCAAATTTAACGCCAAGGTGATTAAGATTCTCCATCACCTCTCCCTCTGTCATATCCAGATCAGTGGCAACACGATTAAAGCGCACAAATTTGGCTGAATGACAACTTAGACAATACTCTGAAAAGACTTTTGCTCCTCGTTGTAAAGATTCTTTGTCATCCACATTAACATTAGCCGCAGCCAGTGGATAACCACCACTACTGGCCAATACCGTACCCATATTCATTATTGCTATTGTGGCAAATAGCAGAATTGTGATAGTTTTTTTCATTTCATTGTCACCCTTTCCGGAACTGGCTTATTTTTTTCAAACTTCGTGTAGATAGGCATCAACAGGAAGAAGGCAAAATAGTAAACGGTACAGATTTGAGCTAATAAGGTGCGGCCGTCTGTTGGAGATAATGTACCCAGAATACCCAGAATAACAAAGGCAACAACAAATAATGCAAGTAAAATTTTATACCAGCCAGCACGATAACGTATTGATTTAACCGGGTTGCGATCCAGCCATGGCAGGAAGAATAAAACAACGATCGAAGCCCCCATAGCAATCACACCAGGAAAAGCTGAACCTGCAATACTTGGAACTGCACGCAATACTGAATAATAAGGCGTAAAGTACCACACCGGTGCAATATGCTCAGGAGTTTTCAAAGGGTTGGCCGGTTCAAAGTTAGCATGTTCAATGAAATAACCAAACATTTCCGGCATAAAGAACACCACTATCGAGAAAAAGATTAAAAAGACAATGACACCCACAATATCTTTAACAGAATAGTAAGGGTGGAATGGAATACCATCTTTAGGAACACCATTTTCATCTTTATTTTTCTTGATTTCAACACCATCAGGATTATTAGAACCCACTGCATGCAAGGCAACAATATGAACAAAAATCAAGGCAACGAGAATCAACGGAATGGCTGCAACATGTAAGGAAAAGAAGCGATTCAAGGTAGCATCACCAATAACAAAATCACCACGAACCCAGATACCCAGGTCTTCACCGACAAATGGGATGGCACTGACCAGATTAATAATTACCTGAGCACCCCAGAAAGACATTTGACCCCAGGGTAATAAATAACCCATAAAACCTTCTGCCATCAGAGCCAGGAAGATTAACATACCAAAGATCCAGATCAGCTCACGAGGCTTCTTATAGGAACCGTAAAGCAAAGCACGGAACATATGTAAATAAATCACAATAAAGAATGCTGATGCTCCGGTAGAGTGGAAGTAGCGAATCAGCCAGCCCCATTCAACATCACGCATAATACCCATTTCAACAGACTGAAAGGCCAATGCAGTATCAGGCTTATAAAACATGGTCAAAAACACACCTGAAAGGATCTGAATCACCAGAACCATAAAGGCTAAAGAACCAAAGAAATACCAGAAGTTGAAATTCTTGGGAGTATAATATTTTGCAAGATGCTTTTCCCACGTTTCCGTGGCTGGGAAACGAGCATCAATCCAACCCATAAAACCATTAGTTTTCTGTTCCATTATGCATTACTCCCATCTTGACCGATCAGGATTACTGTATCACTTTTAAAGACATGAGGTGGAATTGGTAAGTTTGTTGGAGCCGGCATAGACTTATAAACTCGTCCAGATAAGTCATAGACTGATCCATGACAGGGACAGAAAAAGCCACCCTTCCAATCACTACCCAAAGAACCGGCAAATGGATTATTCAGATCGGGTACATATTTCGGCGCACAGCCCAGATGAGTACAAACGCCTTCCATCACAGATATTTTTGTATATTCCTCATACGCGCGTGCAGGGTTTTTACAATATTCAGGTTGTTTGGACATATCTGAATTGACATCAGCCAGCATATCAACTTCAGAATTTAGTACCTTAAGATTATCATCTGTTCGTTTTAATATATAAACAGGCTTACCGCGCCATTCAACAGTGATCATTTGCCCTTCTTCAAGCTTGCTGATATCAGCAAGAACCGGTGCACCTGCAGCCAATGCTCTGGCGCTGGGATTCCATGATTTGACGAAGGGTACAGCGACAAAACCAGCACCTACAGCACCAATCACCGAAGTGGCTGCTACTAACATGCGACGTTTGCTATTATCTACAGCGTCTGTACTCATTTAACTACTCCCAAATTTAAGAATAAATTCACTTTATAATTATTATAAAAGTGTCTTTTTCTTAATTCGATATAAAAAAAATTTGCCACATTTTGTTAAAATATAAGCCTAATATCAAGCACTATTTAATAATTTACTAATAAAGGTGACAATTATCATAATATTGACGCTAAAATCAGTTAAATTGGATTATTGATATCTATATACTGATGTTCCATATTAAATTTTTTAGCCAGATGATCAGCTAATGCCTGCACACCATATCGTTCAGTCGCATGATGCCCTGCTGCATAGTAATGTATATTATTTTCTCTGGCAATATGCCAGGTGTTTTCTGAGACTTCTCCACTGATAAATGCATCAGCACCCAGCTCTATTGCCTGTTCAATATAACTTTGTGCTGCTCCACTGCATAAGGCAACTGTAGCAATCGGTTTGTCAACGGCAACATGCAGCGGTTCACGCAATAAAGCCTTAGTTATAATTTGTTTAAATTCTGAGCCGCTTTGTTGATTTATTGTGCCCAGCAAAGCAATGTCATTATCTGCAAAAAAACTTTCTACCTGTAATCCCAGCTTTTCAGCTAATAAAACATTATTTCCCAGAGTTTTATGTGCATCCAAAGGCAGGTGATAAGCCATCAGATTAATATTATTGATTAGTAAAGATTGCAAGCGAAGTTTTTTCATGCCGCACACAACCGGATTTTCACCTCTCCAGAAAAAACCATGATGCACTAATATGAGATCAGCCCGATACTCTATCGCCTTTTCAATGAGATCCTGACACGCTGTTACACCGCTGACAATTCTGGAAACTGATTCATTTCCCTCTACCTGCAAGCCATTTGGGCAATAATCTTTAAATGTTTTAGTCTGTAGAAGATCATCACAATATTCAACTATATCACTACACTTAATCATCTAATTTCGGCAACTGTAATATAGTATTCGTGTCACTGCCCTGCATTAACAGTTTTGGATACATTCCTGTCCATTTCTCAATAGATTTATAACGAATCAGTTCATCTGTAATTGATTTAGCAATCAGATTATTTGCTTCAGCAATGGCCTCTGCTTCAACCTTTAATTGATAGGCCTTGGCATCAGCGGCAATTTTTTGCTTTTCAGCCTCTGCTTTCGCCTTGGTGGTGACTTCAATTAAACGGGTATTAGCCTGAATAGTCTGAATTTTTTGTTTTTTCTTGGCCTGATTTTCAACCATAGCCAATTTTTGTTCTTCCTGTTTGGCAATTTGCACTTCTTCAACTTTTTTCAGCACTATTTTAGGTAATTGAATATTACGCAATGACACTTCATTTAATACAAAGGGAAGCGTTTCAAATTTCTTATCAATACGCACTCTGAGTTCGCTGCTGATCACCGATCTATCAGAGGCTATTTTCTCAGCAGGATATTTACCAACTACATCACGTACCACATCTCGAATATTAGGATTAATCACCTTATCGAAATAATTAACACCGTATTTACCCAGAATATTACTACCTTCATTGGCATCAGGCGTATACATAACCGTTAGATCAATACCAATGGGCAGATTTTTATTATCCAGCACAGAAATATAAGGCTTATTAATCACTCCACGCTTATCAGGAATATCCTGACGTCCGATATAATTCGCTGACTGTAACTTAATATCAAGAATACGCACAGTTTGGATCACCGGAATTTTAATATGTAAACCCGGTAAAACAGGATCTTCCTGATATTTGCCAAAAGTTGATAAAATTCCAACTGTCCCGGTTTCCACCGTATAGGTGGCACTGAAGAACCCCATCATAACAAGCAGACTAAAAAAAACAGCCAGTATAATTTTTATTTTTTTAACGGGATTTGCTGTATTCATTTGTACTATATTTCCTTTAAAATTCATAAAAGCATCTCATCATATTATTTGTTTTTTCAAAGCATTAATAAAAGCCTGATTTTCTTCTGCTGTACCAATAGTGACTCTTAAACAATTTGCTAAAGAGCCTGAAGTATCGGCAAAACGTTTTATCAGTATACCTTCATTTTTTAAGCCTGCAAAAATCATATCTGAAGACATACTCTTATCAAGCATAAACTCCCCCGCTGTCTTATTTGCAGATGAAGATGTTTGCAAAACGACAGCGGGAGAGTTTATTGGCTGAGGGCTCTCAATCTTAAATAAAATAAAGTTAGCAGCACTGGGATATTGAACAAGACCATGAATTTGATTCAGTTGTTCTTTAACTTTCTCTCTGTCACGGCAAATCTGCTGTGTCTGCTGTTCCAGAACATCATAACGCTGCAGAGCAAAAACAGCACTTAGCTGAGTAAGAACGTTAATATTATAGGGTAAACGTATTTTATCAAATTCATCGATCCATTCGGGCGAACCACTTAACAAGCCCAGACGCAAACCAGCCAGCCCCATTTTAGATACTGTTCTCATCACCAGCAGATTATTATATTCAGACAATAGCGACATAAAGCTGCTATCTGCAAAAGCGTGGTAAGCCTCATCCACCACCACTAAACCCGGTGCCTTATCAATAATCTGACGCACATCCTGAGCAGAAAAAAGATTGCCTGTCGGGTTGTTGGGGTAGGCCAGAAAAATTACAGCCGGCTGATGGATTTCCATTGCCTGCAACATAGCGGGCATATCCAGCTGAAACTCTTTATCCAGAGGAATGCCCTGATAATTCATATTTGTAAAGCGGGCTATCATCTGATACATGACAAAAGTTGGTTCAGGTGCCATCACCACACTACCCGGCTGAGACAAAGCCATACAGATAATCTGAATCAGTTCATCTGATCCGTTACCCAGAATACTTTTCATGCCTTTTGGCACAGCCATCACAGTTTCTATCTGCTGCACTAATTTTTCTGCAGCAGGATCAGGATAACGATTAACCGGTGCATCTGCCAGAAATTCCAGCCATTCCTGCTGCATAGACTGAGGCCAGCAATAGGGATTCTCCATCGCATCCAATTTAATCATCTTTCCAGGATTGGGCACATGATAAGCAGATAAACTACGAATATCCTCTCTAATCCATTGTTTGACCAAATGACTCATATTACGTTTATTACCTTGTTCATAGGCTTTCCAGCAAGAATAACGACTGAAGATTATAGCATAATTCCAGCTGGCATACTCCGCTAAGACAACATGAATTTGACCACCATCATTTGTAGTAACATAAAATCTCTATAAATGATGGCGGATAAAGTTTAGTATGGTAATATGTATGGCTTAATTTTTTATTAGAAAAGTTGTGGTCATTATTTTGAAATTTCTTTCACTTTGATAGTCTTAGTTTGAAAATAGAATGTTAGTAAATATTTATAAATAAGGAACAGGTTATGTATCAACAATTTTTTATAGCTCTATTGTTAGTTTTTAGTTCATCAATAGCTTTTGCTGTAGTCCCTGATATTTCAGGCACATGGAATGGCACTGAATTCTCTAATGAAACAGTTTGTGATGACGAAGAAGAAGATACTATAACAGGTTTTTATATTTCTCAAGAAGGAATAAATTTTGTTAGAACATCTAGTTCTAGTTATCCAGATGGTGAATTTTCAGAAACCATTTATTCAGGAACAATTGATGAGTCTGGTGTAATCAGTGGTACTTATTCATACGATGGTAGTAATTCTTCAGGTGCACTCTATTCTGGAAGTGGATCATTAAATGGGAATTATGATAGTTGTACTGGTGATTTAATTCTCAATTACAATACTAGTGAAAATAGTTATACTTTTTCTGATGGTTCTTCATTTCCTGGTGGATGTGCTGGGAAAGGTGGTCAACTTAAACTAACCCGTAGTGACTCATCAAATGTTTCAAATACCTGTTTAGAAACTAATGTTTCCATAGCATCAGTACAAGAAACAATAGGAACTGCATATTCAGTGACTCCAATCACCTTAATATCTCCTACAACGTTTGGGACTGTTCCTGACAGCACAGCATTGCTCACCCTGGCAGACTCTGCAACTACGATAAAACGCAATGATGAAAGTGTTGTGGAAGTTAAAGCTAATTCTGTGGTTGTCTTAAATCCAGCCAATAATACTAACAACACTATCACCCTAATTAAAGGTGAAGTAACCTTTACGGTTGACTGTAGTGATACGCAAGATTTTGAAGTTCGTGCAGCCATTGCTAATATTAAAGTTCCCGTATCATGTACTTCTATATTAAGGGCAACTGGGATCACTAAATTTACTGCTAACTATTCCCAAAGTGGTACCAATGGAACCTTGACTGTCAGTGTTGCATCAGGAACTGTTGATATTACAGGAAGAGATGGTAGTAAAAATACATTGACTGCCGGACAAGAAAAAATTATACAAAATACAGTACCACGCACGACTTGGGTGTTACCTATCGATAATGATAAAATCTATGGTGGTGAAACTAACATCTTTATATGGACAGAATACCCTAATGCTGATGGTTATTTATTAGAAGTTAATTTACCATCACCAGATTTCTCAGAGTCTAATGCTAGCAGCGTACAATTCGCAAATCAAACGGCAACCCTCAAGTCTACTAATTATACTATATATGATGGATTAGTTATTTTTACTCTCCCATTACCCAAAGGAGCTGATGGTATTGTGGTAGAAATACGCTTGTTTGCTTTAGATGCTAATGGAAATATTATAGGTGAGAGTGTTTCTAGTGATAGTAGTACTGTGGCTGTTCAGGATTAAAATGTACAGGCAAGGTTAATATCCGGGTAATATAAGCATCACCTTAATGGCTAACTACAGCCCGACATAATATTATAGAAAAACCAAATCTGGTTCAATTCTCCAAATTTTTGGAGTGTCTGCTTTCACTAAAATATTTATTTCAACATTTCACAAAAAACACAAAAATTAAATATTTAAATTAGCGCTAGAATGACTGAAATTGCTGATCAGCACTCATTAGGTGACCTTATTAACCACTATCTGAAATGTCCGTTTGTTTATAATTATCTGGTATCCAGGTCAAGGATAATTATTATAATCTCCCAATAAATTATTCCACTGAGCAAATTCTACAGAGGATAATTGTTCCAACCATAAAACAGACTGTTTTTCTTTTGCTCTATTGCCCGATTGCCTATAAATTTTTTGTAATATGACTAAAATTGCCTGACTATTTCTTCTGTCTTTTAGTTCAATACGTATAAATAGTGCTCGCCTGAGTTTATTTGCTGCTGCATGATAGTATTGATTTTCATACTGTTGTTGAGCCCATTCTTCAAGAGTTGCAGCAATGCCCATCCGATGAGCCGCTTGTCGATAAAGATTCAAGGCCATATTATAATTTTGATTTTGCTCTTCAACATTATCATTTAATGCTGCTTTAAATCTTAGTAATCTTGCATTCTGATTGAGCCTGGGGGATTCTGATAATTGTAATAAGTCACTATAACTCTGCATCCATACAAACGCATCAGAAGCCTGTTCCTCAATAGCAATACGAAGCCGGTTTTGCACAGCAGCAATATTTATTTCACTCTGTTTTGAGTACGCAGTATCCAGTAAAGGCTGTAGAATTTCTTTAGCAGCATGATACTCCATCTTCTCAATTTTAATAGAGGAGTCAACAATAGCCAGATAGTTAATCAAATGCTCTCTCTGTAACAGCAATGATGAATGGAGAATACTTTTTGCCTTGTCAACAAAAGCTTCGGCACGAAGAATATCACCTGTTACCAGTGAGGTTTTAGCCAGATTGATACAACTCAATACAATGCCTTGCGGATTATCAATACTGCGGTATAAATGCAGTGCCCTGGTGAAAAAGATACCGGCTTGTAGATAATCAGATTGACTATAATCTGCAACCCCCCTGACCAGCAAATTTTCAGCATCCCGGATCCTTTCCGGCTGCTGAGACTCTTCTGTGTCTGATGTCATGGCACAGGACAACAGACTCATCATCAGAAATAAGACAATAGTGTTTCTAATCATTGAGCGGCTCAGCTGAAATCAATATTTTTTTATTGCCCTTTTTTTCAATAGCTGATGAAATAGGCCATATTTTTTGTGTCGCCTTAATTGTCTTGTCAGCTTCATTAATAAGCGGTTCAATCTTATTGAGTAAGCCCGGCATATTTTCCATCTCTTTATTTAAAAGACTCAGCAATCGATCCAGCTGTTCTGTTGCATGGCTCAAATGACTGATTGTCTGTACAAAATTCTGTTCTATTTTCCTGTCATAAATTGAACGTCCTACAAGTCCTTTACCCTTTTTTATCTGCCCGATAACAACTTTAATATCATTTGTTGTCATATGTAAATTAGCCATAGCAGCACTGATTAAATCAGGATTAACAGCAGCTATCAGCAAATTAATATTATTAGTTGTCTGGCGCAGTTTTTCCAGATCAATTGCTGAAACAATTTTATCAATACTATTGATCCTCACTGGAATGCCATCACCGGCATTATTGATTATAAAGTGCAGATTTTCCAATAAGGATTTTATCTGTGCCGGATCAACGGCTGCAACCAGAGAATCAATATTATTGAGAGTTTTTTCAAGCTTTTGCTGTTCAATTCCTGAGAGTAGCGTATTGACTCGATTAATTGTTGCAAATAATGCTTCCACAGACGGAACAAATTTAGCCAGTAAGTTTTTTATACTGGCCGTTTCAGTAATAACAATAGTATGACCATCTTCCAATATTGCCTGCTTTGGCGATCCAACACTAATTTCAATGATTGACTGATTAATCATGCCCAGATCAAATGCATTTAAACGGGCAATTGAATCGGTACGAATCAAGCGTTTGTAGCGTTTCGGTATTTCCATAACCACTATGATGTGATTATCATGCGTAATTTTAACCGCTTGAATCCGACCTGCGGAGAGTCCGCCTATAATAATTTCAGTATTTTCATCAATCTGCTGTATTGTTTCAAGTTGACCATAAAGAAGATAGTGTTCTTCAAAATTAATCAGTGATTTTCCTGAGGAAAATAATAGCCAGACTAATAGAATAATAGCCAAAAGTACAAAGCTGCCAACCAATCGTTCCTGCGTTGAATACTTGATCCTATGGATATAGTGGGTACGAACCTGTAATCTTTTTTCTCTCATCAATGATTCGCTTTTCTAATAAATTCTGCAACGATGGTATTATTACAATTGAGAAAATCATCACTACCAGCAAAGGAAAATAATTTTTCCTGCGTAATAAGCAGGATTCTATCAGCATATTGACTGATAAAATCAAAATCCTGTGTTGATACGATAATACTCATATTGTCCTGTTTCGCCTTATGCAGCAAAAACTGTTTAAACTGCTTTTCAGAAACGGCATCCAGCATAGCAAAGGGCTTTTCCAGAAAAAGAGCCTCAGGATTCAGCATTAATGCTCTGGCAATACTTAACAGAAAACGCTCATCCTTATGCATATCTGCCGGCAGCCGATCTAATCCACTCTTGACACCCAGTCTTGAAATCAAATCCAACGCCTTAACTCTAATTTGTTCTCTATCTGCAAGTCGGTGATAGTGAGCTGGCAGCATGACATTAGCTATCCCACTCAGCATGGACATCAGACTCAATTCTTCTGTCACATAGGCCAGTTTTTTTCGTAATAATCCGCGTTCATTACTATCAAACTGTAGTGCGTTACTACCAAAAAAATTAATCGTCCCGCTGAGTGGATAATAGATACCGCTGAGAGTTTTCATCCAGTCATTTTTGCCCATATTATCTGCCCCGGTAAGAACAGTAATAGCGCCTTGTTCAATATTAAAGTCCAGTGCTTCACCGCAATACTTAAAGGGTGATGTATTGGCCATCAGCTGACTGCATTGAATAATTGGATTTAAACTCATGTCAGCAACGCAATCCCCATGAGTCCGTCAAGCACAAAGATCATAACCAGACTATTGACGATAGCCTGCTGTGTCTGCTGCGGCACTTCAGTCGGTGACTTGGCTACATTGAGACCATGATAGCAGGCAGCAGCTCCTATAATAAATCCAAACAACAAATTCTTAATAATAAATGCCGCCAGCATATCAGTATTCACAGCAGTGAGCAGTAGTGTCAATAATTGAATATGTCCGGCGGAGAGCACAATACTGCTGAGTAGAATACCGCCCAGCATTGTAATACTGGTGAAATAGACTGTTAATACCAGTTGGGAAATTGCACAACTCAGCAGACGAGGGGTAATCAGATAGTCATTGATATTAATGGCCAGAAATTCCAGGCCTTCAATTTCTCCATGCAATTTCATATTGCCAATATCGACAACGATAGCGGAACCGGTTCTGCTGACAAGAATTAAAGCCGCAATAAGAGAGCCTATTTCCAGGCCAATCACATTAACAAGGATATCAACCAGATCATCAGCCCCCCCCACTGAATCAACCAGTGCAATCAAACGAAAGGTAAACAGAAAACCGGCTATCAAGGCGAGAAAAGTAATCGCAGGCAGTGCGTCAATACCGGTGAAGATTATTTGTGAAACAATATTACGATAGCTTTCTCTTCTGAATAAGGAATTATTCTTTTTCCAGTCGCGCAGGGCAAGCAAACTGAAAACACTCAAATCAACGATATAGAGTAATGGTTTAAGAACCAGGCGACCCGTCCAGCCTGATATTGCAGAAAAAACTCTGAAAATATTAGTCATAAATTCAGGCTGGAGTTGTAAATTATTCAGGTTTAAGATTTTATGCGGTATTCAGCACTGCGCGCATGGGCAGTCAAACCTTCACCACGCGCCATAACTGAAGCTGTCTTACCCAGTTCAGAAGCACCTTCTGCAGAACACATAATCAAACTGGAACGCTTTTGAAAATCATAAACACCCAGAGCCGAGCTAAACCTTGCAGTTCTGGATGTTGGCAATACATGATTAGGTCCCGCACAATAATCACCCAGAGCTTCTGCAGTATAACGTCCCATAAAAATAGCACCCGCGTGACGAATCATCGGTAATAGTGCCTGTGGATCGTCCACTGATAACTCCAGATGTTCCGGGGCAATATAGTTGCAAACCTCAATGGCTTCTTCTATATCTTTTACATGAATCAATGCAGCACGTTCATTAAGAGAAACGCGAATAATTTTTTCACGTTCCATCTCAGATAATAAACGCTCAATGGAAGCATTGACCTTATCCAGAAATTCCGCATCAGGTGAAATTAAAATCGACTGTGCATCTTCATCATGTTCGGCCTGAGAAAATAAATCCATAGCAATCCAGTCCGGATCAGTTTTTCCATCACAAATCACCAGAATTTCAGAAGGACCTGCAATCATATCAATACCAACGGTGCCAAAAACCATACCCTTGGCCGTCGCAACATAAATATTACCCGGGCCGACAATTTTATCAACCTGAGGTACTGTTTCTGTGCCATAGGCAAGTGCTGCAACTGCCTGTGCACCACCAATAACAAACACCTGATCAACTCCGGTAATGGCGGCAGCGGCAAAAACCAGCTCATTGATCTGTCCATCCGGTGTCGGCACCACCATAATGAGTTCTTTGACACCTGCAACTTTAGCAGGAATCGCATTCATAAGAACGGAAGAAGGGTAAGCCGCCTGACCACCTGGCACATAAAGTCCGACTCTATCCAGCGCAGTCACCTGTTGGCCTAGCAAGGTGCCGTCTTCTTCCGTATAAGACCAGGACTGCATTTTTTGTTTATCATGATAATTTCTTACTCTTTGAGCAGAAACTTCCAAAGCCTCACGCTGTTCATCAGATAAGCCTTCAAGGGCTTGCTGTAGTCTTTCCTTAGGGATAGATAAAGCAGACATATCACTGACATCCATACGATCAAGCGTATTGGTATACTTGACCACTGCGGCATCACCTTCTCTACGCACATCTGTCAATATTTTTTTGACTGTTGACTGCACCGAATCATCTGAAACATTATCCCAGGCAAGCAGTTCTTTTAATAATGGCCAGAATTCATTATCACTGCTGGAAAGACGATTAATATCAAGCATTATTGGACTCCCACTGCTTCTGCTATACGCTCAATAAGTAATTTTATCTGCTGATGTTTCATTTTCATTGAAGCTTTATTAACAATTAGACGTGAACTGATATCAGCAATATGTTCCATCGGCATTAAACCGTTTGCTTTGAGGGTATTGCCGGTATCCACTACATCCACAATACGCTCAGCCAGACCCACCAGAGGAGCTAACTCCATGGAACCATAGAGTTTAATTACTTCAACCTGAATACCTTTCTCTGCATAATATCGTTTGGCTGTGTTGACAAACTTGGTGGCAACTCGCAAACGGGTTGAAACAGTCTTTTCTTCCACAGGGCCGGCAGTCATTAATCGACATTTTGCTATTTTTAGATCAAGAGGCTCATAAAGACCTTCACCACCATGCTCCATCAGCACATCTTTCCCGGCAACACCAACATCAGCAGCACCGTATTGTACATAGGTAGGAACATCCGTTGCCCGGATAATGACTAATTTGATATGCTCATGATTGGTATCCAGTATTAATTTTCGACTTTTATCGGGGTCATCGACAGGATAGATATCTGCATGAGCCAGTAGAGGCAATGTTTCTTTATAAATTCTACCCTTGGATAATGCGATTGTCAGCGTGTCACTCATATTTTACTCTTTTAAACCTTATCATCAATACTGCTAACCCGGGACTCTGCGTATTGAAGCGCCTAGTTGCAATAATTTCTCTTCAATACATTCATAACCACGGTCAATATGATAAATACGTTCAACCTCGGTTTCACCACCAGCAACCAGTCCGGCAATCACCAGGCTGGCAGAAGCACGCAAATCTGTTGCCATAACGGGTGCTGCAGTCAGGCTGTCAGCTCCTTTAATGATCGCCGTATTACCCTGCAGGTTAATATTAGCTCCCATTCTCTGCAGCTCCTGAATATGCATGAAACGATTTTCAAACACCGTTTCTACAATAGAGCCGGTACTGTCTGCAATAGCATTCATCACACAAAACTGTGCCTGCATATCCGTTGGAAAAGCTGGATAGGGTGCAGTGCGCAGATCAACTGAAAGCGGACGTTTACCTTCCATATCCAGTTTAATCCAGTCTTCTCCTGTTTCAATTTTAGCACCTGCATCCTGTAATTTTTCCAGAACAGCATCCAGATATTTTGGACAAGTATCTTTTAGTGTGATTTTTCCACCCGTGACGGCTGCAGCCACCAGGTAAGTACCTGTTTCAATTCTGTCCGGCATAATATTATATTGAGTGGCTGACAATTTTTCTACACCTTCAATAGTAATCGTATCCGTACCAGCACCACTTATTCTGGCTCCCATAGAGTTTAAAAACTTCGCCAGATCAACCACTTCGGGTTCACGGGCAGCATTTTCAAGAATAGTAGTACCATCCGCCAGTGCTGCCGCCATCATCAGATTTTCTGTACCAGTTACAGTCACCAGATCCATTACGATTTTAGCACCTTTAAGGCGTTTTGCCGTAGCGCGGATATAGCCATTTTCAACAACAATATCAGCACCCATGGCCTTTAGACCTTTTATGTGCTGATCCACCGGGCGCGAACCGATGGCACAACCACCGGGTAATGAAACTTCAGCCTGCCCATAGTGGGCAAGTAACGGACCTAAAACCAGAATCGATGCCCGCATCGTTTTAACTAAATCATAAGGGGCGACGTATTCCTTAATTGTTGTGGTATCCACTTCAACATTCAGATTTTCATCTATTGTAATGGAGACACCCATACGACCCAACAACTCTAACGTGGTGGTAATATCATGTAAGTGAGGTACATTACCAATCGTTGTTGCATCGTCAGCCAGTAAGCATCCCATTATAATCGGCAATGCTGCATTTTTAGCCCCGGAGATACGAATCTCTCCTTCCAGGCGCTGACCACCAGTAATGAATAACTTATCCATTGAGTATTACCAAACCTTGCATATAGCTATAAAAATGAACAATAAAACGGGGTATTTTACCCTTTATTATATAATTATCAAATATATAATAGATAGCGGTCAAATTTATTGTCCGAGGGCTTCCATATCAACCAATCTGCAGTTTGCTGGCTGTTTTCCATTCATCCGGCGTATAAGCTTTAATACTCAATGCATGGATATCACCATTACTGATGTGATCATTCACTGTTGCATAAACCATTTGCTGTTTCTTTACCGGACTCAAGCCGTCAAATTTTTCTGAAATAACAATCGTATCAAACATACCACCCTCACCACTGACAGTGACCTGAGAAGATTCAATACCGGTTGAAATTAAATTTTTGATTTCATCTGTTGTCATAAATCAATACTCTCTTTTAATAGCTGCTAATTTATTTTTAGTGGTAAAACATCATCCAGACCACAAACTTCTGCCATATGAATCATTTGTTCAGGTAGATTGATAAAAGTAATTTTTTTACCCTTTTGTTCTGCCTCACGATACCATTCAAGCAGCAAAGCCAAACCCGAGCTGTCAGAACGATTCAGTTGAGAAAAGTCAATTTCCAGAATACGATCTTGCTCATTGAATAATTCTTCTTTATTTTGCAGCCATAATTCAGGAACCGACTGGAAATTCAGCTCACCTTTTATACGAAAATGCCCTGCAGATATTGTCTCAAATTGCGCGCTATCCATATAAATACTATCCCTCTTTAGACTGACTAAAAAGAAACTGGCTGATTAATTTTTCAAGTACAATAGAAGATTGTGTTAAACGTATTTCACTGCCTTCTTCAAGCAGATCCGGAGCGCCGCCGGGACTGATACCAATATATTTTTCACCGAGCAGACCTGCGGTATAAATTCCTGCATCAGAATCCACTGGAATCTCATCAAAACGTTTATCAATGCTCATTGTAACCACTGCTTCAAAACTTTCAGGATCAACAACAATATCGACAACCCGCCCAATAGTAACGCCGGCAATAGTGACTGCAGAACGTGTTTTTAAGCCGCTGGCATTGGAAAAACTGGCATTAATAGTATAATGACTGCCGGAGCCAAAACTCTGCATATTACTCACATTAAATGCCAGTATCAGTAATGCAAGCGCCCCCAGAGAGACAAACAAACCGACTAAAATTTCTAATGTTCTTGAATTAGACATAATATTGTTCCAAATAAATAATGACTTCAATCAAAGCGATACAACCACTATAACATCAAAGCAGTTAATAAAAAGTCCAGTCCCAATACAATCAAGGCCGAGTTAACAACGGTTCTCGTTGTTGCACTACTCACACCTTCTGATGTAGGTGTACAGGAATAACCTTCATAGACAGCAATCCAAGTAACCACAATACCGAAGACAACACTTTTAATCACACCATTAAGGACATCCTGATGGTAATCCACCTTGGCCTGCATTTGCGACCAATAGGATCCACTGTCAACACCAAGCATCTCAACACCGATAAGATAACCTCCAAACACACCGACAGCACTAAACATTGCTGCCAGCAGCGGCATACTGATAATACCTGCCAGTAATCTGGGAGCCAGTATCCTTTCCACCGGATTAACTGCCATCATTTCCAGACCTGATAACTGTTCTGTCGCTTTCATCAGACCAATTTCTGCAGTTAAAGCAGAGCCAGCTCTGCCAGCGTAAAGCAGAGCTGTCACCACCGGCCCGAGTTCTCTTACCAAAGACAGTGCAACCACCACGCCCAGAGATTCTTCAGCACCAAAATCAACCAGCGTATTATAGCCCTGCAAACCTAACACCATGCCGACAAAAAATCCTGATACAATAATAATCAACATTGAGCGAACACCAACAGAAAAAATCTGTTGAATAATAAGACCTGGACGGCTTAACAGATCTGCAAAGCAGGCCGTTGTCTGGAAAAACAGAATAACTTCTTTTCCTAAACGGGAGAAGAAGCTGATACTGATATGACCTATTTGAGCAAACCAATTAAACATATTATCTCTTATCTAACATAAAATTTGTCTCTGTCTTTCTTTGCTTTGAAAATATTAGCAAAGCGACAGCGACAACAATATTTGGTTGAAGACTCTTACCCTGCCAGCATATCATCCTTGTAAGAGGGCGCTGGATAATGAAAAGGAACCGGACCATCTGCCTTGCCCTGGACAAACTGACTTATCCAGGGTGAATCAGACTGATTGATTTCATCAGGAGTCCCATGACCGATAACCTTGCCCTGTGAAATAATATAAATTTTATCTGCAATTTCCAGCGTTTCCTGAATATCATGAGAAACAATAATACTGGTAATATCCAGAGCACTATTAATAGAACGAATTAATTGCACCAGAACCCCCATTGAAATAGGATCCTGACCAGTAAAAGGTTCATCATAAAGAATCATCTCGGGATCAAGTGCAATGGCTCTAGCCAGTGCAGCCCGGCGCGCCATACCACCGGACAACTGACTGGGCATCAGGTCTCTTGCCCCTCTCAGTCCCACAGCATGAAGTTTCATCAGCACCAGGTCACGTATCATGACTTGCGGTAAATCAGTGTGCTCACGAAGGGGAAAGGCAATATTATCAAACACACTCATATCGGTCAGCAGTGCCCCGGTCTGAAACAACATACCCATTTTTTTTCTGGCGGCATAAAGTTTTTTAGTATTCAGAGCAGGAATATTATCATTATGAAAATAGATACTGCCCTGCTGCGGTTTTAACTGCCCGCCAATCAGTTTTAATAAAGTTGTCTTTCCTGTACCACTGGGTCCCATAATCGCAGTGATCTTTCCTTGTGGAATATCAACATCAATGCCGTCAAAAATTTTTGTATGACCACGAGAAAAATGCAAATCTCTGATACGAATAATATTATTTTCAGTTTCCGACATTAATCAGGCTCTTACGCTTCAAACAAGGATTATAAACAGGCGAAGTATAACAAAGAAGGCAGTCCATCTCTATAGACACAGGCTTCTTTATGTTTAACACTACTAGCGTTTATCATTTTTTTACCTGAGCAGTCTATCTTTAATACTGTATTTTTATTATCATGGTCACCCATATTTGCAGAATCAGATCAATAAAATTGAGACATCCAAAGAAATTAACTCAAATTATGCCTTATCTTCAAGCTCATATATTATGCAACGATTGTTTTCAGCGTATAGTTCCGGTATTTATATTTATTAGTATCAGTATCCTTAGTTCAGGTTGTGCATCTATCACACCCGATGGAGATGTCAACGATCCCATAGAATCCGTTAATAGAAATATTTATCAATTCAATGAAGGTTTTGACCGCACAATTATGAAGCCGCTGGCGCTTGGCTATCAGAAACTACCCGGCCCGATTCAGACCGGCAGCAATAATTTTTTTAATAATCTTGATGATGTTGTGGTTATTATCAATGATTCTTTACAGCTTGATATTGAACGCTTTGCTTCTGATACCCTGCGCTTTTCAGTCAATACCATTTTTGGCATCTTTGGTTTAATTGATGTAGGAACGCCCATGGGTCTGCCTAAACATTATAAGAGTTTTGCTGATACTCTGGGCTACTGGGGTGTCGGTTCGGGTCCTTATTTCATTATTCCATTTATTGGTCCAAGCAGTTTACGTGATGCTCCTTCACTCATTGTTGATGCCTTGATTCATCCGGCGACACTGCTGTCACCAACTTCAGCAGTCATTGGATTTGCCTCAGTCAGAGCAGTGAATATACGCTCCGACTTACTTAGAACCACTGATTTACGTGATGAAATGGCAATTGATGCGTATATTTTTACCCGTGAAGCTTATTATCAATGGCGCCAAAACAGAATCCATAATGGCGAGGTCTTCCCCAGAAAGGTCATTATTGAAGACTTTGAGGGCTTTGAAGATTTTGAAAATTAAAATATGTTTCTAAGTACTATTGCCATACTGGCCGGATTTTTATTACTCATATGGAGTGCTGATCGTTTCGTCATTGGAGCCTCCGGCATTGCATTAAATTTTGGCGTCTCCCCGTTAATAATCGGCCTGACCATTGTTGGATTCGGAACCTCTGCACCGGAGATGATCGTCTCAGGTGTTGCAGCCTATGAGGGAACACCCAATCTGGCGGTCGGCAACGCTCTGGGTTCAAATATTACCAATATTGCCCTGGTTCTGGGCATAACAGCTCTGGTAAGCCCCCTGGTCGTTGATTCCAAAATTCTCAAACGAGAATACCCCATCATGTTTTTTATTATGCTGCTTGCCTGGTTCCTGTTATGGGATGGGGAGCTGAATATTAGCGATGGTTATATACTTATTTTTGGTATGTTTGCATTGATGATAGTAATTACCATGATGGGTATAAAAGAGAGCCGCAAGTCAAAAAACTCTAATTCTCAGGAGAATGATTCTCTGGAACAAGAGTTTTCAGATGAGATTCCTACAGACATGTCAACTTCTATAGCCTTCTTATGGCTTTTTATCGGCCTGATAGTTTTGTTAATCAGTTCTCGTCTACTGGTCTGGGGAGCTGTCAATATTGCACATGAATATCATGTTAGTGAACTCGTCATTGGTCTGACCATTGTTGCTATCGGCACCAGCTTACCTGAACTGGCCGCATCAATCAGCAGCGCTCTTAAAAATGAGCATGAAATGGCAATTGGCAATGTGATTGGTTCCAATATGTTTAATTTACTGGGCGTACTGGGCATACCGGGGATCATGGGTGGTGCAGTCCTTGAACCTTCCGTATTAGGCAGGGATTATCCTGTTATGATCATATTATCTATCTTATTATTTATTTTTGCTTATGGTTTTAAGGGTAAAGGTAAAATAAATCGCATTGAGGGTAGTATTTTATTAATATGTTATATATCCTACATGGTTGTTATCTATCGGGATAGTCTGGTGCCTTAGTTTCATGTCAGACACAACAAAAACAAGGTCTTATCAATGCAGGAATTTTTAGCCAAAGCTAAATTGATAAAGTTATTAATCTGTGATGTTGATGGTGTAATGACTGATGGCAGACTTTTTTTTGATGATAAAGGTATAGAGTATAAGGCATTTCATTCCCGAGATGGTTTAGGTATCAAAATGCTGCAGCGTTCAGGCATACCTCTTGCCATCATTACCGCCAGAAGCTCGGATGCCGTCAGACATCGAATGATTAATTTAAATATCGATCTCGTTTTTCAGGGACAGCAAAATAAGATCCATGCATTTGAGGATCTATGCCAGCAGTTACAGTTAAAGCCCTTTGAAATTGCCTATATGGGTGATGATCTGGTTGATCTCCCTGTCATGAACAAAGTCGGCCTGTCTATCGCGGTAGCTGATGCTCATGATCTAGTGAAAAAACAGGCCGGCTGGATAACCCATAATAAGGGTGGTCAGGGTGCAGTGCGGGATGCTTGTGAGTTATTAATGGAAGCACAAGGCACTCTGGAAGAACAGATAGCTCTGTTCTTTAAGGCAGAGAGTTAGAGACAAAAATTTAGATCAATTGTATGGATAAAAAACTTCTTGCTTTTCTAATCGCCTTTCCTATTGTTTCGATCTTACTGACCGTATCAATTATAAAGACTAAAAAAGTCACACAAACTTCTATGAATTTTCCAGACACAAATCAGTATAAAAAAATTGCCGACTCTTTCATTAATTATGCTGATATGATTAATTATGGTGAGACTGGTCATCCCAAAAGCAAGATCAGCGCAGATAAGCTGATTCATTATCCTGGAGACAAGGATTCAGAACTGATCAATCCCATTATCACTTTTTTTCGTCAACAGGGATCTCCTTTTGTGATTATAGCTGACAAGGGATTTATCAATCAGGGTGCAACTCGTCTTTTTTTAAAAGGTCGAGTTATGATTATGCGTAAAAGTTCACCCTATAATCAATTTCTGGAGGTTAAATCTCCTGAATTAATAATATGGCCTGATAAAGAATACGCTGAAACAGAAAAGCCTATACAAATAAAGACTGACAACAGTCTAATTAATTCCATTGGAATGGAGGCCTATTTTGACACTGAACATTATATTTTTATGCATAAGGTCAAAGGTCACTATAATGCAATAAAACACAACGAAAAAGGTAGCCGATAATGAAAACAAAAAATTTTTTTAAACTGGCTTTGTTCCATAGGAGCTATCGGCCAATAAATTTTCACCGCTATCGCTTTGCAAACATATTTACTATTGCAAATAAGACAGGGGTATAGTTTTATGTTTGATAAGAGAACAGTCATTATTTTTTTTATTTTTATTTTTATTTTTATTTCTACTCCCGGTTATCTGCTGGCATTAGAAAGTGATCGTAATCAACCCATTAGCCTGGAGGCTGACTTTGCTGATATTGATGATTTAAAAGGCATGAGTGTTTATACTGGAAATGTTATTTTAATTCAGGGCAGTATGGTCATCAAGGCAGATGAATTAACCTTATACCACAATGCCGACAGAGATTTGGAAAAAGCAATTGCCCGGGGTGAAAAAAAGCTGGCTACTTTTAAACAGCGTCCTGAAGGAAAAGAACAGGATTTTAAGGCCAGAGCCAGTACCATCGAGTACTTCATAAAAAAAGAAAAAATTTATTTACTTAATAATGCACATGTTACACAAGATGGCGGATCCTTCAGTGCTAATAAAATTACTTATGATACAAAAAAAGAAACCGTTGTTGCCAGTAGTAAAAAAGATAAACAAGGGAAGCCCGTCTCCAACGGACGAGTCAAAGTTACTATTCCAGCCAGACAGAAGAAATAATCTATTATGTCAAATTCTCAACTGGAATTACGGGCTGAAAATTTAAATAAATCATTTAAATCACGTCATGTGGTCAAAGATATTTCCTTTAGTGTGAAAAAAGGGGAGGTTGTTGGGCTTTTAGGCTCAAATGGTGCGGGAAAAACTACCAGTTTTTATATGGTTGTCGGTCTGATTCATGCCGATAGTGGACAAATTACCTGTCGTGGACATGATATTACTCATCAGCCCATCCACAAACGTGCTAAACAAGGGATTGGCTATCTTCCTCAGGAGGCTTCTATCTTTAGAAAATTAACCGTAGAAGATAATATCAAGGCCATTTTACAAACACGGCAGGATCTTAATGACACTGATGTAAAGGATCATCTGGATCAATTGTTACATGAGTTGAGTATCTCTCATATTCGAGATTCTATAGGAATAAGCCTTTCCGGAGGAGAAAGACGTCGAGTTGAAATAGCAAGAACACTGGCAATGGAACCTGATTTTATCTTGCTGGATGAACCTTTTGCCGGAGTTGACCCCATATCTGTCAATGATATTCAATCCATTATCATGCAATTATGTGAAAATAATATCGGGATTTTAATTACCGATCATAATGTCAGAGAAACTCTTAACGTTTGTAAACGAGCCTATATCATGAATAGCGGCAGTGTTATTGCCGAAGGCTCTCCCGAAGAAATATTAAATAATGAACAAGTTCAGGCTGTTTACCTTGGTGAAAACTTTCATATTTAAAAATTTCAATCTATTGATAACTCTTTGATAAAACTGTAAATAATATTTTACCTAAAAAATAATCGATTTATTTGACCCTAATCAACTGCAATGGCACAGATTTTGAGCTACTATTAACTTATCAACTCATTAAAATATTCAAGGTTCAACTGATTTATTTAGATTCAAGGTAAGCTATATTAATTTATGAAACAATCTCTTCAATTACGTCTGGGGCAGCAGCTGACAATGACGCCTCAATTACAGCAAGCTATCAAGCTGCTGCAATTATCCAGTCTTGATCTTCAGCAGGAAATACAAGAGGCGCTAGATAGTAATGTGATGCTTGAAATTGATGAAGAGCATAATAATGATAAAAGCACAACTGACACTGCAACACAAAAAGATTCCGCATCTTCAGATGACATCTCAACGACTAATGATGATTTAAGCAATGAAATAAAATCTGAACAGGTTGACTTTGAAAATACCCAAAATGATATTCCTCAGGAACTTGCTACTGATTCCAGCTGGGAAGATGAATATGACACCCTCGGCTCATACACAGCCGGTCCCGCTGCAAGCAGCCATGCTTCAACAAGTTCATGGAACGGGGATAGTGATTTATTTGAAAATAACGGTAAAACTGAAGACAGTCTGCAGGAACATCTGATCTGGCAGTTGGAAATGACTCCCTTTAGTCAGGCCGATAGGCTGATCGCTGAAACTATTATTGATTCTATTGATGATTCCGGCTATTTAATGCAATCTTTAGAGGAATTGTTAGAAGCTTTTACACCTGAAGATGAAATTAATCTGGAAGAAATTGAAGCGGTATTACATCAAATTCAGAACTTTGACCCACCAGGTGTCGGTGCCAGAGACCTGAAGGAAAATCTACTATTACAATTACGGACTCTGGATAATAATACTCAATGGCTGTCAGAAGCAAAAATTCTGGTTTCCAGACATATTAATCTATTAGCCAAGCGCGACTTTACAACATTGAAACGTCGTATGAAACTAAATGAAAATAATCTGGCTCAGGTAATTAATCTCATTAAAAGCTTGAGTCCAAGACCCGGCAGCCATATATCTGATGATAGGCCTCACTATATTACCCCTGATGTTTATGTAAAAAAAATTAAGGGTGAATGGGTCTGTGAGCTTAATCCTGACACAGCCCCAAATATCAAGGTTAATGAACAATATTTGAGTCTGGTCAAAGGTGCAAAAAGATCAACGGATATGGATTCAATTAAAGAGCATTTACAGGAAGCTCGCTGGTTTATAAAAAGTTTACAAAGCCGCAATGATACATTATTAAAAGTTTCCCGTTGCATTTTGGATTTTCAGAGAGACTTTTTTGACTATGGAGAAGAACATATGCGGGCATTAGTGCTTGCAGATGTCGCTGATGTGGTTGAAATGCATGAGTCAACTATTTCCAGGGTAACAACACAAAAATATATGCATACGCCCGGCGGGATTTTTGAGTTAAAATACTTTTTCTCCAGCCATGTGACAACAGCCAGTGGCGGCGAAGCTTCAGCAACAGCCATCCGAGCAATTATAAAAAAAATGATTGCTAAAGAAGACTGCCGCAAACCATTAAGTGATAATAAAATTGCTAATATGTTAGCAGAACAGAATTATAAAATCGCTCGACGTACGGTAGCAAAATACCGTGAGTCGATGTCAATACCACCCTCTAATGAGAGAAAAGATATTGCCTGAACAGAAGCACTCTAATTAAGAGTCCTTAACCAAAAAAATTTGGCTGGAATTATTTAAGTAACATCAAAATGACTTAAAATAATTTCAGATAAATTTTTTGTTACTCAAGAGAGAAAGAGTCATTCTTCATACAGGTATAAAAGCGATGGATATTTTATATTATAGCCATCATTATTAATAAAGGAGCTAATCTTATGCAAACAGATATAACTGGACATCATATCGATATCACTGATTCTTTACGTGATTACGTTAACCAAAAAATGGAACGGGTTGAACGTCACTTTGATATCGTGAGCCAGGCGCATGTTATTTTAAGTGTTGAAAAACAACGTCAAAAAGCTGAAGCAACCCTGACGTTCAAGGGCAGTAAAGTTTTTGCCGACGCTGTTGCTGAAGATATGTATGCAGCGATTGATAGCCTGATTGATAAACTTGACCGACAGGTTAAAAAGCACAAAGAAAAACTAACTGATCATCACCGTGGCGAAGTCAGTCTGAAAACCCATGATGTGTAACATTTAATTCTTACAAAATTATTATTATTTTGGAAATCCGGGGCGGAGTCAGATGACAGGCATAGGATACATCAGTAATCAATTAAGCCAGCCATCCAGATTCCGTCTTAAATGAATCAACATAAGCCAGAAAACCTCATCCTGCCACTATGAATTTTGACAATCTCATCAAAATCGAACAGATTCGAACCAATGTGAATGCCAGTAGTAAAAAGAAAGTACTGGAAACAATCAGCCAGATAGTAAGTGAGTGCTATCCACAGTACCAATCCACTAAAATTTTTGAGACACTGGTAGAACGTGAGCGTCTGGGCAGTACTGGAATTGGACATGGTGTTGCACTTCCTCATGGACGTTTGAGTGATTGTAAAGAACCCATAGGCATTTTTATTAGTCTTACAGAAGGTGTTGATTTTGACGCCATAGATCAACAAGATGTTAAATTAATATTTGCTCTGCTGGTACCGGAAAATTCAACACAGGCACATTTACAGATATTAGCCAAACTTGCTGAGTTTTTTCGTCAGGAAGAAAATCGACAAACTCTGAATAATGCCGCATCTTCAGAGAGTATTTATCAACTTCTTATTAACTTATAGTTACCTTATAGCTTTGTCTAAAATACTTTTAAGCAGTATAAAATTATGAATATCCTTCCCGGGCACGGAGTATTGTTCAGCTTAAAATCAATAGGGATATTTTTAGTTGGAGAAAGCGGTACAGGTAAGTCGGAAACAGTTCTGCAACTGGTCACTCAAGGAGCAGTACTCATCTGTGATGATGCTCCGGAATTGGACATCAACAACAATAATAGAGAAGTTACAGGCAGTTGTCCAGATGGCTTCCATGGCCTTATGCACATTCGTGATATTGGTATTATCAATATTATAGACTTGTTTGGGCAACAGTCCTTTAAAAAACAGCAGTCTATTGACCTGGTCATTGAGCTCACTCAAAGTAGAAATCAAAGTTTATCCAATATTCATTTAACTCCAGACTACAAACAATGGTATTACAATACTCAGCATGAAAACAGTAAACACAAACCTGACTCATGGGGTGTTCCCGGAATGAAAATTCAATTATCACCGGGTCGAAACATCCCACTCCTGGTTCTGACTGCAATCAGTCAGTTCGCATGCACTGATCAACAATCCACTCATAATATTAAGCAATAATAAGGTCAATACATATGAAACTACAAATTGTTAGTGGTATTTCAGGCTCAGGAAAAACCACGGCTTTACAAGTACTCGAAGATCTGGATTATTATTGTATTGATAACCTGCCAATAGAATTACTTTCTGAATTACTGACAGAGAGCCTGAAAAACCGTCCTGACATAGATAAAGTTGCCATTGGTATTGACGCACGAACCCCCGGAAGTAATCTTGCTGATATTTCAGTGATTATTCAGCATCTGGAAAAAAATAGCATTCAATGTAATATCCTTTTTCTTCATGCACAGACTTCTATTTTGCTCAAACGTTTTAGCGAAACACGCAGAAAGCATCCGTTGACCAATGAACAGACTTCCCTTGAAGAAGCCATTGAACAGGAACGAAAAATACTGGGTGTTATACAGAAAACAGCCCATGATAATATTGACACTTCCAACCAGAATGTTCATCAGCTAAGAGATAAAATCAAACATCTGGTGCTACTGAATAACCAGCCTGTTATGGCCTTACAATTTACTTCTTTTGGTTTTAAACATGGTATGCCGGATGAAGCAGATATTATCTTTGATATGCGCTGCTTACCCAATCCTCACTGGGAGCCGACACTAAGACCCTTAACCGGAAGAGATCAGGCCGTGATCAAGTTTCTCCAGCAGCAGCAGAGTTGTAATGAAATGTTTTCAGATATACAGCAGTATATTGAAAAATGGTTACCCTGTTATGAAAAAAATAATCGCAACTATTTTACCATTGCCATCGGTTGTACCGGTGGACAGCATCGTTCTGTTTATATGGCCGAACAACTGACGAAATATTTTCAACAAAAAAGAGAAGCTGTGATGGTCAGACATAGAGAAATACCGGTATAAGTTTTGCTGCTTTATATCAGCTATACAAGCAATTGAGAATGTTAATCAATTTATATTCCTGATACTATGTCAGTATTTCTTGATAAAATAAGAATTTCATAGCTTACGTTTATACCAGGAAGGTATTTTACATGAAACTTGCATTACCAAAGAACTGTATAACAGGTATAAAAAAAATAGATACTCAACATCAAAAATTAGTTGATGCAATTAATGATTTGGATAAAGCTATTATATTGAATAAAAATAATCATATTGTATCTGGTATATTAGAGCAAATGACCCAATATGTAGAGACGCACTTTTTAGATGAAGAGGAAATGTTGCGTCGATGCCAATACCCGCGACTGAAAGAACATCAGCAATGCCATAGTAAGTTTATTAAACAAATTAAATTATTCCAAAAAATGCAAAAACAAGGATTACCTAATATTGAAACTCAAATCTTTATTTTTTTGAAAGAATGGGTTTTTATTCACATAAAACATACTGATATGGCTTATCTTACCCATATTAAGTTGTGCTCTAACTCTGCCAGGGTGACAACGTGGAAGATATTAACAAATGATGATAGTTAATAACTGTAAAATCATCTAAAATATAGAGTACATTTAAAGGAGTTACTTTACGTGAATAAATTTAATAATATTGAATTTGTCGACAGTCTGGCTGAAGTAACCAGTCATTTTGACCAGGATGTGATAGAACGAAGTCTTCTACAAACCCTGGTTGATTTTGCTCCTTCTTCAGAATATCGATTATATCGAGTTTTATTACATGATTCAGAAATAGGATTGGCATTAACGGCTTATGCAAAAAATAATATCATTGATACATTAGAGCATGAAATCAAAAATATAAAACTCCCTGACGTATTTCGTCAATCAATTAATAAAGCAATTGAAACTCAGTCTATTCAGATAATCAATGATCCAAAAATAGATAAAAAGACACATCTTATCTATCCTGCAATGGACAAGAATAATGAAAATTACTCAGTTTTAATTCAGTCAAATATTGATTTGAATTTTGAAAATCAACGTCTAATTCATGCTTTACTTAAAGTTTATTCAAATTATCTGGAATTAATTGAAAAAACCAGAAGAGATAAATTAACCCAGTTATTAAATAGAGAAACATTGGATGCTGAGATTACACGCTTATTAATGCGTAACAATACTCCAGAAAGCAATATTCTGAAGTTTCCTGACTATCCAACGTCAGATGCCAGACGTACAGCAAAAAACAGTACCTATTGGCTGGGACTAGTCGATATTGATTTTTTTAAAAAAATCAATGATACCTATGGTCACTTGTATGGTGATGAAGTGCTCATCTTAGTTGCAAGATTATTAGAGAAAAGTATCCGGGAATATGATCTTGCATTTAGATATGGCGGGGAAGAGTTTGTGATTATTGCTGTATCAGATGAACTTGAAATGGCCGCTTTAGCATTTGAACGAATTAGAAAAGTGATTAATGAGCATCCTTATGCAAATGTAGAAGGTTTATCGGTCAGTATTGGTTTTTCTCAAGTGACCAATCAAATGTCCCCCTCTGATGTGATTGGTGAAGCAGATACTGCTCTTTACTATGCCAAAGATAATGGTCGGAATCAGGTACAATTTTATAACGATTTGGTAGAAAAGGGCTTAATTGAAAAAAGTAATGAAGATAATGTTGAATCAGGTGGAATTGAGTTCTTTTGATACTGTTTTAGTTATTAAGTAATCAACGCGGATTCACGTAATGATTTTAATAACTAATATTAAAAATTAGAAGCTTATTTAAAGTCTGAATTGGTATGAGGGTGCGTTTTTTATCCCACATTCCCGAACATCCCCTTCGGTTTTTTTTGTCTTTTACTCTAGTCTAGCTTTAAAGATCCATTATAAAATGGCTCTTCGCACTTTGGTATTATCTTGCTGGTTAGTTTAGAAGTCACAGATTTTATAGGATTAACAATACCTTTAACAAGAATATTGACTTTTTTTGTCGTAGGTGAGTGCAAACTCCCTGTAACAGATTCTTTGTAGATAGGACAGCCATATTGATCAACTGTAGCCACCTGAAACTGCATAAAGGTTTCATCACGCAGATTAATTTGACCTTTTATAACCAAGTGGTGATTATCTGTGGTAAAAGACACATCATCCATACTGGCGACATCTTTAGAAAATGAAATATCCGAAGTCAGTTGCCTAATCTGACTTTTGCCTTTATGCCCCAGACTACTGGCCAGTGCAGTGTAATCTTTCCCCTTAGTCAGTGCTATCCCGGCCGGCCCCAACAAGACCACAGCACCGACATCCAATAGTCCCACACTTTGCGAACTTTCAAAATCATTCAACACCTTATTGATATCAAAACCACTGATGGAAATATTTCTGCCTTTAGCATAGACTCTCCCCTGATTAACTTTAAAATCAGAATTTTCCAGACTGCCGGCAAAATTATTCTTAATAGAGATATAACCTTCTACATCTGATTCCAATCCCAATAAAGAAGTAATTGGTTTCAGATTTAATTGTTCACTATCAACATTAAATGCCCATTGGGGAATTTTTTTCTGCAGTGATAATTCTCCATTAGCAATAATTTTTGAATCTACTGCATTAAAGGAAAGATTAGACAGGTTAATTTTTTTATCTTTGCCGCGTAGAGTCACTTTGATATTTTTTATCCCCTGTTTATTGTTTTCAAGCCGATCAATGGTCAATTGAAGCAGAGAGTTTTTAGCCATTTTTTTCAAAAAAATGCTGGATAAGGGATCTAATGCTTTAGACTGATACATGATTGGAATATTTTCAAGATGAAGAACCGATTGACCAAAATGGTATTTATTTTTCACTTGATGAGTAAAATCAATCCCATCACTACTAAAATCAAGTGATTTAAGTTTCAATTCATGCCAGGAAAATTGTTTATTCTCAAATAACAAATGTTCCCCAAGCAGCAGATGTGATTTTTTAATATCCACTTGAAATTCCTTATGAGAGAGCTTAAAGTCGGACACATTGAAATCAAACTTTTGCAGTTTAATTAAATCCAGTTGACTCCAGACCGGTTCAGAACGATCTTTAGGCAGATGATGACTCACGGCAAGAGTCAACTTCCCTTTACTACTCAAATCAAGTTTATTAATCACCTGATCAGATTCCGTCTGACTTAAATGAAAAACAAGCTCTTCAGCAGTAAAAATACCCTTTTTTTCATTAAAAGAAAGAGATAAATCAGCAAGCTGATAGCGATTAAACCAAGCTTTTTTTAGCGTTAATTCACCTGCATAGGAATAATCAACCAATATTCTGGGATCATCAATGACCAGTTCATGGTGATCAATAATAGGTAAAATTGATAGTGATGTCTGTAATGACTCTAATTTAATAGATAAGGAATTCAGCTTATCCTGAAATTGAAAAGACTCAATAGATAAATCAATGTTTTTTATAGACAATTCATTTAAGAAAAACTTATCTATTGAAGAAGAATTATTCTTAGCCTCAATTTCATTCAAATTATTATTCAATGGGACTAAGAAGTTGTACTGCTTTTTTTTGTCTCTTATTAAATTTAACTTTTGTATATTAATACTCAGTGAAGTAATTTCAGGTTTATTCCTGTAAAGTGAAGTTAATGTTGTACCCAAAGCGATAGAATCAATTTGGGCAATCGTATTATTATGGTATGAAATTGTAATATCGTCCGCTTTAAATTTTATACCGGATAAAATGCCGAGATAAAGTTCACCATTAATTTCAAGACTAAGCCCTGTCTCCTCTTTAACCCATTGTGATATTTCATTCTTATACTGGTTAATATCTATCAGTGTCGTGATGAGAACTGAACTGATAAAAATTATTATCAGGATAATAGCAAAGAATTTAAACAGTTTTCCAACCAGGCTCTTATCAAACATAAAAA
>JAHXIV010000018.1:42815-106239 GCA_025655455.1 gamma proteobacterium symbiont of Taylorina sp.
CAGGCCTCTGTCTTATTTGCAATTATTAATATGTTTGCAAAGCGACAGCGACATATTTTTATTTGCTGAGGGCTCTTATCAAACATAAAAACAGGCCTCTGTCTTATTTGCAATTATTAATATGTTTGCAAAGCGACAGCGACATATTTTTATTTGCTGAGGGCTCTTATCAAACATAAAAATAGGCCTCTGTCATATTTGCTGAGGGATCTTCATATTCACTTAATGCTTTACTTGACGGTATATCCTTTACCTTCCAGACAGGCTGAATAAGCACGATTATATTTGTCACGGTTATTAGCATACTTACTAGCTTCCTGCTGCTGCCATTGTTCAGTTTTCTGCTGTGATGCACTATTGGCAGAACTCTGCCTCACACCACCAATCAAGCCTCCGGCCGCTGCTCCTCTTTTAGCACCTTTTGAACCGCCAAAAATACCACCCAGTGCCGCACCACCCAATCCGCCTTTAACCACACCACCGGATTTCTTTGTCTGGGAGGGAGGTGGCGTAGATGTCGTCGGTGTCTTCATGGGATCAAAACCCGTCTGTCCTTTGGCCCAGCCATAGCAGGAATATTTATCCTGTTCAATTTGCTTATCACTCTGCCCTTTTGCGGGAAAGACCATTAGATCATTTGCCAGAGAAATATTCAACACAGCAGCCAAAGCTATTATAACAAAAGTTGATTTTATTGAGACAATCATTGATTATTCCTTTTATGTTTTACTTATAGTGCATTATATACTACTTTTTATAAATTGATTCATTGGATAAGCTGTTAAAACTATTATTTAAAGATTATAATTCATTGTTTACTGATTAATGACTTATTTAGCAGGTTTCTTGTATGAGCGTTGCTCTATTACTCATCACACATGACAATGTTGGTCAGAGTTTATTCACCGCTGCGGTCAATATGATGGGGACATCTCCTATCAATTGTAAAAACTTGGTCATTGATCCACAAATGGATATAGAACAAGGTGTTATACAGGCCAGACAATTTTATAATGAACTGAATAAGGGTGATGGTGTGTTAGTTATTACTGATATTTTTGGCTCCACACCCAGCAATATTGCCACCCGATTAATGAGACAGGACTCTACAAATCAAACAATTGTTGTTACAGGCTTAAACTTACCCATGCTGGTCAGAGTCATGAATTATGCTCATTTAAATTTATCTGAATTAGCCCGCAAAGCCGGTTCCAGTGCCAGCGATAGCATTTTTATTATCGATCATTCAATTAGTTGTGATTAAGCACTCATGATTAATAAAAAAATAAGCATCACCAATAAACTCGGATTACATGCCCGTGCAGCAGCTAAACTGGTTCGACTGGCAAGCCAATTCAGCTCTAATATTGAACTGCAGACCTCATGCAAAACAGCCAATGGCAAAAGTATAATGAGTATTATGATGCTGGCTGCCGGTCAAGGTGCTGAGATTAGTCTGATAATTGATGGTGATGACGAAAAAAAAGCCTGTTCTGCCCTGACCACATTAATCAAACAGCGCTTTGATGAAAAGGAATAAAAATAAATAACATGAATAAACACAATCCTGTTGAAATTAATTTACACCAGAAATCCCATTTGCTTGAAATTTCTTTTGATACCGGTGAAAATTATAAACTCAGTTGTGAGTATCTACGTACCCATGCTAAATCTGCTGAAATTAAAACATCTGAGATCCCTGTTGCAAAAAAAATTGATGTCAATATTACCTCAATTGAGGCACAGGGAAGCTATGCTCTGAGACTCTTTTTTGATGATGGCTATGATCAGGGCATTTATTCCTGGGAAACACTCCATGATCTGGGTAAAAATCAGGAAAAATACTGGTCTGACTATCTCATCGCCTTACAACAACATAATCTCACTCGTGGTGAACAGGCAAAAAACTATACAGGAAAACCGCATGTCAAATTATTATATTTTATGGACAAATTAATTAAATTTACTGAAGAAGAGGAAGATTTTGAGTTACCTGATGAAGTCAGTACAATAGCCGAACTTTTAAGTGTTTTACGTGATCGGGGTCTACGCTGGGAACATAATTTTTCTGAAGAGGCCATTCAATTTACGGTTAATAAAGAATTTGCTGAACTCTTCACCCGTTTGGAACATGGTGATGAAATTGCACTAATCCCGAAGGCACAATAAATGATCAAACTTACTCAATCACTCAATTGCTGGGGTACAGAGCAATTTTCCGGCACATTGAAACAGGAGCTTGAAAATCTTGACAAGGGATCAATCCCTTTGCATCTGGCCACCACTCAGGGTGGTTTGGTTGATGACTCCAATATTTCTGCACTGATCAACCACTGCACAGAAAATGAAAAATTCCTGATAATTAAGATTGGAATTTTTTTCAACGAGATAATAGCCGGCTGCAATTGTAATGATGAACCTGTATCAGATAATACCTATTGTGAATTTTTAGTTTCCATTGATAAAAACACCGCAGAGACAAGTTTTAGCCTGTAAATTAAAGATCTTCTAAGTTTGGCTGAAGGTACATATTAAACTTTCATTTCCTTCAAATTATGTTTCAAATTGTTTCAGTCTCTACTCTCTACTGGACTCAGTGCTATTTTTCTCATATTATCTATTCTCACTATGGTCTACTATCAGGTTGATATGATATGAAACGTTGGGTATTCTTTATTCCGGTTATTATCGGCATTATTGCTATTATTTTACTGAAACAAAATACCTTGGCTCCCAAACAAAAACCACTTCAGGAATATGCAAAATCCGTAAGAACTTTTTCAATTCTTCAGGTTTCTGTCGCACCAACAGCGATTGGCTATGGTACCGTGCAGCCTGTAACAACCTGGGAAGCAGTGGCACAGGTCGAAGGGATCATTACCAAAAAACACCCTTTATTAGCTAAGGGCGCTATTATTGAAAAAGGCAGCGTTTTACTACAGGTCGATCCCACTGATTATGAATTAAAAATTGCGCAAATTGAGGCTGATATACTGGCTAATAAGGCACAACTAGATGAACTGGAAGTTAGACTCGACAATACTCAAGATTCTCTGGACATCGAAAAAAAATCTCTTGAACTAACCAGAAAAGAACTGCAGCGTTTGCAGCGTCTGGTCAAACAAGGAGGTGTCAGCTTTTCAGATGTTGAAACACAAGAGCGTATTATGCTGGCACAACAGCAAAGTGTTCAATCACAAAATAGCTCTCTCAAACTATTTCCCAGCCAGAGAGCCCTGCTGGAAGCACAATTACTACAAAAGCAATCACAATTAGAAACAGCCCGGCGTGACTTAAATAATACTCACATCACTATACCATTTACAGGAAGAATTTCAGCAGACAATATTGAGCTGGATCAACAGGTTCATATCGGCAATATCATGGTAACAGCAGATGCTCTGGACAAAGTAGAAATAGAGATTCAGATCCCGATACGTTATTTTCGCGGCCTGTTGAGCAGCAATAATGGAGTAAGCATTAATTTACTGGATTTATCCAACAAACAAAATGTAACATTTGCACTTAAGGCAAAAGTTGTGTTGCGTGAGGGGGGCATTAGTACCAGTTGGGATGCCCGATTTGCACGCATCAGCGATACCTTAGATCCTAAAACGCGCACCGTTGGTGTTATTGTTGAAGTTGATAATCCTTATAAAAATGTTTTACCCGGCAGCCGTCCGCCACTCATAAAAGGCTTTTTTGTTGAAGTTCACTTAACAGGTGTCTCACGTCCCGATAGTCTGGTTATCCCCCGTTCCGCATTACACAATCAACATTTATATTTCCTCAATAAAGACAATCGACTGGAAATAAGAAAAATTAATGTTGATCTATTTCAGGCGGAATTTGCCATTGTCAGTGGTGAGATTAACAAGGGTGATAATATTATTATTTCAGATTTAGTGCCTGCTATTGAAGGGATGTTATTATTGCCTCACGCCGATATCGAAACGGCTGAACGCCTGGAAAATATCATTACAGGCACGCAACAATGATCCCTTTTTTTACACAACATCCAACAGCAGCTAATTTACTAATGCTGTTATTACTGGTGCTGGGGGTTACTTCACTTCCTTCTCTAAAGCGGGAAACTTTTCCTGACTTTTCACCACAAAATATTGAGATACGCATCATCTATCCCGGAGCCAGCACCGAAGATGTCGAAGAGGCCATTTGCCAGCGTGTTGAAGATGCCATTGACGGTATTAATGATGTGGAAGAAGTCAGCTGCGTTGCCCGTGAGGGCATCAGTACAACAGTGGTTGAAATGATTGAAGGGGGTGAACTGAGCATTTTTATGGATGACATAAAAAGTGAAGTTGAGGCGATTGATAACTTCCCGGAAGAAGTGGAACTACCGGTTATTAAAGAACTTGGCCGCACGGATGAAGTGGTTTCTATTGCCATTACCGGACCGATGAATACCATTGACCTGAAGGCCTATGCAGAACAAATCAAAACAAAAATGCTGCGTGATCCTGATATTGCCCAGATTAATGTGCGAGGATTTTCTGAGCATCAATTACGCATTGAGATCCCAAAGCATATTCTACACCGCTATGCTTTAAATATGTCCGATATTGCCAACACCATTGCCAGACAGGGTGTTGATCTGCCCTCCGGTTCGATAGAAACCCATGATCTGGATATTTTATTACGCTTTACCGACCTGCGTCGCACCCCGGATGAGCTTTCCGAGCTTAAAGTGATCAGTGCCGCATCAGGTGCAGAAATTCGTCTTGGCGACATTGCAGAAATTACTGACCGCTTTGAACTGGATGAAGAAAAAACACTTTTTAATGGACAACGTGCCGCTATTCTGGAAGTCATTAAACCCAAACAGCAGGACACCCTGGTGGTGGTTGATGCAGTTAAAAATTTTTTACATCAGGAAAGAAAAATAGTCACACCCGGTGTTCAGTTTAATATCACCAATGATCGTTCATCCATTGTCCGTGATCGTCTCTCTATGCTGGTAAAAAATGGTGCTCAGGGTTTAATTTTGGTCTTTCTAACCATGTGGCTGTTTTTTCAGGGACGCTTTGCTTTCTGGGTTGCAATGGGACTCCCAATTTCATTCCTGGGTGCGTTATTTATTATGGGTTTAGTCGGCCTGAGCATTAATATGATCACCATGGTTGCATTACTCATTGCCACCGGCTTATTAATGGATGATGCCATTGTTATTGCTGAAAATATTGCTGCACACCTGAATAAAGGTAAAAATGCGCTACAGGCCGCCATTGACGGTACAAAACAGGTGTCACCCGGTGTATTATCCTCTTTTTTAACCACCATCGCCGTATTTGCTCCTCTTGCTTTTTTATCCGGTGATATGGGTAAAGTACTGCAATTTATCCCTATGGTGTTAATTATCGTTCTGGCGGTCTCTTTAATAGAAGCATTTTTAATTCTCCCCCACCACCTGGCTCATTCTCTGAAACACCAGAATTCCCATGAAAAAATCGGAAAATTTCGTCAGTATTTTGATAATAAACTCAATGCTTTTCGTGACCAGACTTTAGGGTCTGCAATTGATCTGGTGATACAACAACGTTACTGGTTTATGGGCTGTGTCGTGGCACTTTTTTTAATCAGTCTCGGTATGTTGGTTGGTGGTGTTTTAAAGTTCCAGGCTTTTCCTGATATCGAAGGAGATACTATTGAGGCACGTCTATTACTCCCTCAGGGTACACCCTTATGGCGCACAGAAAAAATAGTGACACAGATTACCGAGGCGTTAAAAGTTGTCGATAAAGAATTTACTCCCTTACAGGAAAAAATTGGCGATAAACGTCAAAACATTTTAAAAAATGTGCAGGTTAAGTTCAATATGAATATGGATTCCGGTGAATCCGGTGCACATATTGCGACAGTCATTGTTGATCTGCTGACAGCCGAAAAACGTCATGGCAATATTGATGACATTATTAATTTATGGCGCAGCAGTGTTGGTAATATCCCCGATGTCATTGCCCTTAATTTTAAGGAACCCATTCGCGGCCCGGGTGGGATTCCTCTTGAAATCCGTCTCTATAGTGATAATATTGAAGAGCTTAAACTGGCCTCGATAGACTTGCAAAACTGGCTGTCACGCTATGAAGGCGTGGTTGATCTCTCTGACAATCTCCGTCCTGGAAAACCTGAACTGAGATTACGTATGCGTGAGGGAACCTTTGCTCTGGGCATTGATGCCGCCACAATTTCCAGTCAGCTTAGAGCTGCATTCTGGGGTACCACAGCCAATGAAATTCAAGTCGGTCCGGAAGCCTATGAAATTGATGTCCGTCTGGCAGAAGCTGATAAAAATACACTCTATGTACTGGATGATTTTCGTATTACAGATAAGGAAGGTAAACAGATTCCATTGGCCACCTTAGTGAAGATTGAAAGAGCCAGAGGTTTTTCCCGCATTGAACGAATCAATGGTCAACGCAGTGTGACCATCGTAGGGGATGTGGACACCCGAATAGCCAATGCCAGAGAAGTCGTTAACCACACGCGTAAAAATTTTATTCCCCAGTTACTACAACAATATCCAGGCATTAAAACAGGCTTTGAAGGACAATCCAAAGAAACTGCTAAAACAGGTGCTTCCATGATTAGAGGCTTTAGTCTGGGATTATTAGGAATATTCATTCTACTGAGCTTCCAGTTTAGAAGCTATTTAGAGCCTTTATCCGTTATGTTCATCATTCCTCTGGCTTTGATTGGTGTTATCTGGGGACACCTTCTCATGGGTCTCAACATGACCATGCCGGGGGTTATCGGCTTTGCCTCCTTATCCGGCATTGTCGTGAACGATTCTATATTACTGGTTGAGTTCCTTAAACTGCGGATGAAAGAAGGTCACAATGTACTAGAGGCTGCAAAACTGGCCAGTCGTTCTCGCTTTCGAGCAGTGTTACTCACTTCAGTCACCACTATTGCAGGCCTCATACCTTTACTGCTGGAAAAAAGTCTGCAGGCACAAATATTAATTCCATTAGCCACCAGTATTATTTTTGGCCTGTTGGCTACGACTATGCTGGTGTTATTAGTGGTGCCGGCTTTATTCAGTATTTTAAATGATTTTAAAAAAGTAGATTAATATGACATGGCACACAAAATCAGATAGTTTTTCATACAAATTCTCCATTTTATGAAAAATTTAGCTATAATCAAAGATAGATTTTTTTCAGGAGCAAAGCTATTATGAAATTTCTCACAATTCAAAGAATAAGCCTTAGCCTGTTATTTATTACCTGTTTGCTTTTCAGTGGTGTGACTTTTGCTGAAAAAAGCACAACCATTTATAAATGGACAGATAAGGATGGCAGTATCCATTATGCAGCAAGACCCGGAGACAAATCTGCAGTTAAAATGAATAGCATCAGCAAAAGCTTTACCAATAAGAATGATAGTAAAACCGAACAGGAAAAAGACAACAGGGACAAAATGTGCCAGGATGCGCAAAACACCAAAAAGAAATATCAGTCGGCTCCTTTCCTGTTTCGAAACGATAAAGAAACGGGTGAAAAGATACGCTTGACTGAGCAGGAATCCAAAGATGCTTTTTTACGAGTTGAAAAGGACATCAGTTATTGGTGCAGCCCAGAACAACAGGCAGAAGCTAATAAAAAATAACAACATTGATACAGCAGATGATCGTGCCCTAAAGCGCAGAGTTGGAATAAAGATTACTCCTATTACAAATTAGAATATTTCCCAATAGAGTTTAATGACCAGCACCAATATCAAAACTGAAAAGACTCTGCTTAATATTTTCTTTGACAAACGATGAGATAAATAAACACCAAAATGAGTCGTTATCATGGAAACAGCAATAATTTCCAACAACATAGATTGCCTTTATTTTAACCTCTGATTTTTTGTATAAAGGTATTGATATTATGTGCTTTTAATTGTGATTTAATACGCTCTATTTTTTTTTCATCACTGCTCGGGCCAATACGAACACGATACATTTTTTGACCATTAACACTAAACATCTGAATATTAGGTTCCACTCCCAGCAGAGCCAGACGTCCTTTCATTGCGTCCGCTTTAGACCAGTCAGAAAAGGCACCAACCTGTAATTGGTATAGAGTATTTGACTGAGATTTTTTTGATACCGATGATTTTACAACAACAGGTTTTGCTGGTGGAATGTATTTTTTTGATACTGCTGGTTTTGAAGAAACAAGCGGCTTCTCCGCTATCATTTTCTTTTTCGCCACAGGTTGTTTTACCAGCGGCTCTTCTTCAATTTCATAAGTTTCAACTTCACGGTCAGGTAATTCTGTATAAAAAACAAATTTGTACTTTTCTTTCTTATCAGCCGAGTTTTTAGGCACATGGTTTGAAGTTTCTTTGCTGTTTTTAGTGGATGACTTGTCACCCTTAACAGGAATATTATCCAGATAAAACAAAAATGCAGCAAATGGTACAATTAATACAATGATTAACAGGTATTTAGAAGCGGATGGCTTTTGTTCCGTGTTTCTGGTCGCTCCGGATTTTTTCCTGCTTTGTTTTTTCTTTACTGGCATAGAGATTACATCTCTTGGGGTGCAGAAACACCCAGTAGAGCCAGGCCATTTTTTATCACCTGACGAGTGGCGACAATCAGACTTAAACGTGCATTGCGGAGTTTTTCATCATCCACAATAAAGTGATGGGCATTATAATAGGTATGCAGGGTATTGGCTAATTCACGCAGATAATGAGCAATCAAATGCGGCTCATGCTGATGCGCTGCAGTATCAACCACTTCCGGATATTTTGCCAGTTGTTGTAAAATATCCGTCTCATGATCTTCAGTCAATAAAGATAAATTTTCCAAACCATCTGCCTGATCAAAGCTGATTTTCTTCTCCTTCATTTGTCTGAAAACACTACAAATTCGAGCATGTGCATACTGAATATAATAAACAGGATTTTCAGAACTTTTTGATTTAGCCAGATCCAGATCAAAGTCCAGGTGCTGTTCACATTTACGCATAACATAAAAGAAACGAGCAGCATCGACTCCCACTTCTTCACGAAGCTCCCGCAAGGTCACAAAAGAACCGCTGCGGGTAGACATTTGTACTTTTTCACCAGCACGATATAAGTTAGCAAATTGAACCAGTAGAACTTCCAGTTTTTCAGCATCATAATCCAATGCCGTCAGAGCCGCCTTAACCCTCGGTACATAACCATGATGGTCAGAACCCCAGACATCAATTACTGTTGCATAGCCCCGCTCAAATTTGTCCATATGATAGGCAATATCTGATGCAAAATAAGTGGTTTGTCCATTATCTCTTTGTACCACACGGTCTTTATCATCACCATAGTCTGTAGAACGAAACCATAGGGCATTTTCCTGCTCATAGACTTTTTCATTGTTTCGCAAACGCTCAACACCCTTATTCACCAGACCTTTTTCCATCAGTGAGCGCTCAGAGAACCATTCATCATAGTGTACACCAAACTCTTCCAGATCGGCCCTGATATCATCCAGAATTGAATTTAAAGCCAGCTCAAAGACATAACGATAGCGGTTATCACCTAATAAAGATTTTGCTTTTTCAATCAAAGCATCTATATGCTTTTCCTTATCCCCGCCTTCCGGTTCATCTGCTGGAAGCCCGTGCATCACTTCTGCTGCAGTGACCACATAAACATCACCATGTTCATTGGATATTTCAGCCGCTATATCCAGAATATAATCACCTTTATAGCCATTAGCAGGAAATACAATATCCACCTTATGACTGGCCAGATAACGCAGCCAGACTGATGTCGCCAGGATATCCATCTGCCGTCCGGCATCATTCACATAGTATTCACTATGTACGCTATAACCGGTCGCTTTTAATAAATTAGCCAGAGTTGCACCATAAGCAGCACCTCGACCATGACCAACATGCAATGGCCCGGTTGGATTAGCAGAAACAAATTCTACCTGAACTTTTTTACCACTGCCCTTATTAGAACAACCAAAACGATCACCCTGCTGCAGGACATAATTAACAACACTTTGTCGAGAATCATCGCTGACAAAAAAATTAATAAATCCCGGTCCTGCAATATCAACTTTTTCTACAAAATCATTATCCGGCAATGCATCAACAATCAATACAGCTATATCACGAGGATTTTTCCGTGCTGATTTCGCCAGCATCATAGCTACATTCGCCGCAAAGTCACCATGAGTTTTATCACGGCTACGATCAATTTTAATTGCCGGTATTTCAGCAGACAAAGATCCATTATCAATCAATGATTGTATTGCCCGGCTAATAAGTTGCTGCAGTGCTTCTTTCAAGGGTGATTTTCTCTTTTTATAAATGGTATTTTTTACTTTGTTCATGAACTGCATCAACAAAAGCAGTCACATTATCAGGATTAATATGCTGATGAATCCCATGTCCTAAATTAAAGACATGACCATTACCCTGACCATAACTTTCCAGAATAGTCTTAACTTCCTGTTCTATGCGCTCCGGCTTTGCATAAAGCACACAAGGATCCATATTACCCTGTAAGGCGACTTTATCACCCACTCGGGTGCGAGCATCAGCCATATCCAGAGTCCAGTCTACTCCCAATGCATCACAGCCCGTATCAGCCATAGCTTCTAACCAGCCGCCGGCACCTTTGGAAAATAACACGACAGGCACTTTTCTGCCCTCATTTTCACGAGTCAGCCCATCGACAATCTGCTGCATATAACGCAGTGAAAACTCTTTATAATCACGCGGAGTTAAAACACCACCCCAGGTATCAAAAATCATGACAGCCTGTGCACCGGCAGCAATTTGGGCATTTAAATAACTGGTGACCGATTGCGCTAAAGTATCCAGCAATTTATGCATAGTTTGAGGCTCATCAAACATCATACCTTTAATCTTGCCAAATTCTTTAGTTGAACCACCCTCTACCATATAAGTAGCTAAGGTCCAGGGGCTGCCTGAAAAACCAATCAAAGGCACACGACCATTCAACTCCTTACGAATCGTACGAATTGCATTCATCACATATTGCAGCTCACCCTCAGGATCAGGCACACCTAAGGCATTCACATCGGCAATTGAACAAACAGGCTTATCAAATTTTGGCCCTTCTCCCTGAGCAAAACGTAAGCCCAACCCCATGGCATCCGGAATAGTTAAAATATCTGAAAATAAAATAGCAGCATCCAGGGCATAACGTTCCAATGGCTGAATAGTGACTTCACAAGCCAGTTCAGCATTCATACATAGATCCATAAAACTACCCGCCTTCTCACGAGTAGCCCGATATTCAGGAAGATAACGACCCGCCTGACGCATCATCCAGACAGGTGTCATATCCACTGGCTCACGTAACAGGGCTTTTAGAAAACGATCGTTCTTTAATTCACTCATTTATAATAATTCTCGTATTTTGTGGAGTTTTATAATCCGTACTAAGGAGATGGAATGTGCTTGAACGTCCTCTGAGAGAGACATACTGCAACCTTAGCACGGATGACTACTGATATTTTACACATCCAGATAATCTAATATACCCTCTGCTGCCTGACGACCTTCTGAAACAGCCGTAACAACTAAATCTGATCCTCTCACCATATCACCACCAGCAAACACTTTAGGGTTGTTGGTTTGATACTTAAATTCCTGATCGACAGGTGCTACAACTCTACCACGTTCGTCTAATGTGATATCAAAATCTTTGAACCAATCCGCCGGATTCGGTCTGAAACCAAAGGCGATTAACACCACATCAGTTGCTATTATTTCTTCCGAACCTGCTATTGGCTCAGGGCGTCTGCGCCCACGTTCATCAGGTTCGCCTAATTGCGTAGTCAGTAACTTAATACCTGTAACTTTGCCATTTTCGCCCATAATTTCTACCGGCTGGCGATTCCATAAAAATTCTACGCCTTCTTCTTTGGCGTTTTGTACTTCTTTTTTAGAACCGGGCATATTCGCTTCATCACGGCGATAGGCACAAAAAACCTGATCCGCTTTTTGACGAATAGAAGTGCGAGTACAATCCATCGCAGTATCACCACCGCCAAGAACTACCACCTTTTTACCTTCCATGCTAATATAATCTGTTTCATAGTCATAACAGTTTTTTACATTGGAAATCAGGAAATCCAGTGCTACATTAACACCCTCTAAATCTTCACCTGCAATACCTGCAGTCATGGAGGTGTAGGTTCCCATGCCCATGAAGACAGCATCATATTGTTCTATTAGTGCATCCAAACCAATGTCATCACCCACTTTGGTATTAAGTACAAATTCAATACCCATCCCTTCCAGAATTTCACGACGTTTTCTAATTACGCCCTTTTCCAGTTTAAATTCAGGGATGCCAAACATTAACAAGCCGCCAATTTCCGGATGTCGATCATAGACAACAGACTTAACACCATTGCGAGCCAGAACATCGGCACAAGCCAGTCCGGCAGGGCCGGCACCAATGATCGCGATTTTCTTGCCGGTATCTTTGACCTGTGAAAGATCCGGTTTCCAGCCTTGTGCAAATGCCGTATCAGTAATATAGCGTTCAATCGAACCGATAGTCACTGCACCAAAATCACTTTTCAGCGTACAGGCACCTTCACAGAGTCTATCCTGGGGACAAACCCGACCACAGATTTCCGGTAGGGAATTGGTTCTATGTGATAATTCCGCAGCTTCAATAATTTTACCTTCCTGGGCAAGGCGCAGCCAATGTGGAATATAATTATGTACCGGACATTTCCACTCACAATAAGGGTTACCACAGTCTAAACAGCGATCCGCCTGTTCTGATGTCCTGTCCTGATCAAAAATTTCATAAATTTCTTTATACTCTGTGATCCGTGTTTCTGATGTCTTTTTATTGGGATCTTTCCGATCAACCTCTAAAAACTGGAATATATTACCCATACTTCATACCCTTCTTATTAGTGTTAACACCTGGCACTTTCTTTTTACTCTGTCTCGTTAGATAGCGTTTCAAGTAAGCTGTCAATTGATGCAGCTTTCGGCTTCACCAGCCAGAATTTACCACTCATATCAGCAAAGTTATCTAAAATATGTTGTCCCCACTCACTACCTGTTGCCTGGATAAATTTTTCAATTTTACATTTTAGATAATGACGATGTGCTTCAGTTTCTTCATTATTAATACGATTGATATCAATGAGCTCATGGTTATAGCGATCAACAAAATCATTATCCTGATCCAGTACATAAGCAAATCCACCGGTCATACCGGCACCAAAATTCAGCCCGGTATCACCTAATACCGTGATAACACCACCAGTCATATATTCACAACCATGATCGCCAATACCCTCTACTACTGCATGGGCACCGGAATTTCGTACAGCAAAACGTTCTCCGGCTAAACCTGACGCAAATAATGATCCACCGGTTGCACCATAAAGACAGGTATTACCAATAATAGCAGCTTCATTGGCTTTAAACGTGGTTCCACAAGCAGGATTGACTGCGATATGACCACCAGCCATGCCTTTACCAACATAGTCGTTGGCATCACCTTCCAGTTCAAGATGTAAACCACCGGCATTCCAGACACCTAAACTCTGTCCTGCAGAACCTTTCATCTTAATGGTAATCGGTGTATCACTCATACCAAGATTACCGTGACGGGATGCAATTTCACCGGAGAGACGAGCACCAATGGAACGATCCACATTTCTCACATCATATTCAAACAGACCACCTGATTTAGCTTCAATCGCTGCCAGAGCATCAGTAACCATCTGTTCAGCTAATTCACCCTTATCATAAGGTTCATTGCTTGCCTCTACACAAAATCTGGGCTTTTCAACATCATCAATAGTTTTTAATAAAGGTGACATATCCAATTTTGACTGACGTACAGTGCTGCCTTCAATGACGTCCAATAAATCAGTGCGACCGATCAGCTCTTCCAGTTTAGTCACACCCAGAGAAGCCATCCACTCGCGGGTTTCCTGTGCCACAAACTTAAAGTAGTTCATGACCATTTCAACCTTGCCGATAAAATGATGCTGGCGTAGTTCCTGGTTTTGAGTGGCAACACCCATGGCACAGGTATTTAAATGACAAATTCTTAAGTATTTACAACCCATGGCAATCATTGGTGCGGTACCAAAACCAAAGCTTTCAGCCCCTAAAATAGCCGCTTTGATAATATCCAGACCGGTTTTTAAACCACCATCCGCCTGAAGGCGAATTTTACCACGCAAATCATTGGCACGCAGAGCCTGTTGAGTTTCACTCAGTCCCAATTCAAATGGTGAACCGGCATATTTAACGGAGGCTAGCGGACTGGCCGCTGTACCGCCATCATATCCGGAAATGGTAATTAAATCGGCATAGGCTTTAGCCACACCGGCAGCAATTGTACCCACACCCGGCTCAGACACTAGCTTCACAGAAACTAATGCCTTTGGATTGACCTGTTTCAGGTCATAGATTAATTGCGATAAGTCTTCAATGGAATAAATATCATGATGTGGAGGCGGTGAAATTAAGGTCACACCCGGAACAGAATAACGTTGCCTGGCGATATTAATATCCACTTTATGACCCGGTAACTGGCCACCTTCACCCGGCTTTGCCCCCTGAGCAATTTTAATCTGCAGGACTTCTGCATTGACCAGATAGTGTGGTGTCACACCAAAACGACCCGAGGCAATCTGTTTAATCTTGGAAACTTTTAAGGTATTAAAACGATCCGGATCTTCTCCACCTTCACCCGAATTTGAGCGTGCACCTAAACGGTTCATCGCTTCCGCCAAAGTTTCGTGTGCCTCAGGTGATAATGCGCCCAATGACATTGCCGCACTATCAAAGCGTTTGAATAAAGCCTCTGCGGGTTCGACATCATCAATAGAAACAGACTCAATATCCTCACGTAATTTCAATAAATCACGCAAAGTGGCAGTGGGTCGATTATTGACTTCATGCGCATATTTTTTATAGGCATTATAATCACTGGACTGAACTGCCTGCTGCAGATACAGCACTACATCCGGATTATAAGCGTGATACTCACCACCATGTACATAGCGATAAATACCGCCATGGTCATTGGTCTTGCGAGGATTCCATGCCACTTTGTTCAAAAAGCGTTGATCGGATTCAAAATCAGTAAACCCGGCACCGGCAATACGACTGGTCGTACCTTTAAAGCACATTTCAGTCACTTCTTCATCAATACCGATGGCTTCAAATAATTGTGATCCACGGTAACTGGCAATGGTTGAAATACCCATTTTTGACATGACTTTAAACAAGCCCTTATTAATCCCTTTACGATAGGCTTTGGTCACTTTTCCAATACTGGTTTCTGCAATTTCTTTGAGTTTAATTAATTTAGCTAATGTTTCATAAGCCATATAAGGATATACGGCTGAAGCACCATAACCAATCAATGCAGCAAAATGATGCGGATCACGAGCCGAACCTGTTTTTACAATAATATTGGCATCGCAGCGTAGACCTTTGGCAATCAAGTGATGATGAACAGCACCGGTTGCCATTAATGCATGCAGAGTCACTTTATCATTTTGCAGATTTTTATCATCAAGAATAATAATGACTTGACCATCAAGCACTGCCTGCTCTGCTGTATTACAAACATCAAGCAGAGCATCTTTAAGAGATATTTCAGATGAAAAATTCAGATCAATAATGATATTGCTATAATCAGGGTTATCAATATTCACCAGACTTTCATATTTAGCACAGGAAAGGACAGGAGAATCGACAATTAAACGTTCAGCATGAGCAGCGGTTTCTGAAAATAAATTCTTTTCTGCCCCAAGACAGGTCTCCAGTGACATAACAATACTTTCACGAATCGGATCAATGGGCGGATTGGTGACCTGAGCAAACTGCTGACGAAAATAATCATATAAAGGTCTGACACGGCTGGACAATACCGCCATTGGCGTATCATCACCCATTGAACCGATGGCTTCAGCGGCATTTTCTGCCAGCACTTTAATAACGTATTCTTTTTCTTCATTAGTAATCTGAAATTGTTTTTCATACACCTGATAGGTGGCATCATCCATACAGCCGACAACAGAGGAAGGTTCAACCAATTCCGACTTGAGATATTTAACCCCCTTACTTAACCAGTCTTTGTAGGGATTCTGAGCTTTAAGATGTGTATCTACATCATCAGGCAGCATTAACTCTCCGCTATGGGTATCTGCAGCCAGCATTTGACCCGGCTTTAAACGACCTTTAGAGACCACATCCAATTCACTATACTCATAAACACCTGTTTCTGATGCCAGCGTAATGACACAATCCGAATAGGTCGCATCCTTGATTCCATTGCTGCCCTGAGTATTTTTTGTAATCACATAACGGGCAGGACGCAAGCCGTTTCTATCCAGAGTACAGGCAGCATAACGACCATCAGTCATCACCACGCCGGCAGGGCCATCCCATGCTTCCATGTGCATAGAATTGTATTCATAAAATGCTTTTAAATCTGCGTCCATGGTATCCACATTCTGCCATGCGGGTGGAATCAATAAACGCATCGCACGGAAAATATCCATACCGCCGGCCAGCAGTGCTTCCAGCATATTATCCATACTATTGGAATCTGAACCCGTCATAGACACTAAAGGACGAATATCCTCCATATTTGGAATCAAAGGGGTTTTAAATTTATGACCACGAGCCACAGACCAGTTACGGTTACCCTGAATTGTATTAATTTCACCATTATGGGCAAGATAACGAAATGGCTGTGCCAGACGCCATTGCGGCCAGGTATTGGTTGAAAAACGTTGATGAAAGACACACATGCCTGAGGCAAGACGAGGATCATTGAGGTCTTTATAAAACACCGGTAAAAACTCCGGCATCACCAACCCCTTATATGAAATCACCAGAGAAGTCATAGAGGGGATGTAAAAAACATCATCATTTGTTTGTATGGCTTTTTCAGCACGACGGCGGGCAATATAAAGATGACGATCAAATGTCGCTGTATCCATATCGGCAGCAGCATTAACAAACACATGTTCTATTTGAGGTAATGACTTCAGAGCCTCGTCCCCACAGGCACTTTCATCGACAGGAACAACACGCCAGCCAGCCACTTCCAGACCTTCTGCAGTCAGTTCTTTATTCACCTGAATTCTGGCTTTTTCAGCAACAGCTTCATCCTGAGTAAGGAAAACAACACCAACAGCATAATTTTTACTTAAATTAAAACCCTGCTCCTGTGCAACCGCACGCATAAGGGCATCAGGCTTTTGCAAGAGTAAGCCACAACCATCACCTGTTTTACCATCAGCAGAAATTGCACCACGATGGGTCAAACGTGCCAGAGCTTCAATGGCCGTACTTACTAACCAGTGACTACCGGCACCATCCATATGGGCAATTAAACCAAAGCCGCAATTGTCTTTTTCAAATGAGGGTCGATAGAGGGTGGATTCTAAAGACTCAGGTGGATTGATACCATCAAATGGTAATTTATAGATTGGCTGCGTTTCAAATATTGGCATTAACTGTCCCAATTAAATAACTCTTTTTAAATAAAGAATGGTGAATATAAATACCTACGCCCAATAGCTGTTTTTATTAATTAGAAAATTGTAGCGGGACGAAAGAGCCGAACATTATACCCTTTCATTTCTCGTTGGTCTATACTACTAATTTAAAACTATAATTGCCAATTTCCTAACAACTTATCAGATCAATAACCTCTATGATTTGTTAAAACCAAAAATTTTTATGCTATGCTGAGATGATTACAGCATATTTACATTATCACAAAATATTATTATAAAAAATCTGTTGTTTTTACTTTCTGGAGGGGAAAATGTCTAGATTCACTACTGCTTTAATTTTTTTGGCACTTGCCGGTCTTACTGGTTGGGGATTTTATCTGAATGAACATAAGCAATTAAAACTAAAGACCAGCACTTTTAATGAACAGATCAATCAATTAGAGAACAAACTCAATGATATTGATGGGCAGAATCGTTCTCTGTCTATCAAATTAGATGAAGTAATATTACAAAAAAATACATTTGGGCAGCAGCTCAGCGATTCACAATCCCAGATAAATTCTCTTAAATTAAATAGCAGTAATCTGCAAACAACTAATCTGGAATTCAAACAAAAAAATTCTTCACTGGAGAAAAAGCATTTATCTCTTGAGCAACAACTCAAATTTCAATTGAGTAATAAAAAAGAATTAAGCAATAAAGTTGCAACTCTACAGCAAACCCGTGATGAATTAAATCTGAAGCTGCAAACACTGAATCAGGAATATTCCAGCCTGACAGAAAAATTTAAGTTTGAAGAAGAAAAAAAGATAAAATTAACCGCTGATTTTCAAGATCAAAATAATAAACTGAATCAATTTCAGCAAAAAATGAAAAATTTGCTCATAACCCGGGATCAACTCAAAACACAGTTACAGGAGAGCATTACATCTGAGACTGAAGTTAATGAGATTAAAAACAAGTTAAAACAGGCTGAAGACAAAATTGTTAAGCACAATAATGAACTACAGCAAGCTGAACAGCAGCTTAGTACTTATGCAATAGAATTGGAACAGATAAATCAGCAGAGCTATGATTTGAATCAACAAGTTGCAACACTTGAACAGGAATCATTCAGGCTAAAGGATGAAAAGAAAGCAGCAACAAATGAAATTGAAGCACTAAAAGAAAAAGTTGATACCTTGTTAGAGGAAAAATCTATAGCTATTAGTAATTTGCGAGATAAAGTGACACTCATCAGTATAGATAGTGATATTGCCTATGCCATAGGTTCGACCTCATTAAGTTATGAAGGCAGGCTTATACTGGATCAAATTGCCAATATTATGCAGCAATATCCTGAACGTATTGTCAGTCTTGAAGGTCACACTGACAGCATGCGTATTTCTGAAAAGAATAAAGAATTTTTTTCAACCAACTGGGAACTCTCAGCAATTCGTGCAATAAAGTCGGTGCATTATTTACAAACTAAAGGGATTGACCCACAACATTTACGTGCTGTTGCTTACGGTCCCTATCGACCCGTCGCAGACAACAATACACCTGAAGGACGTGAACAGAACCGTAGGCTTGAGATTATTCTGGCTCCGGAAAGTGAGATAATTTCCACGACCAAGCTGGAGTAAAATTAGTATTGGCTAAGGACACTTAAATTAAAAACTACAATAACTTAGGGATTAAGGTAATTATTAAACAGGCAAAAATTCTATGAAAAATGATGATACAAATTCAAATAGCAAGCCTGAAAATTATTATTTTCTTGTTATTATCGGGCTAATTTATCTAATATCAGGCTGTCAGATACAGTCAGTTGATCAAATAACCTATACTGAAAACACCCGAAACCATCCTCTTGTTAATAAAATCTGGTCTGTATCAGAACAGCAAACTATCTCTACAGACATTTTGAATAAAAAAATCTCATTATTTGATGTTATTTTATTGGGTGAAACACATGATAATAGCAAACACCATCAACTACAGGCTCAAATAATTGATCAACTGGTTCAACAACAGCAAAAACCAGCCATTGCATTTGAAATGCTGGATCAGAATCAACAGCAAACTATCAGTCAATTTCAAGAAAAATCAGCAGTAAAAACAGATGAGTTTGCCAAAATAGTTGCATGGGAAAAAACCGGATGGCCAGAGTGGCGATATTATCGCCCGGTATTTGATAGTGCAATCCACAACAAATTAACAATTATTGCAGCCAACCTTAATTCTAAACAAGTCAGAAAAGTGATTAAACAGGGAACCAAAGTCTTAAATACTCAGTACCAGGCTATGCACAAGAAATACCAATATGATGTTGAATTAAAAAGGGAATTGGAGCAGGAAATACAAGCAGCTCATTGTGATATGCTGCCGGAAAAAATGCTCTCCCCCATGTTAGCAGGACAACAAACCAGAGATATAGCCATGACTCTGGCAATACAAAAACAGCTTTCCTCCCCAGACAATGAAGGACTGGTGCTCATTGCCGGTGCAGGTCATACCAGAACAGATTATGGCATTCCCTATTATTTGCAAAAAGAAATGCCTGACAAAAAAATTATCAGTATTGCCTTTATAGAAGTCAGTGCAGATAAGTTCAAACCAGCAGAATATGCTGAAAACTGGAATACTCGAAGCAAGAAATTTCCGTTTGACTACGTCTGGTTTACTTCTAGAGCCGAACGAGAAGATCAGTGCGAAAAGATGAGAGCGTACATGAAAAAGAACGCTCGGAAATGACAGTGGTTGTACTCCAAAACACGGATTAAACACTCAATTTCCCGAACGTCACCCCATTATTTTTTCAAAAATCAAAAAACCCGCCACATAAGTTCCAATAGCTGAACCTAAAGTTGAAAAGAAAAATACCAGTAAAGTCCTTGCTACTTTATTTTTCCACCAGCCTGAAACATGCGTTGTGTCTTTCTTTAGATCGCTAAAATCACCAACATTGGGTTTTCTTAAATAAAGTTCAATAGCTGCCGTAACCATGCCGGCACCAATAGTAGGATTTAACGAAGTTAGTGGAGCCGCAAAAAATGCCCCTACAACAGTTAGCGGATGAGCTTTGGCAATAGCAGCACCTAACGCAGATAATGAGCCATTAATTAATACCCAGTAAATAATTAATTGAATACCTAAATCCGTACTCTTATTAAAACCAATTGCAAAACCGGTTAATAATATAGCAACAATCATCCATGGAATGAATTTCGGCCAGATACTTTTTTCAGGCAATGCATCCAGCTGATCAATTTTCTGCTGTGCATTACTATGCAGCCCTGCAATAATATCAATCTGTTCATCCTGAGCAAGATAAGACTCAATGCCTTTTAAATGCCCTGCACCAACAACTGCAAGTATGGACTGGTTATCTGAATCAGCAACAACTTGCTCTATACGGGCAGCCATGTATTGATCACGTTCATCAATTAATGGTCCAAAAAGTTCCTTCGCTTCTTCCGCAAACTGAGCAAAAGTCGTTTCAAGAATATCTCCCTCTTTCAACCTTTCAACTTCTTCTTCTGAAACTTTTTCATTAAAAAAAACACTACCTAATAAACCACCGACAATACCCATTTTCTTCCACCAGGGTACATTACTATAAACACGCTTTAATGTCGTACCAATTTCACGGTCAATCAGATGAATTTCACACTTCATCTCTTTTGCCTGTTCTATGGCCATGCGCATTTCAGCACCCGGTTCAATGCCAAACTCATCCGCCATTTTCTGCTGATAAGCACCCAGGGCTAAAGAAGCTATGACCATTGAGGCTTTGCCTTCTTTGAAAACCTGGAATAAATCCATCTTTGCCAGACTATCCGGATTAATCATACTATTATAACGACTGGGACAAAGTTCAATGGCGACACCATCATACTGCCCTGATGCTAATAGTTCCTTAACTTTGTCAGCACTGGCCTTAGAAACGTGAGCAGTGCCCAAAACAGTAATTGATTTCCCAACTAACTGATGATGATAAACCGGTTCGTCTTGTAACGAGTCTTTTGTTTCTTGTTGTTCCACTGACTTATCCAGATGATTTGTTTTACTGAATTATATTTTTCAATAACAAAAAAGGCGAATGAATTCGCCCTACAAATATAAATTTTTAACTGTAGGGACGAATTTATTCGCCTGATTTGATTAAAACCGATGAATAAAAAAGTAAATTTTCAGTTTTACTTCTTCTTCTTCGATTCCTTACGTTCTTTGGTCTCTTTAATCACTTCTTCAGCCACATTCTTAGGACATGCGTTATAGTGAGAAAATTCCATGGAGAACTGACCACGACCTGAAGTCATAGTACGCAGATCGCCAATATAACCAAACATTTCACTTAAAGGAACATCCGCTTTAATACGAACACCTGTAGGAGTTGATTCCTGATCTTTAATCATGCCGCGACGACGATTCAAGTCACCAATACAATCACCTACATGATCTTCAGGTGTGAAAACATCTACTTTCATGATAGGTTCAAGTAATTGTGGGCCGGCTTTTGGCATGGACTGACGATAAGCTCCATTAGCAGCTAATTCAAAAGCCATTGCAGATGAATCTACTGCATGGTAAGCACCATCCTGCAAGTTAACAGCAACATCAACCACAGGGAAGCCTGCCAAAACACCTTCTACCATCATACGACCAAAGGCTTTCTCAATAGCACCCCAGTATTCACTTGGAACATTACCACCCGTTACAGTGGACTCAAATGTATAGCCACTGCCAACTTCACCAGGCTGAATGGTATAATCAATACGACCAAACTGACCCGAACCACCAGACTGCTTCTTATGCGTATAGCTGTCTTCAATAACCTGTGTTATGGATTCACGATAGGCCACCTGAGGTTTGCCCACTTCAACATCAACGCCATGTGTACGCTTAAGAATATCAATCTTGATATCCAAATGTAGTTCACCCATTCCCTTAAGAATAGTCTCACCACTTTCTTCATCTGTTTCTACATGGAAAGAAGGATCTTCTTTCACCATTTTGTTCAGAGCAATACCCATTTTCTCAGATCCACCCTTATCTTTCGGATTGATTGCAATAGAGATAACAGGATCAGGGAATACCATTGGTTCTAAAGTAGCAGGCTGTTTGACATCACATAAAGTATGACCTGTTTGAGTATTTTTCAAACCAACGAAAGCCACAATATCACCCGCTTCACAGAAATCCAGTTCTTCACGAGAATCTGCATGCATTTCAACAATACGACCAATACGTTCTGTTTTACCTGTGAATGTATTCAATAAAGTCGTACCTTTATCAACACGACCGGAATAAATACGCATAAAGGTCAAAGCACCAAAGCGATCATCCATAATTTTAAATGCTAAAGCTCGCACTGGTTTTTCTGGATCAACAAGAGCATATTCACCGGTTTCATTACCATCTATATCCACTTCTGGCTGAGGGTTGACTTCAGTTGGGTTTGGCAGATAATCAACGACTGCATTCAATACAGGTTGAATACCTTTGTTCTTAAACGCAGAACCACAGAGTGTAGGGAAGAAATCCAATGCAATCGTACCCTTACGAATACAACGTTTAATGTCATCAATTGAAGGCTCTTCACCTTCCAGATAAGCTTCCATTAGATCGTCATCTTGCTCAAGCGCAATTTCTATTAGTTGTTCACGATATTCTTCGACTTTATCAACCATATCCGCAGGCACATCTTCTAATTTATAGTTTGAAGGATCATTTGAATCATCCCAAACCCAGGCCTTCCGAGTCAACAAATCAACGACACCAACAAAGTCGTCTTCAATACCAATTGGTAAAGTCATCACTAAAGGATTGGCTTTCAATACATTATCAATCTGACCAACCACACGGTAAAAATCAGCACCTAAACGGTCTAGTTTATTAACAAAAATAACACGAGCAACACCGGATTCATTAGCATAACGCCAGTTAGTTTCTGACTGAGGCTCAACACCACCTGAACCACAAAAAACACCAACACCACCATCCAATACTTTTAATGAACGATAAACTTCAATTGTGAAGTCAACGTGTCCCGGGGTGTCAATAATGTTCATACGGTGACCGTCCCACTCACAGGAAGTAGCAGCAGACTGAATGGTAATACCACGCTCCTGCTCCTGATCCATGAAGTCAGTAGTTGCTTCACCATCATGTACTTCACCAATCTTATGGGTCTTGCCCGTCAAATTCAAAATACGTTCAGTTGTTGTTGTCTTACCCGCATCAACGTGTGCGAATATGCCTATGTTACGGTATTTGCTTAAATCAGCCATAATATTACTCTGGTTAAACTCTTGTTAATTAATATAAAAATCAGTTTTTTTGGGTTAAATACTCTTTTCCATAGTAAATAAAATACATCCATACTAATTAAGATTATTAGTATCAAGAACTTTAAAAACGGAAATCACCTCAGCAGATACAAATTGCTGGTAAGCGTAGAAAATAACACGCGATCATAGTGATTTTATATAAAAATATCAATAGAAATCGTTATTTATTTGTAAATACGATAAACTAGTGTATAGTCTCCAACACCAAAATGCGCCTGTAGCTCAGCTGGATAGAGTAGTGCCCTCCGAAGGCATTGGCCGGACGTTCGAATCGTCTCAGGCGCACCATTTTCTTGTTTTTCATGTACTTACAGATCATAAATGTCATTCAAAACAAAGAATGACCTCTACCCTCAGACTATAAAATTCCACCATTTTTAGCTTGTGCCCAAACTGTGCCCATACCGTGCCCACAGTTTTAAACTACATATTGAAAAATAATATAAACTCTTAAAATGTGACCTCTGCCCTAAAACAGTTATTACTACTTTCCATCATTTCTTAAATAGGATATAGCATTGTTAAAATTTTTGTTTTCACACTGATTAGACCTTTTGTAACAGTTGAGTAAAGAACTTCAAGCATACTGTATTGCTTTTTATTGGTATACCACCATCGGTATACTAAATAGTATACTTATATTGATACATAGAATTCTTTACAAAATAACCAGATTTGTAGTCACCCTTCTAGAAGGCATTTCACTTTCATCCTAGAGAACAAAAACTCAATCTATAAATACTGCTCATTGTACATTGCAGCGATTCGAGTCAATTTTATCCATCCTGAATTTTAGCAAAAAGCAGACATTTCAAAATCAATAAAATATGTTGTGTTATGATATATTTTGAAAACTACAGTTGCCTTGTTTTAGCCAATAACGGTCTTTTAGATTGCTCTAATATTAAAGAACAAATTGGTTGTGTTGAACAAATTGATCATGATTCACCATGAAAGTCAGTCATTTTTTGTAATTATCCTAAAAAATTTGTGGGGGGATAACTCAGGCTTGACTTTATGAGATGATATTTCTATTATTAAGTTGTAAGTTAAAAATTTATTTTTTTGGTGTAGCCAAACCTGTTTAACAGACAGTTTTCCTACTTAACTCAGGTAATCAAGCTACAGAAAAGATTACCAGAAGAAAATAACTGATATTACAATTTTATGGAAAATTCAGAACTTTATCAATCTCGCCTTAAAACAGCGCTATTGTCATTAGATAGAATCAAGGCAAAATTAATTCTTGAAGACTTAATTACAACGACTGCTCCAACAGAAGTTGTAGATTCTATTATGATCCCCGTACTGGAATCTATCGGTTCTGGCTGGGAAGATGGCCGTGTGGCTTTGACGCAGGTCTACGCTGCTGGGCAATTTTGTGAACAGTGGCTGGACACTGCATTTGAAGATAAATTATTCGTAAAAAAAGAATCACCAAAACTGGCAATTGCGGTTCTGGAAGACTTCCATAGTTTAGGCAAACGCATAGTCTATTCTATTGTCAAAGGAGGGGGATACCAGATTCAGGATTTTGGTGCTGGAATTTCCGTAGATAAATTAGCCAATAAAGTCATTGAAGAAGATATAGACATTCTATTAGTTTCTGCATTAATGCTTCCCTCAGTATTACGCATCAATAATTTGAGGCAGGCCCTGGAGCAGTCTGGTAAGAAAATCAAAATCATAGCAGGTGGTGCCCCATTTAGATTTGATGCGATATTAAAAGAAGAGATTATGGCTGATGCTGTTGCAAATAACGCATCAGAAGTTATTGGCATTATTGAACATCTGAGTGGTTCCTAAAATGAGTCATCCTGAACTAACCTCTATGCAACGTGTTCTAACAACCCTGGGGTATGAAGAACCGGATCGCGTTCCCTGGTTTCTTTTTGTAACTATGCATGGTGCAAAAGAGCTAGGTCTTTCTATTGAAGACTATTTCAAAAATGGAAAAAATGTAGCTGAGGGTCAGATTCGTATGCAACAAAAATACGAACATGATTGCTACTATAATATTTTCTACCTTGCCGCTGAAATGGAGTCAATTGGGGGCAGCGTGATATACCGCGATGACGGCCCACCTAATGCCGGTAGGCCTATGATTAATGATTTGAGTGATATCGAAGCTTTGACATTTCCAGATCCAAGTGAGTCAGAAAATCTGTCTGAAGTTTTAGAAGCAACCCGGATTATGAAAGAAGAAGCAGGTGACAGCATACCCATTATTGGAGTGGTATTGTCACCATTTTCTTCGCCGATTATACAAATGGGTTTAGATGCTTATATCAATTTGATTGAGAATAATCGCAAGGCATTTGATCTGCTGATGAGTAAAAATGAGGCTTTTTGTGCAGCCTGGGCAAATGCGCAACTCAATGCTGGCGCAACGGCAATCGGTTATTTTGATCCCTTTTCTTCCAATACTATGATTCCACCTGACCTGTACAGGGAAACAGGGCTAAAAGTAGCGAAGCGAACTATTGCCAATATAAATGGCCCTACGGCAACGCATTTTGCTTCGGGTCGCTGTGAACCAATCATTGACGATATTGCATCCACCGGTACAGCTCTGATTGGCGTAACAACCCATGAAGATATGTCGAAATTGAAAAAGATCTGCAATAAGCGGATGAGCGTACTTGGTAATCTAAATGGCATTGAAATGAGGCATTGGACTCCTGAACAAGCTGAGGAAAATGTAAAACTGGCGATCGCCAGCGCAGCAAAAGGCGGGGGATTTATTCTTTCAGATAATCATGGTGAGATCCCCTGGCAAGTTTCAGAAGATGTTTTGCTCTCCATTTCTAAAGCCGTGAAAAAATGGGGAAGATATCCATTGGAATGGATCGATAACGAATAGTACCTGAATCCGTGGCCAGATAGTGAATACAGTTTATTGGGACTAGAGTAAAAAATTTATTTTATTGAAGACTATTACCTGGAATTAATATGGATCAAATCTTTCAAAAACAACAAAAGCTAAAGGAAGCATTACTGTCTCTGAATCGGCTTCAAGCCGAGAGTATTTCCAAACGCCTCACTAAAGAACGGGATTCCCTCTCTTTGGTAGAAGAAATATTTATCCCTGTTTTGGAAGATATTGGTCAAGGTTGGGAAGAAGGGAAATACGGCCTGTCACAGGTGTACTGGAGTGCCCGTTTTTGTGAAGAATGGATTGCTCAAAATCTACTGGATGAAAGCGGCACAGTTACAGACAATCCCAGGATGGCGATTGCAGTTTTAGAGGATTTTCATTCCCTCGGTAAGACTATAGTCTGCTCAATTATACGCAGCGCTGGTTTTACCATTGAGGATTTCGGTATCGGTATTTCTGCTTCTGCCCTGGTTGAAAAAACCATGGAGGAAAACATCGAAATTCTTTTAATCTCCACTTTGATGTTACCTTCTGCCTTATCCATTTCAGAAGTTTATGAGCAATTTCAGCAAAAGAACTATCCCGTTAAGTTAGTCGTAGGTGGGGCTCCCTTTCGTATTGATCCAGACTTGGTCAAAGAAGTGAGGGCTGATTATATTGTAAAATCTGCTGCAGATGTTATTAAGGTAATCCGTAGCATTATTCAAATTAAACATTCAGGTACCTAAATCATGAATTCAATGGAACGGGTATTGGCAACTTTAAGTCAGAATGAACCTGATCGGGTTCCGCTGTTTTTATTGGTTTCCATGCATGGAGCCAAAGAACTGGGCTTGTCAATCCAGGAATATTTTCAAAAAGGGGAGCAAGTCGCAGATGGGCAGTTGCGGATGCTGAAAAAATTCGGACATGATTGCCTGTATAACTTTTTTTACGCCTCTCTTGAAACTGAAGCCATGGGGGGACAAAGCATCTTCCGCAAGAACGGTCCTCCCAATTCGGGGGCTCCGATTATTCGGAATTTTGAGGATATTGAAATTCTTGAACTCCCCAGGCCTGAAGATTCTCCAAGGCTACTTGAAGTACTAAAAGCCACCCGATTGATGAAGGAAGCTGTTGGAGATACTGTGCCTATTATCGGAGTGGTGATGTCCCCTTTTTCCCTTCCTGTGATGCAGATGGGTTTTGAGCGTTATTTTGATTTAATATTTCAGTATCACGTTCTGTTCCAACGATTGATGGCATTAAACGAAGAATTTTGCGTGGCCTGGGCCAATGCACAATTAGAGGCCGGTGCAAGCGCTATTTGTTACTATGATCCGGTGGCTTCCAGCACCATCACATTCAGGGATGATTATATAAAAAATGGATTTGATGTTGATAAACGAACCATTTCCAGAATCAAGGGCCCCACTGCAATTCATATGGCTTCAGGCCGATGTCTTAGCATCCTTGATCTACTCGCTCAAACTGGCACTACAATGGTTGGCGTAAGTGCCGAAGAAGATCTGAAAGAAATCAAAGATCAGTCTAAATTGAATATACTTGGTAATTTAAATGGAATTCGGATGAGAAACTGGAATGCTGATCAGGCTGAAGCCAATGTGAAGGCAGCCATCAGAGCTGCAGGCTCAGGAGGTGGGTTTATCCTTGCTGATAATCATGGAGAGATCCCCTGGCAGATTCAGGAAGAGACCTTGCTCTCTATTTCCAAAGCCGTTCGCCAGTGGGGAAAATATCCTTTGCGGTGGATCCATGAAACAACAGAATGATCTTTGTCTGATTGTATGTCAATATATCAAGAAAGAGACAAAAGCGGTTTTGAGTGTGATGAATCGAAAGAATATTCGCTTATCAACTTTCCCGGCCAATCCAGACCATCCTTGTAATGACCCACAAGCCTTTTTAGGGAACATTCACCCCCCAAATAAACAATGTCTTTTTCATCACATCATCGGTAACTGCTGTATTACAGCGGAAGCAGCAAAAACAATCAACAACAGCAATAATAATTATTTTTGTGAGAAGCTTCCCTATTGCTTCAATCTGCTTATTGCTACCGAACAGATAAATGAATACCTGAGGCAAGGAGCCTGCCTAGTTTATCCTGGCATGTTAGCCGTCTGGCGGGAACACCTGGAACAGCTTGGAATGGATCAGGAGATGCTGAAGCAATATTATAATGATTCGGCCACAAAAATAGTTTTGCTCGACACTGGCGTCGATACCCATGTTGAAAAGAAACTTGAACAATTCGCCACACAGGTCAATCTCCCCTATGAAATTATAAATGTCAGTTTGGAAAGGCTACAAAATAGTATCCAGGCCATTGTTCAGGATTATAAGGTTAAGGCTGAGAAACAAGAACTGATTGAAGAACTCGAAGAATCTCGCAGACATATGGCAGATTATGGTGTGATGTATGAGCTGATGTTCGACCTGTCAAAGATCAAGGTAGAAAATGAAATTATTGATAAATTCCTGGAACTATACACCATTTTGACAGCCCCCAAAAACCTGGTTTTTGTTTCTTTGACAAATGGAAAGATGGGTAAAATTTGGAGTGAGGAGAATTCTCTGGATAATTCCCGTCAGATTAAAGAAAAATTTAAAAAACTTCGGGCTGACTATTCCTGGAATAGACGCAGGGAAGGATTTCGGCTCAAGTTAAAGCATGAAGAACAGGTGCTGGGGATTTTGAGCGTAGATGGATTTACTTTCACTAAATATAAGGAATATTATTTTAATTTGACTCTGGCGATCAGTAAGGTATTGGGTCTGGCCATTGTCAACTCTCGTAATAATGCAAAGACCATACAAACTACAATGGAGCTTCAAACCACCCTTAGAGAACGTAACGAATATGCTGATGAACTGAAAAAAGCCAAACTTTCTTTAGAGCAGGCAAATCAGGAACTAAAACAAAAAAACTTTTATTTACGCAATGAAATTAAGGAACGAAAGCTAACTGAAAGAGAACTTGAAAAATCAAAAATTAGTGCGGAAAAGGCTAATAAAGCTAAAAGTGTTTTTTTGGCAAATATGAGTCATGAGATTCGAACTCCGATGAATGCCATACTGGGAATGACGGAATTATTATCCGAATCAGCTTCCGCTGAGCAAAAAGAAGATATAGAGATATTAAACTCATCCGGAAAACATCTGCTGGATATTATCAATGATATTCTTGATCTGTCAAAAATTGAAGCAAGTCAAATTGTTCTGGAAAAAGCTCCCTTTGATTTAGTTGAACTGGTTGAGAGAATAAAAGCTCTACTGGGTGTCTCAGCAGATAACAAAAATCTACAATTAAACTTGCGGATTGCACCTGATATTCACACTACTTGTCTGGGTGACCAAAAAAGGCTTAAACAAATATTATTTAATTTATTGGGCAATGCCATCAAATTTACTCCTAAAGGCTCTGTTAACTTACAGGTGCATCATGCAACAGATTCATCAAAGCCTGAAATGCTTAAATTTTGTGTACAAGATACAGGGATCGGCATTGAGGAAAACAATCTAACTCATATTTTTGAGGATTTTGCTCAGGCTGATAGCTCAACATCACGGAAATTTGGTGGAACAGGCCTTGGGCTTACTATTTGCAAACATCTGGTTGAACTAATGGATGGTGATATTTGGGTCAGCAGTGAGTTTGGAAAGGGCAGTAACTTCTGTTTTACCGCACGATTACCCTACACAGAACAATCACTTATTGAACAACCCCTTCACCATCTTCGCAGTACAGCTGAATCAATTAAAATGCTTGAAAAAAATGATAAGCCTGTTGCACCGTTACGACTTCTTCTGGCTGAGGATATTAAGGCCAATCGTGATGTGATCACTAAATTTTTGCAGCAGACACCGGTAAAAATAGTTACCACTCATGATGGTAAAAGCACAGTTGAATTGTTTCAGGACAGAGATTTTGATGTGGTATTGATGGATATGCAAATGCCGATTATGGACGGCTATGAGGCGACTCGGGCTATTCGTGACTGGGAGCAGAAAAATAATCGCAATAATACACCCGTGATTGCTTTTACCGCACATGTTCTTGGTGAGGAACAGCAGCAATGTTTTGCTGCGGGCTGTAGTGACTTTTTATCAAAACCCGTAAAAAAACAAGCCTTACTTAATTTACTTGCAGGTATTAGCAGTCAAATATACACTGTTCAGATTGATGCGGATTTTTCTGATCTGGTGCCTGATTTCCTTGATGAAATAAAAACAGCAATTGATACCATGCACAAGAGTCTGCAAGAGGATGACTTTAAAACATGTCACCGCCTAGGACATGGATTAAAGGGAGCCAGTCAAAATTATAATATGGAAAAACTCTCCCGAATTTTTCTGGCTGTTGAACAGGCTGCCAAGGCTGAAAATAAAACCCTTGTATTACGCCATCTGACTGAAGTGATATCCTATATAGAATATCTGGATATTGATTACATAGAAGAAAGTTAAAAGGATTGGAAAATTGGATTTAAAAGACTGTAAAGTACTTCTGGTTGATGATATTAAAGCCAATACTGCTCTGTTAAAAAAATTACTTAAAAGTGATTATCAAATTGATACAGTTAATGATGGTAAGGATGCTCTTCACTATATTGAGTCCTCACTACCTGATTTGGTTCTTTTGGATATTGTTATGCCGGATATTGATGGTTATGAAGTTTGTCAGCAACTCAAAGCGGATGAACGCAGCAAAGATGTACCTATTGTTTTTATTACCTCATTAAATGAAGAGGGAGATGAATATAAGGGGTTAAAGTTAGGAGCCATAGATTATATTACCAAACCCTTTAATAAAAACATTGTCCGTGCACGAGTCAGAAATCATCTTATTACAAAAAAGCAGAGTGATTTATTAAAAAATCTTTCCAATCTGGATGGATTGACCAGTATTTCTAATCGCTATTGCTTTGATAATTACCTCAATAATGAGTGGCAACGAGCCATGCGTTCCGATGAGCCATTGTCATTGATTCTTATGGATATTGATTTTTTTAAGCAATACAATGACCATTACGGACATCTTGCCGGTGATGATTGTCTTAAACAGGTTGCTCAATCACTGGATTGCAGTATTAAACGATCAACTGATTTTGTGGCTAGATATGGTGGTGAGGAATTTGTTGCGGTTCTACCTAAAACCAGCTCTGATGATGCAATAATTTTAGCGGAAATATTCCGAAAAAACATCGAAAAGCTGGTAATTAAACATGAATTTTCAAGCACTGAACAGCACGTTACCATCAGCCTTGGTGTAGCAACAATGATACCTGAACGAAATACCCTGCCACAGTTGTTAATTGAAGCAGCGGATAGAAATCTTTATAAGGCAAAAGAATCCGGGCGTAATCAAGTTAAAAGGTAGTATCCTTAGTGAGAGATAGAATGTTATATCAAATTCATAAAGTTAATAATACTACTGCAATCAGAGAGTGATCAGAGTTAATTTTAGATGAAAGCCTTAAGTCGCAGCTTTTTAGAATTTACACAAAAAATATATTTGTTCGATAGTTTCTTCTATGGGATGAGGAATAGCCAGAGCACACATTAGCCTCAGACAATATCCGAATGGCCTCTAAAGGGTGGAATAATACAATCTATTTAAGTTCAAAATTATTAAATGGCCTTGTATGGAAAGTGGCTCTTTTCAAGAAAAATATTATGTGTGGATGGATAACTTTACTTAGGAAAAACCTATGTGCAATTTCTTACCGACCGCATGAGCAACACGTTCTAATACTTCCAGTGTGATAGATGAATTATCAGGATCAAGAATTCGATCCAATTGAGAACGACTGGTTTTTAATTTTTCAGCCAAGCTAGTTTTTGTCATGTTTTTTTCTTCCATAATGTCACCTAGCTGAAGTGCTAAAAGACGTTTATGTGCTTTTGCAGAAACTTCCTCTAAAATCCCTTCTTCTTCAAGAAAATCATCCAAATTACTTCCGCTATGTTGATTTGTCATTCTATGTTCCCTTAAGCCATTCATTTTTTCGATTACGGGCTAACTCAATTTCTTTATTAGGAGATTTCTGAGACTTCTGAGATTTCTTAATAAAACCATGTAATAAAATCATGTGGTTTCCAGCAACAGTAAAGAAAACTCTTGAAATATTATCGTGTTCCAATCAACTCCTGGCTTCCCATAGATCTGGTTCCATTTTTCTCACCAGAGGCATACCTAAGGCCATCGAAACTGGATAAGTTTAATATCCTCACCAATAATCTTTTTATTTTCTCTCTCCATATTTCTCAACCATTCAAGCACGGGTTCATTACCAGATTGGGTCATAAAAAACTTAACAAAAAGGATTGGCTGAGTACTCATAATCAATATTGTACCTTTTATGGTACATTTGTCAAACATGAAAAATGGTTACTGTTTAATCATTATTGAATGTTTTCAATGTTAATAAGAGACTAATAAAAGGTGAATAAAAATGGATACTATAAAAAATGAATCTAAAATACATATCCCTTGGAATAAAGGAAAGTTGACTGGACAAAAGCCAGCTTTAAAGCTAAAAGAAGTATGGTATATTCGCATCCATCTTCAAATGTCTCATCGTATAAAAGAGCTTGCTTTATTTAATATGGCAATTGATAGCAAACTAAGAAGTTGTGATTTAGTTATATGTTTCTTCATTATGGGATCTTTTGCATGTTGTTTTGCCTCACAACGAAGCCTTAGTAGTTCTCTTAATTGTCGCATTATTATTCTCTTTGCTGACATGCTCTTTCCCCAAAAGTAAGGAAGGATAGCAAATTATTATTTAATTGAGCTTGTTCAAGTTTGTTTAAGGTTATAGGTTTCAATAGCAGGTAGAACAGCGTAATGCGCTTGTTTTTTTGTAAATATAGACATCTTTAGGCCAAGGCCTGATAAAATTTGTAACACCTTATCAATACCGACATTACGGTTGCCATTCTCAACCCCCGACAAAAGATCAACTGAAACACCTAACATCTTTGCCGCTTCATCAATTACCAACCCATGTTGCGTTCTTTGGGCTCGAATAAAGGCCCCCAAATCCTTTGTGTTTTCAATAAAGGGAGAGGTTGGAAATTTTTTTGGAACAAGTTTATTAGCCATGATAATTCTTTAAATAGTTTAAGTTATTTAATGCGAATGCATTGATTTTCCTTGACTTCATCTCTTACTGCATCGGTAAATGATATAAGGCATTGCGTTCTGTTTTGAATAATTTCAAGCACCTTGTTTAACACTTTTTGATCTTCAGGACTGTAGATTTCATTTTTAAGCTCTTCTGTCGCTGCATTTACTATCGCATAGGAATATTTATTTAAGGTGCGTTCCAATACGGATAAAGGTATTTTATTTTCATTGGCTAACGTAATCCAATCATAGGCTTCAACATTAGCGGCCACAAATTGATCCCCAATGGCCATAGCCATTTCATCAACAACACTTTCATAAATTTCAGTTGATACCAAATCGTAATAAGGAGCTAACTCAGGACCTTCAGGGTTCATAAAAAAAGAAATATTTTTTCCATGAGCATCTGAATTACCAATCGTGTAATTAAATACAGCCCAATCTAAGATGTCATGTTTGGTTTTAATGGGAACATTTGTTCTTTCAGATAAATTAAAAAGCAATGAATAACTTACACCCTCTCGAATATCTTGAACATCCCGATCATTGCCAAAGTTTCGTTCCATTTTATGGGAAACAGGTAATCCAAGAGCCTGACATCCATCAACTATATGTATTCTTTCAACAGTAACGTCCGATTGACATATTCTATCAAATCTCTCAACCTCAAATATCGGTTCAGGTATTTTTTTGTAGGTAGAATTAGGTATGTTTAGACCAATTTTTTTTGCCACTTGCATACAAAAATGCTCATTGGCAACAATATTTTGAATATGAGGATTAACTGAATTTAGCTTAATAATAATATTGGATGTTATTTCGCCATCAGCCAGGTACATTTTTCCATTCTTATCTTTAAAGAAACACTGTTTATCCTGATAACCAGCAATAGAAAAACGCACTTTTTTATCCCAAACTGTGAAAGGCATAGTATCACGAGACAAAATCCGTTCATTAAGTTCTTTTTGTGTTACTTCTCTAAATGGAATCAAAGGTGTGGTTGAAATTTTCTTATGTCTGCTTATTTCAATAGCACCTGCAATTTCTTTTCCTGAATGAGCGAGTAAAGCCATGACATTCGATTTAGAGACTCGTGTATAAGCGGATAAATCGTCTAAGGCTTTACCCTCTGGCAATAAATTTTGAAAGAAATTACCGACATATGAAGCATGTGTTTTAATATTTTTATCTAAGACTGGTGAGAGTGAAAAACCATCAGGTGAACGCATCCATTTGTCATCATAAATAAATGAATATCCCTTTCCAGCTTCATGATAAAGCTCTCCTATAGGACTATTATTAAATTTTACAAAGAGCTTTTCCATCAATGACCTTTGTCTGTATCATTATTTAGCATATATAAGAATTATATATTATATCAAAGGTAGCATCAAGTATATTTCGTGTATATACGTATTAATTATAAATTAAAGGATTGTTTTAGAATTATTTTGTTTATACGCTAAATATTGTATTTTGTGATAGCCATAATAATTTTTGAGATAGAGCTGCCCGTACTGGTCGCAATCCCCCGCACTGGTGAAGAAATTCAAATCAAAGCATCCAAAAACCCTGCAGGTAAAGCATAAAAAGATGCTGTTAATTAATCATATTTCATTATGAATAAAGCTATTCTACTCTCCGTTTTGGTATTTCCTGGCTCTGACCATTTATTGTTGAAGAAATATCAAACATGGATCAGCTAAGTTGTATCCTGGATTTCATTTGCTTCTATACCAACAAATCCAGAACCAGATGATGATTTCACTGTAGTTTAATAGTCGCAACAGCTATATTAACAATACTTAATGTGATTTTTAAAGTAATTGTAATTGTTATTATTAATTTATTTGTCTTTCTTTTCTCGTTATCAACTAGAGCAAATCGGGAAAAGTTATTATATCAGATATTGATTACAAGAAATTTATGGAATTACCACGGTATGACTAAAAAATGCATAATTGAAAGCTGAATAAGAAATCTAAATGTCTGCTATCAGGATAGTAGAACAAGAAATGAACTAATTATTGAATGGCAGGAATTAGGTCATTTGCTACTTAAACCCATCTAATTGAATCTTAAAAATTTGATGGGTTTCGTTAAGTTAATCTTAATCTAGATCTAAACAGGTTGAAATCACAAGTTTCATTTTAGTCCATTTGTTCGTTATCAGATCTAAGTAAAGATGAGTGAGTTAATTTATTGGAAATGTATTCTTATTATTTTGATGAATTGGCACTGATTCACTATGGATTCAATCGAACACCGCAACATATGCTTTAAATCTTTCAACTCGTATTTTGTAATTACAGCTATACGGTGATTGATTGTAACTAAGATCCAATATCTGGATTTTTTGCACGATAACCTGGTTTTGACAAAATCTCCAAATAAAATGAATCCAGATTCAAACGTTCTGCTTCATCAATACACTGGTTTATTTGCTTGACATGGATGACTTTGGCTTCTTGTTCAGTATGTCCATATCGACAATCAAAATCCCAAAAGTCAGCACCTTCAAGTCTCTCCTTGTTTCGTTCTCTTTTTAAATATTTTTTTACTTCATGTTTTACCGATTCAAATAATCTGGCAACTTTGATTGTTGGGTGAGACATTGCAAATGTTTTTTTCATATTTGTCCTAAAAAGTGTCCAAAAGACTGGAGCTAAGATAAGTAGCTCTGACACGACAGAGCACTTCTAACATGTTATTTAAATTTTACCACACAATCAAAGTTTTAATGAGTTACTGTTACTTTTTCTTGAATATGTAATATTAAGGAAAATGTAAATCTAGTATTTATTTGCCAGAGCAGGGGATAGAATTAGTGGTTCGCTCATTTCTCCCACTGGGTTTAATATTTTATTTGAACAATTGGAAGTAGCGGCTAACTGGAAATTTCAAATTAAGTTTGGCTAACACAAATATACTGCAATAGGTCAATTTGGTTAATTCAGGGTTATTATTAACAATTTTTCTTATGAATTATCTCAAAATGCCAGATCCGTCCCTTTGCTGCCATTCAGAATTTTACGTGACTAACGTCCAGAAGTAAAAAACAGCAATTCAGGAACACCAAAGTTAACCGGCAAGCTTCGGCTAATAGTGTTGAGCGACTGGTTATATGCCCTTATTCTTCTTGATCTCAATATATTCAAGAACCTCTGTTAAGAGCATGTTGAATTCTTTTGGCTTTTCTAGCATTGGGAAATGGCCTGTTTCTTCTATATAAAAAAAATTATAAGTTTGAATATATTTTCTATTAGCATCTGGATTTGTTGGCCATATCAATGCCGCTGCTTTGAACCATATCTAAGTTGTCACCTGATAAATAACCATTATCCATACTCAGCTTTTCAGGCAATTGCCCTGTTGTTTCTTTAATCGCTTCTAATGCAGGTTCCAGTTCTTTTTTGTCATTAGCATTTTGGCTCACATGTTGACCAATAATCATTTGATTGTCTTCATCAACACTAATCTGAGGGTTATAATCATAACTACCACCGCATGACTCTATCCGTTTAAAAAAGCACTTTCATTAAAAGGCTCCTTATGTTTAAGCATGAAATAAACAGCACGTCCCAATTTATGAGATAAAATAGCCATTGCTTTATGGATTGATACTTTTTTTTACCCCTGACGTTTGGGAATAACAGAGCTGGATGTCGATGGTTAGCCCAGTATGTACGTAATGCTTTCAAAGTTAAGTCTGGTAGTGGTACCATGCGATCTTTACTACCCTTGCCTCAACGAATATGAATCAGCTGACGTTCAGCGTCAATATCACTCACATGCAAAGATAAAGCCTCTTGCAGGCGCAATCCATTGAATAAACGGTTAACAGGTAAACTTGATAGCGAAGTTTTTTAGTATGAGTGATGAGACGTTCAATCTCAGAAGGTGTCAGAATATCAGGGATAGTTTTTACTTTGGGTGGTTTGATAATATTAATCCATTGCCAGTCTTTTTTCAGGATATGTTTCCAGTAGAACTGGAGGCCGAGTCGATCAATTTTAACCATGCTCCAGGAATGATTTTTAACCATATCGGCAAAATAATCTTGTAGCTGTTCTGGTGTTAATTCATTATGACAGCAGTCAAAATATTTAGATATACGTCGAATGGCACGGGAGTATGAATCTACGGTCTTTTTTACCTTACCCTGAAGAGTCAGTAATTTTACATGGCTCTGATAAGGCTCGTAGCAATGGATGTTTTCTGGATTGTTCATGGTATACTTTCCTTTAAATATGACCCGATATTGGGTTTGGAAATTATACCTGCTTGGGTGAGGTCATGCTTTTCTGCCGCAAGCGGCTTCGTCCAACGAGAGTATGCACTGGACAGAAAAAGCTACCCATTGAATCACATGGTTTCGTTGTCTTGTGCCAACTCACCTTCAAGCCAAGCCTAATAGGATGTTTTTGTCCATTGGCTCATCGTTTTGCATTGGGCTTCCTTCAGACAGCTCCTCGCGGATTTGCCCTTGCCTTCTGCTAGTAGTTGTCGCTAAAATGGTTGGATACAATTTACATAGCGGTGATTCTCCTACAAGGGACTTACACCCCATTAGTTTATGCCCATGACGGGCGTACCCAAAAGCATCCAATTTAAAAAGTGGTCGAAGCGCCTTCTTAAAATTAGGAATCTGGTTAAACTTATGTCGCCCTCGGAAGTTCAGTGGGACGACCACTTTTAAATTGATGCTGACGTTATGTTTCAAAAGGAGTTAAATTTTGCCTCATGAAAAAATGAATAATATTGCATTACTCATTGATGCAGATAATGCATCTGCAAAATTTATTCAAAAAATATTGACTGAGTTAGCCAGCCATGGAAAAGTAAATATTCGAAAAGCTTATGGAAACTGGACATCATCAAATCTCAATGGTTGGGAAGCTATTATTCAGGATCATGCCATACAACCAATTCAGCAATATGACCTTACAAAGGGAAAAAATGCTACAGATATAGCATTAACAATTGATGCAATGGATATTCTTTATACAAAAAATGTTGATGCATTTTGCATTGTTAGTTCAGATTGTGATTTTACACCATTAGTTACAAGACTCTTATCGGATGGTAAAGTTGTTATTGGCTTTGGGCAAAGAAAGACACCTTCTGTTTTTGTAAATGCTTGCTCAACATTTCTTTTCCTTGATGAAGAGAGTAAAAGTAAACCCAAAGACGAAAAAGAAAGTGAACTTCAAAACAACAAGCAGTTAATTAAGTTATTAAAAAATTCTATCGTTACAACAAAAGAAGAAAATGGTTGGTCATTCCTTTCTAAAGTTGGTAAATTAATTTCAAATCATGCATCATTTGACTCAAGAAATTATGGTTTTTCTCGACTCAAAGACCTAATTGATGCAGTTGGGTTGTTTGATATAAAGCGTGATGAAAAAAAGAATTTTCTTGTTAAAATCAAAAACAAAAGAACATAACCAGGTGAAATATTAAAAGAACTTTGTCTTATTCCTCTTGGTATCACAGTAACTGATGCGGCCAAAGGGTTAGGTGTTAGCCGTAAAACATTGTCAAGTATAGTCAATGGTAAAGCTGGTATAAGTCCTGAAATGGCGATTCGTTTATCCATTGCATTTAATACTTCATCAGAAAGCTGGGTAAATCAACAATCACAATATGATCTTTGGCAAGCTGAGTTACATCGTGATGAACTTCATGTTACTCAATTAGTTTGGACATATAATGAAAAACAAGAAGCTAACAAAAAGCCACAGAACCCTTTATTTATAACATTCTACACCATTTAAAGTAACACAAAAATGTTGACCAGTGTAACACTCCGGAGGTGTTTATATTATTTCTTGAAGGCATAAATCCCAATAAGGTGTACCTTCAAAACGTTTGACCAGAAAATCAACAAATGATCTAACACGTTGAGAAAGATGCCGTGTTTGAGGATAAATAGCATAAGCATCAATCTGTAATGGTGTATACTCTTTGAGTAATGGAATCAACTCTCCGCATTCAATTTCTTTATAGGCTATAAATGAGGGTACAAGAATAATACCCTGGCCTGCCACCGCTGAATCTCTGAGAAATTCCCCAGTGCTTGCTTTTAAATAGGGATGAATTTTTATTTTTATCTCTTTGCCATGCTTATCTTTTAAATACCAGTTTTCAAAATCATGGAGCAAGCTATAAACAAGACATTGGTGTGTTATCAATTCATTAGGTTGTTGTGGAGTACCCATTTTTTTCAGATAAGAAGGACTCGCACACATAACTGTTTGAATGGGTGCCAGACGACGTGCAATTAAACTAGAATCAGGCAGATTGGCAATGCGGATGGCTAGATCAAAACCTTCTTGTATTAAATCGATTTCTCGGTCATTAAAATCCAGCTCAAATTCAATTTGTGGATGTGCCTGTAAAAAATCATTAATGGCAGGTCCCATATGCATGAGACCAAAACTTGATGGTAAGGCAACTTTCAGGCGACCTTTTAAATTAACATGAGCCTGAGATGTAGCTAGTTCAGCTTCTAAAACATCCTCCCAAATGCGTACAGACTGATGATAAAAAACGCGTCCCGTATCAGTCAGGTTCATTCGTCGGGTCGTCCGATGAAAGAGCTCCACACCCAAGTGTTCTTCCAGTTCTTTAAGGCGTCGACTGACCGCTGATTTTGCTACACCAAGTTGATCGGCTGCACCACTGATACTGCCAAGTTCCACCACACGAATAAAATTTCCCATGTTTTCAAAACGATCCATTGTTAACCTCTATTGTAGCTAATTTATGAACAATTAGTTTTGATTATTGATGTTTATTTTAATTATGGCAACTGAAATAATAGCTTTAACTATTAATAATAATTTGAGTTTTAATTACGTTAGATAATTTACATGAGGATATTACTATGGATATGCAACAAAAGTTACAGAAATTACTGGATAAGCAACCCCTTGATTGAAATTAATGGTGATAAAGCAACTGCAGAATGCTATGTCTGGGCATATCACGTACATGAAAAAGATGGTGTAGATAAGGAAGTATTTTAGGTGGTCGTCATCACTTCAGGTTTGAACGTCGAGAGAGTGTATGGAAGATTAGTCACCGTTCAATAGTTTTTGACTGGAATCAAAATCAAAATGCTACTGCTATCTGGTCTGATAAATTTAGTGATAAATACCGAGGTAAACGTGACAAAACAGATGATAGCTACAACTACATTAGTATTTGAAATCTGAGAACTCCCCTAGAATTTCTAGTGCCCGAAAGTACCTCCATATTATCAAAAACAGATAATTTTAACTTGTTTGTTGCTGTTTAATGAACAATTATTTCTTTATATGAGTGTTTATTCATTTTAAGACAATCAATATACTGTTTTTAACAATAGGATAAAGATGATTAAGTTTATGAAGAACAATCCTCTTAATGGTACTTATAGCATCGAAATCTATCATAAAACAGCAGTGACTTCGTTTAGTCACGTATAGAACATACACAGTAACAGGTAGGAGATCGTTATGAATACTCAATCTAGAATCATACCTGCAATGGAGGTTACTGAAGGTGCAGGTGTCACAGTGTATCGAACTATCGGAACACCGGCTTTACGCCACTATGATCCTTTTATGCTGCTGGATCATATCAGCAGTGAAAATCCTGATGACTATATTGCCGGTTTTCCATCCCATCCACATCGTGGATTCAATACCTTTACCTATATGATTGACGGTGATATGGAGCATAAGGACAGTATGGGAAATACGGGTAATCTTGGCCCTGGAGGTGCACAGTGGATGAAGGCTGGTAGCGGTGTTATCCACTCTGAAATGCCAAAACAGGAAAATGGCTTGATGCGGGGGGTTCAAATATGGATTAACCTGCCTGCAAACAACAAAATGGATGCCCCTGAATATCAAGAATATAAAGCAACTGCCTTTCCTGTTGTAGAAACACCTGACTACCACGTTAAAGTCATTATTGGTCATTTTGGAGGAGCCACGAGCCCAATTGAGGATGAAATTACCAACGTATCCTATATTGATGTGCAAGTTGAAGCTGATAAAAAATTTGAACATACATTGCCTTCAGCCAATAACAGTTTCCTTTACATCTTTGAGGGCAGTGGCAAGGTTTATGATCAGGAAATTTTCAATCATACACTCATCACGCTGGGTAACGATCAAACCTCTCCCGTATTCGTTGCGGGTGATCAGGGTGCGCGATTCGTACTTATTAGTGGTAAACCAATAAACGAGAGCGTTGTTCAATACGGACCATTTGTAATGAATACGCGTGAGGAGATAGATGAAGCCATGCGTGATTTTCAATCGAATAATTTTGTCCGTGATCGTGCATGGGTTAATCGTAGGTAGTCATTTTTTAAGTAATTTATTCATAAAGGGTCAAAGTCATGAGCATAAAATTAGAAACCGTAAAAGGCGAATTCATACGATCAGAATCAAGTTTCAGGAATTGGGTTACAAAAGATGGTCATGCTGGCCCAAGCGGTAAAAGTGGCTTTACTGCAGAGCCGGATCGTTATCATCTATATGTTTCCTATGCTTGTCCATGGGCACATCGCACACTGATTTTTCGCACCTTGAAAGGACTAGACAATGTCATTTCAGTATCGGTAGTACATCCATTGATGCCAGCGGAAAGCTGGGTATTTGGTGAATATCCTGGTGCCACAGAGGATCATATCAACCATGTTGACTCTTTGTATGAAAATTACTTATTGGCTGATCCAGAATTTAATGGGCTGGTCACCGTGCCCGTACTCTGGGACAAAAAACACCAGACGATTGTCAATAATGAATCATCTGAAATTATTCGTATGTTCAATTATGCTTTTGATGATTTTGCAAAGGCTGATGTGGATTTTTATCCGCATGATTTGAGCAAAGTAATTGATGAGATCAATGAGCTTATTTACAACAATATCAATAATGGTGTGTATCGAGCTGGTTTTGCTAACACACAAGCTGCCTATGATAAGGCCTATGATCGACTGTTTAATACCATGGATATGCTTGAAGACAGATTGTCAAAACAACGCTATCTTGTTGGCGAACAAATAACCGAAGCCGATTGGCGCCTATTTACAACCTTGGTACGTTTTGATGCTGTATATTACAACCACTTTAAAACTAATAAAAAACGTCTGAAGGATTATCAGAATCTATGGACCTACACGCGTGAGCTTTACCAGGTTCCCGGCGTAGCAGAAACGGTGAACATGGATCATATTAAATATCATTATTTTGCCAGTCATCGCTCTATCAACCCGACAGGCATCGTTCCAAATGGACCTGAGATTGACTTTTTGCAAGCACATGGTCGGGAACATCTTTCATAAAATTTGTTATTAATATTATCTCTCTAAGGAGAAAATGATGTCATTACATCAAGAGCTAGAAAAAATACATCAAAACGTATTATCCAGTATCCCTGAAGCTGGACGCATTTTTGATGCTGATACTGAAGGAGAAGCTTATGGCCTGGCGTAATACAAATAACAGATGGGGCTGGATCAGTATTTTTTTTCACTGGTTGACCGCAGTGACGGTTATCAGCTTGTTTATTCTGGGATTGTGGATGGTTGATTTAACTTACTATGATAGTTGGTATCGTAGTGCACCACATATTCATAAAAGTATGGGGCTGTTGCTGTTTCTTTTGACCATCCTGAGACTACTATGGCTTGGGTTGACGATTAAACCAGCACCTTTAAAGACACATATTGAGATAGAGCATCAGCTGGCTAAAATCATGCATTGGATCCTCTATCTGTTTTTATTCAGCTTAATGCTCAGTGGTTATTTTATTTCTACCGCCGATGGTCGAACAATTGAAGTCTTTAATTGGTTTGAAATCCCCGCAATCTTATCGGGCATTAAAGGACAGGAGGATATTGCAGGAAAAATACATTACACACTGGCGATTAGTTTAATTGCCGCTGTAAGCGCACACGCTTTAGCAGCAATAAAACATCATTTTATTGATAAAGATAACACCTTAACCCGTATGCTTGGCCGCTCATAGCTGATGCATACACTCATAAACCTAATAAAGGAAAATACAATGAAAAAAGCACTATTAACAACAATCATTTTATCATTTATCTTAATGTCATTTTCATTACATGCTGCTGACTATGAATTGGATACCAAAGGTGCTCATGCCTTTATTCAATTTAAAATAAAGCATCTGGGCTATAGTTGGTTATTAGGACGTTTTGATAAATTTGACGGCAATTTCAGCTATGATGAAAATAATCCAGGTAAGTCAAAGGTCGCTATTAATATTGATATGGCCAGTGTTGACAGTAATCATGCCGAGCGTGATAAGCACTTACGTGGAGACGATTTCTTTGAAGTGAAAAAGTATCCGAAAGCGACATTTGTCAGCACCTCTTTTGCAGATAAAGGCAATGGTAAAGCAATATTGAAAGGTGATTTAACATTACACGGCGTCACAAAATCGGTTAGCCTTGATGTCGAACACACAGGACATGGTGCAGATCCCTGGGGTGGCTATCGTCGCGGATTTTCAGCCACTACCAAGCTGACTTTAAAAGATTTTAATATTAACTTCAATTTGGGGCCTGCAACAAAAGAAGTTGAATTATTTATTTCTGTCGAAGGCATTAAAAAATAATCCAATAAGGAAAAATTATTGAATTTGATATTTTATCAATTTTGGCAAACATTAAACGAGATGATAAATGATGAACACAAAACATTACGCTTTTGGATTGTTTTATTTGACGCATTGGCTATGAAGACATAAATAGCCGTTCGATCTGTAAAAATTTTGAAATTAATTAAGAGGAAGAATTATTATGTCTAATCCAATAATCGCTGACAGCAAGCCTGTCAAGGTATCTCTTTCAAAAGGTCAGGAATATCATTTCTGTACTTGTGGAAAATCTAAAAGCCAGCCATTTTGTGATGGCTCACATGTAGGTACTCCATTCACGCCCAAGGTCATTGTTTCAGATGAAGACGGTGAAGCCTATTTATGCGCATGCAAACATACGGGCAACACACCTTTTTGTGATGGCACACATAAGCAGTTTAGTGATAGTGATGTTGGTAACGAAGGACCCGGCATAAAAACACAGGTTTCTGAGTTACCTACTGCAATTGCTACGTTAGAAGAACCAACCGTTGAATTTATTCATCAACTTGCACAGGATGGCTTATCTAAATTGGGGCATCATGGTTCAATGACATCGATGGGTGTGCCGCGTCATGAACTCCCTCATTGGGATGACCTACAGATAATGGTTGCTCAGATGGCAACTAAACCGTTGATGGAAGATATAAACGTGGCTTCTGAATTGGTTATTGGGCCAGAAGCAAAGAAACCTTTAAAATTGAAAATTCCATTATTTGTTTCTGATATGAGTTTTGGTGCGCTATCTGAAGAAGCCAAAATATCATTGGCTAAAGGTGCAGAACTTGCTGGAACCGGTATCTGTTCAGGTGAGGGTGGCATGTTGCCTGAAGAACAAGAAGCGAATACTCGGTATTTTTATGAGTATGCAAGTGCTGGCTTTGGCTACAAAGAAGAACTGTTGAATAAGGTACAAGCCTTTCACTTTAAAGGTGGTCAAGGAGCAAAAACAGGTACAGGTGGCCATCTACCTGGCACGAAAAACATAGGAAAAATATCTCAAGTTAGAAACATACCAGAAGGTCAACTAGCAATATCTCCTCCCACATTTAAAGATCTTTCCTCTGTATCTGATTTTAAACGCTTTGCTGATCGTGTTAGAGAAATCACAGGCGGAATCCCTATTGGTTTTAAGCTCAGTGCAAATCATATTGAAAAAGACATCCAATTTGCACTGGATGCGAGTGCTGATTACATTATATTAGATGGTCGAGGCGGAGGTACGGGTGCTGCGCCTGAAATATTCAGAAATCATATCAGTGTGCCAACGATACCTGCACTTGCACGAGCGCGTCGATATTTAGATGAACAAGATGCCAGTGGTCGTGTTACGCTGATCATAACCGGCGGATTACGCTTAGCTATGGATTTTGTAAAAGCAATGGCGCTGGGTGCTGATGGTGTAGCAATCTCAAATAGTGCAATGCAAGCAATTGGTTGTGTAGCTGCACGAATGTGCAATACCAATAACTGTCCGGCAGGCATAGCTACTCAAAAAGAAGAGCTGAGAAAAAATCTCGATATTGAAAAATCAGCTTTGCAGTTGAATAATTTTTTTAATGCATCTGTAGAACTTATGCAAGTTATGGCACGTGCTTGTGGGCATAATGCATTAAAGCAATTCAATAAGGATGATCTTGCGACCTGGCATCGTGAAATGGCTTTGTTGTCAGGTGTTCGATACTCAGGTTTTATTAATTCAATGAACGGTATATAACTCCGTTAAGACCATTTAGTGACATCCTTATTTCTCTGCTCAGGGATAAAATCAGTATGACTCCTAAAGAGTGAACTGAGTCTCCCCAGCATAGCCTGGGGTTTACCTATCGATTAATTATTAGGGGGTTATATGTCAACATTATTTATAGAAGAAATAAGATCACTACCTATATCCAGTTACAAACAAAAGAATTTATAAATAAAACCAAGTACGATCCCGCCTAGATGGAGACAATTTTATAATTATCACGGATACGAGTTTTACTATTACATCTTTACTTATTGACATATAGTAAAGTATTTTGTAATCTTTACTATATGTCAATAAGTAAAGAGGAACTCATTATGCCAAAAGTAAGTGCTAAAAGACAAGTTACCTTGCCAATTGAACAGTGTCGCCAAGCTGATATTAACCCTGGGGATGAGTATGAGTGTTTTGTTGATAATAATGGTCATCTTACCATTGTAAAAAAAATATCTGGTTCAGCATCAGGTTTTCTCAAAGGCACCAAAACTGATAAGCGTTACAGTGATGAAGCATCATTGCAAAGCGCTATCTTACCATGATTGCTATTGATACAAATGTGCTTTTGAGATATTTGTTAGACGATGATATACAACAATCACCTAAAGCAAAAAAAATTATAACGGGAATCGATAAAATATTAGTCACAGATATTGTGATCATTGAAACTGTATGGACTCTAAAAGGAAAAAAATACAAGTTAGATAAGGAGCAGATCATTGATACTATTTATAAGTTATTTGAAGAGCCAAACCTTCTTTTTGAAGATGGACAAACTATCTGGCGGGCACTAGGTGACTATACTGCATCACAACCTGTAAAGGTTGGTAACAAATTTAAAGAGGCCGACTTTCCCGATACCTTAATAGTAAATAAAGCACTATATGTCACAAAGCAAAAAAGCCAAACTCTAAAGTGTGTCTATACTTTTGATAAAGCAGCACAAGAAATACCAGGTACAGAAAAACCATAATGTCATTACTGCTATTTGAAAATAGTATTCCTAAATTATATTATTCACTTGAGCATTTAAACTTATAACTTAAAATGGTCACTTTCGGGAGCGATGCGATTAATTCTTATTTGAAGTTTTTATTATAAATTACATCGAAATGGCGAAACCGTCCCTTTTCCTATTCTCCCTCACCAAAATCCACCTACTTTTGCTCATATAAAACTACCAATAATGAGCGTTCATACACCTAAACGCTCTGTTTTTTCTTAAGTAATATCAGAGCCTTATAAACAAGAAAACTGCTTGGGAAAGGAAATGGGGGGTTATTGCATAGGGGGATTTAAATCCTTAGTTTAGTTGCGATAACCATCCACTGATTCCATGTCAAATTCAGTTTGATTTGTCTCTATACCCATCTCTTTCATTTTGGATTCGAGTTCTTGCATTTGACTTCTCAACTCAAACAACTCGTGACTATTGTTGTCCAATCTATACATCTGCTCTGTTCCCAGCTGATAAAAACGAAGGATTTTGATGGCTTCGACATCTCCTTGATCAGCGGCTTCCTGAAGACGGTTCATCGCATTATAAATATACATTATGTGGCGTTTCAAACGCCATGCGTACATGGATTCTTTCATCCAGTTGGCATCTTTAAAGAAAGCATTTACTATCCAGAATGTGATCAGTAAGCCAGCAAATGCACCCAGGAAATTGAGAACTATGTGGTTATCTGAATATTCACCAAAGTAGACGACCGTATATCTGGCGGTAATAAAGCCAATGACAATAAATATTCCCATAATGATCATGGTTGATTTACGGGTCTGCTTTCGATAGTGAACCGGGTCAATCTCTTCAATCTTAAACATGTTGTTTCCAAGCTTGGCAAAATGAGAAAGTGATTTTACTGGTATTTTATCTGGCTGTCATCTCTCTCTGGGGTTTGGAGTGTTACCAGCAATAAATTAATGAGTAAATTTATTTTTATAATCGCTAAGCATGAGCACAATTTCCAGTTTCGTCCAGGCTTCAATTTTAAAACCAAGAACATTTATATTTTAACGACCCTCAAAACATCTCAATTGTACAATGAGGAGATATTTCAGATGAATTTTATGGAGTTTGGATATTCAATTTGAAATTACTGATTGAAAACTTAATGGTTTACTGTTTGTTTTATAATCGGTTTATGGGCAGATTTTGGATTGCGTTTCGCGATCAGTGAAAAAAATGTCCGTCTGGATTGCCTTTTCGATAACACTTTACCCGTTATATTTGAACCTTGTCAGGTTTCCATTCGCACCGTCATCACCTGGATTTATTTTTCCGATTCGCCCATGGATCAATATTCTTTCCCGAGGGCTGCTCACCCCACTGCTCGCGCGCAGCTGACCTATTTACACGCTTTTCGCGCAGCCGCTCAGCATCCTCTAAACTCAGTTCTTTAGGATCACCCGGCACTTGGTCTTCTGGAATAATCCGCTCCCTTGGAGGTAATGAAAACTGTTCAAAAGGTGCTCTAGGTAAGCTTTTATACTCATACAAATAGAAGACTTCAACTTTTTCACGCGCCCAATCCGTTTTCTTTAAAAATTTAACACTGGAATCAATACTTGGATTGGTCTTAAAACAATTGATATTTAAATAGGCAAATAGTATCTCAAAACCATACTGATCTACTATTTCAATCAACAAGCTTTTCAAACTAACACCGTGTAAGGGGTTGTTCTTGTAATTGATCTCATTGCTCATACTAATGTCATCCCAAAATGAGTAAATAATGATATTGTACCCGTAACAGCATAGATAAAATATAGCACCAAAATTTTCTGTATGGCACGAATATTATTGAATGATTTCAATTAGTCTACTTTTCCCATTATCAAAATAGGAAATCAGGAAAAATGATTATAACAGATTAACTTGGTTCAAAATTTATGGCAATACCTTAATAGGGGTAAGGAGAATCAGAATTGAATAGTAATTCACAACTTGAATTGCCGTTATGTAGAAATGAATCTTGAAAAAATTATTGATACAAAATATTTAAAAAATCTCAGCACTGATGCCTATCCGACAATTTATAGCCATAGAAATGCATTCAATCATTCATAATCCTGTTTATTGCAAAATCAATTGCAATTTAAACTAAAATATTTTCAGACAAGATGGTATCGGTGGAACTGGTCTATTGAACAAGCGCATAAAGCAATTAAACACTGGGAGGAAGAATGCCAAAGTAACGAATAACACGTGGATATGAAAATATGCAGTATAATATTGTTTTTGTAACTGAGTATTTATATCAAATTAAACTATGGAAACCCAATGAGTCAGATTTCTATTGCCGTAGCAGGATTTTCTATCATTGCATCAATTCTGCTCTTTTTTCAAAAACGTACTGAGACAACAACAGCCAAAATACTTGCCCGATTATTACTCTGTATTTTGATAATGATTCAACTCATACAAGCAATGTATATTGGCGGTTATCTATTTTTTGACAGTACTGTCTCTTTTTTTTATTTACTCTCACTGGGTTTGGTTGGGCCATTATTTTACCTCTATAGCCAACATGTCATACAAACAAATATGCAATGGGCTATTCAGGAAGCCTGGCACTTTGTTCCTGTCATACTTCTTTCTCTATTAGGGATTTTGCTGCCTGATTATTATAATATTTTCTATTCTTTAATGTTTTTTCTTGGTGGTGTCTATATGAGCTGCCTGGCCTGGTCCTTATACCAGCTGCGAGAAAGACGAACATTATTTAAGATGGAATTTTTATTTACAGCCAGTTTTTTAGCCTGGTCAATTGCCGTTGTATTAATCGGTATTTTGAGTTCACAAGTTATGGATCTTTTACTACCAGCCCAGACCATTATGTTGTCACTATTGTTAGTCGCTGCAATTCATATTCAACTGAACTATCCTCATCTATTAAGCTCACTGGAAGAAATTGCCAGCCGGCAGTATCAAACATCAACCTTACTGAATGTGGATTGTGACGCTATCAAAATACAGCTGGAGGAATTGATGACTATTAAAAAAGTTTATCAGGATGCAGAACTATCACTATCATCTTGTGCTGAAATGCTATCTCTTAAATCACACCAACTATCTGAATTGATCAATACTCAGCTGGGTATGAGTTTCTCTTCTTATTTACGACAGCAACGCATAACAGCTTCAGAAATTTTATTAAAAACTGAGCCGGAGGTATCTGTCCTTGCCGTTGGTCTAAGTGTTGGTTTTAGTTCCCAATCTGCTTTTTATTCTGCATTTAAAGACATCCATTCTATTGCTCCTGGACAATATCGTCGACAAATACTTGCTAAATGATAATTACATACATTTCTAACTGTTTGAAAATAGACAACATTATAATTTTGTATTCCTGATTTGGCAATCAGGAAGTCTTATCCTCCCCATTTTGCTGTAATCCTATCCACTTACTTGTGTAAGAATTTACTTAGGAGAAAGCATCATGTATCTTACCGTGAAATTCATTCATATTATCAGTGCAACCTTATTGTTCGGTACAGGACTGGGTAGTGCCTTTTATATGTTTATGGCCTATCAAAGCGGCAATATGAATGCTATGGCTGAAACAAACCGTATTGTTGTGATTGCTGATTTTTGTTTCACAACACCCACAGTGATTATTCAATTAGTAAGTGGCTTGTATCTGCTCAATTATCTGGGACTTGAATGGACATCGCCCTGGAGTTTATCTGTACTGGGACTCTATTTGTTTGTCGGCGCATGCTGGCTCCCTGTCGTCTGGTTGCAAATCTGGTTGAGAAACAGAGCAGAGCAACTGGAAAGTCCTGATATCCTCTATAGACATCGTATGAAAATCTGGATGATTTTAGGCATTCTGGCATTTCCTGCTGTCATCGTTCTTTATGCCTTCATGGTGTATAAACCATTTTTTTCAATATAGAGGGGAAGCGATGAATATATTAATCGTTGGCGTCAGTGGTTTTATAGGTCAGCATCTTTATCATGCTCTGAGCCAAGATGGACATAGTGTCATTGGTTGCAGCCGACATGAAATCTCCAATATTAATTGGATAAAGTTTAATTTCAAGCAAAACCAGAATGAATGGGAACAACAATTACAAGCTATTGATCTGGTGATCAACACAGCGGGTATCTATCAACAATCGAATCAACTCATGTCCAATCAGGAAGGCTTTTCACAAGTTCATGATCTTGGTCCAAAAAGACTCTTTGATGCTTGTAGAAATTGTCATATCAAGGTGATTCAAATCTCTGCTATTGGTGCCGAGCAAAACAAACCCGTCACAGAATTTTTACAAAGCAAACGAAATGCCGATCAATATTTACTCACACATCCATTGCCTAATGTTGTGTTATATCCTGGAATTGTGCTTGGAGAAAAGGGAAAGACTACACGTCAGTTAAGTTTGCTTGCCAGCTTGTATTGTATTCCACTGGTATTTGGACGACAAAAAAAATTACCCCTGATCAGTATTTATCAACTCACAGAAGTTATCAAAGAGTTTATCAATAACTGGCCTGAGACTAGCGTGGCAAAGGTCTTAATTGCAAAGCCCGAAACTATGAAAAACTTATTAATTAATCTTCGCCGCTGGATGAATTTAGGTAAAGGTTTTTTTATTGTCATACCAGAACAATTAACCAGACTGGCATTTTATTTTTTTCCAAAACTATCCTTTGGTGCCTTTAACAAGCAAAGTGTAGCAATGCTGGCTGATTATTCAAATAAAACAACCCCAATGGAAATATCTGCACAGGAAAGTGCATCAGACTCCTTACTAAAATATAGGGCAACAAAAGGTTTTAAACAAAATATACAAATAAAAATATTATTTTTTCTTAATCTTTTGGTACTGGGTGTTATCTGGATTGTTTCGGGACTCAGTTCAATAATAAGTATTGAGCAAAGTCGTGAGCTAATTTCACTTATTGGAATTAATGGAAATTTGGGTGATGCGATTATTATTACTGCAGCAGTCGGTGATATTTTTCTTGGCTTATTGTTGTGGCTAGGTCTGTGGTATCAACGTTTAATGAAATGGATCATCTATACACAAATTGGAGTCATGATAACTTATAGCATTATTCTGTCGATAGCGCTCCCTATCTTCTGGCTGCATCCCTTTGCACCCATTATAAAAAACCTGGCGGTGTTAATACTGTCAATGTATCTGCTTATTGAAAAAAATCCTAAATAAAGAGGAATTATCATGTTTAAAAATATCTTGTCAAATCAATGGACATCCTTAAGTCCCATTTTACAGAAACATTATGGCATCAATGATGGCGAAGAAATTAAAATGCAAGGTGAGCTGGCAGTAAAACACGGGAGGTTCATTAAACTATTAATGCCATTCATTCGTTTAACAGGAGCGCTTGTTCCTGTAGAGGGAGAGAAATTTATTGTTACTGTGGAAAATAAAAGAATAGGAAATAGTTTTTACTGGCATAGAGCTTTTAAAAAAGACAACAAAAGCTATGAATTTAATTCAAAAATGCAGCAATTTGATAATGATATTGTCGAGTTTGTTGGTTTGGGCATTGGTATCCGTATGGGATTGCAAGTATCTGATGGGGGTCTTGTTTATGAAGACAAAGGCTATGTGCTCAAAGTAGGTAATAAATTACTACCAATTCCTTTGCATTTCTTAATAGGAAAGTCAGTTATTGAAGAGTTTGTCAGTAACAATGATTCAAATGATTTTAATATGAGATTTGTGGTTAATCATCCCTGGTTTGGTTTTGCATTCAGTTATAGTGGTTACTTCACTGTATTTGCCCCGTGAACAGATACGCTAATGGGCTACAAATGGAGCACTAAATACTACCATAGTTTGAAGGAAGCTTACCTGAACTTAATATTGACTCAGCATTAGAGACTTCACTGCTATTAGGAAAGTATTTTATAATAACTTTGGAATATTTATCCGCAGTATGCTTGTTGTTCAAGTTTAGATATTTTTTTGCCAATTTTAAAAAGCCTGCTGACAATTCATTTTTCTGTGGATTATTATTAAATAAGCAGATAATTAGTCGCTCTGCATCCTCAATCCGGTTGTAATGAAGCAACTGCTCAAAGATATGGTAAAAGCTGTTAAATTCAAGTTTTACTGTGGGCTCAGCCAGTTCATTATAGCTCTTCCAGGTTCGGTACATTAATTCAAAATTATTTATTTTTATACTAGCAAAAATAAGTTTTTTTGCATATTTGTGATAGTCATTTGAAGCTGGATCTGACTGACTGGCTTTGTATAGATATTCAATGGCCTCTATATCTTCAGGTACTTGCTGCAACACTTTCTTAAAGCAGTGCTTTGCATTGTCAAGTTTCATCATTCCAAGGTATTGAATACCATTACTCATTAGCTTAGCTCGTTGCTGAGTTTTTTCTGCTAAATCCATATAGTCAACATTAACCCTGTCTTTTAAACGAAGTAATAGTAACGCAATAATTGCTCCACTGATCAAACCACCCAGATGGGCTAAAAAGTTCACATTACTGTCAACAGCAATCATTTGAATAAGTTCTTTAGCCATCCAGATAAACAACATGATAATAGCAGGCGCTTTTACTCTACCTACCCAGAATAAAATATTATAAAAAAACTGAATTTTTCGTCGCCCAAACAAGGTTGCATACATGCCCATAACTCCAGAAATAGCACCCGATGCGCCAAGGTGAAAATTATAATTCATTGAATGAAATAAAATATCAAGAACAGACGCACCCAGACCAGTCAGTAAATAAGCAAGTAGAAATAGCCAACTTCCAAGAATGGCTTCTACCACATATCCAACAAGCAATAAAAACAACATATTTCCCCAGAGGTGTCCATCGTCAGCATGAAGGAACATATGTGAAAAAAGTGTTATCAAGCTTGTTTCAGCAGGTCTGAGAGAATAATTTCGAAAAGTAGAATTACTGAGCTGTAAAAGGTATAGCTGGCGTTTTTTTTGAATTTTTTTAATATCTTTTTTTGAAACATTGATTATTGTCCCAAGAGTCAGTGCCTGTTTATAACCAAAATCCCGATCCGTATAGGCTCTAACATATTCAGAATAATAAGGTGAACTTTCATCACCAATAACGCCTGTATCCATGTCATATTTATACAGCAGTTGTTTATCATCCTGTGATTCTAGATATTTAGGATAAACCTGTGCTTCCAGCTCTGACAGCCCACTATCAAGATAGAATTTTGCCGCATTAACCTCTATAGCATCATCACTGGATTGCATTGAATAGAATATGATTGCATTGATGATAATGAGCAATAAGGTTACAACTGGAGGATATTTCCAATCTATTTTTTTATCTAATGGAAGTAGCATCAACATAATTTAATCTTTTCCTTCGGATATATTTTTAGATTGTCATAGCCCCGGTGAATTTCAATAGAATAGAAAGGAGCACCGCACTTGTTGTTGTGATGATGAAATTAACAGTATCATATTTAAAATTGTCATTTTATGGCCAATGAAGCCAGTTTTTGCACTGTATCTCTATAAGTTATAAGCTGTGGCTTTATAACAGTATCTGGATATTTTTTTAAAATAAAATCTAATACTGATAATGATGTCGTATCATTATCAAGACCATCACTAAGAGCTCTGGCCAAAATAAAATAAACATCTGGAGTTTGTTGATAGTCAGGAAAGAGTTTATGAAATCCATTTAATAATGTGACAATCAATCTATACTGACCAACCTGAAACATTATCTCAGCAAGAGGAAAAAACAAATTAACATCTGCTGGAGAAAATTCCTTATCTACATTAATGCAATCCCGGTATACATCAACTGCCTGTGCTTTATCATTGCTATTAAGCAACAGCTGAATAAGTGAGGGGGCATGAAGCAACATTGATTCAAACTTTCTATAATTCAAAAGAATTTTGTGAAATCTTAATCGCAACACAATATCATTCTTATTTTCTGGCAAACGACTTTGCAGCCTGTGTAACGCCTCTTCTATTTTATTTTCTTTGGCCAGGACTTCGATATCTTTAAGAAGGGGGTGAATTTTTGCTATACTCTTCTGCTCACCAAAAAGTTCAACAATTGGAGCTGAGATTGTATAACCAAGGCGATGATGATATTTCAATAAGACATAACCCATGATTGAAAAAATAACCAAAGTGAAATACATCTGCAGCACAGCATAAAAGACAAATAAATAAGGATGCTCCGACAAATCAGACAATTGCATATCTGATAGACCAATCACCATTTCCATAATAATAGTCGGCCCACCACTTATTATTGTAATAAGCAAATAGAGTCCCAGATATGAAAAACCAATTTGCATAATTAAGGTGATTAAAGCCAATGGGTTTATCGCCTGAAAAAAGTTTTGTCCGATAGATAACACCATAACTGTCGCTGGTATAAGAAACAAAATCAAAAAATACCAAGCCAAACCAAGTATAAAATTAAATTCAATAATCTTACTCATTGGTGAAAATAGAAAAATCAAAATAAATATTTGTTTAAAAATAATATCATAATCATTATTCTCAAATAATATATTTAACGCAGGAGCTTTAAGTTCTCCAGAAGCGATATTTTGCAGCATAAGATAAGCATATTTAAAAAATATTGCAGGTATAACAATCAGCAACATTAGCCAGCCAACAATAGGAATCAAGGAAAAAATATATCCCAGGCAAAGTAATACAATTATCACTAGAATAGATGGCAAGGTCAGTGGTATTCTAAAAAAAAGGTGAATTTTATGCCAAAAAGGGGGAATATTGGATTCATCTCCCATATCGGACAAAACCTCATGACAAAGAGCACATTGCGGTGGGTCAGAATAAAGCTGATCATTCACACAGCTATTACAAAAATCAATACCACACTGCTCACAATACCAGCGGGAGGGAATATGTTGATGGTACTTACAATAAGTTGTTTCAGACATAAAATTGGTTTTTATAAGTAAAAGTTAATAAAAAAATTATTACTCGTAGTACCACACATATTTTGAACCACTACTTTTTTCATCCGCGTCATCAGCAATAATGTCCCCATCTTCATCAAACACCATAATATAAGGTATCTCACGAATATTCAGGTTAAAATGTTTACTCGCAATGTCAATGCCATTATTCCTTGAAATATCAATACGACGTATAGCCATACGAGGATTTTTTTTCATTATATAATTTTGTTCCCGCTCTAAATATTGAGAACAGGCTTCGCACCAGTCTGCAAATAATTCAATAATGGTGACGTAACCAGGCTCAGCCAGATCATCAATAAATCTAACTTCTTCAATATCATAATATTTTATACCAACTTTAGAAGGATCAATTTCTTTTTCTATCTTATAACTGCTCAGCAGCAGAACAGCTGCCAGGACAATAACCAGCAGTGCAAACACATTACCGCTTTTGGTATACCATGTATCTGTTAAATGATTGGATTGTGGTGTTTCGTTGAGTGGTTTTTTTTGTCCATAAGCAGAAGAAATTGTGTTATATTTTGAAAAGATAATACCGCAGTTCTGACATTCAAGACTGACAAGTTGCTGAAGACCACACTTTGGACAATAAACATAAGCCCCATCAGGCACTGACCCTATCGAGGCTCCAGCTATCTGAATTTTGTATAACCGACTGCCAATACCAGCCTTTGTCAATTCTAGTTGTATTTCTTTAGCCTGTTTAATACTGATATCACTCTTGACAACAAAATAGGGCTGAGACAGGATTTGACGAACTGTTTCTGTATCTTTTTTCCATAAAACCGATAAATTATCTAAAACGTTCTTAAGCGTATAACCTTTTAAAAGCTGGTTATTTAGAAAAACCTGATAACGTTCTTGTGTATGTTCCATTAATTATTTAGTCCAATTTTCTGTTTATAACAGGCTTCGCCATTACAGACAATGTTCCTGAACCGATATTTTTTATTTTGCAAATTGTTGGGTACATAATTTTTCATTTTTGAAATTAAAGTAGAATCCGCTATTGGTGGTGTGTGCTTACTCGCTTTGTAGTTTATCATGACTTAATTATATGAAGAAAGTACTCTCACGTCACCGTGAAAATTTTCACATTAATAAAATACAAAGACCAGATAATTGAATATCTCAGATCAACATAACCGATTAAATGAGGGGTGTTTTCTGGTTATACTTCTCTCTTTGTTCAAGTTATATGTATATAAGAATACACGATTATAATTGCATATGCAATTATTCACAAAAACATAACGTCAGGTTGTTTGTTCACAGGGGCAGTCATACCAAGGCCAAAATCAGCAGGGCATCTTTTACTCTATATCGTAGAGCTTCTTTGTCTGGGTGAGGTCGATGAAAATCAACTCGTACTTTATTTAATTGGAAGCTAACGGCTGAACCTGCTCTTTCAGTTCGGTTGCTCCTAGTGCTAAGAATAAGGCTTCAATTTTTCTCCACTCAATATTCCAATTAATAGGGTTGCTGAAAATAAAATTTAAGACTTTTTTGTGCTTATTTTTCATGTTTAAAATATAGCATACATCTTATGCTTAGCATGCAGAATATGAATGCATGAGATAAACTAAGAAACATAACGTTTTGCATGACCTGATTTTAATTTTTTATCATTAAGCAACATCAGCTAATAAACTTTCATATGGAATATTTAATCCATTGTGTAGGCGTTTTACCATACGTAAACTCAAAGGGCGTTTTTTATTTAATATCTACAACTCCCCCGACAGGGACTTTCACCCTGCAAGGTACACCGAGCTTTGCTCAGCACGATAACGTCAAAGGTATTGTTGTCCGCGGACAGTCTATTACTCAAATAGTTCTGTAAACTGTTCGTAACCCTGTTCAACTAATTGCTCTTTTTTAACAAATTTCAGGGCTGCTGAATTGATACAATATCTTAGACCGCCCGGCTTGGGACCATCGCTAAAAACATGCCCTAAATGAGAGTCCGCATGACTGCTTCTAACTTCAGTACGACTATAAAAAAAATGTTTATCCACTTTCTCAGTCAGAGCCGTCTTTTCAATCGGACGCGTAAAACTGGGCCAGCCGGTTTTTGAATCATATTTATCTATTGAACTGAATAATGCTTCACCGGAAACAATATCCACATAGATACCTTGTTTTTTATTATCCCAGTATTCATTTTGGAACGGGCGTTCCGTTGCTTCTTTCTGGGTAACTTCATATTGCAGTTCAGTCAGATGTTTTCTCAGTTCCTTTTCATTCGGTTTCATATAATTTCCTTGTAAGTATGAATTTTTTACAGCTGGTTGTCTTTTGTGCAATTCATCTCCCCAGATTTTCTCCAGATATTTATCACGCCCTGAGTTATAACGATAAAACTTGTAGCGTATGGGGTTCTTTTTATAATAATTCTGATGATACTCTTCCGCTTTATAAAAGCGTTCAAAGGGGATAATCTCAGTGACAATTGCTTTTGTATAACGACCGGATTGACCCAACTCCCGAATGGATTGTTCAGCCAGAAGTTTCTCCTCCTGATTATTATAAAAAATGGCTGAACGATAATGTAAACCACGATCATGGAATGAGCCGTTTGCATCGGTTGGATCAATTAAATGCCATAGCTCAGTCAGGAGATCATTATAGCTGACTTTAGCTGGGTCATAGATAACTTCAACTGCTTCAACATGCCCTGTACTGCCTGATGAAACAGCCTTATAGCCTGGATTATGAACATGACCACCACTATAGCCTGAAATTACCTCTATAACACCATCCACTTTTTCATAGTTTGATTCAACACACCAGAAACATCCACCGGCAAAATAGGCCTTTTTAAATTGTCCTTCATTATTATTCGCAGCCGCTATAGTCAGTGCAATCATCATTGTAATACCTGCAAGAATGCTCAGCAGAATACGGCTATGTTTTAAAATTTTCATTTTTTTTCCTATTAATCATTGTTTGTAGAGATACATTCTATACACTTAAAATCACATGCTTATCACGGAATTATCACAAACAATTTAGATATGATGATAGTTTTGTGATAACTTTAATTTTCCAGGCTGATATAGTATATACCTACTGCTACCTTATGCGGATGAGATAATGAAAAAGAAAGTTTTAATTGTTGAAGATGATGTGGACATTGCCAATCTGGTCAAGCTGCAATTGCTGGATTTAAATTGTGAGGTAGATATAACGCATGATGGTCTGGATGGTCTGTCACTATTCAAAAACAATCAATATAACATGGTAATTCTGGATATTATGCTGCCGGGTATGGATGGTCTGGATGTTTGTAAGGCTATTCGAGCCATGGAATCTTATGTTCCGATATTAATGCTCACGGCTAAATCAACTGAGTTAGACCGGGTTTTAGGACTGGAACTTGGGGCAGATGACTATTTGACCAAGCCATTTAGTGTATTGGAATTAGTCGCAAGGGTTAAAGCACTGTTCAGACGGGTTGATGCAATGCAAGGCACAACAAATCCACAACAAAATGATGCGCATGGACATAAGGAAGGTGAGCAGAAAATAGACGTTGGGAATATCGAAATTAATCCCCCCGCCCGTACCGTAAAGATATCAAAAAAGTCCATTAGTTTGACAGCAAAGGAATTTGATTTACTGATTTTCTTTGCCCGACATCCCGGTCAGGTCTTTACCAGAACACAATTACTCGACAAGGTCTGGGGATATGGTCATGATGGTTATGAACATACTGTCAATTCTCATATTAACCGCTTACGAGCCAAAGTCGAAATTAATCCAGCACAACCTGATTATATATTAACAGCCTGGGGAGTGGGTTATAAATTCACTGAGAATATCTGATGTCAACAGCAAAAATACAATCAAGCGGATTAGTACTATTTGGTTCGCTCTATGCAAAACTTGCCAGCATCCTGGTCATTATCCTTTTAACAATGGGTCTTGTTTATGGCTTTATTACATTTTCTATTAGTCATGATTATTGGCAGGAAATTACTCAGGAATTCAATCACGACCTGGCCAGAAACCTGGTGGGTGAAAGAGATATTGTCGTCAATGGCCAAATTAATAGCCAAGCCCTGAAACAGACTTTTCATGACTATATGACAGTTAATCCCAATATTGAAATCTATTTACTGGATCAACAGGGTAAAATTGTATCCTACTCCGCTGATCCCGGAAAGGTAAAACTTGAATCTGTTGACCTTGAGCCGATTAATTCTTTTTTTCAGGGAAAACTCCTGCTAGGAGATGACCCGCGAAGTTTTACTATAAAAAAAGCTTTTTCTGTCACTCATATACCCACAAAAGAAAATTCAGAAGGATATTTATATGTAGTGCTGCGCGGCGAAGAATTTGACCAGGTAAATCTGGCCTTACAGGGCAATTATTTTTTAAAGTACAGCCTGTTATCACTCCTGATTAGTCTAAGTATTGGCCTGCTGCTGGGTTTATTTCTTTTTTATACCATAACCCGACGCCTGAGAAATTTATCTACGGCGATGTCTAACTTCACTAAAAATGGCTTTACAACTTATTCTGATCCAAAGTTAATGGATAAACAATACCAGGATGAAATAGGTCAGTTAGCAAACAGCTTTAATGTTATGGCAGAACACACACTTGCCCAGATGCGAAAGCTGGAAGAACAGGATAAATTACGCCGCGATCTGATTGCCAATGTCTCCCATGATTTACGTACGCCACTGGCATCTATGCTGGGTTATCTTGAAATCCTGACCCTTAAAGGAGACGAACTGGATAGTAATGATAGAAAAAAATATCTGAAAATAGTCTCCCGCCATGGTAAACGATTAAACCGCCTGATTGATGATCTATTTGAACTGGCCAAATTTGATGCCCGTGAGATCACTGTTGAATTAGAAGTTTTTAATTTTAGTGAATTTATTTACGATGTAGTGCAAAAGTTTCAACATAAGGCAGAACAAAGCCATATTCATTTACAATTGCAGTGTTCACAGGAAGTCCTACAGGTCAATGCTGATATTGCTTTAATAGAACGGGTACTGGATAATTTACTGGCCAATGCATTTAATCATACCAGTGCAGGGGATACCATAACAATGATAGTAACACCTCTAAAGCATAATAAAAATGGCAAGAAAGAATTACAAATTCAAATACAGGACAGCGGCAGCGGGATCAATGAAAGTGATTTAGACAAAATCTTTGATCGATTTTATCAGGCACAAAACAAACATCGCAAGGGCAGGCATGCAGGTCTGGGACTGGCAATTGTCAAACAGATTATGACACTTCATCAGTGTCAGATTAATGTGCAAAGTCAGCTGGGGAAAGGCACTCGATTCACCTTCAGCCTACCTCTTGTTTCCAGCTGAAGGTGTTGTAAATTCAGACAGATGGCCTACAGCAATTGGCCTGTTATTGATTTTAAAAAAGGGAAATAAAAACTGTAATCTATAGGCAGTCAACTTCATTTGCTGCCCGTATTAATAATTCAGCACCAAAGCCTTTTTTATAGGCATTCTCACTTAACAAACGTCTAAAACCTCTTGAACCAGGACAAGAATGCATTAAACCCAGCACATGACGGGTTAATTGCATTAATGGTACTCCCTTTAACATTTCCTGTTCAATATATTCCGCATAGGCATGAATCACTTCTTTTCTGCCGGGTGGCGGGAATTCTGAATGATAAAATAATTCATCAACCTGAGCCATTAAATAAGTATTATGATAAGCCTCTCTGCCAATCATAACCCCGTCAACATGGTTTAAATGTGTCTGCATATCCGACAGAGTTTTTATACCACCATTGATACTGATGTGCAGATCAGGAAAGTCCTGTTTTAACTGATAGACAAAATCATAACGTAAAGGTGGTACATCTCTATTTTCTTTAGGACTCAGGCCATCCAGCCAGGCTTTTCGTGCATGAATGGTAAAATATTGACATCCAGTGCTGCTCACCATTTCTACCAGTGATTGGAGCTGCTCATAGTGATCTTCCCGATCAATGCCGATACGGGTTTTAATAGACACTGGAATATCAACACTGTCAATCATTGCAGCAATACATTCTGCCACTAATTCAGGAGTAGCCATCAGACAGGCACCAAAACGACCGGACTGTACTCGATCGCTGGGACAGCCAACATTCAGATTAACCTCATCATAACCAAAGTCCTGAGCCAGTATACAGCATTTTACCAGCTCATCAGGCACACTGCCCCCTAACTGTAGAGTCAGAGGGTGTTCCTGCGCACTATAGCCTAAAAAACGATCTCTATTATTGCCATGAAGAATGGCGCCTGTAGTCACCATTTCTGAATATAACCAGATATTTTTTGACACTAAACGCAGTAAATAACGAAAATGTCTATCCGTCCATTCCAGCATGGGGGCAAGACTGACTCTGCGCGGGTTGAGTTCTGATATTATTTGTGACTGATTCAATCGCTATTTTCCACTACAGTATAAATTTTCAAGATCAGCTTGTAAGCATCATGCTGATTGCTAATAGAGCTGATTATAAGCAAATAAGATATTTCTTAACCATATACAAAATCACGCTAATAGTAAAATAATTTCTTTAAAGTATGTATATATAATGTTAGTCTTTACATATGCATACATTAAAACGTAATTCTATTCAATCAATATTATCACTACTCGATTTGTTTCCCGCTGTGGTCTTACTCGGTGCTAGACAAGTGGGCAAATCGACGCAGGTGAAACAAATACTTCCGGATGCTCATTATTTTGATCTGGAAAAAGACAGTGATTACACACGAATTTTCGATGATCCAGAACTACTTTTCAAAGAACAACATGGTGCTTTTATTTTTGATGAGGCACAGCGACTCCCAAAACTTTTTCAAGCCATTCGTGTAGAGGTTGATCGAAATAGATCCCAAAATGGCCGATTTCTTATTACGGGTTCAAGTTCACCTGAATTACTACAAAATATTACCGAAACTTTAGCAGGGAGATGCGTTATTGTTGAGGTGAATGGGTTTTCATGGAATGAAGCGTTAGAATGCCCACAGTCGGAATTTTATTCGCGGCTAGAAATAAAAACAATAGATGCATTTAAGCATTTAAATACAACAACTAGCTACCCGGAATTATTGGATCTCTGCTTATATGGAAGTTGAACAAAACCGCTTCGCGGTAGCTTAAAACCCTCCCAATAATCCTTAAAAACCTCGAAATTTACTCAACTAAGATCGATACTAAAGAC
>JAHXIV010000015.1 GCA_025655455.1 gamma proteobacterium symbiont of Taylorina sp.
AAAATACTGTGATTTTTTCAAATGTAAACTAAAATACCTGTCAAGTATTTTTTTCCATCTTTTTTAATTTTAATTACGCTGAACAGTTACCAACGATTTAAAGAAATTCAATAAGCAGTAATTTTAAACTGAGTTTTATGCCAAATTGAAATTACTGCTTTTTATCTTAAATGTTTTTTTCAATAATACTGAATCGCTGGTTTTGGACGACAGAGGATATTACTATTTCACGTACTGTCTAACCTATTTTGCCACTGTAATCTGTGTAGTCATTTAGATCAAAGTCTGAACTTGCTACAATAGGCCATGAATAAAACCGCCTACATTACCCATTCAGCCTGTTTGAAACATGACACGGGTTCAGGTCATCCTGAATCACCACAACGGCTAATTGCTATCGAAGAACAGTTAAAGGAGTCTGGTGTATTTAATAGCTTAAGTCACTATGAGGCTCCATTGGTAAGTAATAACCAGTTAGAGCAAGTCCACAGCCAGTCATACCTGGACTTCATTGAAAGTAATGCACCAGTATCTGGTGGTGATACCGTAAACCTTGATCCGGACACGCAAATGTCTTATCACTCACTGGAAGCAGCCAGAAGAGCTGCTGGTGCTGTAGTATTAGCAACTGATTTAGTATTAGCAGGTGAAGTCAATAATGCTGTTTGTGCGGTAAGGCCACCTGGTCACCATGCAAAGAAAGACAGAGCCATGGGCTTTTGTATCTATAATAATATTATGGTGGGAATTTATCACGCCTTAGAATATTATGGTCTGGAACGGGTTGCTCTACTGGACTTTGATGTGCACCACGGCAACGGCAGTGAAAACATTATTGCTGATGATGACAGGATATTGTTTTGTTCCACTTACCAGCATCCCTATTATCCTTATGAGCCATGTCAGAACAATGAGCATAAGGTTTGTTCCCCTTTACCCGCAGGTGCTGGTAGTAAAGAATTTAAGGCTGAAGTAAGCAATAAATGGCTACCTGCACTGAAGCAGTTTCAACCTGAAATGATATTTATATCAGCTGGTTTTGATGCTCATGAAGATGATTATCTTGCCGGTCTGAATTTTACTGAAGATGATTATTACTGGGTAACAGAGAAGATTGTTAATCTTGCTGGTAAATATGCTGCTGGTCGTATTGTATCGAGTCTTGAAGGTGGTTATAACACCGGAGCATTAGCAAAGTCTGTTGAAGTACATTTATTAGCATTACTGGACAGTTAAGAATGCAGATATTACTATCAAAGGCAGAGGCTAAGGTCTGGCTAATACTGTTGTCCATTACATCAGTGCTATTTATCATTGGTCTGTTTTTACCCATGATGACACTATCTAAGTTGGTCTTTTTTAAAAATACCATTTCTGTTGCTTCAGGTATTTATGAATTATTAATAGGCGGTCATTATTTTCTATTCTTGTTAGTATCCGGTTTTAGCATTGTCCTGCCCTTATTAAAGCTGGGACTGCTGTATCAGGTATTAATCAATAACCAGATTAAAACCCAAAAGCAGGAAAAGTTATTACATCTGATGCATGATTATGGACGCTGGAGTATGTTGGATGTCTTTGTTGTTGCCATCTTAATAGTGACCGTTAAACTGGATGCCATTGCAAATATTCAAATACATAGCGGTCTGTACATCTTTGGTCTGGCTGTATTAATGATAATGACCATTACTCACCGGCTGATTAAACTCTATGAGCAAAAAATTAACTAAACTAAAGCAAGAAAATATGGAATTTTTTTACCGTTGGGAACAAGAAGCAGTACTGGTCGCAGTAGCAACTCAAAGTAGCGTTAAAAATATTTATTAAAATCTGCTTATTATACCTGGTAATACTTGCACCAGAAAATACTATGCCACAGGACTATTAAACTTAATGAACTGCAGTTTTAGAAAACACATGGATAATAACCACACCAGCAACTATTAATGTCATACCAATCATGGCGGGTAAATCAGGGATTTGCTTATATAAAACAGCACCTGCTGCTGCCACTAATACTATTCCAACTCCAGACCATATTGCATAGGTGATTCCTACAGGTATACTTCTCAGTACCAGAGTTAATAAATAAAAAGCAATGCCATAGCCTGCGACCACGACCAAACTGGGAACAAGTTTAGTAAACTCGGCGGATGCCTTTAAAGAGCTGGTTGCTATCACTTCTGCTATAATGGCAAGTGCCAAATAAATATAAGTCATACTTTTACTCTCAGGTATTTTAGATTTTATTGTGTTACATCAGTATACAGAATGAGAAAAATAATTCATATCTATAAGTTTACCGTAAATGTCCTCAAATGGTATTTGTCAGACCCAGGTTTGAGGCTTATAAAAAAGTATCACGAAAAAGGTTAATTTATTAAAAATATGAGAGGAGAAAAAATATTTTTACTGATTAACCTTGACCGATGATACCCTCAAAGACACTAATAATATCAGCAGTAAATTACAATCTACTCTAAATATTTCAGAACCAGAATATAAACACGCACTCAAGTAAGTTCAATTACAGATTGATGTGCCGTTCCGCACTAAGGGTCATTAAATATCATAATTTATTTAGGTTCAACCTGGGTTAAAACAAATCAACTTCATTTTGTTGACTGGATGTAGATTCAAAATGTTTATTTTCCTCAACCATTTCATCCACTAAAGCTAAAACATCATCGCTGCTGGCTTCTGTTAACTTAAAATAATCCAGCAACTGAGCTTGTAATTGTTTGTTACGCAGCCAGTTATCCTGTGCAACAATATCCAGAATCTGGTGTACATTATGATGTACACCATGGTGCGGGATCTGCATTTTAGAATAAGCAGGAAGATGACTATATTGAGAACCACCGGTCTTATCCACTAACCATTTGCCGAAACGACAATTTCCTTCATCAACTTCTACATCTCTGGCTTCCCGTGAACTTCGTCCGGTCTCCAGAGTTCGATAAGCTTTTTGTACATAAACAATGTGATCAACTTTTGCCAGAGTACTATAACTGACCAGGCGTGTTTGTCTGATCACCTGAAGTGTATTTTGAGATATTTCTGAAAAAAGAACAAAACTCTGTTCGAAATCATTCACTACCTGATGTGATTCCTGAGACAGCTCACTCATTTTTTCTGTATCATTATAAATAGTGCTGCTGGAATCCACCAGTTGCTTAATGATACGGCTGATATTATCAGTGGCTTCTTTGGTATCAACAGCTAATTTTCTGACTTCATCTGCAACCACAGCAAAACCTCGCCCGGCTTCTCCGGCTCGTGCTGCCTCAATGGCAGCATTGAGTGCCAGTAAATTGGTTTTATCCGCCACGCTGGCAATAAAAGTAGTCACTTCAGTAATTTCCTTACTGGCCTCATGGAGTGTTTGTGTTGAGCTTCGCATTGCTTTTATGGAAGTAATCAGCTGACTGATATTATCTAATACCTGCTTAACCGTTTGTTCACTTCTCTGTGCGGTATCTGCAGATTCTTGCGATGAATTTTCAACCTTAGACATTTCATTGGCCATTGATAAGAGATCGGCCTGATTTTTCTTCAAATTTTCTAATAGTTTAATATTTCGTATTGAATCCAGTTGAAATAATAATTCGTCTTTTTGTTTTTTCCAATAGTTTTCTTCCATTTGTTTAACTGTTGCATCAATTTCTTGTAAAATTGAAGAAAATACACCATGTAATCCCGTAGGAAAAGTACTGCGATAAAACTTGCCATCCCAAATATAACTAAATACAGTTGAGACCTCTCTGATAAATGTTTCCATTTGATCAAGTGTATCATTGACTGATAAAGCGACTCCATTTAAGCGGGTTTTTACGGCCTTATTGAGGGGAAAAATTCTATCTTCCAGTTTACCCTCCACCATTTTTTGGGTGACTCTTTGCAGAGCCTCTTCAACATCTCTCTTATAACGGTTAATTTTAGCCTGTATAAAAAGCAAAATGCTGCTAATCAGCAATAATATAATAAATATTGGATCAGGCTCATAACGAATCAGTGCATAGACAGGGGAGATGAACAATACAATGGCTATAAACAGTCGGATGGTTTTGGCTTCAAATTGATAGAATAAACTGTTCATAATCAACTCCTTGTAATTTTTCTGATAATAATTGTGTTGCAGCATCAGTGGCATTTTTGGATCCTGCTGCTTTTTCTGCAGCCAACATTTCATTATAAATTGGTTTAATTACAGATAATGCCTGAGCTGAAGGTTTACGCCGAACTGAATAATAACCAATGATTTTATTATTGCTATCATAACTAGGTGTGACATTAGCAAAGACCCAATAGAATCCCCCGTCTTTGGACATATTTTTGACGCAGCCATTAAATTCATTACCTGATTTGAGTGTTTTCCATAACAGATCAAAAACTGTTCTGGGCATATCCGGATGACGAATAATATTATGCTGACTGTTCAGTAATTCATCCTGGCTATAACCTCCAAAGTCAATAAAAATTTTATTGGCATAGGTAATACGACCTTTCAAATCTGTTTTTGAGACTATAAAGTCATTATCCCGCATAAGCCGTTCTTTTTGAGTGGCTTGAATTTTGTTTTTCATAAAAATAATATCTCATTGTTTGTGTCAGGGCGAAGTTATCAGCCAATTTTATGTTTGTTACAAATATTATCGGCAGCTAGAGAAAAAAATTTAAATATATTCTGGACATAACTCTTATCAAACATAAACAGCCATGAGCGTATAAAAAGTTCAGTGCTCACTAAAATTAATAAATTTCAAAAAAACATCCGCAAATTTAATGGTTTAAAAAACCATTCATATTGAATAAATTCCTATAATAATTTTCTAATGAGATTAGATATTTTTTTGTTAATATAATTAATGCTATAATGCGCCAGCCTGGTAAATATAGATGAGATAAACAGCAGAACTGTTTCTAAATAAGAGAATGCAGTATAAATAAGATAGAGAACAATTAATGATAAAAGCTATATTGTTGATGTATTTGATATTACTGTCTTCCGTTTCGCTCACAGCTCATGCTGAGTCGGATAAGGAAATAGAAAAATTACTGACAAAAACAGTTTATATTCAAGGGGGAGCTTATAATCATTTTTCGGATGATGATGATTATAAGGGTGATCCACTCTTTATCAGCGCAGAAATCATTCAATCAAATCAATGGTTATATGGACTTGGCCTGTTTAATAATTCTTTTGACCAATTCTCACAATACTTATATGGAGGCTATATCTTTAAATTTGACGGCGCTTTGAAAAATATCCATGTCAAGTTAACTGCAGGAATTATACATGGCTATAAAGATGAGTTTGAGGACAAGCTTCCGTATAATAGCAGCGGTTATGCACCGGCTATCATTCCGAGTGTTGGCTGGAAAAAAGATAAATTAGGTTTTGATGTTATTCTACTGGGTAATGCAGGACTATTATTCACCCTGGGTTATGATGTATTTGAATTTTAAGTTGAGAACAAATACTGCGATCTTATCAATATGTTGTTGTTCTTTTCTCTGTTGATGCTTGGCTGTACAACAGCTGGATATCACTATATAAAGATTAATCCTCCACCATTTGGCGCTTCATTAATCATTTTATTTTCACCTGAAGCCTTTCTCAGTTCGTCAATATGACTGATGTTTTATTATTATCTCCCAATTCGTCTAGTAAGCTATTAATTTTTTTCTGGTATATTTCCAAGTAATCAGCAAGGCTATCTTCTTCTTCCAGTGATAGTGATGAGACCAGACCTAAGGATAAAAAAGTCTCCTTTAAAGTACCATTCATCTCGGTGAAAACATCCATTACTTTATCTTTGATAATGTCATTACTGCTTTTTAAAGAATTAACAGATTCTAATAATTCATTTTCAATATTGATAGCTTTAACAGTGGCATCAACTCCATCCATTAAAACAGTCAAATTATCACTATTATCATGTATGTTTCTTACTAATAAAGTGGCATGCTGCCAGTTATAGATTGCTCTGCCTTCACCAAATAAATGAACCCGATTAAAATTATCAGCAATATTTAAAATTTCATGTTCGATTTGATGAATGTTCCCGGTGTCTGATTGAATAAATGTTTCATTATTTCCCTGAATTTGCAGAACACAACTACTGCTGAATTTTGATGTGGTGTTAAAGAATAGCTTAAATAGTGAAGCGATATCATGACAAAAAAGATTAGCCTGCAGAAACTCTATAATAGACTGTGACATTGCAGCATTATTTTGCACATCCAGAACAGCAGAATAAGACTGGCTTAGTTGATATTCAAAGTCTTTAATGCGCTGATTAGAAATTAAAACCTGATCAATTTTATTTTTGAATTCAATGACATCAAAAGGTTTGACAATATAGTCTGTAGCTCCAACACCATAAGCTTTAAGTTTATCCTGCAGATCTTTCTGTTCGGATAGAAAAATAACCGGTATGTTTTTGCTGCTTTCATTGTTTTTAATTTTTTCACAGATGCTATATCCATCAATATCTAACGAATCAATGGTCAATAATATTAATTCAGGCTTATAAGCGTTTATAAGTTCCAGTGCCTTTTCACCACTACCTGTAATTTCTATCTGGAAATCAGAAAAAAAGGCACTCATAAAGTACTGTGCTGATTTTTCATGCTCTATCACAAATATTTTTATATCATTTTGCATCTGTTTTCCAATATTTCTAATTAATAAATTATCCTGTCAAAGTGTCAATAATGATAATCTCTGACTGTTAGTTCAGGCTACTACTTAGCTCATTGACAAAAAATCTTTAATATTTTTTACTACTTTTTGGGTGGGAAGCGGGGCAAAGTTTATGCTGGCCTTGTCATTTGCACTGACAACATGAGTAAAGACAAAACAGAAAATTATGAGATATCTTTTGATCATCTTATACTTTAAGTTACAAAATCTAAAAGTAGACTGTCGAAAGATAGCATTATTCATAAGATATAAATAGATACCATATGGGGTATGTGATTATGTATCAGCCCACATCTGCACCAGTTTTATGTAGCTCACATCGACACTTTGTGCTTCTTTGGATAGTGGATTTTCTTTGAGTAATTTCTCTCTTGCCTGCCATAATTCATAGAGTATTTCACGCTGATTAGAATCCTGAATCATACTTTGTGCCCATGTGACACAAACCAGACGTTCTCCGGCGGTCACTTCATCAACATAATGCCAGCTGGTTGAAGGATAGACTATCGCACTGCCTGCTTTTAAGCGGGCGCGATGCTCACCATACTGAGTGACAATGACTAAATCACCACCTTCATATTCATCAGGATTGTTCAGAAAAAGGGTGGTAGAAACATCGGTTCGGTATAAATTGGGCATCTGCCCCATAATGGGATTATCAATATGTCCGCCATAACCCATTCCTTTTCTATATCTTGCAATAAAAGGTGCACCGATTTTTTTCATCATGATAGCAGCTTTATAAGTTTCATTATTTACCAGAGCACCCATTAAAATGTTGTTCAATGACTGCATCTGTGGTGAATTGTCCTGAATTAATTCCTCATTTTTCTTGACGTCCTGAGCAACATCACCGGCTGATATTTTTCCATCGACAAAATTTGCCTGTTTCAGAACCGACTGGATGGATTTAATTTGCTGTGGACTGATAACATCCGGTATTTGAATTAACATAATTGATACTCTGTAAATAATGACTCGTTGATAGATAATTTGTGTTGTCTCTATTATTACGCAGGACACCTTAAATGTATGTATTTATTTGTGATAAGGTATAACTTGAAGTTTAGTGAATAAGCCCCATTTTCTAAGATAATATTTTGTCTTATTGGGGGTATTTATGTTAAGAGTTTTAAATGTGGTTATTGATGGTCAGATGTATGCCATTAATGTTGAAGAAGATATGATTATTTCAGGATCGCCTCTATTTAATAAAATGGATGAAGATATGAATAAAGGCTGGACACTGGGGAGAGACTTTGTTGAAGCGCCTAATGTGACTGAACGTTGTCAGATTGTGGGGGATAAATTACTGACTGCACTGGAAGACAATAATGAACAAATGAAAATGATGATGGCAGCCTATATTTTATCCAGAGTGCCCAATATCATGACGATCCATATTGATAATACCGGTGAAATTCAGGAAACCGAGCTAGAATTGGCTTAAACTTTTACTTTTAGTTAGGAAAGAAAACCATGTTGAGAATGAAATCAAAATGGGGAAAAAATGGTAAGCAGCGTAGTATTGCTGATAATGCAAGTGCTGCAGCCTTTATTTCCTGGCGTATTGCTCAGGAAGCTCTTCTGGATTTGGAAAATGAGGATTATCAGACGGATAGTCTCAGCCAAAGAATGAATGTTGTAGTTGAATTTGTAATATTTCTGGCTCATCTGGCTGATCGGCTTACCTTTGCATCGATGTCGGAAAAGGAACGGGAAGAATTTATGGTGACTATGGTGAAACATCTGGCCAGAATGCACCAGTCCAGCATGGAAGATATTGCCGGGGTTAAGGATTATAAAGAAAATTTTATTAACCTGGTCAATGAACGTATGGCTGATTATTCAGAGATGCCCTTTGCAGAGGAAGAAGCGGATCCCAGTTTTGTGATGCGCCGTTATCTGGGCGCAAAAGTACAGGAGGTGATGGGTGAACGGCATAATAAGTGGATTGAAACTCAAGTGCTTGAAATTAATGCACCTGCTGCCATAAAACAGCTGAAAAAAGCACTGGATGATTTATATAAGCCGACTTTTTAAATTTTTATATAACAGGCAGTACTATCCTTGCGCATCTATGTGTAATAGTATAAGAGCATCCATAAAAAAACCGGCAAATGCCGGTTTTTTTGATTAGACTATTTAGTAGTCTATGGGATTTAATTTCCCGTCGATTTTTATTTCCAATCGCCGTAACCATCGGTGTTTTTTTCCTGGCCATCTTCGTAGCCGGCACTATAGGCTTCAGTCACACGTTGTTCTTCGCGCTCAGGATTACATACATATCCACCTTGCCAGCCCTGGATATATTCCGCATTAACGCCTTCAGATTCCATTTTTACAGTAAAATCATGATATTCTTGGTTCATTGGTTTGTTCCTTAATATATTACTAATCGGTGAATGATTAAAGCCTGATATTAACTTATATTTATCAAATAATTTAACAAAGTAAGCTTAATAGTAGACTGATGTTAAATAATAATTTGCTTATATTAAACGATTTATTTCAAAAATTCTAGTTTTATATGGACAATTTACTGACCCATTATGGGTATATTTAATGACTTTTCTTCTTTTTAAATGTATGTTTAAAAAATATTTTGTCAATAACACTAAAAAATAGTATGATAGTTTCAATAACCAAGTAAAACACTAAGGAATATAGAGGGGTTTAAATGAATTTAACAGAATCAGAAGTCATGGATTTAAATAGTGGTTTGAAAGCTCTGGAAGATAAACACTTTACCAGAGCAGTGCAGCTGCTGTCAGTGCTGGCAGAAAAAGGTGAACCTGAGGCTCAGCATCGTATGGCAGTGATGTATCAGAATGGCCTGGGTGTTCATCGCAATGAGACGGCTGCAGCCTTATGGATGAAGATGTCAGCCGATCAGGGTTATGAACTGGCCTGGCATGGTATGGGATTTATGTATATGGAAGGTGAGGGTGTAGAAAAAAATGCGCAGGAAGCCATCAAATGGTTTTCAAAAGGTGTGGAGGCAGGTTTAATCGGTTCTATGACAACGCTTGCTATGATGTATAAAGAAGGTAATGGGATAGAAAAAAATTCTGAAGAGGCTGATCGCTTGTTAAAATTAGCTGGGTTTTAAGAAGGTATAATCCGTACTCTGAAGTATGGTTCATTTTTATGAGGATGCCGTAGATACATCCATGTAGGCTTCGATTTACCCTCCTAACAGCAGCACGGATTATACCTTCCATAATTGTTTTAAATATACCAATGGTAAAATTTTAATGAGAGCTTCACAATTATTTGTAGTTTTAGATCAAGAATTTAAAGGTGCCCAAACGGGGCATCATACTCCCGTGATGATCTGGGGGCCACCTGGGGTGGGTAAGTCTCAGTTAGTCAGTCAGGTGGCGAAAAAACATAATAGGGCATTGATTGATATTCGTTTGTCACAAATGGAACCCAGTGATTTGCGGGGTATTCCTTTTAAAGACGGTGATAAGGTGGAATGGGCAGTGCCCTCTATGTTGCCGAATACTGAAAAGCATGGCGCGCAGGGTATTTTATTTCTGGATGAAATCACCTCTGCACCTCCCAGTGTGTCAGCGGCTGCTTATCAGTTGATTCTGGATCGTCGTTTGGGTGATTATCAGATTCCTGATGGCTGGGCTATCTTTGCAGCGGGCAATCGTCAGGGTGATCGAGGGGTTACTTATAGTATGCCTGCTCCTTTGGCTAATCGTTTTTCTCATTATGAAATTGATATTAATCTGGATGACTGGGTTGCCTGGGCTTACAAAAATAATATTGATGAAAGGATTATAGCCTTTTTGCGTTTTCGTCCTGATTTGTTATTTGATTTTGATCCGACTCATAATCCTGTGGCCTTTCCATCACCGCGAACCTGGGAATTTGTTCATAACGCCTTGAATAAATTTATGGATCATCCAGAACTGTTTTTAGGTGCCTTACAATCCTGTGTTGGACCGGCAGCTGGTATTGAACTAAATGCTTTTATTGCTAATCTGGATCAAATGCCGGATCTGGATGCGATTGTAAATGGTGAGAATGTGCCGACACCATCTGAAATTGATCTGCAGTATGCCGTTGCCTCTGCTTTAGTCGGGCGGGCTATTCGAGCCAAAGGTTCGCATGATGCAGATAAAACCTATACTAATATTCTTAAATATGCCGCCGGTTTCCGTCAAAAAGAAATGGGCGTAATGCTGGTGTCTGATATGCATCGTGCTATTGGTGAAGAATTATTTGCTGTAGAAGAATTTGCTAACTGGGCTGATGCTATCGCTGACATTATGCTCTATGGATGAAGCAATAATAAATAAACTCGGTGCAGCTCGAACAAAACTTATTTTAGATAAGCCTTTTCTGGGAGCATTAGTACTTCGCTTACCTATAGTTGAAGCAGATCCTTCGTGGTGTAAAACAACGGCCACAGATATGAAGACACTGTACGTGAATACAGAATATATTCAGCAATTAAGCAGTGAAGAAACACAATTTGTGCTGGCACATGAAGCCCTGCATTGTGCCTTATCACATTTTTCACGTCGTCAGCATCGTGTCAAGCTACGTTGGGATATGGCCTGTGACTATGCTATCAATCCTATATTAATTGAAGATGGCTTGAAGCCTCCACCACATATTTTTTATCTGCGTGAATATAATGGTATGTCTGCGGAAGAAATTTATCCTACCCTGATTGATAATGAAAATAATGCAGATAATGAATTAGGACAAAATCAGCAACAGGGTGATGATAATCAGGGTGAATCATCTGATCAGGGAGAAGCCAGTTCAACTGAAAACCAACAGCTCAATAGCGAACAACAACAGGATGGTGAGCGGGGTAAGGGACAGACCGGTGAAGGCAAAGAATCAGAGCAGGCTTCAGGTGATAGTGCTCAGAAAGAACCACCTCCTATACCCAATAATGATGAAATACAAACGCTGACAGCACAATGGCAGCAACGTCTGGCAGGTGCAGCACAACAGGCGCTTCAGGCAGGAAAGCTGAGTCAGTCGATGGCCAGACTGGTGGATCATCTACTGCAGCCGCAGCTTCCATGGCGTATGTTATTAGCACGTTATATGAGTGCCACGTCAAGAGAAGATTATAGCTATACCCGACCCTCCAGTCGTCGTGGTGAGCCGGCGATTTATCCTCGTCTACGCAGCCATAAAGTGGATATTGTTGTGGCATTGGATATCAGTGGATCGATTGCCACGAAAGAAATTCGTGAATTTCTTTCCGAAGTTGATCACATTAAAGCTCAGGTAAGGGCGCATATTGTATTACATGCCTGTGATACGCAAGTGACTGATGAAGGTCCATGGGAATTTGAGCCATGGGAAGAGTTGGCATTGCCCATACAATTTAAAGGTGGCGGTGGAACTCGTTTCACCCCGGTTTTTGAATGGGTTGAAAAACAGCATATGCAGCCCGATCTTTTGATCTATTTCACAGATGCAGAAGGTGAATTCCCGCAACAAACTCCTCAATATCCAGTGATCTGGCTGGTAAAAGGTAAAGAACCCGTTCCCTGGGGACAAAGAATACAATTGAACTAGGAGCTGTTGATCTTTCAGATATTAGACTGATTTTTAGAAAATTATAGTAAAAAGTAACGCAAGCAGTGCTAAAATTGGGCAATATATGAAAGATCAACAGCCCCTAATATTAATATGGGGTCAGGAGTCAAACGCCATTTGACTCTGACCCCTGTTGCAGGTCGAAGCTAAATTATGCCCCTATCCAATGAAGACAGTTTAAGATTAAATGTATTACTGGCACAAAAAGTCAGTGCAATCCGTATTGATGAAGGAAAACTTATTATTTACGGCTTGACGCAAAAGGGTGAGGCTAAAATTCAGCTGAATCCGACTACAAGAAATGATAAGTACATCCAGGAAGTCAAAGATTTTCTCTCAACCAGAGCCTTAGGTGTTGCCGGTGGTTTTCCCATGTATATTTCCAGTTGGAACCGTATGGGTGACCTGCGCAATAGTAATCTGGACAAGCTTTTGCTGCTGGGAGAAGAGGAAGCTGTTTCTGCTGTGGTGAATAATAAAGAAATTACTCCGGAAATAGCAAAAAATGCCTGGTGGACGGTTCAATCAGCTGATAATGCTCGTAGTATGTTGGGCAATAAAGCCATTGTTCAGGCCGATATCGGCAAAGAACTGGCTTCTTTTCTGGTGGAATTTCTACCCTTTGAAGAAGATCCAATGAGTATGCTGATTAGTGTAAGACTGGTCTTACAAGCAGGACTCATTGCAGAAGCTGAGGTACTTAAACTATGGAAAAAAGCCAAAAGTAAAAATACACTCTATGTGGGTTTCCTGAATATCCGCTCAAATAGCCTACCGGAACAAGTAGCTGAACACATTGGCTATCAACAATTAACAGATAAGTTATCAATATTGCTGGAAGAAAAAAATCCCTATGCCTTGATGATTTGTAAACTATTCAGTGCCGCAGGACAGACCTTTTTAAAAACGGCAGAGTCTGCTTTTAAACGCCCGCCAAACTATGACGTGGTTGGTGCTTTGATTGAATCAATCAGACATTATATTTTTGTTGCATGTCCTGAAGCAGGTCAGAGCAGACAAGCCTATGAACTAGGTCTAACGCTTAGTGGTACAGCTCAAACTGATATCAATGATATTATCAGCCTGGTGAGCAGAATATATCGGGAAGAAGGACAACTAGACTGTAGTAAGGAATTAAAAGCAGTTCAGCTTGTTATTCCTGAATTCTCAGAGCAGCTACAGGCAATTATGTGTTTGTCGAGAATATCACAAACTGTACTGGCTCCCACTATTGCAAAAAGCAATGCAGTTGGTACTTTAATGAGAAAAAAACTGAAGCCCGTCTTTGATCCAATATTAGCGAATTTAAAATCTCTTTTATGATTTAGCAGATATGATATAATTATCGATTAATATTCTGATATCGGCAGGTGGATTCATGGCTCATGTAAAAATGTATTGCAGCGACAGCTGTCCTTTTTGTAATAATGCAGAAAAGCTTTTGCTGTCAAAAGGGGTTGATATTGAAAAAATTAATATTGAAGAAGAGCCGGAACAATTTGCAAAAATAGTTGCAGAGATAGGTCAGGACAGTGTGCCTCAGATATTTATTGATGGCCGGTATGTCGGTGGTTTTGATGATATTTCTGAATTAGATATGGATGATGAATTAGAGCCCATGCTGGGACTTTAATTCTTCCAGATTAAAAATAATTATACAGGTAGGTAATGAGTGGATTTTTTCCCGATTTTCATGGACATTAAAGGCCGTCAGTGTTTAGTCATTGGTGGTGGTAAGGTGGCTGCACGAAAAATTGCTTTGCTGCTTAAAGCAGGAGCTCTGGTTCAGGTTGTTGCACCTGAATTATGCCGTGAGGTTAGAGAAATGGCTGGAACTGGTGAAATCAAACATATTGAACGCCGCTTTGAAGAACTTGATATCTGTGATAGTAATGCCTGTGACAGTGTTTTGGTGATTGCTGCCACCAGCAGTAAACAAACCAATGAAAATATTTCCCAATTAGCCAAAGCACGCTCTATGCCTGTTAATGTAGTTGACCAGCCGCATTTATGTAGTTTTATTATGCCCTCTATCGTCGATCGTTCACCGATTCAGATTGCAATCTCCACCGGCGGCACCTCACCTGTTCTGGCTCGTTTATTACGTACCCGCATAGAGAGTTTTATTCCTGCGGCTTATGGTAAGCTGGCACAATTAGTGAGTGGTTTTCGCAGTCAGGTGATTGAAAAATTTCCTAAAGCTGAACAGCGTCGCTATTTCTGGGAAGTAATTCTGGAAGGGCAAGTTACAGAATTATTGTTCCAGGGAAATGAACCCGCTGCCAGGCATGCACTGCAATGTGCTATTGATGAGGATTTTTCAGAAGAAGTAGGTGAGGTTTATCTTGTGGGGGCTGGTCCCGGAGATCCAGACTTACTGACTTTCAAGGCACTAAGATTGATGCAGCGTGCTGATGTGGTAGTTTATGACCGTCTGGTTTCTCAGGGGATACTTGATCTGGTACGCCGTGATGCAGAACTGGTTTATGTTGGAAAAGAACGCAACAACCATGCTGTGCCTCAGGAAAATATTAATCAATGTCTGGTGCGTTATGCTCAGGAAGGTAAAAGAGTGTTGCGCTTAAAAGGTGGAGATCCTTTTATTTTTGGACGTGGTGGTGAAGAAATTGAGACCCTTAAAGAAAATAATGTCATCTTTCAGGTGGTTCCGGGTATTACAGCAGCTGCAGGTTGCTCCAGTTATGCAGGTATCCCTTTAACACATCGAGATTATTCTCAGTCCTGTGTTTTTGTAACCGGGCATCTAAAGGATGGAACAGTTAATTTAAACTGGAAAGCTCTGGCTCATCAAAATCAGACCATCGTTTTTTATATGGGATTGCAGGCCGTTAAGGTCATACATAGAGAGCTGGTTGCCCATGGCTTAAGTGATGATACACCGGCAGCATTAGTGGAACAGGGTACGACTGAGAATCAAAGAGTTCATATTGGTACTCTGGCCAATCTTTCAGAAATTATTGAACGTGAGAAAGTAAAAGCTCCCACATTAATTATTGTGGGTCATGTTGTGACTCTGCATGATAAACTGAAGTGGTTTAATCCCAGTAGTGAACGTACCACCGCTTTTCAGAGTGCCCGTGGACGACGAATTTAAACCTTTCAGCAATATATTTGGATAATTAACAGGAAAATAGAATGGACTTTGCTTCACTATCAAAAGATCAGCAAATTATGGTTGCTATGCGTAAGACTCTGGCTAATGTGGTGAAAGAAACCACGCCTGAACCCGGTATGATACATCCTCTGTCCAAGGATACGGTGGATGATATTAAAGCCTGTTTTTCTCTGATCGCAGCAAGAGAAAGAGAACTAATGGAAGAAATGGGCATAGAAAATAAAGCACGTCCACATTTTACTGATGAGAACAAAACGGCAGATGTGATTAAGTTTCATAAACCTGAGTAAATGTCTGTTCTCAAAAAGGTATCTGAAGACCTGGTTTTTCGCATTAAGGGATATATAATGATAGATAGAAATTGCAGAATCTACTTATTATTACTTCTTTTTCCCTGCGCCTTGTTTGCTAATGATGAATTATTGTCAAATGATTTTAAATCCATTGATCCGACTGAACTATATGAACTGGCCATGGTGTATGAAAATGGCGGTCAGTGGCACGGTAGAAATATAAATAAAGATCCGCTTAAATCTCTCAACTATATCACCACTTCTGCTCAAAAAGGCTATTTTAAAGCACAATATAAGTTAGCCATGATCTATTCCCATGCTGAGAGTGTAAATAAAAATTATGCCATTACTCGAATCTATTTAACTCGTTCAGCTGAGCAGCATTATCCTCAGGCTCAATACATGATGGGTGTGATGTATGCTCAGGGAAGAGTCTTTAAGAAAAATGAAAAGTTGGCAATTGAATGGCTGACAAAAGCTTCTGACAATGACAATGCTGCTGCTCAGCATTATCTTGCACGTTATTATCTCAATCAAAAAAACTTTGAATTAGCATTTTTCTGGCTGGAAAAGGCCATTAAACAGAATTACCAGCCTGCAATGGTGGATATGGGTTATCTTTATTATAACGGCAACGGGATAAAAAAGGATTTTTCTAAAGCAATTGAATTATTACAGGCTGCGGCAGAGAAAAAAATAATGCTTGCTCAATATCTTATGGGTAAAATTTATTATAGTGGCGGCTATGGTATTGATAAAGATTTGTCTAAGGCAAAAAAATGGTTTCAGGAAGCAGTTAAATCAGGTAGTTTTGATGCAAAAAAATATTTGATGAGTATTGCTGTTTTAAAAAATAAGCTAGTGAGTCAAAGTAAAATAAATTCTGAGAATGAGGAAGTAGTAGCAGAAAAATATGAAACAACAGGTGATAAAAATGAGCCTATAGCGGAAAAGCCTGAAGTAATGCCTGAAAAAAATAAAGCGATGGTAAAAAAAATAAAAAAAGTGCCTTCTGTTAATTCATTGCCTCTGGATAATAATAGTTTTGAAAAATTTAATGATGATGACTACGTGATACAAATTATACAAGCCAAAATACCCGCGAGTATTCAAAAGTTTATTGAACAGCGTGAACATCAGGCATTATCTATTTGTCAAATAAAACAGAATAATCAAACTTTTTATGTTGTTACTTATGGCCACTTCAGTGGTTATTCGGATGCTAAAAAAGCGCTCAATGAATTATCTGAACGTCAATTATTTATAAATCTTGATCTTTGGATCAGATCGGCGAGTCAGATCAAATCATTATTGGTGTTTTAAGGATTTGAATTTAGGAAGTGGAGGATAATAATCCTGCTCAGACAATTTATTTTTTCCTGCTCTTACGTTTTCGTTCCGGTAGTTTAAAATTAATAATTGATTTAACGATTTCATTATAGGGAATGGTAGTTAAATTCTGGTACTTTTCCAGAGCCTGATTGACGGTGGCACAGACATTTTTAATGGGGGCATGCTGTAGCGACTGCTCACCAAATTTAGCGTCATCATCAGTTAATATCTCTGTTTGAACCAGGCTTTTATTATCGAGTAATTGCTGCAGGCCAAATAAACCGCCAGCCTGTACTTTAATTTCTTTTGCATGAGGTAGTTGTCCGTCAGCCCGGGTGATTTGTAAAGCAAAGCGGGCGTTGCTCCTGAGTTGTTCTAATAGCTCCAGACATAAGGATTGCTGGTGTTTAGATTGGCAGGCATAGGCTTCCCGTTCGGCCAGAAATAATTTTTCCGCCTGTTCACACTGACCATAGCGAAGTAATAATAACTTTTCAAAGTAGCACCGGTTTGGATTCATCTCTTTATAAATTGAACGGTATTGATCTTCATCCATAATATCAGGTCTTTATTTTTCCCACTCTTTTAAAATAGGTTGTTCGCGAACTTCTGAGAGTTTTTCTTCCGCATCTAAGGGGTTATCAGCAAAAATCACTTTAAAGATGTCAGTGGATTCCTGAGCTGGATTTTTATCCTGTTCTTTGATACGGTACTCTCTGGCAAAATTGCGGGCTTGCTTATAATTTTCAAATTCATTGAGCAGTTCCATTGGCTTTACTAATTTGGCAATAGTGGGTGAAATTCTGTAAACGTAGTAGGCGGCCATTTAAAGTATCCTGTTATGTTAAGTTCTTTCAATGTTATATGGTGCCCAAATGTCAGTATTTAAAGGTTTTAGTCAGGATGTAATACATTTTTTACAGAAAATTAAGCATAATAATAATAAATTATGGTTTGACCAGCATTATGATTTTTACCAAAGAGAAATCTTAGAGGTCTCCAGAGATCTGGTTGAGGCTCTGGGAGAATCATTATACGATATTGCTCCCGGGATTAATGTTGTTCCAAAAGTTAATGGTTCCATTTATCGCTTTTCCAGAGATGCACGGTTTAGTAAAGATAAAACACCCTATAAAACACATTTATCCTATTTATTCTGGCAGGGAGCACTAAAACGAACCCGCTGCCCGGGATTTTATCTGGCTATTCGCCCGCAATATATTCAAATTGGAGTGGGTATTAATCATTTTACCCCTGAGTATCTCACTGCCTGGAGAGAACAATGTGCCCGTCCTGAAAAAGAAAAGAAACTAAGGAAAATTATTAATCAATTGGCTAAATCCGGTGTGTTATTCCAGGGTGAGCAGTTAAAGCGGATGCCCCGGGGATTTTCTGAAACACTTTTAAATCAGGAATTAATCCGTTATAAGGGTTTTAAGTGTTACTTTCAACTCCCCTTGCCGGAAGATGTTTATAGTGAAAATCTGGTGTGCTATTGCTTACATTATTACCAGCAATTATTACCTCTATTTGAATGGATGGTGATGATTTTAAGTCAATTTTCTATACAGGAAGCAGATTATTCAAAAGCTTTATATATTGAATAAATGAGGAACTAATATGTCACAAATTATGGTTTTTATGACAGCAATAGAGAGCTGGTTGAGGAAATATGGGATGAACTCAGGATAATGAGAGAAAGCGGTGCATTAAAAACAATATCTGAAAAATACTGGAATTGAGGTTCTTCAAATTAATGCGTACTTTTATAAGTACGTATTTTTGTGATGCACCGGAATTGATTCTTAATTAAAACGTAACCGCTGGGATAAAGGTTTCCAAGGAATAAATCTCTTATAATCAATATGAAATATAAACATAAACTTTTTATTAACTTTGTATTATTTATTAGTTTTGTTGAATTGCTGGCAACTTCATTTAATGCCTATATTTCTTATCAGGATCGACTGACATTTCTCTCTGAACGTGCCGAAATTTTAGTAGATAGTCAGGCTACTGCTCTAAAAACACCGCTTTGGAACTATGATAAACAGACTATCAATAACATTCTCGAAAGTTTATTAAGCGTTCCCAGTTTCATTCAATCAGAGGTATCTCATCTTAATAATACTGAAGAAGATCCAATCAGGCTTAAAAGAAAGACAAACAATACTGCACATATTCTGGTTCATGCTGATATTCTCTCTCCCAGAGATAATAGTACTATTATCGGGAAGCTGTCATTAAGCTTCTCTTCTATCCGTCTGGATCAGTATATAGTACAGCGCTTTATGGATGATTTTATCGTTATTTTTATACTGCTTTGTTTAAATGTTCTGCTGGTTTATTTTGTGCTCAAATGGGCAATCAAGCCGATTGAAGAATTATCTGATACACTGCATCGTCTCTCAGAACAGGATTTTCAAATAGAAATTCCTTTATTGGAACGGGATGATGAACTTGGTGATATTGCACGAGCGGCTAATATTTTCAAAAACAATGGTGTTGAACTCAATACTATTCAGGATTCAATACAACAAAAGGTTTATGATCAAACCAAAGCTCTGGCTCGGGAGAAGAAAAAAGCTGAACGAGAGAATCGCATTAAAAGTAAATTTCTTGCTAATATGAGCCATGAAATTCGTACGCCGCTTAACTCTATTCTTGGCTATGGTCAACTGGCAAAAAGCTCAGCAGAAAATGAAAAACAAAAAGATTATCTGGATCATATCTATAATTCCGCTCTCTCTTTATTAGGGATCGTTAATGATATTTTAGATTTTTCTAAAATCAAGGCTAATAAGCTGGATATTGAGAAAACAGAATTTAATTTAAAAGTTATCACTAATCAGATTCTGGAACAGCTTATTGGCAAGAGCGGTCAAAGTAAGTTCGAACTATTGGGCATGATTCCAGAGACAATCCCTTCGGTTCTATTAGGTGATCCGCTTAGACTGACTCAGGTGTTAAATAATTTATTAACCAATGCCATCAAGTTTACTAAAGAAGGTGAAGTGGTCTTGTTAGTTGAATCAATCTATCAGGATAAAGAAAAAGTACGTCTGAGTTTTACTATTCGGGATACAGGCATTGGCATTGAACATTCAAAAATAAATAAATTATTTAAAGCCTTTGAGCAGGCGGATATTTCTACAACCAGAGAATATGGTGGAACAGGCCTGGGGCTGTCTATTAGCCATCAACTGGTAAAATTGATGGGAGGGGAAATTCATGTTGAAAGTCAATTGGGACAGGGTTCAACATTTTCATTTATATTACCCTTTGAAATTGCTGAAACAAACTTTTTAGGGGAGATAAGAAATACCCGTGTGTTATCTCGTTTAAAAATTTTGATTCTCAGTAAAAACAAGCAGGCGGGCTTTATTTATAAAGAATATCTGAGAGAACTCTCTATCCAGAGTGATTGCCTTTATTCTGCCGAAGATGCCATTAAACAATTCAAGCAGAACTCGCCGTCAAAACCTGTATATGACTATGTGTTTATCAACGATTTTTTTTGGCAAGAGGATATTTTTGAGCTTGTTAAACAAATCCGTTCTGCTGTACAGATAAAAAATTTAAAAATTATTTTAATTACTTCTCCTCATAATTATAAGCAAACTCAGGGACTGGTGATAAAAAATAATATTCAGCTGGATTACATCTTACTCAAGCCGGTTAATACAGAAAAACTCCTCAGTAGCTTGCAAGTTATGCCAGATGAATTGTCTCAGACTGCACAAACAGAGGATAAACACTGGAAGCCTACAGCTGAACAAATAGAAAAAATTTCAGGTGCTGAAATACTCCTGGTTGAGGATATTGATATCAACCGGGCACTGGCCTGTGAAATTCTGCATGGCTGGGGAGTAAAAGTGAGTACGGCCGATAATGGTATAGAAGCGCTGAGCTGTATAAATAAATCCCAATATGATCTGGTCTTAATGGATATTCAAATGCCGGAAATGGATGGCTTTGAAGCAACACAGATTATCCGCGAAGAACTGCAGTTGAGTAAACTGCCAATCATTGCCATGACAGCTCTGGCCATGATTGGTGATAAAGATAAACTACTCGCCTCCGGTATGAATGATTATATCAGCAAACCAATTAACATAAGACAATTGTTTTATACCTTAATTAAGTGGATAGATACCAGGCAGGCTGTCGGCATAGAAAGTCCTCATGTTGAAGTTATTGCAGATACTCCTGAACAGATGGATATGGTATTACCTGAATTTAGCTCTATTGATACACATAAAGGTCTCAGCAATACTATTGGAAACAGCATACTCTATAGAGATCTATTATTAAAATTTAAAGAACGACTGGATAATGAAGTACCCAGACTTCTGTCAAATATTGAGAGGGAAAATTTTGAGCCTGTTAAGCAAATACTACATAATATAAAAGGTATTTCAGGTAATCTGGGTGCTTCTAAACTGGCTGAAATGGCTGTGTTATTGGAAGGACGTACCACAGAACACTTGCTTGAAACTGAATTAGATCTATTTGTACAGGAATGCCGTTTTGTCAGTGGAGAACTTTCAGCAATTGAACCCCCGGCTCTGCATGAGAAAACGAACAAAAAGATAGATATTATTCAGATTACAGAATTAATTGAAAATATAAATAAACTGATAGCAAAAAATAGTTTTAAGATTGATGATACAATACCGCTGTTACATAAAGCATTAAACGGGCATTGTCAGGCAGTATTTGATTTATTAAATGAAGCGATTGAACAATATGATTTTAATCATGCAAAAATTATAATGAAACAGTTGCTATCCTGTATCAATAAAGATTAAGAAAAATGCTACTCATTGTTATTAAAGGTGTGGGTAATATATCCCTATGGAAAAAATAACTAAAAATAAACTGCTGCTTGTGGATGATGAACCAATTAATATACGTCAAATTGGTCATTTACTTGAATCTGATTACGACATTGTTGTGGCAACCAGCGGTCAGCAGGCAATAGATATTGCTAGTATAGAACCACAGCCTGATCTTATTTTACTGGATGTTTTGATGCCGGAAATGGATGGCTATGAGGTTTGTCAGCACCTTAAAGGACAAGCTAAAACCCTTCATATTCCCATTATTTTTCTCACTGCCAATCATAAAGAAGAAGATGAATCCAGAGGGCTGGAACTGGGTGCTGTTGATTATATTATTAAACCCTTTCGTCCGCTGGTTGATTTAAAACGAATAAAAACACATATTAATCTGCATAAAGATAAAAAATATCTGTTAAAACAATTTGTTGATACGCTGCCCTTTGCCACTTTTGTGGTGGGAGACGATCTCTCTATAAAGTCATATAATCATTTATCACAACAACTTTTGGATGAAGCACATAGTGATTTTTCTCTGGTTAAAAATAAACTGATTTATGCCCGGCAAGCTTCTCTGCTTCCAGACTTAATTGAAAATTTGCATCACCTGGATGATACAGCTTCACTTAATAATGCAGATAATATTCGCATACTTAAAAGTCCGCGACAAAGTTACCGTATTTTTGTCACACCGTTAAGTGAACAAATTAATTGCCAGGCCAATAATCAAGACATTCATCAAGACAAGCATCAGGAACAAGATGAAGAAGATCTTTCTAATAATGCTGTGCGTCAATATGTTATTTATATTAATAAATATAATGATTTTCTTCACATAGAGACGCAATTAAAAGAAATCTATGATTTGACTACAGCAGAGGCTAGTCTGGCCAATGGTGTTGTTAATGGACTAACATTAGAAGAGATTGCTGGACAGGGTGACTTAAAATATAGTACATTGAAAAGTTATTTAAAAATTATTTTTCAAAAAACCGGAACCAGGAAACAACATGAGCTGGTTTCCGCTATTTTGAGAAATTTTACCTGCACATTATGATTTTTCAGGATTATAATTGCTTTTTTATTAATGAATATGAAAAAAAATAATGCAACTTTATAAACTTGTTATTATAGCTATGCTGTTGATGCCGTTAAACTCTTATGCTCAAGATGTGAGTTTTATTCCTAGAACATGGCTGGGAATCTCAGACTATCAATTTATACAAGCCCCGCGTAAAGGAGCATTAGCTGACGGCAGCGACTTTCCCGAGGTTAAATTTGAGGCCACATTTCTAATGGCTGGAATTGGACTCACCAGTATTTATGATCGTTATTATATTGATTTTTCATATCAGGATTCTTCTAATGAAAAAGACAGTTTTTCCAGTGCAGATTTTTATGAAGAATTTAACGGTGAACGCAAAGACTTTTCAGCCGCTCTGGGAATGAAAGTACTGGATAATCAGGCTAATGTATACATTGGCTATAAAAAAGGCAAAACCTCCGGAAAGGGTGATTTAGGCACGGATTTAAGTTTTAAAGAAAGTGGTTTCTTTATTGGCGCAAGCTATGGCTGGATCATTGCAGATACGGGCTTTTTGGCTATTAATGCTGCCTATGCTGATCTGGATGGTCATTTAAAAGAAGTGCCGGGATCCGTTTATCCCCCGGGGTTGAATATGGATGCAGATAGTAATACCGCAGGACTGAGTTATGGTCTGTCATGGACGGGTATTATTTCAAAGCAATGGGGATACTCGATTGCATTGGATGTCAATGATTATAAATTTGATGATTTAACCGATAACTCTAGCAATATCCCTCTACCTGATAATATTGAAGAAATTTTATATACAGCAAAAATCTCAATATCACATCGTTTTTAAAACTTTCTCATAGATTTCCATAGAAATATTAGGGATAACCCCCATATGGGGGTATTTTCTAATCATTATACTCATTAAAATACACTACATATTAGAAAATAGTAATATTCGAACTATTGATACTTTCCTCGGAGTTCAGGATAGTCGTTTAAAAATATTATTATCACCTTTAATCAGTAGAATAAATAATGGGACAACATGATTTAATAGTCATCGTTGTAGAAAATAATGAAAATTATCTTAACAATTTATATTCTAACGAGCTTACTTTTTTCATCAGGCATTGTACTTGGCCAGAATAGATTAGAAGGCATGTTAAAGCTGGATAAAGATGGTATTAAAGTTTTTGTATATGAGAAAACTGACTCGGATATTTCAGCTTTTAGAGCGGTGACTTATATCAAGTCAACACTTGATAGTATCCTGGCAGTGATGTTTGATAACAAATCCTGTACAGAATGGATTCATGCCTGTGATGAATCCATTGTGCTTGAAGATGTGAGCTTTAATGAACGTTATCATTATCAAATTTGTGATATCCCTTTTCCTTTTAAAGATCGTGACTTTATTTTTCATTCAATTATGAGACAGAATCCGGTCACTAAGGCTGTTGATATTACCATCTCTTCAGAACCTAATTATTGCAATGATAAACAAAGTGAAGAATGTTTGAAGGTCAAGCAGTCTGATCTGGTCAGAGTCAGCAAGTCTCTTGGAGTGTATAGATTAGAACCTGATGGTGAAGGTACAAAAGTGACGTGGATACAGCACACAGATCCCAGCGGACAATTACCCAGTTGGATTGTCAATCAATTTATTAAAGATACTCCCTATTTAACACTGAAAAAACTTGCAGATAAAGTAAAAGAAGACAAGTATCATTATGCTAAACTGGTTTATGATCTTGACGGTATTGCAATTGCCCTTAATTCACCCACTCAGCAACAAATCAATACATTAAAAACAAGAGAAAATCTTGTTATTTATCCCAGCTTTTAGGGATTCTTAGAAATTTATTCCTTAGAAAACGATTGCACAGAGTACTGCTTCGCCTGTCTGGAGACGCTTCAAGGGTATCCATGCCCCATCCCCCTAGTGAAATATATCCTCGACAACTGCTCCTGCATTGTTCTACTTACGTGCATCCATGCACTAAATATTTCTACATACTCAGCTTATGGCTTATAACGGATCAGCCCCCAGGGTGCCTTCCAGATCTTTTAGATAGCTTGTATCTGAAACCTGTTCTAGTTTCTTTTTAGCAATCTTAAGCTGTTTGGAAATTTTTAAACGTCGGGCTTCATCAGAATGGCTTTCAAGATCAAGGAAGTTAGAAAGATAGTCAATATGACGTTCCCATAAAGTGATATCCCGCTGCTGTTTAACTTCCAGACGATTTTTGTACCAGTCTGATTTGAGCAAGGCTTTACGGGTAAACAAGGCACGAATTTCAGGATGATGCACATCCTTACCTTCGTATTCACCATAGGCCATAATTGTTATCAGAGCTTTAAGCGGAGGACAGGCCTGTTCAATAGATCCATCATTAATATAGTTCTGCGCTACTTTTTCCTGAGCCTCAACAATGTTATTAATTCCATCTACAAAATCAGCCATATTCTGGGTTTCAGGGCGTAATATTCTGTCATCAAATACAGCAGAAGGATTATCAAAAATCTTACCAAAAAATCCATGTACAAAAAGATTGGTGATACGATAACCTAAACGACTGGCCAGAACCATTTTTCCTTCATGTTCAAAATCTTCCAGTTTTTCTAATTGTCCTTTGCTAACAAGGTAGTCAGGGCGTCTTTTTTCTGGTTTGAGTTGTGCCCAAATTTCAGGAATAATTAAACTGATGTCATGATTGACTTTGATATGCGGCCCTACATAGCCTGCAGCACTACTGAAACCGGAATAATCGGTCAGTATATAGGAAACCAGAGCATTATTAATGTCTGCTGTGGGAAACAGAGCATTAAAGGGTCCCTTGGTTAGTGCGCCTTCTGAACCTGCTCCGGTGGTGGAAGGGGATTTTCCTGTCAGGCTACAGATAAACTCCATAAATAGCTCAGGTAGTTCCTGATAATGTATGGGATTATAAACTGCTAATGAACGAATACCGGCTTTTTTATCGGGTGGATTATTTCTGCGTCCGGTTAGAACTGAATCTACCGGAAAACAAATGGGTTCAGACAGCGGCGCACGACGGTGCATACGAGCCCCCATGACTGATACATATTTTTTCAATGGATTGGATAAGTCGGTGCGTAATTGCAAATAGCGTGGATTTTTACTCGGAGCACCATTGACCATTAAAGGATGAGCAGATGAAACGGCAGTTTTTCCCTGTTCCAGACTATCTAATAGAAAACGACGCATAGGCGAGGTGTATTTATCAAACTCGACCTGATCTTCACTCAAGTCACTGAGATCTTCTGGTGTTAGTGGTTGATAATTGGCTACAAAATTATCCGGCAAAGCCATTTCTAATTCTGTTTGTTTATCAAAGCCCTTGATAATGGCATCATCAGGACGCTGGAATAGACGGTATTCACAATTTTTAACCAGCTTAACGCATTCATGCTTATTATTTTCAGGTAGATTCACCAGTCTTCTCGCCGGAATGACGACAGAAGCGGTAATATCATCTTCCATTTGAACTTTCTCAGTGACGACATAATCCTGACGCATTTTATAAATCCGCCAGGCTTCACCATCATCAAATCCAACCCGCAGGTAAGACATGATCAATTGTCTGTCCTGATATTTTAATTCATGACCCTGTACACCATCAATGAGATCAACACTAAAATACTTTTTCCAGTCATTGCCCCAGGACGGGCGATAGAAACGTTTAATCAGAAAGGCTAATGCTTTGATGGAGCCTGAAATAGTTTCCAGCCATTCATTATATTCAACTGTAAATTTCTCATCCGAAGGGGTGAGCATTTTAATCATAGAACCCAGACTTCTATTTTCACTCAGCGGTGAACGAGGTGCTTCGCCGGTATAATCCGGAGCAAATTTAACTTTATATCGATTGGAATAATCATAGGAAAAAATTTCATCAATTTTTTCCATTGATTTTTCAAGATTATTAACAAACAAGGGGCCATAGATAATGGCATCATCAATAGCCTTGGATATTTCAGATTTGCCACCGCCGGAGACTGTGCTGGGCTTATGACAGAAGGTGCCTTCTGCATCCGTACCAACAATACGCCAGGAAGGGGCTTTAAGGTGTTTTTCCATAGCGATTTTGTAACCGCTGGGATGCATATAAATATTGCCGGGTTTTAATTTAATAGTTTGAGCTTTACCTTTTATATGCCAACTGATGGTTTGCTCATTGAGATCCATGCGTAATTTTTCTGCAGGCACATAGATAACTTCAGGGAAATTTTTATCGATTGCATGGCCTTCTTCCTGGAGTTCCATGATATCGCCATATTTTTTTAACACCTCAGTAAATTTATAATCCATGTTTTTGGTACGGGTATCTTTACCAAATTCTTCACCATGATTATGGCGTGGGAAGGCCAGTGCTCCACCAGCATGTTCTTCTTCTGCCAGACCAAATAAATTAGCTGAATAACTGATTTGAGTTTTGACTTCTTTTTTACAATAACCAAAATAGTTATCAGCAACAATCGTGACAATGACGCCTTTTTTATCTCGTGCAGTGAGTTTAAAGGGCTGTCCGTTATTATAGAGATCGTCCTTATGCTTCCAGCACATCTCATCTGCTTTCTGACGATCAGTGGCATTATCAAACGAGGGTAAGCCCATATCTTTTTTCTTCATTCTCACCAGATGTGGTGCCAGAATGACACAGCCTGTATGCCCGACCCAGTGTTGAATATCCAGACCGGCATCATTTTCAGACAGGCTGGGATTGCCGGCATTACCAAAAATACTTTCTACAAAATCCAGGTTACTGGTGAGTGTACCCGGAGCAATAAAACGTATTTCCATTGATTTCTCAGCTTCAGCTTTATCCGCATTTTTATCCGGTATTTCCGGACAGATGGTGGGACGTAGCAAAATTGAGACAAAGCTGGAAGCCTTGCTTTTCTGTTTTGATGTAAATGGGAGAAGAAGTAATTCCTTGGGTGGATTTAGTGCTTCGTGTAATAAATTGGCATAGGCAATTTTGGGCACTGCCTTTTTATCCCAGGGAATGGGTAAACCACCTTCTGCGATATGGAATGAACCGGCTGTAGTACGTCTATCACGCGATGTATTATGTAAAACCCCCTGACTGACCCGGTAGCTTTTAACAAATTCTGATTCAAAATAGTTGCCGTCAACAGGTAAAGATAATTCACGTGACACACCATGCTGATCTAATATGAGTGTGTCTGAAGGTAAAACAGGTCTGTTATCACTGCCGCTGTCTTCCAGATAGACATCCAGAAAGTCCTGAATACGTTGGTCAGCAGGGCAGAGATGCTGTGATAATAAGCGTGACTTTTCACGATAGCTTTGTAATAGATCATCTGCAATAGAAAAGAAATCATTGTCGCAATCAACAGATTTGCAGGCAGGAAGTCCTGAAGAGTGCAGCTTCAGGTTAATATAGAGTTGTATGCGTTTTCTTTCCTCTGCTGCTTCAAGTTGGTTACTGCTGGTTTGTAAGCCTAATGATTTAGTTAAGTCCATATGTTCTAAAGTACCTTCATATTGTTATTCAAATCGTTATTCAAATATTACCCAAATTATTACTTTAATCAGGGATATTTAATATCATTATCCAAGAATTATGGATTCACAAAGTGGGTGATCATAGCAGATTTTTGGTTTTTTTTAAATATAATGCTTTTTATTTTAACTTGCAATTATGTAACTAATTGATTTTACAGTTATAAGTAAATTAGCCCGAAATGTTTTTTCAGAAAGATCTCATCATTTTACTCAACGTAGAAACTGCCGAGAGGAGGTATTTGTTGCTTGACAAAGTAACCCTAATAGGCGTCCCCTTTGGCTGTAAAGAAGACTCTATTTACATGTCTTTATTTATAGATCGGATAACTCACTAACTTAAGCTGTAATATACTTTGCCCGTTTTTCCCACAATAAATCTAATTGTTCAGGCTCTTTGCTAAAATCAGGAAGTTGATAAATATTATTGACAGGGTAATTTTCCTCAATTTGGTTCAATAATGAAATAAGGCTTTTTCCCATTGCTGTTGCTAAATTAACCGGTACGGCATTACCAATTTGTTTATATTGATTGGTGCTTGAACCAATAAATTCCCAGTTATCAGGGAATGTTTGTATACGTGCATATTCACGAACAGTTAAAGGACGAGTTTCATCAGGGTGGCATCTCTCTGTTTGTTTTTGTGCCGGAGCACAGGTAAGAGTCAGACTGGGTTCATCCCATGATAAGCGTCTTGCCATACCGGTTTTTCCACCCCCCAGGAAATAGCTTTTTTTCATATATTCCTGCTGTATGTCATCAGGCAAGTCACGCCAATAGCCTCCAGGAGGTACAAGAGATAAAATTTCTTTTTTTCTTTCAGGGTATTTTTGCCCATCAGATAGAGGTACATCAGAATCAAATAAATCACCTTTTTTTAATGCATCTTTCAGAGTCATTACTCGATGGTATTTTGATGGCCATATAAATTTTAAATTTTTTGCTAAATCATTTCTGACCCCAACCAGAAATAATCGCTCTCTTTTCTGAGGGACTTTATAGTAAATGGCTTTTAAAACATTATAATCAATCAGGGTGTAACCAATTTCCTTAATCTTATGTTTGATTGTTTCAATGGTGCGTCCATTATCATGGTTTAATAAACCTCGTACATTTTCTGCGAGAAAAACTCTGGGTTGCACCGGCAAACTTATCTATTTCATTTAATAAAGCAACTTCAAAACCTGATTTTTCCAGGCCTAAGGCCAAACCACCAGCGCCAGCAAATAATTCTATTGAACTATATGCCCGGTGCGGTTTTATTTTATGTTCAAGTTTCCAGTTACTGTCTCTAAATTCCTGATAAACATTAAAATGGATTAATTGATCGAATGTATAAAATAAAGTGTCATTATTTTTGTGTGGTACTAATTTACCTGTTTTCTCCCAGCCTGCAATAATTGATTTTGAAACCCCCAGGCTATTAGAAACTTCTGTGATGGAAAATTGTTTATTCATTTTATGCTCAAACTTGCGAAGCCTTCATGTTTTTCAAAAGAAAGAAGATAAAGACTTTTCATTTCAACATAAATTTTATCAACTTCGTTGATGACATCATATCCCTGATAAAGGTTAAGCCATATTTTTTTGTCATGGTTTTTTATGCTGATAAAATAAATTGAGTTAATTTTAACAGCTTAATGTTAAACGATACAATATAAACCTATGAATAATGTTTGATATTTTTAATACGGCTGACCATGTATATATTGGGAATTTTTTTAAGGTCATTTAAGATTTGTGGAGAATTATACCAGGGACATAAAATATAGTTTGAATTCCCCCATGGTCGTTTTATAATAACTCTATTTTTTAACTGATTTTTCCAGAATCTAAGGAATCAGCTTATTACTTTGATGTCTTCTAAAAAAATTATTTTAGGTATTGATCCCGGTTCATTGAAAACCGGTTATGGTCTTATTGAATCCTCTGGAAACAAACTGCGTTTTTTAGAATGTGGTACTATCAGGACGGGTGGCGGCTCCTTTCCTCCCAGATTAAAGATAATTTTCAATGATATTCGCACTATTGTTCAACAGTGGTCTCCTGATGAGATGGCGATTGAAAATGTTTTTCTGGCACGAAACCCTGATTCTGCGTTAAAATTAGGGCAGGCGAGAGGGGCGGCTATCTGTGCAGTGATGGCTGATGATATACCCGTTGCGGAATATACGGCGAATCAGGTTAAACAGGCCATTGTGGGGAAAGGTCATGCAGATAAAAGCCAGGTTCAGCATATGGTTAAAATACTGCTCAACCTGAATGAAAAACCACAGGAAGATGCAGCGGATGCACTGGCTATTGCACTGTGTCATGCCAATACAAGAAAGACAATGGTGGAATTAGAAACTAAAGCCACGCAAAGATATCCGGCAGAGGTATTATCTGCGATTCGTGGTAGAAGAAAAAAGCGTTTTACCTTATAGATAGCTGTAATCTATGAAGGGGTCAGAGTCAAATGGTGCAAATACTGACATTTAATAAACACTGAATGATCTATACCATTTGACTCCGACCCCAAAAATATAGGAAATTTAATGATAGGACGATTGTCTGGTATTCTGATTCAGAAGCAACCCCCGCAATTAATGATTGATATTCACGGGGTCGGTTATGAAGTACAGGCGCCTATGAGTACCTTTTATCAGTTACCTGAGCTGGATCAGCCTGTTGTTTTATTAATTCACATGGTCGTACGTGAAGATGCGCAATTATTGTATGGATTTTATAGTGAGTCAGAACGTCTACTCTTCGAAAGCCTGATTAAAGTGAATGGTGTGGGTCCCAAACTTGCCTTAACTATTTTATCCGGCATCAGTGCTGATGAATTTGTTAAAGTGATAAGAAATAATGATGAAAGCGGATTGATTCGCTTGCCGGGTATCGGTAAAAAAACAGCACAGCGATTGATTGTTGAAATGAAAGACCGATTTGATGATTGGAAGGGTGATACCGATAATACGGGAAGTTATGCAACTGAATCCGGGAGCTTATCCAATGAACAGGATATTATTAAAGAATCTGTAAGTGCGTTGATTGCATTGGGATATAAGCCGGTAGAAGCCTCTAAAATGATAAGTCAACTGGATACGCAGGATCAAAGCAGTGAAATGTTAATTAAACAAGCCTTACAAAATACCGTAAAAAAATATTAGTATTATGTTAGATAATGAACGCATTATTTCCGGGCTGGAAAGCCCTCAAGAAGATAAGTTTGATCGAGCTATTCGTCCCAAGACCCTAAGAGATTATGTGGGGCAGCCGGCTGTGTGTGATCAGATGGAAATTTTTATTCCAGCAGCAAAAAATCGCAATGAAGCTCTGGATCATGTTTTGATCTTCGGTCCTCCTGGTTTAGGTAAAACGACATTATCTCATATCATAGCCAATGAAATGGGCGTCAATCTGCGTCAGACCTCGGGTCCTGTGCTGGAACGTCCGGGTGACTTAGCGGCACTGCTCACTAATCTGGAAGAAGGGGACGTATTATTCATTGATGAAATTCATCGCCTCAGTCCTATTGTTGAAGAAGTGCTTTACCCTGCCATGGAAGATAATCAACTGGATATTATGATTGGCGAAGGTCCGGCTGCTCGTTCTATTAAACTGGATTTACCACCCTTTACTCTGATAGGTGCCACGACTCGTGCGGGTTTATTAACCTCACCACTGCGCGATCGTTTTGGCATTGTACAACGACTGGAATTCTATTCGGTTGCTGATCTCAGTCATATTGTGACTCGCTCATCGAGTATTATGGGGGTTGAGATGGAAGGACATGGAGCTAATGAAATTGCCAAACGTTCGAGAGGCACACCGCGTATTGCCAATCGTTTACTGAGACGGGTCAGGGATTATGCTGAAATCAAAGGCAATGGCATCATTGATGTCAATATGGCTGATAAGGCACTCAATTTGCTGGAAGTAGATCCGATGGGATTTGATATGATGGATCGTAAACTACTGCTGAGTATTATCGATAAATTTGATGGCGGTCCGGTCGGTGTTGATAATTTAGCAGCCGCTATCAGCGAAGAGAAGGGCACGATTGAAGAGGTGTTAGAACCCTATCTTATTCAGCAGGGTTATATTATGAGAACCCCGCGGGGGCGCATTGCGACTGACCTGGCTTATTTACACTTTGGTCTGCAAAAGAAGGGCTTATAAAAGAATGACTCACAAATTACAAATTAATCAATTAAAAATATGAGCAATGAATTTATCTGGCCTGTCAGGGTGTATTATGAAGATACTGATAGTGGTGGTGTGGTTTATCATTCAAATTATCTGAATTTTATGGAACGAGCCAGAACTGAATGGCTGAGATCATTGCAATTAGAACAAGATGATATTATCCGCAAATATGATATTATGTTTGTGGTTCGATCACTATCCATAGATTACATTAAACCGGCATTATTTAATGATGCCTTAATTGTAAAATCAACAATACAAAAACTGGGTAGAGCCAGTCTTACATTTGAACAATTCATTATGCGACACAATGATGAAGAGATCTTAACTCGGGGCCTGGTGAAAGTCGCGAGTTTAAATGTGACAAAAAAAAGACCTGCTGCAATGCCCAAAGCGGTTTATAATCAATTTGTTTCATTATAAGGCTCTGTTGTCAGCAGCTTTTTATAAAGGTTAATCTGGAGTTAATAATTCAATAATGCATAATGATATGTCAATCCTTTCCCTTGTTACACAAGCCAGTTTTATGGTTCAGCTGGTGATGTTTGGCTTACTGGTTGTTTCTATTATTAGCTGGACCATGATTTTTCAGAAATGGAAAATATTAAAGCATGCAAAAGAGGAAGCTAACCTGTTTGAACGTCGTTTCTGGTCAGGTGCTGACCTGGTGGATTTATATAAGGCTCTTGCCCAGCGTAAAAATGCGCAGGGTATGGCGAGTATTTTTGAAGCAGGTTTTCGTGAATATGCAAAACTGCATAAACAGCCCGGTATGGAAAGTGAAGCAGTGTTGGAAGGCGCACAGCGAGCCATGCGGGTTACATTGAGCCGTGAAGTTGAACGGGTTGAGTCAGGCCTGCCATTTTTGGCAACAGTAGGATCAACCAGCCCCTATGTGGGCTTATTTGGTACTGTGTGGGGTATTATGAATTCGTTTCGTGCATTGGGACAGGTTGAACAGGCCACCATGGCCATGGTGGCACCGGGGATTGCAGAAGCCCTGATTGCAACGGCGATGGGCTTATTTGCAGCTATTCCAGCAGTGATTGCATTCAACCGCTTTTCTTATAGTGTGGAACGTCTGGAAAGTCGCTATGATGGCTTTATGGAAGAATTTTCTAACTTGCTCAATCGTCAGGTACATAGCTAATGGCCAGAAAACGGCGTAAGCCTATGGCTGAAATCAATGTGGTTCCTTATATTGATGTTATGATGGTATTGCTGGTGATTTTTATGATTTCAACACCATTATTGACTCAGGGTGTTAAAGTAGAATTACCTCAGGCCTCTACTGAATCACTGGATATTAAACCTGTTGAAACAGTGATAGTCAAAGTGGATGTTCAGGGACAATATTATCTGACGATTGGTACAGGAAAAGAAAACCCGGTCAGTCGTGAAGAACTGGTGGTACAAATCAAAAATAGATTACTGGAACAAGCTAAAATTTCTGTACTGCTTGCAGGAGATAAAGAAGTTCGCTATATTTTTATTATGGATGCCCTGGCTCTTTTGAGTAACGCCGGAATTCCAAATGTGGGATTAATGACAAAATCCCTTGAACAGCAGCCTTCACAGCAGAAATAATGGATTGGTTAAATGCTTGAATGGATAAAAGCGAATAGTAAAGGTTTTGGTGTTGCTGTACTATTACATCTGATTTTTTTTGGTGCCCTGTTCTTTAACTGGGAGATGGATAAGCCAAAGGCGATTGTTCTGGAGCAGGGTGATGTTATTCAGGTGACTTCTGTTGATGCGAATAGCTATGAGGCGGAAATTCGTAAAATTGAAGAAAAAAAACGCTCGGATGAGCGTAAAAAACAGCAGCGAATTAAGCAAAAGAAAGCAGACGAAAAACGTAAAAAGCAGGAAAGAGTAAAGAAAAAACAACAAGAGAAAAAACGTAAGGCTGAAGCAAAAAAGAAAGAACAACAGCGAAAAGCCGCTCTGCTGAAAGAAAAAAAATTAAAAGAAGATCAGTTGTTAAAAGAGAAACAGCGTATAGAAGCTGAACAAAAAAGTAAAAAAGCAGCTGCAGCCAGAAAAAAAGAAGAAGCGGAAAAGAAAGCCGCACAGGACAAAAAACGCCAGGAAGCTGAGCAAAAACGACTGGCTGAGGAAGATAAGAAACGTCAGGCAGAGTTAAAACGCCAGCAAGAAAGAGACAGGGCTGAATGGAAGCGCAAAAGTAAGGGGATTATTAATCGTCATGCGGCTTTAATTCAAAGGAAAATAGAGCAAAACTGGCGTCAGCCTCTGGATGTTACATCTAATCTGAAATGCAGGATTAATATTATATTACAGCCGACAGGAAAGGTTGTCTCTGTGCGTATCCTGGATGGCAGTGGCAGTCAGGCTTTTGATCGTTCTGTTGAAACAGCTGTGAGAAAGGCTTCACCTTTACCTGTTCCGGAGAATAGGGAAATTTTTGAACAATTTAGAAATCTGACTCTAAGTTTTGAACCAGGAAGTTATTAATAATATGCAGCAATTGCCAGTATTTGTCTCTTATAAAAATATATCTAAAATTGAAAATAAGACAGGGGTATAATTTTATGTTTGATAAGAGAATTTTTTTATCTGTATTTTTGTCATTGTTTTTTTTGAGCACTGCCTATGCCCTGGAAATAGAAATAAAAGGGGGCTATCAACGTGCCAATCCTATTGCTATTGTCCCATTCTCATGGGATCAGTCCAATCAGGTACCGGTTGATATCGCTAAAGTTATTCGTTCAGATTTATCACGTAGTGGTTTGTTTTCCCCTCTGAAACTGAATCAACTGCCGGAACGCCCGGCACATAGTGAAGAGGTTGACTTTTCACGTTGGAAAAACACTAATGCGGAACAACTTGTTATTGGTGTAATCACATCTGTAGGGCAGAAGAAATATGCAGTTGTCTTCCAGCTGCTGGATATTTTTAGCGGTCAGGAAATTATTGCTTATCGTTATACCGTAGAGGAAAAGAACTTACGCCGTCTTGCCCATCAGATTAGTGATAAGATCTACGAAGAATTAATCCATTCACGGGGTGCTTTTGATACTCTGATTGCTTATGTCGTGGTCAATAATAACATTGATCCAAAGAAACGAGTTTATACTCTGGCGATTGCAGATTCTGATGGCTTTGGTGAAAAGATTATTCTGAAGTCAAAAAAACCAATTATGTCTCCGGCATGGTCACCTAACGGGAAAAGACTGGCTTATGTGTCATTTGAAAAAAACCGTTCTGTGATTTATGTTCAGGAGTTAAAGACTGGGCAACGTAAGGCTATTGCACAATTTAAAGGTATCAACAGTGCGCCACGCTGGTCACCGGATGGTCGACGTTTGGCCATGACCTTGTCAAAAGACGGCAATTCAGAAATCTATGTGATGTATCTTGCCAGTGGTGTTCTACAACGTATTACCAATCACTATGGTATTGATACAGAGCCTGCCTGGGCACCTGACGGGCAAGCATTGGTTTTTACCTCAGATCGAGCCGGCAAGCCGCAAATCTATCAGGTAGGTATCAATCAACATGGACGAGTCGGACATCCTGAACGTTTAACATATAAAGGGGATTATAACTCCCGAGCCAGTTTTTCACCGGATGGGCTGCAATTGGTCTTTGTTAGCCGGCAAGCTGGTCATTACAGAGTTGCTGTTATCGATCTGGAAACACGTCAGATACAAGTTTTAACTCGTTCAAAGCTTGATGAATCACCTTCTTTTGCGCCTAATGGCAAAATTGTTTTATATGCGACTGAACTCCGTGGTCGGGGCATATTAGAAGCCGTTGTTGTTGACGGCAGTCATTCACCACAGCGATTACGTGTGCTGAGCGGAGATGTGAGAGAGCCAGCCTGGTCACCGTATCGTAGTCAATAAAATAGGAATTAATTATGAAAAAGACAACTAGTTTTAATTTGTACTCTGCATTGTTAAAGTGCACGGGTATCTTGTTCATTGCTGCACCATTGTTTTTACTGGGAGGCTGTAGTTCAATGAGTGGAGATGACACAGCTTCTGCTGATGCCAATGTTGAAGACCGGTCTGCCAACGATGGAGAAAATGCTGGAAATTATGAAGGCCAAACCGGTGGTTATGATGGTTCAGGTATGGCAGATGGTTCCAGCATGAGTGCACAGTTATCTGATCCTAACAGCCCGCTTTCTATTCGTACCATTTATTTTGAACATGATAGCTCTCAAATTAATTCACAGGGGCAGTCAACGCTCAATGCTCACGCAGAATTTTTGTCTTTAAACCCTAATCAGCAGGTTGTAATTGAAGGCCATACTGATGAAACAGGAACACGTGATTATAACCTGTCACTGGGTGAGCAACGGGGTAATTCGGTCGTTGATTTTTTATCAGCCTCAGGCGTCCCAAATCAGCAAATGGAAGTCAGGAGTTTTGGCGAAGAAAATCCAGTGTCATTGGATCAAAGTGAATCAGCCAGACAACTTAATCGTCGCGTTGAACTGATTTATTAAATTCTTGTTAAACACAAAAATTATACCACTGTCTTATTTGCTGAAAGTTCTTTGTGAGCTATTATTTCTGAGGTACTATTGATGGGTCCTTACCTTATCAAAAGACTGCTATTGGTCTTTTTTGTCATGGGATTGTGTGCTCAATTATATGCAGAGCAAGCGAGTAATAGTGGTTCTCTGGAAGATCGTATCTCTCATCTTGAGCGCTTAATGAATTCACAAAAGCAACTGGAGCTGCTTTTTCGTGTCAAACAAATCAAGCAGGAAAATCAGCAACTGAGAAGTCTGGTAGAAGAACAGAGCAATGAAATACATTTGCTTAAACAGCGCCAGAAAGATCGTTATACTGATTTGAACAAGCGTATAGAAATATTGGAAAAGGGGAGGGATGTTGCTCTTGATTCTAAAACCAAAACAATTGAAGTGATTGATAAATCTGTGCCTATTATCAAAAATACACCGAAAAAGAGTAGCAAGTCAAAGGTCGTTGATGCAGCAGCACCTGCTGTTGAGAAGAAAAGTGTTAAGAAGAAAAAAACAATTTCCGACACAGATCATCAGGCCGAACAAAAAGCATATCAAAAGGCATATAACGAACTGATTGCACATCGATATAATAAGGCAAGAGATTCTTTTGTCCGTTTTATTCAACACTATCCCGGTCGCCGTTATGCTCACATTGCACAGTATTGGATAGCGGAAGCCAGTTATGCTCAACGTAATTATGAGCAGGCAATTATTGACTATCAGCTATTATTAGATCGCTATTCATTTAGCCCGAAAAAAGCAGAAGCCGAGTTGAAAAAAGCCTATAGTTATTATGAGCTGGCCGATAAAGATAAAGCCCGTGAAATACTGCACAGCTTAATCAAAAATTACCCTGACACAACAGAATCAGGTCAGGCAAAACATTTATTAAAAAAACTATAAAAAAGCTTGCCATAAATAATAAAAAAGGTAGAATATGCGCATCTTGAAAAGACGGTTATGGCTTCAACCTGATATGCCTGTTTAATTTCGTTTCTTCTTAGATAATGGGGCGTTAGCTCAGTCGGTAGAGCAGTGGACTTTTAATCCATTGGTCGAGAGTTCGAGTCTCTCACGCCCCACCATATTTAAACCCTTGTATATCAATTGATTACGAGGGTTTTTTATTTACTAGATTCTTTGCAATATATAAGTGCTTTGAGTTTTACACCATATTTACACCTTTTGTATTAATTTCGGTGCTTTTTCTGTGTTGTAATTCACCTCTTTTTTATAGTAAAAAATAAGTACTTTTTCTGTTTTTTTCATTTTGAGATAATTAAACATAAATTAAATAGATAGATATTTTCTGAAACTGTAATCCATAAGTGAAAAATAAGTTAAAGCCTCCCCTATAAAAGATATGATATGAACAAGCAAAAAGATAATTTAAAAGATATTGAAGATCTGACAATAAAGCTGAATAAAGCACTACAGAATATTGATGCACCAACCAGAACACAGTTAGAAGATCATAACCTGCAAATTAATGGTATCAGCATGGCATTAATGAGAGTTCAAATTGGTATCGATAATACTTTGCAGGATATGCAGGGGAAACCTAAAAAGCCTGTAATTAGTAGGGTAGGGTAACTTTTTCAGATTCTGTCTGTTGTTTTAAATTTCTCTCTCTAATCCATTCCTACCAAAATAAAACTTAGTCACCAATGCGCTATACAGATTAGCTGGTTCGTCACAGTGAGTTATAAATATGTTCCATTCTTGCCAGGTGGAGCTTATTCTTTCCATATTGGTAGTTGTTCCCAATCAGTTGGAAATCCCATCATTCTTGTATCAATATTATGCTTGAGTAATAACTCTTTTAATCTGGGTCGAAAGTGATGCTCCATACAAATAATATCCATCAGGTAAGCAAGCATAACCAGTGTGTTATATAGTTTCCTTTGTGAACCTGCATCTAAATTAAAGTTAGTTATCAATTTGCTTAAATGGTTACTGCGTGGAATCTGCATTGTTTTAGTCATCCGCCTATTCCATAACCTACTATGATGAGCACATATGTTTCGAATATAAGCCAAATGTTCAACAAAACTGGTTAATACATTAACAGGTAAATTGTATGTTCTTGCAATAGCAGTTCTTGTTTGTGCAGGATTTAAACTTTTATACCATCTGGATAACAACCCAAGAGACATGACTTCACAGACTGACCACACTGGTGGTATTTTGGCTGGGTTAGTATAAGTATTATTGTAATGATGAACAAAAACTTCATCAGAGCGAGTCAATTCTTTTTTTAATGATGCCAGATTTCTTTCATGCCAATTATTATTTACGCTTAGATTAGCATTAAGGTGAGAATGGGCACCATGTTTATGTGCCATGTGATATGCCCATTGAGTACGTATAGATACTTCTATCCGTTCGATAGCATCCAGCACGAGTAAACGTAATTCTCTGTCAAATATATAGAGATCAAGAACATCTTTGAATGTAACCCCTGATTTAAACTTGTGGTTACTATGATCTACTTCAAAAGGAAGCCAGTAGGCACCAAGGCGAGAATAGTTGAGATGGCTAAGATAATATTCTGCTTCTTCTTCATCTTGAACATTCATTCCACGATCAATAAGAATGTTAACCTGCTCTTTAAAAGTAGTAGCTGGCTTATTAAATTTCAATTTTCTTAGCCCTAGAAATAAGTAACCCGTCGGTTTGAGGGTAAATTGCACAAAGTGTAATTCATAGCCTTGACGGGTTTTGTTGCTATTAATTATATATCCTATTGATAATTAATCAATATCCATAATGGATGATTTTTATTAGTGCATGATTTATAAGAAGTTTTATTTTTACATAATTTTAATCGCTGGTGTAATAACATCAGTCGGGGATTGGGTTGGTTTATGATGCGTAATATTCTATAATTTTCTTTAACTTTGCTTTTCCTATCCCTTTCATATCAAGCCAAAAATTATCAGATTTATCATTTAGTTCATTCGAATTTCTAAATCCCATATCAAACAGCACTTGTGGGCTTACCCCAGGGATATTAATTAAGGTTCCATAAACATACTTCATGTAAAAATAATCACCTCTTTCATTATGCTTTAACCAAAAGTCACAAAACTCAGGAAGGTCTTTCATTTTTAAAAATAACTTCAGTTTTTCATCACCAGTTTTCTCTGATTCAACAATTTTTCTAAAATGAATTAAGAATGGTAGGTATTTTGATGGTTCAACAGAGCCAACATCTGAAGAACAAGTAGAGCCTTTTTCCAGTATTGTAAATCTATCATCTAAATTAGGCATCCAAATACCTTGAGACATATCACCATATTTAGGTGCTTCACTTGGCAATCCATTAAATACTTCACCATGATGCTCAAGAACTTTTAGTGGCACTTGCAATTGAAGTGTTGCTGAAAACCTCATGCCTTCGACAATATCATTATTAGCATGATAAAACTCATCATTATCTTTAGGTGAATTAGATCCAGAAAAGCTCACTGTTTTAGACTTCTTCTTGCCAAACAGAAAATCAAGCAGCCCCATAAAAATCTCCTTTTCTACAAATATACCACCTTATTCACATTTATTAAAATAGTTGATTTGAAGTCGTACCCTTGTTGATTAACTAAAATCTAACCCACCTATCAATTTTCTAACCGCTTTTAAAAACTTCTTAAATCCTTTGGGGTAATAATTAGAACCATCAGAAATAATTTTTTTATTGCCATCATAAATTATGATTACTTCCCATTGAGTAGCATCGAGAACATCAGGATCATAATATTTTCGTTCCCATCCCCATACTTTTAACTTATCCAGTTTTTGCCAGAACTTATTCCATCGCTTTTCTGTTGGAATAGGTCTTTCCTCGCCATTATAATCAAAGGGAACAACCCCATCATCATTAAACTTTAATGAGTAATTAGATCCACCATAGCCACCTATTGATATAGATATTTTCTTGGGCAGGTAGCTGGCATTATTTATTGCTGTTTTCATTAATTCCTCAGAAGCAGCAATTTTACCATCTATTATATCTTGGTAAATTTCTTCTGTGCCTTCTTCACTGGAAATAAATGAAGTGATAAATGCACCACCTCTTTTTTGCATTTTAATGTTAGCTTTGTCAATTAATCTATCAAAATCAGCTTCATTGATATCATCAGGAATACTAATACCGTAATCTTCTGTAAATACCCTGGCATCTTCTATATCTTGTTTGCTTACTTTTTTCATATTCTCAGTACCTATAGGCTTTAGATTCTATCCTATATGATAATTATTAACAAAACTGTTAAAAAAGGTGAGGAGAACTCTGCCCACCTCTAATCTAATAGCTACTTCCTCCCTGCTTTCATTATCAATCCTGCCTGAAATAACAGTGTTTCAATCATGTGGCTGCACTGATCAATAACATAAGTATCTTCAAAGGCAATCTCACTGCCACTAGACAGGTTTGTAACAATGGTATTTAAAAAATTTATCTGATCCATCAGAATAGAATGAGCATCATAATCAATCTCTTCACATGGTGGAACAGTAAAGTATTTCTCTGGCAATCCCTCAAGGTTGACAGGTTCAGTCAATGAAAGCACACCAGTTTTGGTCTATTTGATTGACCATGGAGGTAGTAATCATTTCTACTTATACAAACCCGCTAATGGTTATGCTGAAGTTGTAACAGCAGATGAAGTTTCAAGTTGGTTAAATATGCTCCAAGGCAAGTCCAAAGCACGTGTGACTTTAGTCTATGATGCCTGTCATTCAGGCAGCTTTATGGATGAGTTAAAACAATCATCCTCTCAGGACTTTGACAGAAGTCTGCTGTTCAGTTCAACCCCTGAACAGTTGGCCTATTTTGGTGCCAAAGGTGCTTTGTCCTATTCTCATTTTTTCTGGAATAATATCAGTCAGGGGATGGATTTGCGTACTGCTCACCGCTCAGCCACCGTTGCGGTGCGTGCAGTGACCCAGAATGATGGCAGGAGTTATCAAACCACAGTGATAGATGATAATGGTGACGGTGAAGATAATTACGTGGATGGTTCACTAGCCAGGGATACTTATTTAGGCATTGATATCAATAAAACCGTAACTTATCCTCAGATAGTCAAACATCAGGGTAGTAGTACCACCATCGATATCAGCCAAAACGGCAAGCTGGATTTATTTGCTCGTGTGGATTTAGTTAAAGATAAAATTGAACGAGTCTGGGTCATTGTCATCCCTCCCGATAGCAAGACTACTGGTAGTGAAGCAATAACAGAGCTACCTGTGATTGAATTGGATAAGTATGATGCTATTAGTGGAGAATATAGAGCAACTTCTGATATCTTCAGGCAAAGTGGCAAATATACGGTGTCGTACTATGCTAAAACTAAGACTGGAGTTAACTCACGCTTTCCTCTTGTCAGCCTAATCATGGTCACTGACTCAGGCTATCAGGCGCTGGAACAAAAGGATTTACATGCTGTTATTGTGGTGGGAGAAGATGCCATAAACCACTTACACAAAGCGGCCACTAATAATGCCAATCTGGCTTATCAAACTCTGAGAAACAGGGGCGTAAACCGGGATAATATCTATTATCTTAATAATGTACCTCAAGATGCCGATGGTGATGGACAAATCGATACCCAATCTAAAACAGTGAATTCCAGTGCCATTAATAGCGCTATTAAGCAATGGGCTCAATCTAAAGTCAATAGCACCACACCCTTACTGATTTATCTAACTGGTAATGGTGGTGATGAAGAATTTATTGTCAGTGCGAGTGATACACTCTCTGCCAGCACTCTGGCGAATTCTGATAAAGAATATGAACGCATTAACCTGTTTTCTACCCAGGCAGAGCAAGGTGCCTATTATGGTGCAGATGGACAATTATCCTTTTCCTACTTTTTCTGGAGCAATACGGCACGAGGATTAGATGTCCGTCGTGCTTTTTTAAATACCCGAAGAACCTTATCAACGGCTACCCGAAGTCTGCGTAGTTATCAACAGGCTCTAATGGATGATAATGGGGAGCCGATTCAACTGCTGAATTTACCACTAAGTATAGGCAAAGTGGTTCCAATGGTACTCTAACAGTTAATGTTGCTTCCGGTACTGTTGAAGTCACTGATAAAATGATATCACTTATACTCTAAACGCAGGACAGGAAAAAATCATTCCATATAAAGTACCACGTGCAGACTGGGTATTGCCTGTTGATAATGACATACTCAGTGGTGGTGAAAACAATCTGCTTGTTTGGAAGGAATATCCAGGTGCCAGCAGTTATCAAATGGAGTTTAATCTTCCTACTCCGGTATTTTCTGAAGAAAATGCCAGTCGTCCACAGTATCAAAAACAGGTCATTCCATTGCCATCAGGTTCTTATGCTAAGGTCGATGGTGATTTAATAGCCTTTAATCTGCCACTACCAAAAGGGGCTGATGGACTGGTTTTAGAGTTGAGAATATTTGCTTTAGATGCTGCCGGCAATATTATTAGTGAAAGCATTTCCAGTGACAGTAATCAGAGACTGTGACAGATTAGAATTCATATAAGGAAGTAATTTATGTTAAAACAATTTATTCTCACGATGTTTATGGTTGCACAATCAACAATGGTTTTTGCAGCTGTGCCTGATATTTCTGGTACTTATTCTGGTACAAAGAATACAAGTGAAATTTGTACAGATGTAGATGGCAATGAGTTTGATAGCAGTAGGAAGGACTCTATTTCTAATTTTAAAATAAGTCAAACAGGTTCAACTTTCTTTGTTTTATTTGATGATGATGATGGAATCTCATATACAATCTCTATTTCAGGATCTATTGATAGCTTTAGTAATATCAGTGGTATCATATCAACTGAATGGTCTGATAATTACCATAGTGATGATTATGGTTCAGGTGAAGGGGTAATAGATGGTAAATTTATTGTAGACAATAACCAAATGGTAGATGTCAACGTAAAGCAGACAAGTTGACTAAAAACAATATATGTATCGGTTGAGGACTAAGCAGTCAAATCATAATTCTTGAAACTTATAAATTTGGATAGTGAATTAGAATTTTGTGAATAACTACAGAAAAATGATAATATAAACTTATTGCAAATCGAGTCTGCTTTTGCTGTTGAACTTATTGCTTTTTTCCTGCAAGTTACCAAAAAATAAAGGCAAACTCAGGGATAAAAATGGATCATGGTGGTATTTGTAACAAAAATCCCAATAACAACGAAGCCACTTTGTGAAAAAATATTGATATTGCTTTGGTAATTTACTATCCCTGAGGATTTGAGTGAAATTTTGATTTAAATTCTCGGGTAACTTTTGCATAAGATCTATCCATAAACTTTTTAATATGCCAAATTGTGTGTTATCCAGAAGGGATTACAAGCTATTGAGATTATTCTTGAGAAATATACAAAATTGGGATATAACTAAACAGAACTAGTCAACAACTTATTATGCTCACCAGACCGTATTAAGTAACTCAATTGCTCTAAGATTTTGATCTGCAGTTACAAGTTGAGAAGATTCTAAAGCAGGAGTTACCATGTTTTGGTAAAAAAAGTTAATGGTAACAGTGCTAAAGGGGAGACAGAAGAAAAATGAGTTTTATTCAACGTATAAAAGAATGGATTAGTCCAGAATCAAAGAAAGAAAAGTCTATTTTTAATCTAGCGGATATAGGTGATATTACCGTTGAAGATGAAAATGGAAGGGAATGGAGATTACATTATAAGAGGGAAGGTGAGTTGAGGAATGGGTATAACGAAAATGGTTACTGGACCCATGCTATGCGTGATGATGGTCACGAGATTTGGTTTTGGGGTGATAGCGATGAGACAAAACGCTACAGTCATAATCCAAAAAGTGGTGGAAGACGGTGGTATAACTCGTCAGGTAACCGAGAAAAGCTTTTAGATAATTATGCCGACAATCTTTTTATTCTAACTTATCGTTTATCAGATGGTATTTGGCGTAATAAAATAGTTGACATTAGCATGGAAGAACTCAGTCCAAAACTAACCTACAGCAAAAATAGCGATGGTAATAAAGAAGGACGTGATGAGAATGGTAATAGAATACATTTCAAACAAAGTGATGGTTTTGAGGTATGGTGTGCGTTCGATAGTGACAATGAAATTTACCAAATGGCAGGATATATTAATAACGAAGGTAATTTCATATTTGAATATGAAAAATGGTTTGACCATGACGGGAATGTAATTCGATATAAAAAACATAAAGGATTCCAGAAATGGTTTGACAGTAATGGCAATCTAGTCCGTCAAGAAGATGCTGATGGAAATGATGTGCCTGTTTGAGGGATAGGAAATTCAATAGCGTTTTTCAATCTATAAACCGATAATTATGATGATTATAGTTTTATTAATGTTTTGGAATCTTGTGATTAGTGATAGAGAATTCAAAAAAATGATTCGAAAATCCATACCCTCAGTTTTTGATGTGGATCTCCAGATAATGACCTTTATGTGTAGTTGGCGAACAACAATACCTACCAGGCACCATTTCATTGTCTTTTTGCCCCATATATAAATATTTAACTTAACATAATTTTACTGATATTCTGAATGGATGTTGCACTAATTCAGGAGATCAATATGAATTCTTATGACCAATCAACCGCATGGTTGCATAATAGTCCGTTAGCTCCTTATATAGACGCTTATAAACAACATTTTATTCAGGAGTCCTATTCACCAAAAACCAGTAAAGCCTACTTTCATTATGTAGCCCATTTTGCTTATTGGATGACACAAACTAATCTTAATATTCATCATGTAAATGAGACCACAATCCAAGAATTTATCAATGGATGTCAGTCAAACTGTGCAAGTATATCTTATACTGAGAAATGTATGCATGCAGCATTGATTCATCTTATTAATATTCTTGTTGAAGAAGGAGTATCAATTTATCCCGATAAAAAACCGACTCTAGTAGATGAAGAGTTACAAGCTTTTGACGACTACATGAATCATGTTAAAGGGCTTGCCCCTAAAACACGGCATCAATACCTTTATATAACTGAGCGATTACTCTGTGAAAAATTTTCTACAGGAGCTGTTGTGATTTCAGAAATTATGCCAGAAGATGTTCGTCAATTCATAAACCATCAGAAAGAACTTTATACGACTTTTTATTGCGGAGTTTAATTCTTCAATGAAAAATTGATAATGCTAAAATTTTATTCACTGTTTTTCATTTAAGGCGTATAATGTTTATGTAGAAGTAAATAACTTAACTGGTATAATTCACCAGGTACTCAGGAACATTTATTCTAGCAATGAATATTAACAGTTTAGATTTAGCTAACAATTATCTAACCAGTACTCAGAACAGAAAAATAGAAGATGCCAAAAATGCTTCTATACCACAACTGAAAAGTACTGGCCGATTTGATGCTGATAAAAATAATGGCTTAGGTAATAAAATTGAAAATAACCGCCTATCTACCATAGATGAAACTACTGCTGAAAATATAGAATTATACGGTCCAAAAACTCTGATGGACACATTAAGCTCATCACCCACTCATGATTTGAGTATCGATAAAAATAATCAAAAAAACTCTATATTAGAACAAGCATACAGAACTGTAGAGTTAGAGAACAATAGTAGCGAAAAGACCACTATAATTGACCAATATGTTTAAAACTCTCTTACTGATTAACTAAAACCCAACCCATCAATTAATTTCCTAACCGCTTTTAAAAACATCTTAAATCCTCTGGGGTAATCATTAGAACCATCAGAAATAATTTTTTTATTGCTATCATAAATTATAATTAACCTGAGATCTGGATAAGGAATCTCTAATATACAATTAAATAGTTAATGGAAGAAAACACACATGGGAGAATAATAAATATCCAGTATAAGCTATACTGAAATTAAAAGATAAACTGGACTGGTTATATGAGTAGGAGCCTGACGCTTCAAAAAGAAACATCAGGCTTGGTCAGTATATCCAGCGGTGAATGGGATGGTACGAAAGTGTGATAAATCAACAACCCTGCAGTTTGTTTGTTGTTATTGAAATTTTTCACCATCTTTATCATTATGACGTATTACTCCTTCATGATTAATATAGTGAGCATATACACTCGTGGTACTTGGAAATGCAGCGATGATTTTCTTCTTTTTGATGACTGAATGTACAGGTAGTACCTGATTGAGGCAAAAATAAAAAGTAACGAAGCCTGCATTGATCCCTATTTTCTATTTTCGACATGACCATCTATATACAGATGAATATCATCATCACCTCCAAGCTGTCCATCCGGGCCATGGGATGTCATTAAAATCGTTGACGACGCTGCTGTATTATCGTCTCTATATCCAGGATAATAAATATAATCCTCCCCCCAGGGATCTGGTTCTACAGGATCACAAAATGAACAATAACCTCCGTCAGCCATTTTTTGCAATGATGCTGGAAAATATCCGCTATTATCACCTGAATACATAAGAAGGGTCAGTCCAAATTGTTTTAACATTGACATTGCCTTTATTATTTTCATACGACCTATTCCACATGACTTACAATAGGTGGGTATTGCCACTTCGGATAAAATTTCTAAAATAGCGACTTGAAGAGAGTGTTCAATTAATGTAAAACGTTTTTGAGGTATTTTAAACATTGTCTTACCTGACCGGGTTTGAACCGTGTTTTCCAAAGCAGTGATCCAGTCATTCACCTTAGTCCTGAAATCATCGGGACAGCTATCAAAGCAGATCTGATTCATTTGTGCAAAAGACTCGCCAAAAGTCACCAGATCGGTATTGTGGGTATTCTGATACTCCTGATAAATGGAAGTAAACAATGTACATGCCTGCTGAATATTAAAACCAGAGGCAGGTTCTCCTTTTAAATCCACCAGTGCTCCCCAGTTGCCATCAGGTTTAATAAATTGCAACCGGGTTCCATCCCATTGATGTTGTGCAACCGGTCCCGTCGGGCCGTCAACACCTTGTGACCCCTCTACACCCTGTGGTCCATCAGAACCTTTTGAACCCTGTTCACCTTGTATTCCTTGTTTACCTTGTTCACCTTGCATTCCTTGTATGCCCTGTACACCTTGAAAACCTTCAGGTCCTTGAGATCCTTGAGGTCCTACTGCACCGATGGTTAAATCATAAATAGCCGTTTTATCCTGTTTAAACTTGCTGTCAGTGCTGACAGCCACCATATAATCCCCATCAGACATCATAGCTGTTAATACTATCTGTATATCTGAAAGATAGTCTTCATCAAGATCATAATGGATACTATCACCAATAAAAATATAAGGAGCATCACCTTTAGACATAAAGTTAATACCTGTAATTGTCAAGGTCACTTCAGGCCATGTACCATAAGCAGTATGTATTTCCGCAATGATGGGATACTTATTATCTGCGGCAATAAGCAAATTGTTGAAAAACAAAGCTGTAATAAGCATCAGAAGTTTTATACTGGATTTGAATGATTTCATGACAATATCCCCATTTTTATTTGTATTTCACAAGCCGGTAAATCTATTTAATACATTTTTCAGATGAACTACACTCAAAGTAATCCGACACAGAACCTAACAGGTCAAAATCTGAAGGCACCCTGTCTATACCTGGAGCTGACAAAGTATAAGTATTTTCAGAAGCATTATAGACATAGTTAATTATCAACATCCAGGCATCTGTAGGCAGTTCGTCAATCAGATTGTTGTCGATTAATGCGTTAAGAGTTTCAGGATATTTTCCATTGCCAATGTTTTTGGCAAAGTTTTCCAGGGTATCCTGAATGGTGCCCAATGCATAAGTCGTATCAAGAATATAATTAAGAATCTCATTATTTTTCAGATCATTTGAGCGGAGAGGATTATAACCATATAAACTGTCATAACGTAAATCATCCCCTGTTCCCTCAATGCCATCCGCCCCTTTTGAAGTAATGGAATAGGGCGTATCAGCCAAACCACTATAATAATAAATAAATTTTTGTCCCCAGCCATCATAAAAATTGCTGTCATCATATTGATAGGGCCAGGCTATGCTGCTTCCATAGGCGTAAAGGGTATAGGGTATTATTTCCAGTAAATCCTCCAGAAATCGGGGAAAGGTTTGAGTAGGAGCACCACCCGAACTAACCCAATTAACATATTGCTGAGAACCACCCCATTGAAAACTTTCCAGATAAGTATAAGGGAGATGTGAATTATCAGGGCCTTCAATGGCTTTGACCAGAGAATACATGTGGCTTTGTGTTGTCACTTTATTGGTTTTTAATACATCTGGAGCATCCAATAAGTCAATTTTTGCATTCCAGAAACTATCTACCAGGCTTTTACAATATAAAGGTGAATCACTTTCTTTCAGACTGTTAATAATGGAGAGCAAATTGATTCTGGTGCTTGAACCCGGTGTGGTCTGGCTTGTATACAGCAAACTATTATTCGCCTGGTGTATAAAGTTATTAAAACTGACCGGGCAGCTATGCAGGCAAATTCGCCTGATTTCATCAATCGGAACCTTTAAACTAAAATCGTTTGCCGGAACCCCTTGTTTAAGTGATTTTAAATATTGATAGGTAGACAGCAGGCATAATTGTGATATGTCCAGACCCGTTTGTGCTGCTTTAAGCTCAACAGGAATGTCCCAAACTCCCCATTGACTCGCTGGATCCACATTAATCTGCAATTTTGTTCCCTCCCATCGAAAACCTGGTGCCAGTCCGCTTTCACCTTGGTCACCACCCTGTTCACCTTGTTCACCAAGTATGCCCTGTTCACCCTGTATACCTTGTTCACCTGGCATACCTTGTTTACCTTGTTCACCTTGCATACCTTGTTCACCCTGAGTCCCTTGAGTCCCTTGAGTCCCTTGAGAACCCACAGCACCAACTGCACCGATGGTTAACTCAAAAGCAGCTGTTTTATCTTTTTTAAACTGACTATCGATGCTCACCAACATCAGGTAATCTCCTTCAGTCAAATTGGCACTGAGAATGAGTTGATTATCTGATACGGTTTCTTCATCCAATTCATAACCAACACCATAACCAAGAGAAATATAAGGCAGGGTATTTTTATTCAGGAAGTTAAATCCTGTAATGGTTATGCTAACCTCATCAGTGTCGTTAAATTCAGTAAGTATCTCAGTAATGAAGGGGGTTTTACCATTCTCGGCAAATATCATGCTGCTGTAGAATATTATGACAAGGGTAAAAATAAGTGGCAGTTTGGATTTAATCAGATTCATAGCTAAGCACCTTTTTCAGAGAACAATAATCCCGTAGTCGTTGGTCTTTGTGTAGAAACTATCACCGAAAATATATGAAAAAAAGAACTATAACGTTTGTGAAAAAGCATTATATTCCTCCTTAGCAATCTAAGTTGAATGAATTATTTTTATGAAAGTCTATCAGAAATAATATTCTAAATTTTATGATGCACACAAGCAGATGTATTGTGGCATTACCTGGGTTAAATTAAATTTGGAATACTTAATCTGAGCAAGTCTCCTGAAATATAAAAACATCATCATATTATTGATAAATGAAATTCAGGCAACTCAGCTGTCTCAGTGGTGAGGTCTTTAGCTTTCCGTTTTCTCTTTAAAAGAGGATTAGGCTTTTTCTGAAATTACACTATTAACTTTATACCTATAATTTATAATATCTATTGTACTTTAGTATTAGTTTTAAGGCTAAGTTGATAATACTTGATAAATATCAATTTATATAAGTCTACTGTTTATTTATGAATAGAGAGACTTTAAAGGTTGTTATTACTGAACACCTGCTGATATGGTCAATCAATTTAGCTGAAAAAACTTGATATTTCTTTCTAAATTCTAAATGTTGGATATTTTATTGATTTTATAATTGCCACTTTATGATATTAAATTATTATTCGTGAATAAAAGTCAATAACTGGTTAGGGACGAAAGCATAATGAGTTGTAAAATGTAAAACACTCAGCCTAATCAAATATTTTTTCTTCTTCCTGTCATAAACAGCAACCATTGAAGCCGTTTTGTGACCACCGGCATCCTGTTTGTTGCCGTCAAAATCACTGATCCCTTGAGTAATTTCTTCTCTATTATCATAAAAATAAAGAGCCACAATCGGTGTTCGCATGGCTGTGCCATTATCATACGAACCTTGAGGAAATACTGATCAATCATTTTTAATTGCCATGATTGTTAGAGTAATAAAATTATCTATGATATTAAGTGTTATAATAATACAATGAAAAATTTAAGAAGTCACAAGTGAGTTTTCAAGGTTAAGATAAAATGGCAAAAAAGAAAAGTGCCGGGATTATCCCTTATACACATGACGAAAGACTTGACGGATACAAAATCGGCTGTCGAGTTTACTCACTGGAAACAGAATTCAGGAGATAAGTGATGCGTAAAAAAATAATTACCCCGATTCTACATGAGACGGCTATTTCAGGTCAGGAATGGTTGAATATCGATACGCTTGCGAAAGTCGAAATGACATCGGAAGATTCCTCTTTTCCGATTGAATCAGCTTTATTGCCTGGTCGGGATTTGGGCTGGCGTGCCGCGACACCCGGAGAGCAGACGATCCGACTGCATTTTGAAGAGCCTCTATCGATTAAACGAATCTGGCTCAATTTTGTAGAAAGCGATATTGAGCGAACACAGGAATATGTTTTGCGATGGTCAGCGGATGGCGGAAAATCCTGGCATGAAATAGTGCGTCAGCAATGGAACTTTAGCCCCTCTGGAGCAACCCGGGAAACGCAGGATTTACAGGTCGGGCTTGAACAGATGAATCTGCTTGAACTCATTATCATCCCGGATATCAGTGGCGGAAATGCATTGGCATCACTGGCGCAATTGCATCTAGCCTAGATTATAGAAGAGTTGAATGACATTTTATCACTATGATTGCAGATAGCGTAAAAAAAGAAATATTAAAAAGAATTAGAAATGCTGAAATTGAGCATAATGTTAAAGTTTTATATGCAATTGAATCAGGTAGCCGAGCTTGGGGATTTGAATCGCCAAATAGTGATTATGATGTCAGGTTTATTTACACTCACCCAAAGGATTGGTATGTTTCGGTTGATCTGGAAGAAAAACGTGATGTCATAGAATATGATATCATTGATGAAATTGATATAAATGGATGGGATGTAAGAAAAGCTCTAAGACTTTTCTGGAAATCAAATCCTTCATTTGTTGAATGGCTACAATCCCCGATTGTTTATGTGGATGATAATCACTTTGCCCCTCAAGCAAGAAATTTACTGGACAGCATTTACTCTGTTGAAAAAGGCATTTATCACTATCGAAGTATGGCCAGGACAAATTATAGAGGCTACTTAAAAAGCTCATTGGTTCCAATAAAGAAATATTTTTATGTGCTTCGACCACTCCTATCAATCATGTGGCTTGAGAAATATGATCAGCCAGCACCAATAGTGTTTGATCAACTTAGAGGATTAGTTTTTGAAAACCAGGAACTTGATGAAGAAATATCAAAACTATTACAACGAAAAAAGACAAGTAAAGAAAAAGAGATTGCACCAGCAATTCCTATTATCAATAAATTTATTGATAATGAGCTCAATCGACTAGAAAAATACGGTGAAAAAACAAAAGGTCAAGTTTCATCAATAAGCTCTCTTAATGATTTATTTCATGAAGTCTTGGCTCAAACAGATTCAAATTGTTGAATATAAGAGCCATCAGCCAAACTTGAATTCGGCTACCGTCATGTGTGGCACAGGATAAGATAGAGTAAGAAACAACAACTCTATCTAATAACATAAATTTCTACATAATGATGGTGGAAAAATTGAAGCTATTTAGAGTATAAAAATCAGAGGTGAATAATTGCAAACACTAGTTAAAAAATGGTTTCAAGACAAGGGCTACGGTTTTCTTGAAAATGGGACAGGTCCAGATATTATGGTACGAAAAGCAGAACTTATTAAATGTTCTTATTTAAAGGTTCGTTCAATCGTAGAATTTGAGTGCCATATTGATGACCAGAGGTTAATTGCCAAAAAGGTCAGTCTTTTACCTAAAAAAAGTAAAATACAGAATAAACAACGTGGTTCCAGAACACATCCTTTTGGTGTGATGACATAAGGATTGGGCAACGGGGAAGTGCTTAATCGCATAAACAATCTGCTGGAGGTGCGTGCACTTTATAATGAACGTAAAGACATGGCTGATGTTATGGAGCAAAAATTTCTTCATCGCACCCGGGAGCTCCATGATACACGACTGATGATTATCCAGCGACTTGGCCGTGCGGGTGAGTACCGTGATAATGAAACCGGTATGCATGTCATTCGCATGAGTAAAAGCAGTCAAAGGTTGGCACTGGCTGCGGGTTTAGGTGAATCCTATGCTGAATTGATTCTCAATGCCAGTCCGATGCATGATGTCGGTAAGATTGGTATTTCTGATAGCATTTTACTCAAACCTGGCAAGCTTGACAGAGATGAATTTGATACGATAAAAACTCATGCCCAGATTGGTGCCCCTCTTTAACAGGAAATGACAACATAGACAAAGAGCATAAAATTCTTTTTGAACTCATCAATAGTATTCATGATGCGATTATTGATGGTGACATCAAATTGTGTGAAAACCTTTTTATCACTTTTCAGGAACAAACTGCCCGCCATTTTAAAACAGAAGAATTGATCCTTGCCGAGTCAAATTATCCTGAGATTGAAGAACATCGTATTTATCATAAAAAATTACTGCTTATGGCCAGAGAAACTTCAGAAAAGTGTCAAAATATGATTGATAAAGTGAATCTGTTAAAGTGTTTTGATGAGTTAATTCAGTTTTTTATTGATGATGTTGTTAGTGGAGATTTGGCTTACAAGTATCATCTTCAGAATACGGGCTTTGCGAGCCGCTAATGATGATTTATTTAGGATTATAGTAATCGGGCTTGCTCTGGTGGGGCTGTCCATCCATTGCCAGTTTCTTTTTTTTGCTCTATGATTGTGGCATTGCATATTTGTTAAACGATTGTTGAAGTGTATTAAATGATTACAGAAAAAAGGATAAAGACTTATAATGGCAATTTATAAGGTTGAAAAGTAAATAATTATGAATAACAGTATATTTGCCCAAGAAATTGAAGCCATACTCGATACATGCATTATGGCTATTAATGAACTATGTGCTGAAGGCCATAGTCAGGATGAAGCTGTCTTAGAAGTACTCTCCAATTTTGAAAACACAATGGAAGAACATGGTGTTAGACCTGATGAACGTCAGATGATGCTGTTGGATTTATCAGCAGAATTACGTAATTATTATCATGGTAATAAGCAGTAGCAATAGAATTACCCTTTGGTTACTAAATCTAATATGATGAGGTGTTGTATTCAAACCATAAACCTTCAAGTTAAAGGATAATAATGAATAAACTGATATTGCCTTTATTTATTGTGATCTTAATTGCTGGTTGTTGCACTCCTGACCTACCAGGACCAATTGGCATACCTGGCGTATAATGGGCTAGCAATCATGGGAACAACAGTTGGTGAAATTATGGCTTTTGTCGGCTTTGTATTTTTGGGTATAGGTACATGGCTTATAAAAAAATTTGATAATAAAGCGGGTTACTGTGGTATCGGCAATCCATACCCGTACAGCGGAATCTTTACCACTCTAGGTCTTTTAGCTGCGATACTTGGTGGTTTCTTAGTCGTGTTCGGTATTGGGATGATAATTATTTAATTTCATCTGCAAAATCATCACTGAATTAACAAAAAAAGGCAAACCCGGAAAGGTTTACCTTTTAATTTAAAACACAGATAAATGCTGTTTTCTTATTACCGTATGTTTAAATAGCTGTAATATTCTCAGCTTGAAGACCTTTTGGTCCCTGAGTTATTATAAACTCAACTTGTTGTCCTTCTGCTAAGGTTTTGAAGCCTTCACTAGCAATCTGATTATAGTGAGCGAATACGTCTTCACCAGACTCCTGCTCGATAAAACCAAAACCTTTAGATTCATTGAACCATTTTACGGTTCCTTTTACTTTATTAGACATAATAATATCCTGAAAATTTAATATAAGTGTGCCTTCAAGAGGCGTGGATAGCAAAAAATTGAGCTGGTACTTAGAAACTACAGAACGAGGAATTACGAATAAAACAACGAAACGGAGGATTTAAACAAAAAACTTTATTTCTAGCTAAGGCACATAATATAGTATTTATTGTAGATGTCAATGATTACTTGTGTATTTACACATAATGGTAACCACAAAACAAAAGATTACAAATATAATGATTGCAACTGGAATTAAAATGGCAGGTTTTGGAAGTAAAATTAAGAAGCAATGTAAATCTTCAATTATTGAGAAAGGTCATTTGTGAATTGACAATAACTTGAATAGCTGTATCTGTTGCTATTTTTTTCATGAAAAACAGCCGTATGATAAAATCTGCTATAATATGCTGACTGCATTAGCATGAAGGCGGATCTTTCTACAGGTAACAAGCTCAGGAATTTTTACCTATCCTTGTATGTGGTTATAGTTACTATATAACGGATAAACAAATGAAAAATTCATATCAAATTAAGATTTCAGGTATATCCTGTGAGCACTGTGTTGCTAAAATAAAAAAAACAGCCTTATCTGTCAATCAGGTAAAATCGATAGATATTGATCTTGAAAAAGGAGAAGCAACCGTTTCTGGTGGTTTGCCTCATGAGCTTATTAAAGTCATTACTGAATTAGGTTATCCCAGTGAACCCATAGCCAATATTCCTGAAAGTTGTACTGTCAATAACAATGAAACAAGTCATGATGAAACTAAAATCACTCTGAATCATATGCTTGTAAATAAAGAGGCTATAGAGAAAAATAGCTATATTATCAGTATTGAGGATATGACCTGCTCCAGCTGTGTGTCAAGGGTAGAAAAATCAATTTTAGCTGTAGCAGGAGTGATTGAAGCTTCTGTTAATTTATTGGAAAAAACAGCACTGGTTTTAGGTGGTGAACCGCAACAGGTGGTTGATGCTATTATTGATCAGGGATATAAGGCACGTTTGTTAGAAAAACAAAGTCAAAGTAACCATTATCAACTGAATATTACTGGATCGACTAAACAACAGATTAGCGATGTTTTATCAGCCGCTGAAGCGATTGAGGAGCTGAGTTTTATAGAAACTTCGGCTGAAAATCAAATACAGCTGCAATTAACCACATCCTTACATCCTGCACAACTATTAGTGTTATTAAAACAAGCCGATATTCAAGCCGACATTAACGAACAATATGAAGATCCTTATGCAGATCAAGCACGTCAAAGTAAAATTGAAATAAGACAATCCTGGATTCGAGCTATTTTTGCAGGTGTCGTTGGTGCAGGTTTAATGATTTCTGAACGCATGGATATTTTACCAAAATTAAATGCAACGGCTGAAATTTCTGGTATAAATACACAACTCTTTTGGTTTGTTATTGCCCTGGTCTGTTTATTTACCATGTGGTTTAGTGGACGTAATTATTATATTACCGCTATTAAACAGGCCAGACATCGTTCTGCTAATATGGATACTCTGGTGGCTTTAGGCACTTCTGCCGCCTGGTTGTCTTCAATGTTGATTATTATTGATCCTGAATTTATTCCTGGTGGTGGACATCTGTATTTAGATGCAGGGGTTATTATTCTGGCCTTTTTACAATTTGGACATGCACTTGAGATTCAGGCAAAACGTACTACCAGTGAATCCATTGCCAGTATTATTGAGTTAGCACCTAAAACTGCCCGGGTAGTTTATGATAATACCGAGGTACAACTCCCTGTTTCATTATTACAATTGGGAGATATTATCCGAGTTAAACCTGGTGAACGAATCCCTGTTGATGGAATACTAGTCAGTGGTACATCGAATGTGGATGAATCAATGTTAACAGGTGAACCATTGCCTGTTAGTAAAAAGGCAGGAGATGATGTCACGGGAGCCACCATTAATAAAATGGGTAGTTTTAGTTTTAAAGTTAAAAAACTGGGGGATGATACAACACTATCTCATATTATTAATATGGTGAAACAGGCACAAATGACCAAACCTGAAATTGGTCGTATTGTGGACAAAATTGCCTCACTATTTGTGCCTATTGTTATTAGTATTGCTATTGTTACTTTTTTTATCTGGTTTTTTGTCGGTCCACAACCTCAACTCGCCTATGCCTTAACCGCAGGAATTGCTGTATTGGTGATCGCTTGTCCCTGTGCTTTAGGTTTGGCAACACCTATTGCTATCATGATGGGTACCAGCAAGGCGGCACAATTGAATATATTGATAAAAAACAGTGATGCTCTGCAAACAGCCAGTCAATTAAGCCATGTAGTTGTTGATAAAACAGGAACGCTTACGCAAGGCAAACCGACGGTGACCGATATTATCGTCAATACTGAACTTAATCCAACATTAAATGTCAATCAGCAAAGTATTTTACAACTGGCTGCTTCGCTTGAACAAAACTCTGAACATCCTCTGGCACAAGCTATATTACATGCTGCTAAAGAAACCACTCTGCTGGAAGTAAAACAGTTTTTGGCCATAGAGGCTCGTGGTGTTCAGGCAGCAATTATGGAGCAACCGGTGTTGTTAGGTAATATACAATTTATGATGGAAAATAAAATTGTGATTAATGCTGATATGAAAAGACAGGCAGAGCAATTAGCTGAATCTGCTGCTACTCCGATCTGGCTTGCCAGAAATGGAGAGTTATGGGGCTTGATGGGCTTAAAAGATCCTCTTCGAAATGATACGATGAAATCAATTAAAGCTTTGCAAAACCAAAATATTAGCGTGGTTATGTGTTCAGGAGATACTAAAAAAACTGCACAGGCAGTAGCAACAGAACTGGGTATTGTAAATGTGCATAGTGAAGTAACACCTGAAGACAAACTTGGTGTAATAAAAGAATTACAGGCACAAGGTTATAAAGTGGGTATGGTGGGTGACGGGGTAAATGATGCACCTGCATTAGCCCAGGCAGATACGGGCTTTGCCATTGGTAGTGGTACGGATGTAGCCATTGAAAATGCCGATATAACCCTTGCTGGTAATTCATTGATGAATGTCAGTACAGCGATTGCCATATCAACTGAGACCATTAAAAATATCAAACAAAACCTGTTTGGTGCCTTTATTTATAATGTGATTGGTATTCCACTGGCAGCAGGTGTATTTTATCCGCTGACAGGTTGGTTGCTTGCTCCTGCTTTTGCCAGTGCAGCCATGGCAATGTCATCAGTCACTGTGGTTGCCAATGCTAATCGCTTACGTTTTTTTAAAGCACCATAAATTATACAAAAAATACTTGTGCCATATCGCTATGTGCTTATAATTCCCCTGAAAAAATCAAGATATTCTTTCATATAAGAATGCTTAAATTGGTATTGATAACACCTTGCATGATATGCAGGGTAAAACTAAAGAAAATAAAAAGTCTGTTATCAACAGGGTAGGTAAGTGACAAATAAAGATTAATAAGGTCATTCTACTAAATTTGCAACTTTTTCCTGCATTCGAATTGATGGTAATAATATTTGGTATATGTTATTTTTACACTGTTTTGTAGATATTTCTATGGTCTGATTCAGATCCCTCTTAAACTAATCGATTTGGTGAGCTTTTGTTTAATAATAAATCTATTCTTATCACTGGAGGCACTGGCTCCTTTGGAAAAAAATTTATTACAACACTCCTCAATGATTATTCTCCACGTCGAATTATTATTTTTTCCAGAGATGAATTAAAACAGTTTGAAATGCAGCAGGATTTTAGTGTTCCCTCCTTACGTTTTTTTATTGGTGATGTCAGAGACAGGGAAAGATTAATTCAGGCTATGAAAGGTGTAGATTATGTAATTCATGCTGCAGCACTTAAACAGGTTCCTGCTGCCGAATACAATCCCATGGAATGCATTAAAACTAATATTTATGGGGCAGAAAATGTGATTCATGCAGCATTAGAAAATAATGTTGAAAAAGTCATTGCCCTATCGACGGATAAAGCTGCCAATCCTATCAATCTTTATGGCGCAACAAAACTGGCTTCAGATAAATTATTTGTGGCCGCCAACAATATTGCCAGTGGTCATAAAACAAGATTTTCAGTCGTCCGTTATGGTAATGTTGTTGGATCCCGGGGTTCAGTAGTGCCTTTTTTTAGAAAAATGATTGCAGAAGGTGCTGATCATCTGCCGATTACAGATAAAAGAATGACTCGTTTCTGGATTACTCTGGAAGAGGGAGTCAATTTTGTTATTGATAATTTTAAAAGAATGCAGGGTGGAGAAATCTTTATACCAAAAATCCCATCGGTTTTGATTACAGATTTGGCAAAATCAATGGCTGATTTACCATTAAAAATTATTGGTATACGTCCCGGTGAAAAATTACATGAAATTATGTGCCCCATAGATGATGCTCATTTAACTTATGAGTTTTCTGATTATTTTGTGATTAAACCTTCAATTGTATTTTACAGCCGTGAAAATGATTTCTCAAAAAATGCATTGGGTGAGTCAGGAAAAATAGTTGCAGAAGGTTTTCAGTATAGCTCAGATAAAAATACATTCTTAACATCTAATGAGATAAAAGAATATGATCAGTTTGCTGAATTCTGATGTTTTTTATAGTTAAAAGAACTACATGATCCCATACGCCAGACAATCTATCTCAGAAAATGACATTGATGCAGTTGTAAAAGTTTTACGCTCCGATTTTATTACCCAGGGGCCTGTTGTTACACAATTTGAAAGAGCGGTGTCACATTATTGCTCCAGCCAATATTCTATTGCGGTCAGTAATGGAACTGCAGCATTACATCTGGCCTGTCTGGCATTAGGTGTTTCATCAGATGATATTGTCTGGACCTCCCCGAATACCTTTGCTGCATCGGCCAACTGTGCTTTGTACTGTGGTGCAGAGATAGATTTTGTTGATATCGATCCCGATACTTATAATATCAGTGTTGCAGCATTGAAGATTAAACTTCAATGGGCTGAAAAAAATACATGCTTGCCCAAAGTTCTTATTGCTGTTCACTTTGCAGGCCAATGCTGTGAAATGAAAGAGATTAAAGCTTTATCTGAGCGGTATGGCTTTAAGATTATTGAGGATGCAGCCCATGCTCTGGGTGGGGATTATCTGGATCAAAAGATTGGATCCTGTCGCTATTCTGATATTACAATTTTCAGCTTCCACCCGGCAAAGATGATTACCAGCGGCGAAGGCGGGATGCTTTTAACCAACGTTGCTGATTTGGCAGCTTCTATAGAACTATTAGCTACCCATGGTATTACCAAAGACTCAGAACTCATGACTTTGGCAAGCCATGGAGACTGGTATTATCAGCAATTAAAACTGGGTTTTAATTATCGTATCACTGACTTTCAGGCAGCATTAGGATTATCACAATTACAACGTCTGGATGAATTTGTGAAGAAACGCCGTCAATTGGTTCAATACTACAATGATAAATTGGCAGAGCTGCCGCTAACAACACCCTGGCAGCATCCGGATAGTCAATCTTGTTGGCATCTTTATGTGATTCGTTTGGATTTAGATAGGATAGGCAAAACCAGAAAAGAAGTGTTTGATCAACTTCGCTTATCAGATATTGGTGTTCATGTTCACTATATCCCGGTTCATACTCAACCGTATTATCAGCAGCTTGGTTTTAAATGGGGAGACTTCCCTGAAAGTGAAAATTATTATAAAGAGGTATTAACGCTGCCTCTCTATGTTGATTTAACAGAATCAAATATCGACTATATCATACAAAAAATAAGAGAGGTAATATGAACTTAGCTGTCATTCCTGCCCGGGGCGGGAGTAAGCGTATCCCTAAAAAAAATATTAAAAACTTCATGGGTAAACCCATTATGGCTTACTCAATAGAAGCGGCCTTAAACAGTCAATTATTTGATGAGGTGATTGTTTCCACTGATGATGAAGAAATTGCTGAAGTTGCAAAGCAATATGGCGCTGATGTACCTTTTATGCGTCCTGAGGAATTAGCCGATGATTTTACGGGGACGACACCAGTTGTTCAGCAGGCTGCTCACTGGTTTACACATAATGGGAAAAAGCCCGATTATATTTGTTGTATTTATTCAACGTCACCATTTATACAAATTAACTATCTTCAGGCAGGTCTGGAAAAATTAAAAACAATCGATCAAGGTAGTGTTGCTTCATTTACTAGTTTTCCTTTTCCGATACAACGTGCACAAAAAATAAATGAAAAGGGCAATATGACCCCCTTTTATCCTGAATTTATGCCCTGTCGTTCACAGGATCTGGAAGAAGCTTATCATGATGCTGGTCAATTCTATTGGTGGACCGAGCAATCTCTCAGTCAGGGTGCTAAGGAAAATGCAGCGATTATATTACCGCGCTATCTTGTTCAGGATATTGATACGTTGGAAGATTGGAAACGTGCAGAGCTTATGTATCAGGCAATGACTTTGTCAGAAAATAATGAATAAAATTGATAAAACATGGAATTTTTTATTGTTTTAAAATTTATTAAGAAGATAAGAGAATGACTGGAAAACAAATCATTAATATTGCCGGAACTGAAATTGGAGAACATCGCAAGCCTTTTATAGTAGCAGAGCTTTCAGGTAATCATCAGCAGGATTTTTCTCTGGCTGAAAAAATGATTGAAAAAGCGGCTGGAGCAGGAGCTGATGCTGTCAAACTGCAAACCTATACCCCTGACACCATGACGTTTAATCTGCAAAATGATGATTTTGTGATTGCTGAAACAGATAGTCTATGGCATGGTCAGAATCTCTATGATTTATACGCTAAGGCAGCCACTCCCTGGGAATGGCATGAATCTTTGTTCCAAAAAGCCCGTTCACTGGGAATGATAGCCTTTAGTTCTCCCTTTGATGAATCAGCAGTAGATTTTCTTGAATCTCTGAATGTGCCCTGTTATAAAATTGCTTCATTTGAAAATAATGATATTCCCCTGATAAAAAAAGTCGCTATGACGGGTAAACCGGTGATTGTTTCGACCGGCATGGCGAGTTTATCAGAAATTGATGCATTACTTGGAACCATATATGAGACAGGCAATGATCAGGTGATACTGCTAAAGTGTACCAGTAATTACCCTGCAGATGCATCGGATAGTAATCTGGCTACTATTGTTCATATGAAACAAACCTTTGACTGCCCGGTTGGCTTATCCGATCATTCAACCGGTATTGGTGTTTCTTTGGCTGGCGTTGCTTTGGGTGCTTGCCTTATTGAAAAGCACTTTGTTCTTGATCGCAGCAAAGGCGGTGTTGACAGTGATTTTTCTATTGAACCGGAAGAGTTAAAGTTATTAGTCAGTGAAACTAAAAAGATTCCTCCTGCAATTGGTCGTATTTGCTATGGGGGAACAAAAAATGAGCAACAGTCCAAAAATTACCGACGTTCAATTTATGCCAGTGAAGACATCAGCAAGGGAGAACTATTTAATCAGCATAATATCCGTATAATAAGACCAGGCTTTGGTCTACAGCCCAAATATTATGAAGATGTTGTAGGGAGAAAAGCCAGTAAAGCAATCGCAAAAGGAACCCCGCTGGACTGGAACCTTATTGAATGAGAAAAGTTGCATGAAGCGAATCCTGTTCAGACTGGATTCCGGGAGTCGAATGGGGCTGGGGCATTTAATGCGTTCAAAAACATTGGCGGATGCGTTTGATTTTGAACAAATACAATGTCACTTTGCAGTCAAAGAGATACATTCATCCACGGCACTTGAACCGCATGTTGTACATTATCTGGAAAATGAAGAAAGTTTTCTCAGCCTGATTGAAGCAGGGGACTATCAGACAGTTATTGTTGATCATTATGATTACACTTCAGATATGCTGCAGCAGATTAAATCTCTGACAAAGGTCTTAATTATCCTTGATGATGAATGTAATCGAGGAAATTTATATGCAGATATTATTATCAATTCTGTTACATTGGCTACACAATTACCTTATCAGAAATATGCTGCGGAGGCTGAATTATTATTAGGTTCAAATTATGTACTGCTGCGTAATGAATTCGTGAATTGTCGTTTAGTAGACTATGTGGACAGAAAAAAAATAGTGATCACCTTTGGTGGCTCAGATATGAAAAATCTGACTCTTCCCCTATTAAAAAAACTGCCTGATACAGAGCTGATAAAACAAGCAATTGTTGTTGTAACCGGGGCAGGTTGTCAAAGGATAAATGAAATCAATAGCTTCTGTAAGCAATATTCAATAGAACATCGGCATAACGAAGCACAGATGGAAAAACTCTTCTCACAGGCAAAAATGGCCATCTCTGCAGCGGGTTCCACGGTGTTTGAATTAGCACGATGTGGTGTGCCTGCTGTATTTTCAGTGATTGCAGATAATCAGTTATTGTCAATGTCTGAACATGAACAGCAAGGATGGTGTGTTAAAGTGGATTGCAGAAAACATAATAATGTGGCTGAGATTATTGATAAAGCCTGTAAAATGCTGAACGACCCTGGACTTGGAGCCATGAGTGCCCATGCAAGATTGCTGGTGGATGGTAATGGAGCACAAAATGTTGCAAAACATATTGAAAGGAAAATATAACTATCATTTGTTTTAATTATTGATGAATCCGTGAGGGTTTATAACTGAGTGATAACATTAAATTTGTATCCTGAGGTATCATGAGAAATTATATTGTTGCAACATTAAAAAGCTGGAATATTGAACAATATCAGCATTTGATTCAAAAAATGCCGGGCAACTGGTATTTGATGGATTCTCCCGAACAACTGAGTATTGATAAAATCAATGAGATACAGCCGGAGTTTATTTTTTTTCCTCACTGGTCATATAAAATACCTCAGGAAATATTTTCAGCTTATGAATGTGTTGTTTTTCATATGACCAATGTGCCTTTTGGGCGTGGTGGTTCGCCACTGCAGAATTTGATCAGTCGTGGTGTTTACCAGACAAAAATAGTTGCTTTGAAGTGTGAAGAAGAGCTGGATGCCGGTCCTGTCTACTTGAGAAGAGACTTTTATATTGAACATGGTTCTGCTGCTGAAATCTATCAAAAGGCTGCAGAAATTGTCTTTGCTATGATAGAAGAGATTATTCAATATCATCCCCTGCCTGAGGAACAGACAGGAGAAGTGGTTTATTTTCCTCGCCGTTCTCCTGAGATGAGCGAGTTTAAAGAAGATTTTACCCTTAAACAAATGTATGATCATATTCGTATGCTGGATGCTGAAGGATATCCGAACGCCTTTATTTCATATGGAGACTACAGGCTGACAATGACTCAGGCTGATTTGTGTGATAATGAACTTTCTGCTCAACTGGTAATTAAAAAATATAAAAAAAATGACCATGAATCCTGATAAAAAAAATATTGTATTAACGATTGCTGCTCATCCGGATGATGAAGTATTAGGCTGTGGTGCCACAATGGCAAAACATAGTGCTCAGGGAGATTTGGTTTATGTTTTATTAATTGCTGATGGTGAAACTTCCAGAGTCACTATAAGCACACCTAATCGAAATATTCAGGCGAATGAAGCGGCAAAAATATTAGGTATTAATAAAGTGTTTTCACTAAATCTGGCCGATCAACGTCTTGATACGATTGCTTTGTTGGATATTGTACACAAAATTGAATCAGTCATTGAAGAAATTAAGCCGGATATTATTTATACACACTTTGCTAATGATCTGAATCTTGACCATCAAATTGTTAATCGTGCAGTATTAACTGCTTGTCGACCATTGCCGGGTTCATTGATTAATAGTATTTTTACTTTTGAAACCCAATCCAGTACGGAGTGGTCAGGTATCGATGAAACTGCATTTAAAGCCAATCATATTGTTGATGTGAGTGGATTTATGAAGAAAAAAATAGAAGCTCTTCATGCTTATGGAAGTGAAATGCGTGATTTCCCTCATAGTCGTTCTTATGAGGCTCTGGATTGTCTGGCAAAACTCAGAGGAGCACAGGCCGGCCTTCAGGCGGCTGAGTGTTTTCAAATTGAACGACAGATGTGGAGATGATTTTAGATGCGGAGCAGATATTATACAGAAAGTACTGAGCCAGCAATATGTCGAACCCCGTCTTCTTTGGTAAAATAATAAACAATTAATACCTTTCCATTGGCAAGCTGAGTGGCACATGGATAGCCAATATCAGCACAGACAGCATCATCTCTGACAATAATTTCATCACCAATAAAATGTTCAGCCTGCTTATCCATAAGTTGTGCTCGTATACCATATGGTTTGTGCCGGTAACCATAAGTTAATAAAATACGCCCGTCTTTTAGTCTAAACGGGTGAGTTGGGTGTCCAACCACTTCACGCTGCTGCCATGCTTCCCAGTGATGTCCACGATCATATGAAATAGCAGTAAATAAATGATCTTCACCGTTGGCAGATCGCATAAAAGCGACAGTTTTATTATTGTCACACTGTATTAAAGATGGTTCATTAAAGTGTATCTTTTGATTTTTATCAATGGCAATAGCTGAGCGATAGCTCCAGCTATTGCCATTATCTTTGGAAACATACAAGTGACAGCCATCTGTTTTATGGCCTTTTAAGCGGATATAAACCGGTAACAGAATTTCGTTGTCAACTTCTATTGCCTGTCCTCTAATTGCACCGCCACAAGAAGTACGCTGATTGGGAATAATTTCAGCAGCTTCTGGAAGGGGAGGTAAGTACTGATGAACGCTCCAGTGTTTGGCCAAATCTGATGATTTGCGCACGAAACCGCCCCACATAATGTATGAACAACCAGTGGATGACATTGAACCGGCAGAGCCAATGCCATTTTTTGTGAGTTGAGTTGCAATGCGTGCAGGTAATGGATACCATGCAAAGGAGGATAATAATATACTATTATCTTTGAGTAATAATAAGGAAGCATCCTGATCAGCAGCTTCCGGATCAGGGCTTAAACTTTTGGCAGGAGAGAGTTGTTCCAAATCCTGGTTAAGAATTATTTTGCTTAGCTGAGAACGACTGTCAATATGATCAACCTGATATTTTAATAATTGGGACTCTTCGGAATCATCGTCAATCATCCAGCGTACATCTCTGGCTCTGCGAAACATTAATAAAATAGTTTTATCAGGAAGACTGAGGACAGCTGGAAAAGATGAGTAAAACTGATGTTCTTTATAAAATACAAAATGAGAGATTTTATTAGTCATTGATTCTTTATTCCTGTTATTACTCGATATTTCTCAGCTATAATATATGCAGATATTACGCCAAATAATAATGGAGCTACTTTTAAGCTATCTGGATGCGCTTGAGTAAGGAAAATTATCTTATTGTTAGAGAAGAATTTCAAAAAATGAATAGAAAATAATTATTGAGTATTATTATTCTATTTATTATATGATTCGTGATGATGTCCATTAAAGGAGTTAAAAAATGTCTTTAGTCAAAGAAATTGATGATGATATAAAAGACAGCTTGCCATTAACTGCACAAAGCTATCAGAAATTAACCAAAGATCAGGTTCAGGATATTGATCAATACCTTTTTAGATTTTCAAAATTTCAGGATATAATGGGTGACAAACTTTTTAAAAGTATTATTCAGCGTAGTTTTATAATAGAAATTTATACTGGTTTAAGGAATAAATATTTTCAAAATAACTGAAAAGTGGAAGGAAACAATCTATTCTGGTTGGTGATCCCTGTATTAAAGGAACTTAGAAAAAATGATAAAATTCCCGTATAGAACGAATAAATCCTCGTTGTAGTCAAGTTATTCTTACGCTTTAAAAAAATGAAAATAAAAGCTTACAAAATTACCCTTCGTGAAATTTATGAAGATGATTTAGAAATGCTGAGAAATTGGCGTAATATGCCAGAAATTCGTTTTAATATGATTGATCAGCATGAAATATCTATTGAACAACAAAAAAGATGGTTTATAAATTTAACTGCACCAAACCAGGGACACTATGTTGTCGAATATAAGAATCAGGCAATTGGATATGCAAATTATAAATTGAATGAAAATAGAATTTGGGGAGAAACCAGTCTTTATATAGGTGAACAAAAATATTGTGGAACAATACTGGCATTTTGCTTGGCATTAGCCTTGCTTGATTATGTTTTCTTACAGTTAAAGGTACAACATATGAAAGCAGATGTGTTAACTCATAATACTGCAGCAATCCGCTTTAATGAACAATTAGGTTATGTATACATAGATAAATCGGATGATTTGATAAAAATGAAACTATCGATTAAAGATTATCTCAATGCAAAAAATAAATTAACAAAAATAATCAGAGTTTAAAATGAATAATAATGAAAAATTGTTAAATGTCTTTAGTCAGTCTCTTGCTGTTTCACGAGAGATCATTAAAGATGATCTTGAGTATAATAGCATTACTCAATGGGATTCTACCGCTCATATGGCTCTGATTGCTCAATTAGAAGCTGAATTTAGTATCATGCTGGATATTGATGATATTATTGATATGAGTAGTGTGGGTGAATGTAAGAAAATTTTAAAAAAATATCATGTCAAATTCTGAAATTCTGAGCAGTCTGAAGCTTGCTGGGAAAACAGCTGTTATTACAGGAGCTTCTCGGGGACTCGGTGAAGCTATGGTTAGAGCCTTTGCTTGTGCAGGAGTTAATTTATATTTAATAGCAAGAAATGATGAAAAACTGCAATATATTAAGCAGGAGTTGAGTAATTATGATATCACAGTCCATTGTTTTGCTATTGATTTAACGGATGAAAGAGCCACTAAAGAGGTCTTTACCAAAATTGCTGCCTATGGAGGCATTGATATTTTGATTAATAATGCCGGGAAAATGACAGCTAAACCCCTGGCATTTATAAAAAAAGAAGATATTCTTGCCCAGTTTGAAATTAATACCTTTGCTGTTATCCGTTGTTGTCAGTTTGCATCGAGATTGATGATCCGCAATGGTGGAGGCAGTATTATTAATATAAGCTCTATGTTAGGGGAATATGGACAACAGGGACAAAGTGTTTATTCTGCCAGTAAAGCTGCTGTGGGTGGGTTGACTCGTTCCTTAGCTCAGGAATTGGCTTCCCATCATATCCGTGTTAATGCAATAGCCCCGGGGATTATTAATACTCAATTAATTAGTGAGCTTAGTGATACAGAAAAAAATAATACTTTAAATAGCATAGCACTACAACACATTGGTGAAGCAGAGGATATTGCCAATAGTTGCCTGTTTCTGGCCAGTCAATGGTCTTCATATATTACAGGACAAATTATTGGTGTGGATGGGGGCATCCATTTTTGACATTCCGCGAAGCATTCCAGCAGCATGCAGAGAACAATAGAAAGGCATTATACACGCCTGATGGATTTTCACTGAGTTATTTTGAGCTGAAAAAACAAGCTGAACAACTTAATCAAGATTTTTGTGATTATGTTACCAATAATAGTAAAAGGCTACTGATTTTTATTCTCTGTCAGCAAAATGTGGCGGCCACTATTGCTATTGCTGCAATCTTGACGGGAAAACATGCTGCTGTTTTAATACCAGATGCTATTAACAATAATCAATTAAAAAAATTAATAGACAATTACCAACCCAACATCATTTATCATACGGAAACAGGAAGTATTCAGCATGTTTCTGAAAAAAAGCATAAACTGCATTCAGAACTTTGTCTTATGCTCTCAACTTCAGGCTCAACAGGTACTCCTAAACAGGTTAAACTTAGTCAGAATAATCTATTTGAAAATGCCAAATCAATTATTTCATATCTTCATATTGACGAAAAAGAAAAAGCAATTACCTCCTTGCCACTGAGTTATTCTTATGGCTTATCCATTTTAACTAGCCATTTATTAGCAGGAGCTTCAATATTAGTCACCGATGTTTCTATTATGACCCGACTGTTTTGGGATCAAATTGAACAATTTCAGATTAGCAGTATTGCAGGAGTACCTTATACTTATAAAATGTTCCAGCGTTTAAAACTTGTAGAAAAAACATTACCCTATCTGAAAACGATGACACAGGCTGGTGGTAAGCTGGATAAAGCACAGGTTTGTTTATTTGCAGAATATGCTCAACGGACAAATAAGCAGTTTTATATTATGTATGGACAAACCGAGGCAACTGCCAGAATGGCCTACCTTAAATCAACAGATGTTCTGAAATATCCGGAAAGTATTGGAATAGCAATTCCCGGGGGCAGCTTCAAGCTAATAGATGAAAATAAAAAAGTTATCAATCAAGCAGGTGTTGAGGGTGAATTAGTTTATAAAGGCTCTAATGTTATGATGGGATATGCACTTAATTTTAATGATTTAGCAACAGAGCCGGAGTTGAAAGAATTGCATACTGGTGATTTGGCCTATCGAAATACAGAAAGTCTTTATTTTATCAGCGGTCGTCAATCAAGGTTTTTGAAACTATTTGGTTTGAGAGTGAGTCTGATTGATATTGAACAAAGTTTAAACAACAAGGGATATGAAGTAGCTTGTAGTGGTCAGGATGATTTTCTGACTGTGCTTGTTGTCTCAAATAAAACTAATCATAATGATATAAAACTGATCGAAGAAAATGTCATACAGCTTATTCGTGAACAACTCCATGTTCATCCAGATGTTATTAAAGTTAAAGTTTGTCAATCGTTCCCGTTAAATGATAATAGTAAAATTGATTATAAAAAAGTTTATGAATGGGTAATGTTAAATGAGTAAATTTGTTATTGATCCATTTTACAAACTACCAGTTTACGGTATTGCTCAAGAAGAAAAAGAGTGTTTATTAAATGATGCACTGAATCAATTAAATAATCATCACTATAAATATTGTCAAAACTATAATAATTTAATTGATTCCATAGGATTTTCACTGACTGTAGACACTTATGTTGAACAACCTTATGTTATGGCACGATTATTTAAAATACTTGAATTGAAAAGTGTTGTTGCAAAGGAGATTTTTAAGCAATTAAATTCATCAGGAACATCATCACAAGTTGTATCAAAAATTTTCCTGAATGCACAGGCTGCTAAAGTGCAAAGTAAAGTTCTTGCAAAGATTCTGCTTGATTTGTTTGAGCGAAAGCAACTCGGAAAACAACGTTTGCCCATGTTGTTTATTGAAGCACCGGATATAATAAAAAACAGAAATTCATTTTCAGCCAGAGGTGCAGGAATTCAGGGTCTCTCTTTTCTGGGGAGAAATCATACCTATGCGCTTAATAATGATATGACTCTCAATCATAAAGCCATTGATGGATTTATTGAACAATTTCAATATGAACCGGTTCTTATCTTTGGTTTTACCTTTATGATCTGGAAATATTTTATAGAGGTATTAAAGAAAAAAAATAAAAACTACTCATTCGAACAGGGCTTATTGCTCCATAGCGGGGGGTGGAAAAAACTACAGGCTATAGCTGTTGATAATCAAGAATTTAAACATCAGGTTAAATTGGCATTAGGAAATGTTTCGGTACATAATTTTTATGGTATGGTTGAACAGACGGGGACTATTTCTATTGAATGTGAGGCGGGTTATCTGCATCCACCTGTTTTTTCAGATATTTTAATTCGGGATCCTTTAACTCTAAAGGTAAAAAAAACAGGAGAAGAGGGATTGATTCAATTATTTTCTATCTTGCCCGAAAGCTATCCTGGACAAAGCTTGTTAACGGAAGATATGGGACAGGTTATTGGCCGGGATGATTGTGTTTGTGGTAGAAAAGGACAATATTTTAAAGTAGTAGGACGCTTAGCTCAGGCTGAAAACAGGGGATGTAGTGATACATTTTCAGAATAAATTATGCTAGAAAAAATTAAACAATTTGTTGGAAATTTATCTATAAACAAACCTGTTTTTCCTTTTTCAGCAAAAAGTATTCAATTTTGTCAGGATTTAAGTAAAATTTTAACAACAGATACCAAACTTCGCCCTTATCAAGATTTGGTTGCACTGGGTTATTGGCTTCGACCATCTCATTTAAAACAACTGCAAAGTGATTTTGAAAATAAAGAGGCCATCCATCAGCCTAGAGGGCTTGCTTTTCATATAACTCCGGGAAATGTGGATACTATGTTTGCTTATTCCTGGTTAATTTCTTTATTGGCGGGAAATAAAAATATAGTACGTTTATCCTCTAAAGGGGGTGAAGCACAACAAGTGTTACTGAGTACTATTGAAAAACTGCTAAATTCTGCTGATTTTGTTAACATCAGACAAAATAATTTGTTAATAATGTATGAGCATAATGATGAAATATCGGGCTATTTATCCTCAATATGTGATACACGGGTTATCTGGGGAGGGGATGATACAATTAAAAAAATCAGACAATTCCCTATATTAGCAACCAGTAAAGACATTGTCTTTGCCGACCGTTTTTCATTTGCCTTGTTTAACTCAGAGAACATTATTAATTCTGCAGAATTACCAAAACTCTGCCAGTTATTTTATCGGGATATTTATACCTTTGGACAGCAGGCATGCTCATCACCACGTTTGTTAGTCTGGTATGGCTCAAATGATAGTAATAGACAGGCTAAAATATTGTTCTGGATGGAATTTAAAAAATTATTAGGACAATCATCTAAACCTTTAGCAGCTGCGGCCGTTAATAAACTGGTTCATTCTCAATTAATGGCTATGATGGGTAATAAACTTAATATGAAATTATTTCCTGATTTATATAGAATTAATATTAATGAAGTGAGTTCAGATCTATGGAAACAGCATTGTGGAGAAGGTTTATTGTATGAAGCTGAAATTAATCACTTTTCTGAACTAAATAAATTCACTAATACAAGTTTTCAAACTTGTACGTATACGGGGTTTAGTAGAGAGCAATTAAAACAGGAAGTGCAAAATGGTGAGTTACAACATATATTACGCTTTGTTCCTGTTGGACATGCTTTAAATTTTGAGAGTGTGTGGGATGGTATGGATCTATTCTCTGAATTTTCAGTGATCTCAACTTTCTCATGAGCTTTCAAGAAAACTTTATGGAATATTATTATCCGTCTGATGTCGGATCGATGGCGTTAATTTATGAAAGCATTATTATTATCTGCAGGGTTTGGGACAAGACTTCGTCCATTGACTGAAACAATACCTAAGTGCCTGGTTCCAATTGCAGGTAAACCGTTGCTTGCGTACTGGTTGGAATTATTAATGGACGCAGGTATTACTGAAATACTGATAAATACTCACTATCTCTCTGAACAGGTAGAATCTTTTATTGAATGTTCACCTTTTAAAGACAAAGTTACATTGGTCTATGAAGCGGAATTATTACACACGGGAGGTACTTTGTTAAAAAATAGTTCTTTCTTTGATAATACCCCTTTTTTGGTTATTCATGCAGATAATTTTTCCCATTGTAATTTTCGACAATTTATTCAAGCTCATATAAAAAGACCTGATGAAACTATTGCAACAATGATGACTTTTAATACATCATACCCTAAAGAATGTGGTGTTATAAAAAAAAATAAACAGGGTATAATGACCGGATTTTTTGAAAAAATAGATCATCCTCCTAGTCATATAGCTAATGGAGCTGTGTATGTTTTTGAGCCTGAAATATTTGATTTATTATTAAAAGAGGAAAAAAACATTATTGACTTAAGCACTGATATTATTCCAAAACTTATTGGCAAAATGTTTACTTTCCATAATAATCAATGCCATATTGATATTGGAACTATGAAAAACTATCAATTAGCCTGTGAGTATGTAACAGCCTTGAGCCAAAAAAATATATTATAAATGAGTCTGACTAAATGCCTTTGAATATCAAACAATTTACCAGAGAATATATCTCTACATTGAAACATTTATTGGACAATATACAATCCAGTACCATACAGTCTATTATAGAAGTATTGGAAGATACACGTAGTTCAGGTGGTCGGGTTTATGTTTTAGGAAATGGTGGAAGTGCAGCCACTGCATCCCATATGGTGAATGATTTGGGTGCGGGTTTAAGGCGTAGAGATATTATTAATTTTGATATTGTCAGCCTTGCAGATAACACACCTGTCTGTTCAGCAATTTCAAATGACGTGGGTTATGAAAATATTTTTTATTTACAATTGAAAGGTTTATTAAAACCCAATGATTTACTCATAGCCATCTCTTGTAGTGGTAATTCTCCAAATATTGTAAAAGCGATTAAATATGCACGTAAAATGGACGCTAAAGTCATAGGTTGCTCTGGTTTTGATGGAGGCTATTTAAAAGAAAATTGTGATGTGAACTTCCATATTGATGTATCGAAGGGAGAATATGGACTGGTTGAAGACATGCATATGATTCTTGATCATATAATCTATTCGTATTATATCCAAAAGGGAAAATAGAATGACAAAAGTGGTGGTAACCGGCGGTGCTGGTTTCATTGGTAGTCATGTGGTTGATAGATTATTAGAGGTGGAATTTGAAATTGTTGTTTTAGACAATTTTTCCACGGGAAGACCTGAAAATCTAGAGCATCAAAAGGGCAATGAATTATTATCACTTCATCAAGTTGATATAGCTGATTATGATAAAATTGAGCCTCTATTTTCTGGTGCTGACTGGGTTATTCACCTGGCAGCTTTGGCTGATATTGTTCCTTCTATTCAACACCCATTTCCTTATCACCATTCTAATGTGGATGGAACTATCTGTGTTTTGGAAGCAGCAAGAAAACATGATATAAAACGTTTTATTTATGCGGGATCATCATCCTGTTATGGAATTCCTGATAAATATCCTACTTCAGAAACGGCAGAGATCAGACCCCAATATCCCTATGCCCTGGCCAAAAATATTGCAGAGCAATATGTAATGCATTGGGGGCAGGTTTATGAACTGCCAGTCATTTCTTTAAGAATGTTTAATGTTTATGGTACAAGATCTAGAACTTCAGGTACTTATGGTGCTGTATTTGGTGTTTTTTTAGCTCAAAAATTGGCTGGAAAACCATACACAGTTGTTGGAGATGGCAATCAAACACGTGATTTTACCTATGTTACTGATGTTGCAGATGCATTTATTAAATCGGCTCAATCTGATCTTACACAGGAAATAATTAATATTGGTAGTGGTGGTACTTATAGTATTAATCGATTAGTTGAACTACTGGGTGGCGATGTTATTCATGTACCAAAACGTCCTGGAGAACCAGACTGTACCTTTGCTGATATGCATAAAGCAAGAGAGTTATTGCAGTGGCAGCCAAAAGTGAGTTTTGAAGAGGGAGTGGAATTAATTCTGGAAAATATTGAATACTGGAAAGAAGCACCTGTTTGGGATAAAAGCTCAATTGATGTTGCTACAAAAGATTGGTTTAAATACTTAGGTGAATAATGGGATGATGAATAATAAATGAGCTCCGCGTCTAAAATTATTACAAATCTTGATGAAATAAAAACATTGTCTAAAAGTCTGAAAAACGGATCGCTGGTCTTATGTAATGGGCATTTTAATATTATTCACCCGGGACATATGCGTTTTATCCAGTATGCTAAATCTTTGGGGGATTATTTGTGTGTAGCAGTGCTTAGTGATGATTATTTGACCAAAGATAATCAATGGGAACCATTTCCTGAATATGAACGAGCCAACGCAGTGGCATCATTGTTAGATGTTGATTATGTCATTATACTGGATAAAGTTGATTTAAATGAGTTGATTGGACTATTACATCCGGATACTTTTGTCATGGGACATGAGTTTGAAAATAAGCAAACTCATGATGTAAAAAACTGGATAATAAGTGCAAAGAATACTGGAGCAAGAATAGTCTTTCATTCAGGAAGTGTTAATTATGCAACCAGCCATCTTTTAGATGGGCAAAATGATTATATCTGTAATCATAATACAGAAGAATATAAACGTTCTTGTAAAAGACAAGGAATTTTAACAGAACAGCTGGCAAAAAAATGCCGTCTTTTTAAAAATAGTAAAATTTTAGTTCTTGGTGATACAATTGTTGATCAATTTATAGCCTGTGACCCCCTTGGTATGAGTTCTGAAGCACCTGTTCTAGCACTGAAAGAACTGGAAAAAAAGGAGTTTATAGGGGGGGCTGCAATTGTGGCTTGTCATATAAAGTCTTTAGGTGCACAAAGTTTTTTTCTATCGGTTACTGGCCAGGATCAGCCTGCTGAATTTGTAAAAGAAAAACTTAAAAAATCTGGAATCAATCATACTTTATTTATAGATAAAGAGAGACCTACAACCTTTAAAATTCGCTATATGGTAGAAAGTCAGAAAATGTTACGGGTGAGTCGCTTAGAAGATCGAGATATTCCACATGCTATTGAAGAGTCTATTGAAAAAAAACTGGAAGAGATTATCCCCGACATGAATGGTATTATTATCAGTGATTTTGTTTATGGCGTAATAACTGATCGTATATTAAATACAACTCGCAAATTAGCAAGGCTATATGATGTTAAATTATTTGGTGATCTTCAATGCAGCAGTCAAACAGGTAATATAATAAAATTCCAGAAATTTAACTTATTGACTCCAACAGAAAGAGAAGCACGTATTGCTCTGGGTGATAAAAATAATGGGCTTGAAAAACTGGCCATTGATTTACTGGTGAAAACTGGTGCAGAAAACCTTTTAATTACTTTGGGTTCTGAAGGTTTTATTGCTTATCACATAGGTGATAATGAGAGAATTCAATCAGAACATTTTCCTGCTCTTGCAACTAATCCAATTGATGTTGCTGGTGCCGGGGATGCACTTTTATCTGTCATTAGTCTAGGTTTGTCATCAGGTTTAACTTTTATGGAATCAGCAGCGCTTTCTGGCTGTGCTTCCTCTATAGCTGTTAATAGAATGGGAAATATCCCAATTGAATTAAATGAGTTAGAGCAGTTTATCAAACGTCTTAACTAAAAATTTTATAAGTGGTATTAATGGCAGATAATTATCAAATTGATGGACAAAAGTTACATTTTCATCCCAAAAGAGTTGTAAAAATTCTGGATGCGGGAAATAACATTGATAAATTACAAAAAATATATCCTATATACATGGAGATTTCACCCGTGGGTGCCTGCAATCACCGGTGTACTTTTTGTGCTGTAGATTATATTGGTTATGAATCACATAATAGATTATCTCTGGATGTTATTCGGAACATGATGCCATTATTAGGTGATAAAGGGGTGAAAAGTATTATGTTTGCGGGGGAAGGTGAACCCTTATTACATAAATCTATTAATGAACTGACCCAAATAACCAAAGAATCCGGTATTGATGTTTCTTTTACAACCAATGCTGTGCCGCTAACACAGAAATTTATCGAACAATCTATTCCTTTAACTTCATGGATAAAAGCTTCTGTTAATGCAGGAAATAAAACAAGCTATGCACGAATTCATCAAACTGAGAGTAGGGATTTTAATAAAGTAATTTCTAACCTGAAAGCTGCTGTATTATTCAGGGATAAGCATCAGCTTGATTGTACTATCGGCTTGCAATCATTATTGTTACCGGAAAATATGAGTGAAATGGAAACTTTGGCAAAGATTGCCAGGGATGAAATAGGTGCTGATTACTTCGTTGTAAAACCATATTCTCAGAGAACTTTAAGCCTTACAAAAAAATATGAAGATATTAATTATCTGAATAAACAATATGAAGAACTTGAAACAAGTTTAAATGAACTATCAAATGATGATTTTAGTATTAATTTTCGAGCAGACAGCATGCGTTTATATCATGAATCTGAGCGTTCATATGAAACCTGTCATTCGAGTCCTGTATTATTAGCTTATATAATGGCGGATGGATCGGTTTATGGTTGCAATGAATATTTACTAGATGATAGATTCTTTTTTGGAAATATTAATCAAGAACCCTTTGATAAAATCTGGCAAAGTGATAAAAGAAAATCCTGTCTTGAATATGTTTTAAATGATCTTGATGTGAACACCTGTAGAGTCAATTGTCGTATGGATAAAGTGAATCGCTATCTTGATCATTTAATTGAAGATAAAATTAAGCATGTTAATTTTATTTAGTCTCTTATATTTCGTTAAAGTCGTTATCCCAGTGACTAAAATATGATTATAGGAATAGATTTTGATAACACAATCATCAATTATGATGGATTATTTATTTTGCAAGCTGTTAAAAAAGACTGGCTTTGTGATAAGTCATTAACTAAAAAAGAAGTAAAACAAAACTTAATTGCTCAGGATTTTGATGATAAAAGATGGCAAATTTTACAGGCTGAAGTTTATGGTAAACAAATTGTAAAGGCCAAATTATATGCTGGAGTATATAAATTTATTCAAACAGTTATAGAATCCGGGGGAATAATTTATATCATCAGTCATAAAACGGAATATTCAAATTTTGATGGTAAAACTAATCTAATTCAGCCAGCAATTAAATGGTTAAAGGAACAGAAAATAATAGGTTCTAAAGGTCTGTTGGCAATACAAAATCTAAGCTTTCATACAACTCGAGATGAGAAAATAAAAAAAATTAGAGAACTTAAATGTGATTTGTTTATAGATGATTTATCAGCGGTCTTACTGGATAATAATTTTCCTCAATATACCTTTCCTCTTTTATTTTCCAATAAAGTTAATTCAGACTTGATCTCTGTAAATAAATGGAAGTTTTTACTACAATTTTATTGTCTGAGTAATGAATATAATTTGTCCTGGTTAAGGGAGTTGATATATCTACAACATAGTTTAGTTATTAAAATTTCTTTGTTAAATCAGGGAGGTAATAACTCATTGCGAGTTATCTATTTCCAAAATGGCGAAAAATATATTGTAAAGTGGGCTAGAACGGAGAAGTCTCATTGTTTGAAAAATGAGTACAATGCATTAAGTTTACTAAATAAATATTCTATAAAAGGAGTTGCAAAACCACTTTTATTTTCAAAAAAAAGAGCGGAATTAATACAAAGTTATTTACCTGGTAAGCGTATTAGACAAATAAAAAAATGTCATATTGACGGGGTGATAAAATTTATCCTATCATTGGAAAATCTAGATCAAAATAAAATAAAGTATATCAATATTGGTGTTCATAGAAATAAATTAATTGATTATGTGAATGGAATTAATACACGATGGGGATTAATTAATAAAGACATTATTTCTTTAAGTGAGCGATATTCTACTTTTAATAAGATGGTTGTTTTGTTAAATAAAATCAAACACTTAAAAGAATATGTTTTTGAGGGATTTAACACTCAAATATTACACTACCAATTAAATCTTTTTAATGAGTTCCCTGAACAAGAAATGATCTTCAATCCTTCAGATTTTGGATTTCATAATATACTTGAAAGTTATTCTTCAAAACAAGGAAAAGAACTGTATTTTCTTGATTTTGAATATTTTGTGTATGATGATAAAGCAAAAATGGTCTGTGATTTTATTCATCATGCAGGATATAAGTTAACGATAGAACAAAAATTATATTTTATAAAACAATTGAATAAACAAAACTTCTTTACACCAGCATTAAAACAACGAATTCAATTGTTGATTAATATGATTGGTTTTGAGTGGCTACTCATTATTCTAAATATTGCTCAAAAAGATAAACTGGATCAAAAAATACATGCCAATCCCATGTTATCGGTTGAACAAATTGTTGAAACTCAATATTATAAGGCCAAAAAGTTATTTTCTTTTTATCAAAAGAATATTAACAATAAAAAAGAATTATTTACCCTGGGTATAGATTTCAGAGAATTAACAATGACTGATACTAATGATTGATATTTACAGATTAGAAAAGAAAGCCAGACAAATTCGAGGTCAGCTAGTTGAGACTTCACATAAATGCCATGTTCCACATCTGGGTGGTTGTTTATCTTGTGTGGATATTTTAGTCGCTCTTTATTGGCAAATATTAAAAATTGATCCAGAAGAGCCAAATAAGCAGGGCAGTGATAAGTTTATTTTGAGCAAGGGGCATGCTGCCCATGCATTATTTACAACATTGGCTTATAAAGGTTTTTTTGATCGTCAATTACTAGATAATTATGGTGGATTAGATAATCCACTAGGTGAACATCCCTTGCCCAATTGTGTGTCGGGGGTAGAAATAGCCACAGGCTCTTTAGGCCATGGATTATCATTTGCATTAGGCATGGCACTGGCGGCAAAACTAAAACAACAATCCCAAAAATTTTTCGTCTTAATGGGGGATGGTGAAATTAATGAAGGTTCAGTATGGGAGGCAGCTTTATTTGCTCCTATGCATCAATTAGATAACGTGATAGCTATTATTGATTATAATAAATGGCAAGCAACAGGTAGAAGTGCAGAAGTGATGTCTTTAGAGTCTATAACCGAAAAGTGGCAAGCTTTCGGCTGGGAAGCAATGGCTGTAGATGGTCATAATATGGAACAATTGCTTCTAACTCTAAAGGCCGCAAAAAAGGTTAAAGGTAAACCTATAGCGATAATTGCTGATACAGTCAAGGGTAAAGGTATTTCCTTTATGCAGGATGATAATAATTGGCATTATAGAATACCAACAAATGATGAAGTAATGACTGCAAAAAAAGAGTTAGGACTAATAAAATGAGAAATCAATTTGCAGAAACGGTTACTGAACTTGCACGGACAGATGAACGTGTTGTTTTACTCAGTGGTGATATTGGAAATCGATTATTTAATGCCTATAAAGAAATTGCCCCTGAGCGTTTTTATAATTGTGGTATTGCAGAAGCGAATATGATTACTATGGCAGCAGGTTTGGCCCTCTCAGGATTTAAACCAGTGGCTTATACCATTACACCTTTTATTACCACTCGTTGCTTAGAACAAATCAAAGTGGATCTTTGTTATCATAATTTACCTGTTATATTGGTAGGAACGGGTTCTGGTTTATCCTATGCAGAATTAGGTGCAACCCATCATTCCTGTGAAGATATTGCTATCATGCGTGCGCTTCCCAATATGACTGTTATTTGTACTGCAGATACTACAGAAGTTCGTTTAGCATTAACTGAGGCAATGAAAGTTGATGGACCTGTATATATCCGTATGGGGAAGAAAAATGAACCTAATGTTCATTGCAGTGATCCAATTTTTAATATTGGAAAGGGTATTAGCCTGACAGAAGGGAAGGATATTTGTATTATAGCAACTGGCAATATGGTTGCTACAGCAATGGAAGTCAGTGAACAGTTATTAGAAAAACAGATAAGCACAAAAGTGGTGAGCATGCATACGGTAAAACCACTTGATAAGGCTTTATTAATGAATATTTTTAATGAATATAAACATGTAGTTACACTCGAAGAACATAATGTTGTTGGTGGTTTTGGCAGTGCCGTTGCTGAATGGTATGTAGATAATTGCAGACATTATGTCAATCTATTAAGAATAGGGACTCCCGATCGATTTATTAGCCATGTTGTTAGTCAGCAAGATGCAAGAAAAAAATATCAATTACTAGCTGAACCAATAGCAGATAAAATTAATAAAGTATTAGAAAAGGAAAAAATATGATTACAATAGAGCAGTTAAAATCAGAAATAGAATGTGTAGGCTCTAAAAATTTAGAAGTTTTATATCATATTATTCAGTTATTACAGCCTAAGGTAACTAACACTAAGGATCATTTTATAAACCCTTTAAAGGGAAGTGTAACCTTTGAAAAGGATATTATTTCTCCAATTGATGAACACTGGGATGCAGATTTGTGATTATTTTAGATACTCATAGATATAATAGGAATACCGGCAATTTTCATGGTGATCCAGCAGATCGCCTAATTGTTGCAAGTTGTTTTCAGCATAAAGTAGCCTTAGTGTCTAAAGATGATAAAATTAAGAATTGGCAATATATTCAGTTGGTTTGGTAATAATTATGGGAAAATTACTTAATATTGTTACCCCTCTGCATCAAATGACTAAACGTGATTATTTATCACGAATGAATGATGAAAAAGTTCATTGCATGTTGAAAGCTAAGGAATATGAATTTGACTATTGGGATGGTGACAGGCGTTATGGTTATGGTGGTTATAAATATATGCCGGGACGTTGGAAAGCAGTTGCTCAGGCATTAATAGAACAATATCAATTAACTAATAGATCTAAAGTGCTTGATGTAGGCTGTGGTAAAGGCTTTCTCCTTTATGAAATGAAATTAATACTGCCAGAACTACAAGTAATAGGCTTTGATATTTCTGAACATGGTTTGAAAGAAGCCCAAAAAGATATCCGAGATGATTTGATTATACATCGAGCTCAAGATACATATCCTTGGGACGCTAATAACTTTGATTTAGTTATCTCTCTTGGTTGTCTACATAATCTGGAAGTTTTTGATTTACAAAAAGCTTTAATAGAAATAGAACGAGTAGGAAAAAATAAATATGTAATGCTTGAAAGCTACCGTAATGATCAAGAACTCTTCAACTTACAATGCTGGGCTTTAACATGTGAAGCGTTCTATAGTAAGAAAGAATGGATTTGGTTATATGATCATTTTAACTATACAGGTGATTATGAATTTATTTATTTTGAATAAATCACTTAAGGAATACTGATGACAACACAAGTTCTTAATAAACTCACTGCTAGAGATTATTTATCTATGGAAAGAGTTGCAGAGACAAAAAGTGAATTTTTTAATGGTGAAATTTTTGCTATGGCGGGAGCGAGTAGAAAACATAACCAGATTACGTCAAATTTAGTCAGATTAGTAGGAAATCAAATCCAGGATAGATCATGTAGTATTTATTCAGCTGATATGAAAGTTAAAGTTGAAAATATGGATAAATATACTTATCCAGATGTCGTATTAAGTTGTGAAGATGAACTTTTTGAAGATGAAAATGAAGATGTTTTGCTTTCACCTATAATTATAATTGAAGTATTATCTGATTCTACTGAAGCATATGACAGAGGGGACAAGTTTTTGCATTATCAAAATATTGAATCTTTAAAAGAATATATTTTATTTTCTCAGAAAACTTACTTACTGGAACACTATATAAAAAAATCTGATAACCAATGGCTTTATCAGGAATATCATCAATTAGGTGATAAAATACACCTTAAATCTGTGGATTGTTTTATAAATTTGGATGATGCTTACTCCAAAGTATTTACTAAAAATAAAATATGAAATCAAAATACTCAAAATTAAAAATTTTTCATTATAAAGATAAACTGGATTCCTTATCAAAAGAAACAAATAAAATTCTTCCCCCCATACATATTAGAATTAAACCAACAAATATTTGTAATCATAATTGTTGGTATTGTGCCTATCATCAGGATGATTTCCAATTAGGACAGGATATGGTGATGAAAGACAGTATTCCTGAAGAAAAAATGATGGAAATTATTGATGATATTGCTGACATGGGAGTAAAGGCTGTAACTTTTAGCGGTGGTGGCGAACCCTTATATTATCGTCATATTGATAAGGCCTTACAAAAGCTGGCAGATCATAAAATTGCTTTTGCTTCATTAACCAATGGTAGTTTTTTAAAAGAAACAACAGCTGAACTATTTGCAAAATATGGAACATGGTTACGAATTTCGATTGATGGCTGGGATGATGCCAGTTATAAAAAATATCGAAATTGTAAAGAGGGTGAATATACTAAAGTTATTGAAAATATAAAAAAATTTAAGCAAAGAAAGAGTAAGTGTGTTCTGGGAATTAGTTTTATTCTGGACAAGGATAATGTTCAACATATAGAAAAACAAATGAACCTATTTAAATCTATAGGTGTTGATAATGTTAAACTCAGTGCTGTTATTGTCAGTAATGATAGTAAAGAAAATAATCGTTATCATGCCCCAATATTTAAGCAAACAAAAGATACTATTAAAAAAATAAAAAATGAACTTGAAGATGAAAACTTCGAAATTTTTGATGCTTATCATGAGCTAGATGAAAATTTTTCCAAAGATTATGATTGGTGCCCACATACCCAAATAAAACCTGTTATTGGTGCAGACCAAAATATATATACTTGCCAAGACAAGGCTTACAACTTGGATACAGGCGTTTTAGGCTCGATAAAAGATCAGTCATTTAAAAAATTCTGGTATTCAGATAAAAAGAATTTTTTTAAGGTTAAACCATCAAGAGATTGCAATCATCATTGTGTTGTTAATACACACAATAAATTGGTTCTGGAATATTGTGATATTGATAAACAACATTTAGATTTTGTATAAAAGAATATAATAGATATGCGTATCACTAAATAACAACATGATGATATAAAAAAATAGTTAATATATTAGCTGGTTCTAAAGCAATAGTCACTCTTTTTGGTTCAAGAACCGATGATTCCAAAAAGGGTGGTGATGTTGATATCCTAGTAGAATTATCTACGCCTATCGAGAATCCAGCTTTATTAGCCTCAAAATTATCAGTTAAAATATCAAATTTTATGTTTGGTTGTAAAGTTGATGTGTTGCTTAAGGCTACAAATCTTGATTATTTACCTATTCATCAATATGCTCAATTGAAAAACCTAAAACACTTGAAGTTGATGATGGACTATAAGAATGCCTTGCGGCATTTACTTCTCGTTTGGCACGTTTGAAGGATACTTTGGGTGATAAATTCATCCCTGATTTGCTTGCAGTACTTAATGAAAAAAACGGACAAAAATAGATAATTTAGATATGGCAGAAAGGTTGAATTGGTTGCCAAATGTAGAAGATTGGCAAGTTATGCACTAGTTAAAAAATCAAATGATAGATGAGTATATTGATGATTTTCATGTATTAGTATCAGAGATTAATACCGCCCATAATTTTGTTCTTGTTTTGATTGCAGTAGAAAAAAATTTAAAAGAAGAAATGCAAAAATGAGGTTGGTTTTAATATTTAGTAAAACAACCTCAATCTTATTAAGAATTTTTCTACTAAGAGATTAAAGACTTATGGAAGTTATTGAACTATTAATGATATTAATGGTGATAAAATGTTAGTTTTTAATATTAATGAGAGTCGTAATAATGTTTATAAAGTTGTTATTTTTATGTATTAAATTATGTAGGTGTTTATGAAAGTATTAGCAATTGGCGCTCATTTTGATGATATTGAATTAGGCTGCTCTGGTACCTTATTAAAGCATAAGGAACAGGGTGATGAGGTCTATTTGTTAGTTATTACTCATTCAAGTTATTGTAAAGATGGTGAGTTTTATCGCTCTGCTGAAGATGCGAAAAATGAAGGTGTAAAAAGTGCGAGTAAACTTGGTGCAAAGATGATTTGTTTAGAAAAAGATCCTCTTGTTCTTTTACCAACAGAAGAATTTGTCTTAGATATTGAGAAAATTGTAAAAAAAATAAATCCTGATAGAGTTTATACCCACCAGCCGACGGATACTCATGCTGATCACGCTGCAGTAGGAGCCGCTTCTATTAGAGCTTGTCGAAAATGCCATGAAGTTTTTTTATATCGTAGTAATTGGTACATCATGGATTCATCGCCTAATGATAATTTTTATGTAGATATATCAGGCTATATAGATGAAAAAGTAGAATTAATTAAAATATTTGAATCAGAAATGAAAAAAGTAAATTATACATGGGTTGATTTTGTAAAAAAACAAAATGAAGCAGCAGGAGCCAAAATATTTGTGCAATATGCAGAAACATTTCACATTGTTAAGATGTTTTGGAAATAAAGTGATCACAGCAATTCATCAACCAGAATTTATGCCATGGGCGGGCTTTTTTCAGAAAATGTACTTAGCTGAACAATTCATTATTTTAGATCATGTTCAGTTTAAAAAACGCTATTTCGAAAATAGAAACAAAATTGTATCACCTCAGGGAGAGGTGTCATATATTACAGTTCCAGTAATCTCAAAAAATAAATTCACTCAGGCAATTAATGCGGTTAAAGTTGATAGTCAGCAACAATTATGGAAACAAAAAATACTCAATAAAATTAAACATTATTATTCAAAGTCAAAATATTTTAATCTTTATTTTTCAGAGCTGGAGGATCTTTTTGAGTCATTTAATTCTAATAAACTGATTGACTTAAATATAGCTATTATTAATTTTTTTCGCCACCATTTAAACATTAGCACACCTATGATTTATTCATCAAGTTTGTCAGTTGAACATTTTTATGCATCGGATTTGATTTTTGAAATTTGTAGAAAACAATCTGCAAGTATCTATTTATGTGGTGTCTCAGGCAGAGATTATTTAAATGTTGGTGATTTTGACAATCATAGCATCTTGGTTGAGTGGCTTGAATATAAGGCACCTAAATATAAACAATTAAGCTCAACATTTTTCCCTTATATGTCAACTTTAGACTTACTATTTAACCATGGTGACAATAGTTTAAATATCTTATTACATCAATAATTTTTTATCCCTGCCAAATAAAACAATAAAAGGTTAACCATGTATATTTTAGGACTTAATGATTCAAATTCTGCTGCCGCTATAATTAAGGATGGAATATTATTAGCTGCTGCACGTGAGGAGCGTTTTGATCGTATTAAATTTTCTGATGCATATCCGACTAATGCCGTAAATTATTGCCTGAGAGAAGCTAATATTAGCCTCAAAGATGTAGATCATATTGTATTTGCCTGGAACCCAGGGCATGAAATCGAGCCCCAAGAGTCAGCAGCAGCAGTTCGTGCACATAAAGATTTTCTACATTATATTCCTAATAATCTTCTTCGACATATTTCAGGTGATAAATTAAATAAGAAAATTACAGCGATTTCAGAAAAAATTAATTTTCACAAAGGCAATATTGATTTACATTTTGTACCACATCATTATTCTCATGCTGCTAGTAGTTTTTTTGTCTCTCCATATAATCATGCAGCAATACTCACTCTTGACGCCTATGGTGATGATATTACCAGTCAGTTTTTTATTGGAAATGAAAATAAACTTGAAGCTATTGGTGATACAAAATTTCCCCACTCAATGGGGCAGGTTTTTGCGGCAATTACTCAATATCTTGGATATCGAGCCAATAGCGATGAATGGAAAGTGATGGGCTTGGCGGCTTTTGGTGACGAAAATAAGTATTATGAACAATTTTCAAAATTAATCCGTTTCGATCAATCACGGGGAGAATTACGCTTTGATCTTGACTATTTTAGCTTTTACTTTTGGAGCCCTCGTCGTTATTCAGAGCAATTCATTGAATTATTTGGAGCAGAACGGTATGAAGATGATGAACTGAGCCAACATCATATGGATATAGCCGCAAGTTTTCAAAAGAGAGTTGAAGATGTAGTTTTAGAAATGTGTGATTATTTGTATAAAAAAACTGGGTTTGACACGCTATGCTTGTCAGGTGGTTGTACCATGAATAGTAAAATGAATGGGCGTATTGAAAAAGAGTCTGCATTTAAAAATGTCTGGCTGGCATCAAGTTCTGATGATGCAGGATGTTCAATTGGTGCTTGTTATTACTATTGGAATCAAGTCTTAGAGAAAGAACGTAGTTTTAATATGAGCCATGATTATTTTGGACCTGAATATACAAATGCAGAAATAAAAGCAGCTTTAGATGATTCTCTTATCAGCTATGATTATCTTGAAAACCCATATAAAGAAGCGGCTAAATCTATTGCTGAAAATAAAATAATTTGTTGGTTTCAGGGGCGAATGGAATTTGGTCAACGTGCACTCGGTAACCGTTCTATTCTCGGTGATCCTCGTGATATCAAAATGAAGGATAAAATTAATCATCTGGTAAAACATCGTGAGTGGTATCGCCCATTTGCGCCATCAATTTTAGAAGAATACCAAAGTGATTTTTTCCATATGCAACAATCAAGTCCCTTCATGCAAAAAATTTATGATTTTAAAGAGGAAAAAAAGTCCATTGTTCCTGCTGTAGTGCATAAAGATGGAACCGGGCGTTTACAAACTGTAAATAAAAATGATAATGAGAAGTATTGGTGCTTAATTAATGAGTTTAGGAAACTTACAGGTGTTCCTCTTCTTTTAAATACCTCTTTTAATGATAATGATGAGCCCATCATATGTACACCAAAACAGGCAATTAGAACTTTTTTTGGTACGGGTTTGCATGAGTTATATATCGGTAATTATCGTATAAAGAAACAAGGTTTTTAATTATATGGGAAGAGGACCAACAAAAGCTTATTACAAAAAATTACATGAAGATTATGTTGAAGGCAGTCTGACTTGCTTGAAAACAGATGTGATAAAGTCAAAATTGAATATTCGTTATCCATTGATAATGAATATTGAACCCACAAATTATTGCAACCTAAAATGCTATTACTGTCCACGAGAGCGAGCTGATAAAGGTAATGGTTTTATATCATGGGAACTTTATAAAAAGATTATTGATGAGTTAAAAGATGCTAATCATCAATTGATAATGCTACATCTGTTTAAAGATGGAGAGTCATTTCTCCACCCTGATTTTATTAAAATGATTGAATATGCAAAAAAAAATAATATTGCAAAAACTGTTCGTCTAAATAGTAATGCAGTTGATTGGAAAGATGGTTTTGTTGATGAAATTATTCACTCTGGGCTTGATGATATAACAATCAGTATTGATGCAGCTTTACCCGAAAGTTATAAAAGAGATAAGGGGCATGACCGACTAAAACAAGTTGAGAGAAATGTTAATAATCTCATTAAAAGACGTAGTGAATTAGGGGCAGAGAAACCCTTCATTCGTGTCAAAGCGATGGAATTTGAACATATGCAACAATCAGAGTTACAGTTATTTATTGACCGATGGACTGGAATATCTGATGAAGTACAAATTACAGGAATCCATAATTGGAGTGGAGAAATTTCTGGACTTGAAAATACAGATGAAAAATCATTGGAACGATTTCCCTGTGCCATTATGTGGTACTCTTTAGTGGTTAATTGGGATGGAAAAGTAACTGTTTGTTCGGTTGATTGGAACACAGAAATAGAAGTGGGAGACTTGAATACTCAAACAATCAATGAAGTCTATACAGGTAATAAAGTTAAAGCTGCACGGAGAAGCCAAATTCAACAAAAATATAAATCCTATAATGTGTGCCAAGATTGCAGCGTATGGGTTTCAGTGGGTGATATGAGTCAGTGGTTTGCAGAACAAAAAGATTATTACCAATAAAATTCTACAATAAAACAAGAATAATTAATGAGAAAGTTATGGCAGAAAATATGAAAATAAATCACCATCAATTTACTATGGATGATTTCGATAAACAGAGGATTTGGCAAGAACGCAAACGTCATTTTAAAGATTATTGCGTCAATCGTTACCAATGGTTTAAATACCCAGAATGGCAATATATAGCACCTTTTCCTTTACATGTTGATTTTGAAGCAAGCTATCATTGTAATTTGAAGTGTGAAATGTGCTTTAGACCACATATTGAGAATAAAGATTATGGTCATATGGATTTTGAACTTTATAAAAAAGGGATTGATGAGTGTGTAGAAAATGGTTTGTATTCTATACGTTTAAGTTGGAGAGGAGAGTCGACGCTTAATCCCCGATTAGTTGATATGATTAGATATGCTAAAGAAAAGGGAATAAAAGAAGTATCCATGATCTCTAATGGGAGCCAATTTAAAAAAGAGAAATTGGCAAGGGAGGTCATTGAAGCTGGATTAGATTATCTTACTATATCAGTTGACGGTTTAGAAGATCATTATAATAAAACCAGACATCCTCTTAATTATAGAAAAACGATAGAGACAATAAGAAAATTTTATGAGCTTAAAAATAAAATTGGTAATGGTTATCCAATGCTTAAAGTTCAGGGGATTTGGATTTATCTGAAAAGTAATCCAAATCAGTATTATAATGATTTTAAGGATATAACCGATAGTATTTGTTTTGGTCCAGAGAATGATTATTCTATAGAAGAGGTAAAAAAAATACCTGATTTTGTTTGCCAATACCCATGGCAGCGAATTTCTATTACATGGAATGGTGAAGTTCCATTGTGTATTGGAGATTGGGGGCAGAATAACACCATAGGAGATTTTAAAAAAGAAACGATTAAGCAAATTTGGCTAGGTGAAAATATGACTAAAGTTCGAGAACTCCATTCCTCAAGTCATTATTTGGAACTGAAAGCTTGTCAGCGTTGTCATAGACCTGAAACAGTACAAATTGGTAATAAAGTTGAAGGTAAGTAATGATACTTATCTCTTCATGTAAAGTATCAGGAACAACATGAAAGAAATACAAAAACGTGTAATAGATAATTTTTATCAGAATATTGAGACAGCAATACCGACCACTTTAAATGTAGAAGTGACAAATATCTGTAATCTTGATTGCATTATGTGTCCCGCTCATCATATAAAACGAAAAAAGGGATATTTAGATCTTGGTCTCTATAAGTCTTTTCTTGATGAGGCTATTGAATTAGGTATTAAACAAGTTGGATTATTTAGCACGGGTGAATCAGTATTACATCACCAATTTCCAGAGTTTGTCAAAGTAACAGTGGAAAAAGGGCTATATGCCTATCTTGATGTCAATGGTAATTATTTTAGAGAAGGACAAATTGAAGCAATTATTGATGCCGGTTTAAGCAGCATGAAATTTTCAATTGATGCCCATAATTCAGAAATTTATGATCAAATACGTCAGGGTGGTGATTTTAATAAAGTTATTGAAAACCTTAAAAAAGTAGATGCCTATAGGAAACTTGTTAAATCTGAGATGAAGCTTTTTTCTCTTTATATTATCAGTTCTATAAATGAGAAGTATATTGACAACTTTAAGGAAATTATTTCACCTTATGTCGATGAAATTGGATTTTCTCTGATTCTAAATCAAGGCGATCAGATTGATAATGCGGTTGGTTTACAATCTCATAAATTGAGAGAAATAATAAAAAAAAATACCAAACCTATTTTGTGCCCTAATCCATGGAAACGACTTAATTTATCTTGGGATGGATATTTGTCTGCCTGTTGTATTGATTTTGAAATGCAGTTGGAATATGGCAAATATATTCCAGGTAAGTTGCATGAAATATGGCAAAATGATCGTATAAATAAAATAAGAAGTGATATGTCAAGTAGAAACTTTGAGTCTTCTTCTATATGTAAAAACTGTGACATGATCAATTATGATATACCAAAAATATTTTGTGATATTAATAAGTTGTATTAACTATTCAAGGAATTACTAACATTGATTGAACTTTCAAATATTGATAATAAAAAGAAAATTAGAATTTTATTTATCCATCCCAATCCAAGACCTGAATGGACCAAAGATAAATCATTTATCTGGTTTCCTATGGGACTTGCTTACGTTGTTGATGCCGTGAGAAGAGCTGGCTATGACTTTCATATTTTAGACTTTCAGGTTAATCCGATGTCAGATGAGGAGTTGAAAGTTTTTTTAACAAAAGAATCCTTTGATGTTGTTGGAATAGGAGCACTTTCAAATAGTTATTATATTGTAAAACCGATATTGGAATTGGTTCGTGAGATGCTCCCTAATGCTCTTATTTTAGGGGGAAATTCTGTTGCAGCCTCAAAACCGGAGCTTTTTATTACAAAAACTGAAGCCGATGTTGCTGTTGTTGGAGAAGGTGAAAAAACGGTTGTAGAGCTTTTAGATCGGCTTGCTAGTGGAAGGGATCTTTGTGGCGTCAATGGAATTGTTCATTTTGTCAATGGCAAAATTATTAATGAAGAAAAAAGACCACCTTGGAAAAATTTAGATGATCGTCCCTTTCCTGATTGGGGAATGTTTGATATTAATGCTTATGTTGAATCTGGATCAAAACATAAAAATGTTCGTTTGTTTACTTATCTAAGAGAACATAAACCATTTTTGATTAATACAAGTCTAGGTTGCCCTTTTCGATGCACCTTTTGTTATAACAGCTTATATTATGAAAATAATCCTCTTCGCTTTCATTCAGCAGAAGTCTTGGTTAAAGAAATTAAATACTTACGTGATAAATATGGGATTAACTTCTTTATTTTTCTTGATGAATTAACTTGGACAACACCAAGAATTGCTGAGCCTTTAGTGGATGTACTGATTGAGGCTGACTTGAATATAAAGTATGAAGCATCGGTGAGAGTCGGCTTTTTAAATAAAGGTGATGAGGACTTTGCAAAAAAATTAAAAAAATCTGGCTGTCATCACTTAAGTTATTCTTTAGAATCGGGTAGTGAAAAAATTCTTAAAATAATGAATAAAAAAATAAAAATAAGTCGATTTAAAGAACAAAAACGTATTTTGGATGAAGTTGGAATAATATCATCCACTAGTCTGGTTCTTGGTTACCCAGAAGAAACGGTTGCAACCCTCAAAGAAACTTTTGATGTTTGTTATGAGTGTAATATTTATCCGAGTGTTGGTTTTTTAGTTCCATTACCAGGTTCGATTATTTATGAGCAGGCAATAAAAAATGGCTGGATTACAAATGAAGAAGAATATTTTTTAGGAATAAAAGATCGCCAGTTTCTTGATATTAATATGAGTGAAATAAGCAATAAAGAAATTATGGATACAGTCTTTGAGGGATTAAAAAAAATTCGGGATAAATTAAAACTAAATATAACTGATAAACAACTTATTTTTCAAACAATTATTAAGAAAGAGAATGATTTAACAAATGAAGAGGTAGGCATACTTAAAGATGCTACCTCAGCGGACGCTATTGAAAGTAAGAGTGGATCATTTTTGACAACAGGCTAAAAGAATAAAACTGCAAAAGATATGATAAATACTGAAATGAAAGCAGTAAAAATAAATAATAAACTGATAGGTGATGGTTTTCCTGCCTATATTATTGCAGAAGTCGGAATAAATCATAATGGTAGCGTTTCTTTAGCAAAAGAAATGATACAGTCTGCATGGGAAGCAGGAGCCGATGCTGTAAAAATTCAGACCTTTATAACAAAAGACTTTCTACATCCTTCTCACCCAGGTTATCAATATGATATTGATGCTGAAATTTCCCATGAGAAAGAACAGGAAATTTGGGATTTTGCTAAAAAAACTGGTGTTAACTTATTTTCAACCCCAGAAGAATTTACCAGCCTTAATTTTATAAAACAACAAAACCCTGTCTTAATAAAAATTGCAGCTATGGATTTTACCTATCAAGATTTAATTCAAGAGGCTGCATCATTAAATATTCCTATTATTCTTTCATCAGGAATGAGCACCATGGAAGAGGTATTACGTGTAAAACGATGGATTAAGGAAGTAGGTAATAATCAATCCATCTTTCTTCACTGTGTTTCAGCTTATCCAACACCAAGTGATGCGTGCAACTTACAAGCTATGCAAACTATGAAACAGGTACTCAATTGTCCGGTAGGTTTTTCAGATCACACTATTGGTGTGCATATCCCATTTGCTGCAGTTGTTATGGGGGCAAATGTGATAGAAAAACACTATACCCTTGATAAAAACCTACAAGGACCAGATCAACGTGCCTCGATGGATAGTGATGATTTAAGGCAATTGATTTACATGGTTAGAGAGTTTGAATCCTCTTTAGGTAATGGAATTAAAGAACCTGCAGAAATTGAAAAAGCCCCCAAAGAATTTAAACGCAGAGGTGTCTATGCATCTAAAGATATAGCATTAGGTGATAGCTTATCTAATGGAAATGTAATGTTTTATGCGCCCTCAACAGCCACAAGCAAAGTAGAAAATTGGGATAAAATGCAAGGTAGAGAAGTATCACGTTCAATTAAATATATGGATCTTATTTCTGAAAATGATTTGTACTAATAAATTAGTTTTGTTGAGAGACTTTAAAACATGAATGAATTATCGCAAGAGAAATCATCATTTGCATCATTAATTGATGATGATAGGATTTATAATATTAGTCCACTAAGGATTAAATTAAACAATAATCCCGTTATTGATAGCTTTAATAATAAAATTAGCTGTGCAGGAAGTTGCTTTGCTTCAAGTTTAGTTAATGTCATGAATAATCTTGGAATAACAGCAAACTATGAGCTTAATACGGGTTTTCATTACACTTCAAAAACTTTCTATGAGTTATTAAAAAAATGGGATAATTCTGGTTTTAATTATACCCGTGACGATATTTATTTATTTGAAAGTCAAAATAAAGCTATGTCTTTATATCATAATAGATTGGTTGTGACGGGGGCGAATTGCGAAGAACGATTATTTGAGCTGATGAATGAAAAAGATAAACGGTTTGTCCAGAATCTTAAAGGTACTGATGTTTTTATTTTAACGCTGGGTAATGCAACGTATATGGAAATGACAAAAACTAAACATGTCATTTGCCAGGCAGGGGGGATCTCAGAAATAGATTATTCTGTTGTGCATTCTAGTGTGACAGAAATCACAAACGAGTTAAAAGGAATTTATAGCTTACTAAAAAAGCTAATCAATCAATCCTTTGTATTTATAATAACGGTTTCTCCACAGAGATATGCATGGTCATGTAAGGTTGATTTTTCCCAGCAAACAAGCAGTGAAATAAATAAGGCAATATTCTCAAATTCAGAAGATAGCTTATTACAAAGCAATTTAGATAAGGCAAAATTGCGTGTTGCTATAGATAACTTTTTGCTAGAAATTGATGATGAACAAGTTGAGTATTTTCCTTCCTTTGATATTGTTATGGATGAATTGAGAGAATATGAAACATTAAGTAATAGAGTTAATGATAATTTACATGTAAACCTTACACACACAGCAAATTATGTGATTAATAGGTTTCTACATAGCCATGTTAGTAGCGATATGATTGATACTCTTATGTATAGTAATCGCTTATCTGATATGGTCTTAAGAATTTTACAAAATAATGACGATGCTTATTGTAAGCATTATATGGATGAAGTGATAGAAAAACTGAATGATTACTATCAAAAGGTTCAATGTTATAAAACGATTAATTCTTTAGCAAATGCCCTATTAGTGGGAAAATATTACTCTTATGCGGCAAGATTATTTTCAATTATTCATGGACAACAAGAAAATACTGATCCTTTAAATCAGCTTTGTAAATTGATAAATACAAAACTTGATACATTAAAAGGAAAGAAAATAATAATCTATGGTGCTGGTAAACATACAGATTTTTTGTTTAAACACAGTAAATTATTGACTTTGTCAATACAGTCTATAGTAGATAAAAATTATACAAATTTTCATAGCATTTTTGGTTATAAAGTAAATTCACCAGATATCCTAAGCACCGTTGAACATGATGTAGTTATAACCTCTAGTATTGAATTCCAAGATGAAATGATTCAAGACATTAAGCAATATACCGTTTCAGATATTGTCACATTCTATAGTACAAGTGATATTCAAATGGCAAAACAAGCCATATTACTTATTTAAAGATGTCATCTTAATGTCTAGTAAAAAACAAATTTTAGTCCGGGTGGATGCAGGAAAAGTCTGGGGCATTTCAATGGGGCATGCCAGAAGAATAATCTTGTTAACTGAAAAACTTCGTAATCAATATGATATTGTCTTTATTATGAAGGATTATAAAGATGGGATAGATTATATAAAGTCCTATAACTATCCCATTGAGGTGATAGATATCCATGATGATAGCTCTGACTCTTTAATTTTATTATGTAAAAAAAATAATCCAAAATGTATTATTTTTGATATGTTTTCTATCAATTATGATAGTTTATTTCAATATACAAGAAAAAATAAGATACAGACTATTATTTTTGATATTTTAAGCAAATGTTCAGTAGAACCTGATATGTTATTTAATGACTCATTTGTGCCAGAGTTTGTGAATTATCAGCAGATAGAACACGAGACACAAAAATTTATTGGTCCTGAGTATTTTGTTATGCCTGATGCAGTAAAACCTAAAGTTCTTAAACCTGAAGTTCAACATATTGTACTCAGTATGGGAGGATCAGATCCTGCCTGTTTAACTGAAAAAATAGCAAAGGTAATCTGTTTGCCAAATAATATTCAACTGTCAATTATACTGGGACCATCTTTTGAATTTCATGACAAGATATTAGACATTATCAAACATAAAGACAATATTGATATTGTTGTCAATCCTGATAATTTTATTGAATATATTAGTCATAAAGATATCATTATTACATCGGCAGGTAGGACATTGTATGAATGTGCATTTCTGGGTTTGCCATCAATTATTGTACCCAGCATTACTCATGAAGAAACAACTGCAAGAGTTTTTGCAGAAATAACGGGTAGTGTTAATCTTGGGATATGGCATGAAAATAGTGCTGAGTTATTGAATAAAGCAATAGAAGATTATTGTGAAAACTTTAAATATAGAAGTATTATGAGTAAAAGAGGCAGAAAAGTTGTAGATGGTAATGGTTTACAGCGTGTATATAATTTAATTAATGGGTTTATTGAATAATGCCTGTACGGACAAAGCCAAATAGTGAAATTGTTGATTTTATGCAACAAATTGAATTATCCATGAATGTTAATTCATTAGTTTATGATAATTTGTGCGTATGGCCCTGTATTCGTATGAAAATTAGGGAGTTGTTTTCGCAATCGATTTCAGCAAGCATTTTACAAGCTTCTATTCATGAAAGTAGTCTTGATATAAAACAACAAAAAGTACTTTTTGAAAAACAGCTAGAGTCTTTAAAACTGAGTATACATAAAAATAATAAAAGATTGGATTGTTTGTTTTTATCTACACCATACATTCATAGAGATGAGTATGATAATAAAAAATATTGCACTGAATTGGATCCAGTTTATGAGGCAATACAAGCTTCTTCTTATCGTGTTGAAAAATTTGTATTAGACTCAGATAATCAAGATTATTATCACATGGACTATTCTTTAGATATAGCGACGACTATTCGTCACAATATACTGAGTTTACAGAATATAAATCCAAAAAGAATAGAAAATTTTTTACAACTATCTAATGTTGTAAAAAAATTAACAGGAAATAAATTAATACTCAATGAAGATTATTTTATCTTGATGATTAAACAAATTATTTCTGCATATGAGTGTTATAAGTTATTGTTTAAGGCTATGAATCCCAGAACTATTCTTTTTAGTTGCTATTATTCAGAAAATGTAATGGGATTAATATGGGCCAGTAGAGATCTTAATATTAAGACCATAGATTTACAGCATGGTGGTCAAGGTAATTTACACTGGATGTACTCATCATGGATGAGTGTTCCTAAAGATGGATATAAATTATTACCTAACTATTTCTTTAATTGGTCTGTTGCCGATGCAGACGAAATTAATCGCTGGGCTGCAAAAACACCACAGCACACCGCTCTGGTTAGTGGTAATTTATGGCTTAAAAAATGGTTGAGTAGTGACAATAGAAACTACTACCATTATTCAAGTAAAGAAAAAAAATTTGTTTTTGAAACTCTAAGTAAATATCAGAAAGTTATTTTGATTACCGCAAATGATATCATGCCTCCATTTCCAGAACACTTGCTCCAAGCTATGCGAGAAAATACTAAAAACTGGTTATGGATTATCCGCTTACATCCTTTACAAAGAAAAGGTATAAAGTATAGAAAAATGAGAGAAATTTTAGCAGAAAATAATATTAGTAATATAGATTTAGATTATGCTAATAGCCTTCCTTTATACATTTTATTTCAACATATTGATAAACATTTAACTTATTTTTCAACTGCTGCCTGTGAATCAATTGCTTTCCATATAAATACAGCTGTTGTTTCTACTATAGGATTTACTGATTTTAGTAAACTGATAAAAAAGGGAATATTAATAAAGGCTCAAACAGCATCTGAAATTAGCAGATTTATTAAACAAGATACGCAGAATAAGATGAAAAAAGAGCAGATTAATTACTTGTTTGAGCAAAATCCAATGGGGCTAACGGAAATTATTCAAAAAATATTGGTGGAAATAACAAATGAAAGATCAACAGTCCATAGTGTAAATTGAATTGATAAATGTTGATAATATGAAAAATCCTCTAGACAAAATTATTTTAGGTACAGCTCAGTTTGGAAAACACTATGGTATTGCCAATACTTCTGGTCAAGTTGCTCCTGATGAAATAAAAAAAATATTATCAATAGCTTATCAGCATAATATAAAGAGCCTGGATACGGCTTCTATCTATGGAAATAGTGAAGAAATTCTTGGGACAATTGGTGTTAAACAGTGGGATGTTATAACAAAAGAATCATATGTACCTAAGGGTGAATTAGACATTAATTATTGGCTTGAAAGGTCATTTAGAAAAACCCTATCAAAACTATCGCTAGATAGGATTTATGCTTTATTAATTCATGAAGCAGAGGAACTTTTCGGTAAGAATGCTGATAATATTTATAGCAGTTATTTAAAACTAAAGAGTACTGGATTAGTAAAAAAGATTGGCGTGTCAGTTTATAGCGTAGAACAAGTAGAATTTATCTTAGCAAATTTTGATATTGACTTGATACAGTTTCCTTTAAACGTGTTGGACAGAAGAATGATTGAGTCAGGGGTTTTTGAGCAGCTGAAACACAAAAAAATAGAAGTTCATGCCAGATCAATTTTTTTGCAAGGCTTATTGCTAATGAAAAAAAGACCAAAATATTTTAATCAGTGGAAAAGTTTATTTAACCGTTGGCATATTTGGTTAAAAGAGAATAATTATTCTTCATACCAAGCGTGTTTAAATTATGCTCTATCAATGCCAGAAGTTAATAAAATAATAATTGGTATTGATAGTTACTTACAATTAGAAGAATTAATAAATTTTACCTTTGATGAAAATTTTGATCTTCCTGCTAATATATCAAGTAATGATGTTAAATTATTAAACCCCTCATATTGGGAAAAATAGCATATATAGATTGGCACTTAATTATGAATAAAACTGATATGATACAGAACTATATCTCTAGTCTGGACTCAATTAATATTGAGACTCATGCTAATTGTACGATGGAAAAAGAGCATCCTGAATGTCCTATTCTTATACGCAAAGAGTACTTTGGTTCTCATCGGCTTGGAATGGATGTTTTACAACGATTGTTAGTTGAATTGGATCAATATGGCTACAAAGGACGAATTGGTTTGCACCACTATAGCGAACCACTTATGGACAAAAAAATACTTGATAAAATCAAACTGTGTGTTAAATACTGTCCCAATGCCAAGGTTAATATCTATACAAATGGAGAATTATTAACACTTGAGTTAGCTGAAAGACTAATGGATGAAGGTGTTTATTGGTTACAAATTAGCGCTTATTCAAAAAGTGAATATGAGCGATTATCTCAAATATCAGATACTTTAAAAATAAAATATCATGATCAAAAAATAGTAGTCACCGATCAAAAACTGGATGGACGAATTAGTATTTATGAAAGATCTAACGTAAATTTAACATCGGGTTGTCAAATGATCCATGATTTACTTATTATTACTAATAATGGAGAATTACAACTTTGTTGTTATGATTATTTAAAGAAATACCATTTTGGAAATATTAACATTAATACACTAACACAGATATTAGAAAATAGTAATTTTTTAGAAATGCGGGAAAATTTGATTAAAGGGTATCGCTCCAAATATGATATTTGTAGTCGATGTAGTCATTCCCGTATGATATAGACTTGAATAATAAAGGGAATATATGAAATCTAGACCTATTTGTGAACTGCAAGAAAATGAAGATAGACATCAGCAACTAGAAAAAAATATTACTGATATTTATGATTATAAAACTTTGTTGTATGTAGGTGCCAGAGACAATCGGTTTCTATTTGGAGATACCTTTTTTTCTTTTGATTATAAAATAACTCTAGTTGAGGCATTTAAAAAAAATTGTGATTATTTAGAAACTTTGGATATGATAGATGAAATTCATCATCTTGATATTTTAGAGCTTAATAAAAGTAGTTTAATTAATAATAAATTTGATATCGTGATGTGGATCCATGGACCAGAACATGTCTATAAAAAAGAGTTTGAAAAAATTTTACCATCACTTGAAAAAATTACCAATAAACACTTGGTATTGATGTGCCCTTGGGGTGAATATCCTCAAGGTGCTATATATGGCAATTCCTATGAAATTCATAAACAAGCCTATTATCCAGAGGATTTTGAAAAACTGGGTTTTAAAACATCAATGCTAGGAACAATGGGTGTTGATGGAAGTAACTTAATGGCATGTAAGAAGTTAAACGCTCAATTAGTGTAGTATTTGGAAATAAAAATGAACTATAAAATAATAAGAATCTGTCCCATAGGTTTTATGTTAAGGCGGCAATTATACGTTGAACAGCCCAATCTTAAAAATTTATCTTATGAACAACAATTGTCAAATATTTTAAGTGGTTTTTACACTTATGCAGGTGGTTTTAGCCGAATCATGAATGATTTGGGTAATGATGCACACGAAATTATCTATAATGTAGAGGTTTTACAAAAACAATGGGCTAAAGAGAATCATATAAATCTAGGTGACGGAGAACATTGGCAATTAAAAATTGTCATAGAGCAATTAAAAGTAATGAAACCGGATGTGGTTTATATTCAGGGAACAGGCTTAATTACTACAGCTTATCTTGAATCAATACAAGAACAGTTGCCGTCAATTAAATTATTGGTTCAATATTCAGGTTTTCCTTCGGGCTGGGATGAAATTAGTCCAAAATCCTTGTTATTACTGGGTAGCCCAATTATGGTACAACAGGCTTTTAATGAAGGATTAAAGGCTCATTTGGTGTATCACTCTTTTGATCAGCAATTATTAACACATATAAATCAGAGTGGAACCAAATATGATTTTACCTTCTCTGGCTCATCAGGTTTTGGTTGGGGAGATGGACATAAAAGCCGATTCTGGGAGTTAGTTAAATTAGCCTTTAATACACCATTAGAATTATGGTTAGATGAAATGGAAATATTACATAAACAATGTAATGATAATCCATTTGGAAATATAGTTTTAAAGAGCGAATTTACAGATAATATAAATTATAATCTGGCTGAATATCCAACTCCACCTTGTAAATTACGTTATTTATTACCACCTGAAAAAAACAATCCATCGATCCATGGTATTGATTATTTTCAGTTAATGGCGGATTCAAAAATATCCCTGCATAGACATAGTGATCGTCAGCCTATAGGCGCTATGAGATTATTTGAAGCAACAGGCTCGGGGACTTGTTTAATGACTGATAATCAAGAAAATCTATCGGAACTTTTTGAACCAGATAAAGAAATTATTGCCTATGACTCAGTAGCTGAATGTATTGAAAAGATTAATTATTTACTTGAACATGAGGATGAACGAAAGAAAATTGCTCAAGCTGGACAGAAAAGAACATTATCTGAACATTTGCTTCAGCATCGGTGTGAGCATATTCATGATTTAATTTTGAATGCGTTAAAATAGTTTTAAATGGGGTAAGTTGTTTGTACCATTAATTTAATAATAAACCTGTAACTTTACAAAATTAGGTGATGATGAAAGCTAGGATGTATTGCAAGAAGCCAATACACAATTGGTAGAAAATTATTATAAAAAAATCATCAATTAGTCCTTAACTCTATCAAAATAGGTGATGTCTCTTTTAGAGGATTTAGGCAGACTTGAGTGTTATACTTAAATTTTAGGTATTAGGTATATTGATAATTTGAATCTGGTTGATGAAAAATATTTAATGAATAGTATGGAAATAAGCCCAAATAGTAATAAAATAATCCAGGAAAGTCTGGAAGTCTATTACTATAATAGTGATCTGATTAAAATAACGAATAATGATTTTAATTGGTTAAAACAACAGGCAGATAAAAGTAAAGAAAATAAGGCTAGAATTTGTACCCACCTTGATATTAATGCTTCTGTACATGAAATGCTTATTGCCCATAAAAAGGGCAATTATATTCCCCCTCATCGTCATCCTAACAAAGCAGAATCTCTGTCCGTCATAGAAGGTCGTGCCATTTTTTTTATCTTTAGCTTAGAAGGTGAAATTAAACAGGCGATTCCAGTCAATACGAAAGAGGGAACTCGATATTTGAGAATTAATAAGGATTTTTACCATACTTTATTGATTGAAAGTGATTATTTTGTTTATCATGAAGTTGCACAAGGTCCTTTTAATGAATTTAGTCTGCAAATTGCAGATTGGTCACCCAGCTTAAATGATCCTAAAGGCATTAATAAACTTCTCAATAATCTTCACAATATATCACAACAGCTAAGCTATTCTTAGTGGGTATTTAATATGCATGTAGCTTATTTGGATTTAAGAGTAAATGATACAAAACATAGGCAAGCACTGCTCGAATGTTTTTCCAAAATTTTGCAACATGGACTGATCCTTGAAGGACCTGAGCAATTAGAATTTGAACAAAAACTAGCTGAAGAAATTGGAGTAAATTATGCGGTAGGTTGCGGATCAGGCAGTAGTGCTTTATATCTTGCACTAAAAGCCTGTGGTATCAAATACGGCGATGAAGTCATTACCACGCCCTATACATGGATCATTACAGCCAATGCAATTTCTGCCACAGGAGCAACCCCAGTTTTTGTTGATGTGAAAGATGATTATAATATTGATCCAGATGAAATTAAAAAACATATAACAACTAATACCAAGGCTATTGTACCTGTTCATATTGCAGGTCATCTCTGTGAGATGGCAAAAATTAATCAGATTGCGGATAAACATAACTTATTGGTGATTGAAGATGCAGCACAGGCATTTTGTAGTTCTTTAAATGGTACAAGGGCAGGGGCTTTTTCGACTGCAGCAGCCTTTAGTATGAACCCCATGAAAATACTTCATGCTTATGGTGAGTCCGGTGCTATTGTGAGCAATAGTAAAGAAATATTGCACAACGTTAAGCAGCTCCGTCATGCTGGGACGATACCAGATCCCGATAAAATAAGTATTAATTTATGCTTTGATATTTCACTTAATCATAAAATGGATACGATTCAGGCTGCTTTTTTGCTTGAGAACTTAAAAAGAATAAATTCTGTCTGGAAAAAACGTGAAGAAATTGCAAAATTATATGATCGTGAATTGAGTGAATTAGTAACGATACCAGAAATAGCTAATGGCGAGATTCATGGACGTTATATGTATCTTTTTTCATGCAGAAAAAGAAATGAACTGCGCCTTTTTTTAGAAAAAAAGGGTATTGAAACTAAGATTTTTTACTCTCCTTTAGTTTGTGATGCTGATGTGTATACTACAAACAAAAAAAAGATTCCTGTTGCTAATGCGAGACGGCTTTTGCAACAGACTATTTCAATTCCACTGCATGAAAATATGTCAATACAACAGGCAAATTATGTTGTTAGTCAAATTAAAAAATTCTATGGAAAATAAAATGTTCCCCTCTACAAATTTAAAAAAAATCAGGTGGTATTAAATGAAGCAAGCTTTTTATACGCGGGACAATTGCAGATTATGTGGCAGTACAAATCTGGAAGTTGTTATTCCACTGGGGCTTAGTCCTGTTTCAGAAAAATATACCACAACTTCTAACACATCGAAACAAGAGATAAAGGTTCCTCTGGATCTTTATTTTTGCCATGATTGTTCTCATGTTCAATTAATTCATATTGTTGAAGCTGATTTTTTATGGTCTGACTTTACTTTTAAAACCGCCAATAACCCTCAATTAGTTAAACATTTTGAGGATTATGCAAATCGTGTCCTAGCCATAATTGATATCAAAGAGAATGATCTTATCGTTGATGTGGGTAGCAATGATGGAACTTTACTCAAATGTTTTCAGCAATTAGGGAAAATGAATGTCTTAGGCGTTGATCCGGCACAAGAAATTGCTGCAGAAGCAATAGCCAATAGCATAACTACTAAGATTGATTTTATGAATCATCATACAGCAGAAGATATTGTACTTAACTATGGAAAAGCAAAAATAGTTACTGCTAATAATGTTTATGCTCATGCTGATGATTTATCAGAGATGACTCAAGCAATCAAAGAGATCTTAGATCAGAATGGTATTTTTGTCTTTGAAGTATCCTATCTTTTGGATGTTGTCGATAAAATGCTAATAGGAACTATTTTTCATGAACACCTCAGTTACCATTCTGTTAGCTCATTACAGATGTTTTTAGAAAAACAGGGTTTACATTTATTTCACGTAGAAAGAGGCTCAGAGCAGGGTGGATCTTTTATTGGTTATGCACAGTACAAGGATGGTAAACAAGCAGAACGAAGTAGTGTCAAAGAACTTTTAGAATTAGAAAAGAAATATGGACTAAACAAGGTAGAAACTTTACATTATATGTTTCATCGTCTAGAGGCTGTTAAAGCTGATGTGCTCAAGTTAGTCACTCAAATTAAACAATCAGCTAAATCAATAGCTGGTTTTGGTGCGGCACGCGCAGGAACAACCTTGCTCAGTTATTTCCAAATTGGTCAATATATGGATTATTTAATTGATGATAATGTTTCTAAACAGGGAAAATTTTCACCAGGAGATAAATTAGAAGTACTGCCAAGCTCAAATATTTATGAGAAAAAGCCAGATTATCTTCTAATTTTAGCCTGGATTCATGCCGATAATATTATTAAGCAACATCAACTCTTTATTGATCAAGGTGGGCGATTTGTACGTTTATTCCCTGAGATTGAAGTCGTTGGACAGGAATAATAATGCCAGCTGAAATAAAGTTTTGCCATTGTTGTCGGCAAGGTCAATTGCAAATAATCAGTGATTTTTCTAAGCAAGCAAGATGTATTGATTTTCGTCATTCGCTGACTGAGTCGCCTGAATCTATAATAAAATTTGATTTTGCAATTGCACAGTGTGATACCTGTGGTTTAATTCAATTGCTACAGCCTATTGATTATCAATCCATGTTAACTGAGTTCGATTGGATTAATAATAAAGAGCCTGTTCAGCACCATACCTGGATGGCTAAGGATATTTTGCAAATATTAGGCAATGACGAGAATGTCTTATTTTTATCTAAGTATGATCAAAAAATATTTGATTTAGTCAGTCAAAAAATTGGAAAACGTGCTTTTATTTTAGATAGTACAAAAGATTTGTTGATTGATTCAGACAATCCTCAGCAAGCGCAGATACAAAATAAAATCACCCCAGAAATATTTTCAGTTCTTTGTTCACGTTATGGTCATTTTGACCTTATTGTTAGTTGTCGATTATTAGAACATGCACACAATAGTTATGGATTTATGAATGCTTTGCGGTTTTTATTAAAACCACAAGGACGTATCATTATTGAAGTACCAGAATCGACTAAAGCACTCTTACAAGGTGATATTAGTATGTTATGGGAAGAACATATTAGTTATTTTACCACAGAATCATTAAAATCTAGTTTTTTACATCTTGGACTGCAATTTGAACGATCATGGTTATATCCCTATCCGCAAGAAGATGCCATAGCCGCACTATTTTCTGATATCAAACAGGAGGTTAGAAGTATTTTTCCTGCTGTTTCAGGTGAACAAAATTTAGCCTTAAATTATTTACACAAAATAAGTGTTTTAAAACAAAAAATACAATTTGAATTGATGCATTTTCAAAAACAATATGGTGATATTGTGATTTTTGGGGC
>JAHXIV010000014.1 GCA_025655455.1 gamma proteobacterium symbiont of Taylorina sp.
TTTGTGATAAGCGTTGATAAAATTCTTTTACACGTCGTTTATTGACGCCAAAATCACTATAGCCGCTTCGAGAAGCTGAACGAATATGCAGTTTAAGATCACTATGATCAATTCTAATTTCAAAGTCATCTACAAACTTGAAAAAACTTGAAGTGAATGTGGCATGAAGGTAATCATTAATTTTGCTGTTATCCTGCACAATAATTTCTCCTCCCATCTCTATAATAATTTGCTTTGCTATATCGATAATCTGAGTTGATTTTTCTTTTGCAAAGTTGAAGGGGGGAATATATTGAGATATCTTGTCCGCATATTCTGTATTAATGCAATTTGGAGTATCCGGGCAGGCCTTTAAGTGATTGTAGTTGATTTGAGAAGGGCTGTTCAAAGCGATGTTTCCTTTTAATGGTTGTTCTGCGCTGCAGCTGCTTATGGTTAATAAAAATAATAGTACTATTGTTAGCTTGGGATTTTTCATCTGCTGTCATTTTTAATGGATCATAAATTGATATAATAGCAAAAAATAATAGTAATAATAGCAAAAACTTAATTTTGTAAGTAACAATATTGACTTTTGTAACTTCCCATAAATGTTCTGCCGGGTCAGTTTAAAGTGAGCGATAATATTGGTCTGAATAATTGCCGTTGTCAGGGCTAATTTTTTAGATTGAGCAGTAAATCAACCATTTTTTGTGCAGAATAAGACAAACTTCTGGTTTTGTGTATTACAATCCCCAGAGAACGCTGAGCAGTAAAATCCGCAAAATGAATACTGCTTAATGATTCATCCAGCATGGTTTTGGGTAAAATACTCCAACCCAGTCCGACACTCACCATCATTTTGATGGTTTCCAAATAATTATTGGATAATTTGATTTGTAATTCAATATTTAATTTTTCAAAGTAATGATCAATGAGTTCTCTGGTATAAGTGCCTTTTTCAGGCAGAATTGCAGGATATTGTGCCAGCTGATGTATTGTTGTGGATTTATTTTGTGAATGACGGTTTTTTAGAATCGGATGCTGATTGTGAACCATAATACAGAGCGGATCAGACCAGATTTTTTTAACATTCAGACACTCAGAAGGTTTATTGGGTAAGGTGATGACTGCTAATTCAATTTCTGCTTTTTCAACAGCGCGGCAGGCGCTTTCTGAATCCATAAAGGCAAGATTGAGATCAACCTTTGGATATTTGCTGACATAATCTTTTAACAGCGGAGGAAGATGATGCAAGCCAATATGATGGCTGGTAGCCATTAATAATTCACCTGAAATGATCCCCTCAATTTTTGCCAGAATATTTTTACTGTTTTTCAGTTCATCAATAATACGCCGGGCAGAGGGTAAAAATAACCGTCCTGCCTCGGTCAGGATAATTTTTTTCCGGAGTCGATCAAATAATTGGCTGTTTAATTCTGCTTCCAATGAGGATATGCGTTTGCTGATGGCCGGCTGAGTTAAGAACATTTCTTCAGCAGCCAAGGAAAAAGACTGTTTTTTTGCCACCATCAAAAATGTTTCAATTGAAGGAATGTCCATAAGTTCTATCCTTTCATTGCGATTATTTTGGGAGAAGTTTTGTATAAACAATATTGTATAACAAAAAGTTATGCAAAATATAAAATAATTGAATTTGAGTTATTTTATATTAAATATTATGATAGGTGCAAGTGATAGATTATAGATAGTGGAGAAGGATATGAGTAATGATAATGCACAAACATTATATGATAAATTATGGAATAGCCATATTGTGCGTGAAAATGAGAATGGCACCTCATTATTGTATATTGATCGTCAATTAATTCATGAAGTGACCTCGCCGCAGGCATTTGAGGGGCTTAGAATTGCACATCGCAAGCCTTGGAAATTATCAGCCAATTTAGCGACACCGGATCATAATGTACCGACTAATCATCGTGCAAAGGGTATTATTGATCCTGTGTCAAAACTGCAGGTTGATACACTGGATCAAAACTGTGATTATTTTAATATTACTGAATTTAAAATGGATGATATTCGTCAGGGTATTGTGCATGTTATCAGTCCGGAACAGGGTGCCACCTTACCTGCCATGACCCTGGTTTGTGGTGATTCACATACTTCAACTCATGGCGCTTTCGGCACCCTGGCTTTTGGTATTGGAACTTCTGAAGTTGAACATGTGCTGGCAACACAATGCCTGATCCAGAAAAAATCAAAAAATATGCTGATACAGGTTGATGGCTGCTTAAATCCCGGGGTCACAGCAAAAGATGTTATTCTGACTATTATTGGTGAAATAGGAACGGCTGGCGGTACAGGTTATGCTATTGAGTTTGCAGGGGAAGCTATTCGTTCTCTTTCGATGGAAGGTCGTATGACTATATCAAATATGGCTATTGAGGCTGGTGCACGAGCAGGTATGATTGCTGTGGATGATACAACAATAAACTATGTCAAAAACAGACCCTATTCCCCGAAGGCAGAAGTATGGGATCAAGCGGTTGCCTACTGGCAGAATTTTTATAGTGATGCCGATGCACACTTTGATAAAGTGGTTACTCTTCGGGCAGAAGAAATTAAGCCTCAGGTAAGCTGGGGAACTTCTCCTGAGATGACTATGGCTATTGATGAAATGATCCCGGATCCTGCTGCTGAATCAGATCCTGTTAAACAGGCTGGAATGCAGGCCGCATTGAACTATATGGGCTTAACTGCCGGTACAGCGATTAATGCAGTGACAGTTGATGTTGTCTTTATTGGTTCCTGTACTAACTCCCGTATTGAAGACATGCGTGCTGCTGCTGCCATCGCAAAGGGAAAACAGGTGGCTGATAATATTAAACAGGCACTGGTGGTTCCCGGCTCAGGTCTGATTAAACAGCAGGCTGAACAGGAAGGTCTGGATAAGATTTTTATAGAAGCCGGTTTTGAATGGCGTGATCCCGGCTGTTCCATGTGTCTGGCAATGAATGCTGATCGGCTTGAAGCAGGGGAGCGCTGCGCCTCTACTTCTAATCGAAATTTTGAAGGTCGGCAGGGTCAGGGAGGAAGAACTCATCTTGTCAGTCCAGCTATGGCAGCGGCTGCAGCGATTAAAGGTCATTTTGTTAATATTAATGAGTTGTGAGACTTCAGAAGGAATAAGGAACAAATAATGGAAAAATTGACAAAAATTACTGCAATCAGCTTACCTTTAGATCGGGCTAATGTGGATACAGATGCCATTATCCCGAAGCAGTTTTTGAAATCCATCAAACGCAGCGGTTTTGGACCCAACTTATTTGATGAATGGCGTTATCTGGATCAGGGAGAGCCGGGTATGGATAATACTAAACGCCCGCTTAATTATGATTTTGTGTTAAACCAGCCCCGTTATCAGGGGGCTGAAATTTTACTGGCAAGAGATAATTTTGGCTGTGGTTCATCACGTGAACATGCGCCCTGGGCTTTGGAAGATTTTGGTATTCGGGTTATTATTGCCCCTGGTTTTGCAGATATTTTTTATAATAATTGTTTTAAAAATGGTCTGTTACCCATTGTTCTGGAAGAAAAAATAGTTGATCATTTGTTTGATTTGACACAATCCAATGAAGGTTTTCAACTTATTATTGACCTCGAAAAACAAAAAATTCAATCAGGAATTGGTTTTCCTGCAGTGGATATTGATTTTGAACTGGATGAATTTCGACGTCATTGTTTATTAGAAGGTTTGGATGAAATTGGTTTGACCATGGCACATGCAAACGATATTCGTGCTTATGAGAAAAGTAAAAAAGAAGTTACTCCATGGTTATATTAATTTATTAACAATAAGTTAATATAATATGTTAAAGTGTTATCTAGAAAAATAAAGGTGTGAAATGAGTAAAAAAATTGCGGTTTTAGCAGGTGATGGGATTGGTGTCGAGATTGTTGCACAAGCGGTAAAAGTATTAAATTGCCTCAACAAAGACTTTGCATTAAATATTGAAATGGAAGAGGCTCTGGTGGGTGGTACGGCTTACGATGATTCAGGCTCACCACTACCGGAATCCACTTTAAAACTGGCAAAAGAATCTGATGCGGTTTTGCTTGGTGCTGTTGGCGGCTATAAATGGGAATCCCTGGATATTGCAGTGCGCCCTGAAAAAGGCCTGCTGGGGCTACGCTCAGAATTAGAGCTTTTTGCTAATTTACGTCCTGCTATTTTATATCCACAATTGGCACATGCTTCCACACTGAAAGAAGAAGTCGTTTCAGGTCTTGATATTATGATTGTACGTGAGCTGACCGGAGGTATTTATTTTGGCCAGCCCAGGGGAATAAAAACTTTAGAAAATAATGAAAAACAAGGCTTTAATACTCTTGTCTATAAAGAATCTGAAATTGAACGTATTGCACATGTTGCGTTTGAAACGGCAATGAAACGGGACAGACGTCTTTGTTCAGTCGACAAGGCAAATGTGCTAGAATGTACTGAATTATGGCGTGAAGTTGTTGCACGGGTGAGTAAGGATTATCCGGCGGTAGAATTAAGTCATATGTATGTTGATAATGCAGCAATGCAATTGGTTCGCGCCCCCAAACAATTTGATGTGATGGTGACGACCAATATGTTTGGTGATATCCTGTCTGATTGTGCGGCAATGCTGACGGGGTCAATCGGTATGCTGCCTTCAGCCTCCATGGACAAAAATCAGAAAGGGATGTATGAGCCTATACATGGTTCAGCACCCGATATTTCAGGACAGGATTTAGCCAACCCGTTGGCAACAATTTTATCAGTTGCCATGATGTTACGTTATTCTCTTGGGGAAGAAGCACTGGCGATTAAAGTGGAACAGGCTGTTGAAAAAGTTCTGGATCAGAATCTGAGAACCCCCGATATCTGTACGGATACTGATACAAAAATCGGCACCGAGGCTATGGGTGATGCAGTTGTTGCTGCATTAAGAACATAAGCTTATTTTAACAGGGGCGGAGATTCCGACCCCATACTGATTATATGATTTAAAGAAACTCAAGTTGAAGAGAAATAATAATGACAAAAGAATATGATGTTGCGGTGGTAGGTGCTACAGGTGCTGTTGGTGAAACAATGATGGCTATTCTCGAGGAGCGTGACTTCCCGGTAAGAAACTTGTATCCATTGGCCAGTGCTCGTTCTGCAGGAAGTAAAATTCAATTTAAAGGCAAGCATTATACAGTTCAGGATCTGAGTGAATTTGATTTTTCACAAGCACAAATCGGATTATTTTCCGCAGGAGGAAGTATTTCTGAGGCCTATGCACCTAATGCTGCAGCAAGTGGTTGTGTGGTTATCGACAATACTGCTCATTTCCGTTATGACGATGATGTTCCTCTTGTCGTACCTGAAGTCAATCCACATGCTATTGCCCGTTATAAAGAACGGGGTATTATTGCTAATCCGAATTGTTCTACGATTCAAATGCTGGTTGCTTTAAAACCGATTTATGATGCAGTTGGAATTGAGCGCATTAATGTGTGTACTTATCAGGCTGTTTCTGGAACAGGTAAAAATGCCATTGAAGAATTAGCGACACAAACGGCAAATATTCTTAATGCTAAAGAAGTCAAGGCTGAAGTTTATCCCAAACAAATTGCTTTTAATGCCTTACCGCAAATAGATGTATTTAAGGATAATGGCTATACTAAAGAAGAAATGAAAATGGTATGGGAAACCAATAAAATTTTTGAAGATGATTCGATACTGGTCAACCCGACAGCAGTAAGAATTCCTGTTTTTTATGGTCATTCTGAAGCTTTACATATTGAAACCAGAGAAAAAATCAGCACTGAAAAAGCAACTGAATTATTGCAGAATTTTGAGGGTATTGAAGTTCTGGATGATAGATGTGATGGTGGTTATGCAACTGCCGTGACAGAAGGTGCCACTACCGATCCGGTTTATGTCAGTCGTATTCGTGAAGATATCTCCCATCCAAGAGGATTGGATATGTGGGTAGTTGCGGATAATGTTCGTAAGGGGGCTGCCTTAAATAGCGTTCAAATTGCAGAAATTTTAATTAAAGATTATCTATAATTAAGTAAAACAACTAAGTGAAACAGTGGAAAATGTGAATTAATTGACAGGTTTTGTATTTATTGTCTAATTAATTGATATTTTCCTTGAGTTTTTCTATTTAACATAGTAAAAATAATGATAATAATATAATCAGTAATTTAAGGGAGTTAGCAAGTGCGGAAATCAATCCTTGCGTGTACAGTGTCTTTACTCATGTCTCCAGTTGCGGCGTGGGCGTTAGGTATGGGGGATGTACAGGTTAATTCATCATTAAATCAGTCGCTTAATGCTGAAATTAGAATACACTCCGCTTCTCAAAAAGATATTGAATCCTTGCGCATTGGATTAGCTTCTAAAGATGCATTTTTTCAGGCTGGAATGACCCGCAATCATCAACTCACAAAATTTAAATTTAATATCATACAAAGAGAGGGTAAAACCTATATTGCCATTACAACACATAAGCCCTTTAGAGAGCCGTATATTGAACTTTTAATTGAAGCTGAGTGGAATTCCGGACGCTTACTAAGAGAATATACCCTGCTTCTTGATCCCCCTGAATTTATTAATCGCGAGTCACTTCCTGTTAGAAATGCCGTTGTTGACAGTTCTGCAAAAATTAACCGTGCAGCAAAACAAGCTGATTATTCCTCTTCATCTATGGAATCATTATCTTATGGTCCGACAAAGCGTAATGACACCTTATGGTCTATTGCCAATAATATGGCTCCTCCAGGCATTTCTGTCAATCAAATGATGCTGGCTCTGTTAAGAGATAATCCTGAAGCATTTGTTAATAATAATATTAATGAGCTGAAAAAAGGTTATGTGCTACGCATTAAAAATCAGGCAGGTTTAACACAACTGGATCAATTATCTGCAACACAGGAAGTCAGACAACAATACCAGAGCTGGAAAGATATTAGAGAACAGGAAGTTTCAAATACCAATCTGGTTGATAGAGGGCAACGTACTGATGATGTCAAAAGTGATGGCAAACTTGAATTGCTGGCATCCGGTAGTTCAGATGACTCAGATAAAATTAATAAAGATGATGAACTCAATGATGAAGCCAAACAGATCAAAGAGAAGCTGGCTTTGTCTGTAGAGGCTGTTGATTCAGCAACAACAGAAAATCTTGAATTACGGGAGCGTATTAAAGAACTTGAGGCCATTCTAGCGACAAAATCATCCCTTATAGAATTAAAAGATGAAAGTCTCGCAGCATTACAACGGCAGATAGAAGCAAAAGATCTGGATATTCCAGATGAGATTGTTAATGATTCTGAAATTTCAATGGTTGCGGATAATACTGAGACTCTCTACCCCGGACATACTGATCCTGCACTTGTATTAGCAGAAGTTGAGAGACTGGTTTTAGAAAAGCAAATGGCTGCAGAAGCGGCTAAAGTTGCAGAAGCAGCTAAAGTGCTTGAGGAGGCAGAACTTGCCAAAAAGGCTGAAGCGGAAAAAGCTGCGGCATTAGCAAAAAAAGCTCAGGAAAAACAAAAAATTATTGCTAAAAAGTCAGTCACCCCAGCGGCCAAACCCAAAGCTGAATTTTATGAAGAAATACCAGAGAAATTACTTGGCGAGTATTTACCTTTTACTGCGGGAGGTTTAGGATTACTGGTTGTTTTGCTCATTGCTTTGAGATTTCGTGGTAAAGGCAAAGATGAAAATGATTTTGAAGAAAGCATTCTGGATAAAAATGGTGCAAAAAACACTGAAAATACTTTTACTGAAAGTATAACGACAACACCTGTTACAGATGATGTTAATAATGATAATGAAACTTCCTTCCTGAGTGATTTTTCTTCTGAAAATACTGAAGCCCTGATGCCGGATGATACAGAAGCTGATCCATTATCCGAGGCTGATGTATTCATGGTTTATGGTCGCTATCAGCAAGCTGAAGAATTTCTTAAAGATGTGATTATTAGTGAACCTCAGCGTATTGACTTCCAGATGAAACTTCTCGAAGTTTATCTGGGTGATAATCAAAAAGATGCATTTATTACACAAGCTGTTCTGATTAAAGATTTAATAGAGCAAAACGATGAGAATATAGCTGTTTCATCTGACTGGATGACAGTAGAAAGCTGGGCAAAAAAATTAGATATTGATCTCAGTACTTCTGATGTTGATACTACTACTGCAGCCTCAGAATCAGAATCAGTTACAGATACTCCTTCGGAAGAAAATTTAACCGCTGAAAGTAGTGAGCAGGCTGATAATGAAGAATCTCTTGATGATACTTTAGATGAACAGCCTTTGGAAGCTGCTGAAAAATCACTTGATGACTCTCTTGATAAAGAGTCGGTTGAATCTTCCAGTATGGCAGAAGATGAAATAATTAGTGGAGAAACTGAACCAACAGCGGAAGATGTGTTAGATGAACTGGAAGACTTTAATATGGATGAAGAGTTTTCCCTGGATATGGATGACCTGGATGATGAATCTTTTGATTTGGATTCATTTGATATGGATGATTTCAATTTAGAGGATGCTCTTGATCTTGATCTTGATGATAAGCTCGAAACATCTGTTGATGAAGAAATGCCTGCAGCTGATAATGAATCTCCTTCTGATTTGGATACAGAACAAACTCTGGAAATGGAAGATGAGATTAATATAGAAATCCCATCTGATGAAGAACTTAATGCAGAAGAAGAATTATCTCTGGAGCTGGATACAGAAGAGTCTCTGGAAGTAGAAGATGAGATTAATATAGAAATCCCATCTGATGAAGAAGTTAATACAGAAGATGAATTGTCTTTGGAGCTGGATACAGAAGAGTCTCTGGAAATAGAAGATGAGATTGATATAGACATATCATCTGATGAAGAGCTTAATACAGAAGATGAATTGTCTCTGGAGCTGGATACAGAAGAGTCCCTGGAAATAGAAGATGAGATTGATATAGACATATCATCTGATGAAGAGCTTAATATAGAAGATGAATTATCTCTGGAGCTGGATACAGAAGAGTCCCTGGAAATAGAAGATGAGATTGATATAGACATATCATCTGATGAAGAAGTTAATACAGTAGATGAATTATCTCTGGAGCTGGATACAGAAGAATCTCTGGAAATAGAAGATAAGATTGATATAGACATATCATCTGATGAAGAGCTTAATACAGTAGATGAATTGTCTCTCGATTTGGATATAGATGATATCCGTGAACCTGAAAGTGAAATGGAATTGGAAGTACCGGCAGTTGATGTTGAATTAGTTGAACCTGATTCAGAAGACGAGGATATTCTTGAACTGGATGATGATAGCTTTGATCTGGACACAAATAATGTTGAGGAAGAATTACCGGAAGAAAATGCAATGGATACCAAACTTGATCTGGCAAGAGCCTATATTGATATGGAAGACATTGACTCAGCCTCGGTTATTTTAACTGAAGTACTTGCAGAAGGGGATGATGATCAAAAATTTCAGGCCCAGGAATTGCAGGATAAAGCTAAAGCAAAATAAATCTATAATCTGTTAGTTCTACTATGCATCCTGTTATAAAAATGGTCAGTTTAATCATACTGTCAATTTTTTCAACACAGGGTGGCTGGGCTAATCTTTTCCTTACTATCAGTATTATTCTACCATTCTATTATAAATATCCTGAACTCTGGTCTTCAGCTTTAAAAATGGTATTACGACTTAAATGGTTGTTTTTCTCAATACTATTGATTTATTTCTTGTTAACGCCTGAAATTTCTCATTTATTATTAGCTCTGTTCCGGATTCTCGTACTTATCTCAATTATTTTTTCTGTTAACCTTTTTCTTAAAACTTCAACGATTGAACAGATACTGGCCTCTTTGTTATGGATTTTTCATCCATTAAATCTTGTAAAGCTTAATGTAGAACGACTCTCATTAAGAGCAGTTTTAACCCTTGAATATGTTGAAGTTCTTAGCCAAACATTAGAAAAATATAATTATAACAAGCGGGAAAGACCGCTAGATAAGAAAGACCATAATGATAAAAACACGATTAAGCACTTTTTGATACAGCAAAAAGACCGATTTTTTTATCTAATTGAACATTGGACTATTATTTTTCAGGATGTTTTTAGTGAAGTCCTTTCCAGTCAAAGAGAATCTAATAAACAATATACGATTGAATGTCTGGATGCACCATATGGTTTTCAATTATTGATACCTGTAGTGCTTTGCCTGATTTATCTTTTCAACCCACTATCAATGATGAACTTTTAATGATGCGAATTGCTTTAGGAATTGAGTATGATGGTTCGGCATTTTCCGGATGGCAAATCCAGGCTGGATCAACTCATACGGTTCAGGAAACATTAGAAAAAGCCATAAGCAAAATTGCTGATGAAAAAATCACACAAACTCAGGTGGCTGGTCGTACAGACACAGGTGTTCATGCCACAGAGCAGGTCATTCATTTTGATACTAATGCTGAAAGAAGTTCACGTTCATGGATGCTAGGCTGTAATCGTTATGTTATTGATCAGACCATCAGTGTTCTCTGGGCACATGCAGTGACTAATGAATTTCATGCCCGTTTCTCAGCACAGCGTCGCCGCTATCGTTATATTATTCTTGCGCGTTCTGTCAGGCCAACATTTTTGTCCAGCCAGGTGGCATGGTATCGAGGATCATTGGATTTGCAAAGGATGCAAAGGGCTGCTGGCTATTTTATTGGTGAACATAATTTTGATTCTTATCGTACAGTTCATTGTCAGGCAAAAAGCCCGGTAAAAACGGTCTATTTTCTCAATGTTTCACAACGGGGAGAATATTTCTTTATTGATATTGAGGCCAATTCATTTCTTCATCATATGGTCAGGAATATTGCCGGCGTGTTGCTAAAAATTGGTTCCGGTGAAGCTGAACCCGAATGGGCACAAGAAGTTCTGGATGCAAGAGATCGTACCAAAGGTGGTAAAACGGCTCCTTCTGAAGGTTTGTATTTAACCAATGTCACTTACGATAAAAAGTTTAATTTACCGATAATAGATTCAGATACCATCATTTAATTTATCTGCTTCACTACAAAAATTTACACTGTTCAAAAGACAGAAAAACAACCAGGGGGCGGAATGATTGGTTGCTTATCTATGCTGTAGAAAGTGATGAATTAGCGACTTTCTACTGAACAGGGACTTACTCTGATCTTTTTTGAAAAGTTGTATCCCTGTATATTTTTACACTACCAATTTTTATAAGGATTTCGCATTAACATCGCATTGTAATATTTATCCTGCCCAGTTACTTCTTCAGCAATCCATTGGGGTTTATCAAATGCTTCATCTTCATCTTCAAGTTCCACTTCCGCCACAATTAAACCCTGGTTTTCACCATAAAACTCATCGACTTCAAATGTATGTTGCCCGGATTTAATCAGAAAGCGTGTTTTATCAATCACACCACCTTCACAGAGTTTTAATAGTTCTTCGGCATCAGAGACACTGATTTCTTTTTCCCATTCATAGCGGGTGGTACCTGATTCATTGCCTTTTCCTTTGATGGTCAAATAACCCGTGTCGCCTTTAATCCGAATACGTACTGTACGTTCATGGACAGTCGAAAGGTAACCCTGAACAATACGCACTTGTTTTTCAGCATCTCGTTTAAATTGCTCACCAGTGACCAGGAATTTTTTTTCAATTTCAAAAGGCATTTTATATTCTCTTATTTATAGATGGATGGAGACTAATTAGTTTGCAAGATCTTTATCTATTATTCTAATTACTCATGCTCAGCATACTGCTCAACCCAGATAATAGTGGCTGCAATGACTGCGGTTGGCATTACAATAAAATTAATCAGCGGGATCATGGAGGTGCCCATTGTTACCCCGCCAAAACCCAGTGAAAATAAGCGATTCTTTTTCTGTAAACTGCGCTGCTCAGAAAATTTAAGTTTGTGGTTGCCCATGGGATAATCCATATATTCCAGGGACATCATCCAAGAGGTGAATAGAAACCATAAAATGGGGCCTAAAATAGGAATGGTGAATAACAAAATTAAAAATGGGATGGACCAGAGTAACATATAAATGAGCTTTCCCAATTCCATTAAAATGGTGGGAATTAACTCTTTCATGATTTTTTTCCAGCCGGCGGAATCATCCATGCTTTTTCCAGTGAGATATTTTTCAGTGGCTTCTGATAACAGACTATTAAAAGGTGCGGCAATAATATTGGCCATAATTGAAAAAGTATAAAAAATAAGCACTAATAAAGCCATTCCAAAGATGATATATAAAAGAGGTTTGATCAATTCGACAATAGCAGCAACCCAGGACCACATTTTAGAGGTATCAAGGAAATTTTCCATATATTCACTAAAATAAGCAAAACCAAAATAAATACCAATGGAGAAAAAAAGAATATTAATCAGCAAGGGGATTAAAACATAAGGTTTAATGCCGGGTTTTGTCAGCAGTGGCAATGCCTTAAAAAGATAAGAAATTCCAGTGACTGGATTATTTGATTGTGTCATAAATGTCCTTTTACCATGTATTTTGTGCCAGAATTGCACTGCCTGCGGCAGCTTGCTGTAAAACGGCTGTTTGTACCGGGATGCCGAGTTTGCTTTGTCTGATGTTTTGCCAAGCTTGATTCAATGCTCCGCCGCCGATGCTTTTAACATGTTTGGGATAGGGTGCACCTAATTCAAGCAAACGCTGATAAGCCATGCTTTCTATATCTGCCATGCCTTCTAATAATGCCTGAAAAAAAGCAATATCCTGCTCAGGTCTTGGGGTAATTCGCGGTTCTAAAAGATGATCCTGAATTGGAAAGCGTTCCCCGGCTGATAGCAGAGGATAATAATCAAGATCCAGTAAGCTAAAGTCATTTCCGGCAATGGCTGAATTGAGAACATCAGTCAATTGTGCCAGTTGTCTGCTGGAGAAAAAATGTTTTAATACCGCACCGCCGGAGTTAGATCCACCTCCTGCTAGCCAGTGATCTCCATAGGGCTGACTATAGACACCGGATTGGGGATCAAAAATGGCTTTGTCAGTAATAATCTTCATGACCAAAGTAGAACCTAATGAGGTGATTGCTTCGCCAATATCTTTAGCACCACTTGCTATAATGGCTGCTGTACTGTCGGTGGTTCCGGCACAAACTTGAAGTGTTTTGGAAAAGCCAAAATATTGAGCCATTTTGGAGTCAACTTTAGCAATTACCTCACCGGGACAAAATACCTCAGGTAAAAGACTGACGGGGAATGCCTGTTTATTCAGCAAAGTGATTAGCCAGTCAGGCCAGCACTTCAATTGTGCATCATAGCCCATTTTTAAGGCATTATTATAATCACTAAAACCAAAGGTTTGTGTCAGTTTACCTGTAATCCAGTCAGATTGATTCAGCGCATAATAAGCCGGTCTGGAGTTGGGGCGGTTTTTTTGTTGATTATTATACAGCCAAAGTAATTTGGCAAGACCTGAAGCGGCTCCCCGGGCTGCTGTATTCTTGGGCGCATAACTATCAATAATCTGAGCATATTGATGAGCACGCTGATCATGGTACATTAAAGCCTCAGAGCAGGGCAGCCCATCTTGATCAGCAAGTAAAACGGTTCCTGAGGTGCCGTCAATGGCCAGATGGCTAATACAGGATAAACTCAGATGATTGGAAGTTGATAGTTCTTGTTTCAGCTTAAAAATTACTTTTTCAAAACTATCCCACCAGTGAACAGGCTTTTGAGACTGACTGACGATATGAGTCCTTGGCCAATGAATTTTTCGCTGCTGTCGCTTTGCAAACATTTTTTCCTGCAAAGAGGCAGTGGTGACAAATTCATGTTTGATAAGAGACTGAGCAAGAATATGCTGCTGTTTATCCAGCATAACAGCACGGATACCTGATGTACCGATATCAATACCCAGGCTTATCATTATTTCAGGGCAGTTGGACAGGAATAGGAGCTGTCCAGTTATCTGCCTGATGCTCTGCTATTACTGTGGTATAAATCCCGCCGCGAACATAAAATTCAGCTGTAACACGCATAAATCGGGGCTGTGTTGCTCCGATCAGATCAGAAAGCATATCATTGGCCACTTTTTCGTGAAATGCACCTTCTTCGCGAAATGACCACATATACATTTTTAATGACTTTAATTCAACACATAGCTTATCCGCAATATATTCTATATGAATGATGGCAAAATCAGGCTGCCCTGTTTTTGGACAAAGACAGGTAAACTCCGGGATTTTTATACGAATGGTAAAGTCTCGTTCCGGGCTTGGGTTATCAAAGCATTCAAGCTCTTTTGAGGGTTGTGATGGCATAATTAATTCCTAATAAAATATTTAGCGATTGTACACTATTTGACTCTTATCTAACATAAAATTTGTCCTGTCTTTCTTTGCTATAAAAATGTTAGCAAAGCGACAGCGGCAAGTTTTATTGGCTGATGGCTCTTATAAGCCAAAAAATACTTTATTAACAGGTAGATCATGATAGATACATTAGGTAAAATACTCTGTTATTCACTTTTTTCAACAGCCCAAAATAAAAATTGTTAGCTAAAGGCTATAAAGTAACGTAATGCGCTTAAGTAAAATTAAACTTGCTGGTTTTAAATCTTTTGTGGATCCGACAGTCTTGTCATTCCCCAGTGATCTGGTGAGTATTCTGGGGCCTAATGGTTGCGGAAAATCTAATACAATTGATGCGGTACGTTGGGTTTTAGGTGAAAGTTCAGCAAAAAATCTGCGTGGCGAATCCATGACCGATGTGATCTTCAATGGTTCTTCCGGTCGTAAGCCCGTGGGGCAATGTATGGTTGAACTCATTTTTGATAATTCTATTAATAAGCATGCAGAGAATGCTATTACTGGTGAATTTGCACAATATAATGAAATCTCTGTTAAAAGAACGGTGAATCGTGATGCAAAATCTCAGTATTATCTGAATAATATTCGTTGTCGCCGGCGTGATGTCACGGATCTTTTTCTTGGTACTGGTCTTGGACCAAGGAGTTATTCAATTATTGAGCAGGGTATGATTTCCCGTCTTATTGAATCCAAACCGGAAGAGCTACGTGTCTATATTGAAGAAGCAGCAGGGATTTCAAAATACAAAGAACGTCGCAGAGAAACAGAAAATCGTATTCGTCACACACGGGAAAATCTTGCACGCCTGGATGATATCAGACTGGAACTGGATAAACAGCTGACTCACCTACAACGTCAGTCTAAAACAGCACAGCGTTATACAGAGTTAAAAAAACAGGAACGTTTGATCAAAGCTCAGCTGCAGGCTATCCGCTGGGATAGTATCGATAAAAAAGCCGGCCAGTCAGATACTATTGTTGCAGAAAAAGAAATAGCACTTGAACAACTGATGGCTGAGTTAAGATCTATAGAGGCAGGTATTGAAGAATCCAGAGAACTGCACATTGATGCGAATGAATCTTTTAATTCTATTCAGGGACAGTTTTATCAAATAGGTTCTGATATTGCCCGTGTTGAGCAGGCTATCAGTCATGCAAAAGATAAATCTCAACAATATCAGGATGACCTGGAACAGGCAGAACAATCCTACAAAAATATTAAAAGTCATCTATTAGAAGATGAAGAAAAGCTGGAATCTTTTACCAGTCAACTGGCAGAAATTGAACCGGAATTTGAACAAAGTAAAGCACTGGAAGAACACTCTGCACAAATTCTTCAGAATTTTGAAGCATCCATGCAGGATTGGCAATTGCGTTGGGATGAGTTTAACCAACAGGCTCAGGAACCCACACAAACAGCTCAGATTGAACGTTCTAAAATAAGCCAGCTGGAACAAAATGTTTCCCGGCAGGAAGGTAAAATCGAAAAATTGCAGGATGAATTACAGCAGTTTTCAACAATATCATTAGATGAATCACTTAATAATCTTCAGCATGAAATTACTGAATCTGAGAAAATGACTCAGGATCTTCAACAGCAATTAAATCAGGAGCGTGAATCTATTCAAAATCTGCGCGATGCTAATCATCAGTTAAACAATCAACTGGATAATTATCGTAGTGATTTACAGTCATTTAAGGGTAGAAAAGCCTCTCTGGATGCTTTACAACAAGCTGCCCTGGGTAAGAACGATCAATTTCTTAAACAATGGATGGATGAGCAGGGTATTGTTGACAAGCCCCGTATTGCTGAACAAATTAGTGTTAAGCAAGGTTGGGAGCAGGCAGTGGAATGTGTGCTGGGAGATTATCTTGAGGCCAGTTGTGTAGAGCAAATAGAAACTTTGTCACCTCATTTTGAGACACTTCAACAATCAAATTTAACATTGATTGAAACCTCTGAACTGGATTATGAAGTAGAAGAAATTAATTCAGTCATTTTTCTGCCGTTGCTGCAAACTTTTATTGATGGACAGACTGATTTGCTTAAACCTTGTTTAAATGGTGTTTATGCAGCGGATAATTTAGAAACAGGCTTGGCTCATAGAAAAAAATTGCATCTTAATCAATCTATTATCACTAAAGAAGGGATATGGGTTGGACCAAACTGGCTGCGCCTGCTCAATGATTCTGATCAGAAAAGCGGTGTCCTTGCCAGAGAGCAGGAAATTAATATGCTGAGTGAAGAATTACAGCAGGCACGGCAGCTTGTTGATGATTTAGATCTGCAAATTGAACAGGGACGTAGCGGCTTACGTGAAGTAGAACACAATCGTGAGAATTTGCAAACTGAATTTAATTGTCAAAATCGTAAGCTGTCTGATTTGCGCAGTCAGTTAAATACCAAACAATCCCGTCTTGATCAGATGAATCAGCGTGAAGTCAGAATTCATAGTGATATCCAGGAGATCAAACAGCAGATAGAAGAAGAAAAAATTCTGACTGAAGAATCAACTGAACGCCTGCATACTGCTTTGGAAATGATTGAAGAATTTGCTTTACAGCGTGAAGAGTTGACACAGGAACGTGAAAGCCATAAAGAACAACTGGAAGAAAGCCGTATTAAGGCCAGAGAGGATCGGGAACAGAGCCATGCACTTGAAATCCGTTTACGCGGCTTCAAAACAGAATTAAATTCAACTGAACAGGGTATGACCCGTTTAAAAGGTCAATTAGATCAGGTCAGTATCAGACGTAAAAATTTATTGGATCAACTTAAAAATAAAGAGGATCCGGTAGAGCAATTGAATGAAGAACTGGAACTGCATCTGGAATCCCGTATTCAGGTAGAAGAAAAGTTAATAGAAGCACGTCAACTGGTTGAAGAACTGGATCAAAGTTTGCGGGAATATGATCATCAACGTGCCCGGATTGAACAGAATTTGCTGGCACTGCGCACAGAACTGGAAAACGTTCGCATTAATTCTCAGGAACTCATTGTTCGTCGCGAAACATTAAAAGAACAGATAGATGAAACAGGCTTTTCACTAGAGGAATTGTTTATTAGTATTCCTCAGGAAGCCAGTGAAGTGTTGTGGAAATCTCAGGTGGATGATTTGATACAACGTATCCAGCGCCTTGGCTCAATCAATCTTGCTGCTATTGATGAATTCAAAGAGCAATCGGAACGAAAAAATCATCTGGATGCTCAAAACAGTGATCTGATTAAGGCTTTGGATACTCTGGAAGGGGCTATTGCAAAAATTGACCGGGAAACCAGAACACGCTTTAGAGAAACTTTTGATAAAATTAATTCAGGTGTACAGCGCTTATTTCCGAAACTATTTGGTGGTGGTCACGCCTATCTTGATTTGACCGGTGATGATTTACTCAATACTGGAGTGACTATCATGGCGCGTCCACCCGGCAAACGAAATAGTACCATTCACTTATTGTCGGGGGGTGAAAAAGCGATGACAGCAGTGTCATTGGTTTTTGCAATTTTTGAATTGAATCCATCGCCGTTTTGTATGCTTGATGAAGTGGATGCTCCTCTGGATGAAGCTAATGTGGTTCGTTTCTGTGCTATGGTGAAAGAAATGTCTCACAATGTACAATTTATTTATATTACACATAATAAAACTACCATGGAAATGTCCGATCACCTTTGCGGTGTGACAATGAAGGAACCCGGAGTGTCCAGAATCGTTGATGTGGATATTCATGAAGCAGTTGAAATGGTGGAAGCTTAGGTGTCCCGTCAGCCAAATGAAATTTTAGTTAGAAGTGGAGAGCAGTAATAATGGGTGAATTGACTTTTTTACTTATTTTATTCAGTATTGGTATCGTTTTGTTAGTGGCGATGTTTACTTATTATAAACATCATAAAAAAATTCGTGATGAGATTGAAGATTTTAATCATCATGCAAATAATCTTGATGATGTCCTGTTAGATAACGCATTTGAAAAAAGTCCCCATAATAATCAGTCAGGGCATCTTAATTCAGATCAGATAATATCTTCCAGAACCAGTGATCTGATTGATCAGCAGTTGCCCAAATCTTTTTCTGCATCAAAGAGTGATAATTTTAATATCGATGATGTCCAGTTAATGGACGAGCGTTCATTCATTAATGCTTCCAGCAATTCTTATTCTGCAGAAAAAAATGATGCTGATGATGAACTGGTAGATGGTGTTTATCTGAAAAGTAAACGGGTTATTGCAAATCCAAATCCGCAGCGTAATCCGTTGAAATCCTATTCTAAAACAACTGATACATTTAATACACATATCAAAAATACCCAGACAGTACAAACGATTGAAATGATCTATGACAAACTACCAGATGCTGTAGAAGAACTTATTATTTCCCATACCATATTATCTAAAAACGGCTCTTTTAGCGGAAAGGAATTGCTTAAAGCAATTTATACTGCAGGCTTACTGCATGGAGAAATGGATATCTTTCATTATCCGGGTGATAAAAAACCACAGACATATGCCTTGTTTAGTCTGGCTAATCTTGTAGAACCGGGTACCTTTAATCTGGAAGAGGCTGACAGCTTTTCAACCCCCGGTGTGTCACTATTTATGCGCCTGCCTTCACGTATAGATAATAATGATGCCTATGATAAATTTATTAAAGTGGCTATTATTATTGCAACAGAACTGGATGCTGAACTTTGTGATGAAAAACGCTGTCGTTTAACACAGCAAACAGTGACCCATAAAAAAGAGCTGATCAAAAAATTGAACTTTCAATTAATGAAAGCAGAAAAGACTATGATAAATGCTGCCAAAGACAGCCAGCGGTAAGCCTGGTTAAGGTTTTTAGTGGTATAGTGAATTGCCATTAAAAGTCATAATTTGACACATAAACCACACCTAAAATAAAAAACGAGTTATTATTAAACCTCAAAACACAAAAAACCCGGACGCTGTAACGTCTTAGGATTTCTACCCATACGTTGTGCTATATGACGAAGATTAAAGCTACCAAAGCCTCTAATTTCTATTCTTTCACCACTGGCGAGGATTGAGTCTTGTGTTCCAGTATGACATCAACGGCTGATTTCACATCTACTATAGAGAGGTGTCTGTTTTTATCAGCCAGGATATCGATTAAGTCTGATTTAGTCATGGGTTAATGATATCTGATTAAACCAAAAAGAGATATACTCTAAACACAACAGCTATTAATATTCTAATAATATGAAAAAAATATTCAATCTTTTAAGAATGCTTATATCCATATATGTTTTAGTCGGCATTATGTTATTCGTGTTTCAACGCAATTTCATTTATTATCCTACTACAAAAATATCACATACATTTCAAGTTAAGTCCTTTTCAGTAGATGAGGAAACTGTTGAAGTTATCATTTTGAACAAAGGGAAAAACAATGCAATTATGTATTTTGGTGGGAACGGGGAATCTGTTGTAAGAAATGCACCTGACTTTATTAAAACTTTCCCGAATCATACTCTCTATCTGGTTAATTATAGAGGATATGGGGGGAGTACCGGTAATCCAACAGAGCAAGCCCTTTATTCAGATGCCCAGCACATATATGATGAAATTGAGAATCAACACCAGAAAATATCCGTTATTGGCCGTAGTTTAGGTACAGGAATAGCAACATTTCTTGCCTCAAAAAGAAAAATACATAAAATAGCTTTAGTGACACCTTATGACAGTATTGAACATATCGCTCAAGACCAATATAAAATATATCCTATTTCAATATTACTACAGGATAAATATAATTCGTTCCACCGAATTAAAGAGATTAAATCAGATGCTTTGATTATTCTTGCTGAACACGATATGGTGATCCCGTTAAAATACTCCACCAGGCTGATAAAAGCATTTCCAGCATCACAAGTTACAGTAGAAACAATAAAAGGTGTTGGACATAATAATCTTTCACAAAAAGAAAAATATTACCAACTATTAAAACAATTCTTATGAGAATAATTCTGTTACTTCTTTTTCTTGGTTTCTCCGGCTTGTCTCAAGCAGAAGAGTGGTACGCAATGGCTCGTCATGGTGAATGTATTAGCTTGGCTAAAATGACTGATAGAACTGATATTATTAAAGGTACTCAGACTCCTGCCGAAATAGAAGCAATGCTGAAAAAAGCTGATATTGATTATACTTTAGAGCCTATGCACAAAGAGTTTGAAGGGATGCTAAAGTTTAATTAGTAGGAGAGCCTCATGTACGGGTTAACTCTTATATGATAATTTATTTACTAAGCAAATTTAGTAAACACCCCAATAAACACAGGTAAATTATTTTGTTATTATCTTTTTCGAATTTTAATTTTAATCTTATAGGAGTAAAGTCATGAACATTTTAGGTAAAATTTGTGTTAATTGTACAGTAGTTGCAGTTTCTTCATTATCTGTTATCACTGCAGTTGTATTAGTTTGGACTTCTTTGGTGTAGATTAGGAGTTTTGGCATTTTTAGGTAAGGGGGTTTTATAAAACTATATGGTTAAGTCTAGTCAACTTCTAACATCCCCTTCAAAAACTCAATCCGTTCCCGGTACATCCCAACATCAGCCTTATAGTTAAGTGCCAGTACTTGGTCAATTTAAAATTCCAGCAAGCCAAAAATAATTTTAATCTATAAAAAAATTATTGAAGTTGCCTAATTTAGAATAGATGTTATGATTATCTAAAGAGACTTACATTTTATTTAACTATCATTCAACGACAAAACAATCTATGGAAGAATGTTACGAATTTTTTGCTTGTAAAAAAACAGACTGCATTAAGCGTTCAATAAACAATCAACCTTGTTGGGAAGTAGAGGGTACATTATGTGCCACACATGGTGTTGACATAAAAGAACTACAAAAAGGTTTGGGAAGCAAACTAGAAGTATGTAAATATTGTATTTATTATACAGATCATATTAATCACCCATCATAATTACTATTTTATTTATATTTTTTGATATCTGGATGTTATAGCACCAGTCGTTATACCTTAGCATTAAATCTATCAGTTAAAATCTTGATTCGTTGATGGTACAAGTCAGTGGTGATGTTCTCATTATTGCTATTGAGAGGCAGAGCTGCATTTATGTGTGTTCGAACTCCATAATTTTATTCAGTATTTCAGTATTTCAGTATCAGACATAATTCACCTCTCAATTGATATGAGTTAATTTTAAGTAAGTGCATTTGTGGTGTCTGTAGGAAAAGTCTGATTTTGGTGTAGGGAATTATATTTTATTTGTAAAATAATAATATTTAAATGTAAGGTAACAATAATTCTAATCTATTTATTTGTGATAGTGAGTTTGTTAAAATCAGCATGATATTTATATGGAGTTAATAAATTGCTGAACAAACCACACCTAAATAAGATGCTTTTTAAACTAACAATTATAGATTGTTGAATTATAATGATATATTTTAATTGTGACTTTCAATTAATGAAAGCAGAAAAAATTGTACAATGAACGATATGATGAGCAGCGATAGCAGTGCTGAGAATGAACGTTCTGGTATTGAACGATTAAGGGCAAGTATTAATTATCATAGCCATCGTTATTATGTTCTTGATGATCCGGAAATCCCGGATAGCGAGTATGACAAATTATTTCGTCAACTGGAAGTTATAGAAACACAAAATCCTGACTTGATAACACTGGACTCACCCACACAACGTGTTGGTGGTGAAGTGCTGCAGAACTTCCAGTCAGTACGCCACCAGCTCCCTATGTTATCACTCTCCAATGCATTCAGCAGCGATGAGATCAAGGAGTTTTCTCTGCGCATGCAGGATCTGCTGGATAATGCTCCTTTTCTAATTGTTGCCGAGCCGAAATTAGATGGCCTGGCAATTAGTTTACGTTATGAACAGGGCGTTCTGGTACAGGCGGCAACTCGTGGTGATGGACTCAATGGTGAAGATGTTACGCATAATGTCCGTACCATTCGATCAATCCCCCTGAAGTTATCCGGTCTGGATTATCCGCAAATACTGGAGGTTCGTGGTGAAATTTTCATGCCGAAAAATGGCTTTGCAGCCCTCAACCAAATGCAAATTAAGAAAGGTGATAAACCCTTTGCCAATCCCAGAAATGCAGCGGCAGGCAGTTTAAGACAACTGGATTCCAAAATTGCTGCTTCCCGACCCCTGGATATGTTTTGTTACGGTCTGGGTTTTGTAGAAAATGAGCATCCGCATAGCCCTGTTGAAAAGACCCACTATGCAATTATTCAGCAATTAGGTCACTGGGGTCTACCCATCTGTTCTGAAGTAAAACTGCTGGAGGACTGGCATGCCTGTATTTCATATTACGATTCAATATTATCGCGTCGGGCACAATTAGCTTATGAAATTGATGGAGTGGTCTATAAGGTTAATGATATTTCACAACAAATTAAAGCGGGTTATATTGCCCGTGCGCCGCGTTGGGCCATTGCACATAAATTTCCTGCTGAAGAAGCCTTAACCACTCTGTTAAATATTGATATTCAGGTGGGTCGTACAGGGGCACTGACTCCGGTTGCGCGTTTGGCACCGGTTTTTGTTGGTGGAGTCACCGTCACTAATGCCACTTTACATAATCAGGATGAAATTGATAGGAAAAATGTACGTATAGGTGACACTGTTATTGTCAGAAGGGCAGGGGATGTGATACCGGAAGTGGTGTCATCGGTATTATCAAAACGTCCTGAACACACGCAAGCTTATTTGATCCCACAGCATTGTCCCATTTGTGGTTCATTGGCAGAACGTATTAATGATGAAGCCAAATCCCGTTGCACAGGAGGGCTTTATTGCTCGGCACAACGCAAGGAAGCGATTAAACATTTTGCTTCACGCAAAGCCATGGATATTGATGGTCTGGGGGATAAATTAGTAGAGCAGTTGGTTGATGCTGAGATGATCCATGATATTGCTGATCTGTTTCAACTTTCAAAAAAACAAGTGAGTTCATTAGAACGAATGGGTGATAAATCTGCTGAAAACCTGGTAGATGCTATTGAATCCAGTAAAAACACTAGCTTGGCACGCTTTATCTATGCACTGGGTATTAGAGAAGTCGGAGAAACGACAGCATTGGCATTGGCTAATTCATATAAAGAATTAACGGCTATTCAAGCAGCAAAAATAGAAAAATTGCAGGAAGTATCCGATGTGGGTCCCATTGTGGCGCACAATGTTGAAACTTTTTTTGCCCAGCCGCATAATATTGAAGTTGTAGAAAAATTACTTCAATCTGGCATTTACTGGCCTGAAGTGCAAAGCAAGAATATCAATGAACAACCGCTGCTGGGTAAAACTGTTGTTCTAACCGGTTCACTATCCCAAATGAAGCGCAATGATGCCAAGGCTCGATTGATAGATTTAGGCGCCAAAGTCAGCGGCAGCGTATCGAAAAATACCGACATGATTATTGCCGGTGAAAATGCCGGCTCTAAATTAGCCAAAGCACAGCAACTGGGCATTGAAATTTTAGATGAACAGGGAATGCTGACGCTGTTTAATATGCAAGAAAGTTAAATTTCTTAAATGCTTATATAGACATATTTTATGCAGGATTCAGTTCAATCCGTAATTAATCTGTCACTGTAATAGTACTGCTATCACTGGCAACACTCTCTCCAATAATATTAGCAGCAGCATCCAAAGCAAATATGCGCAGTTCTAAAACGAGTCCACTGAAACCTTTTGGTAATGGTAAATTAAAGGCTATCAGGTCGCCGTCAACTTTTGCATAAGAACCTGCTGGTAGTGGGATGACCTGTTTTTGATACTGTGGACGACTGGCATTTTGTTCAGCAAATAGCGGCGTTGGAAGATTGAATTCCATTTGATAACTACTGGCATTGGGATATTCCTTCCAGATAAGCAGATTGGTTTCACCGCCATAGAGTTTATCTCCATCAACCGGTAAGACCCAGTCTGTGCGCGGCACTCTGTATTGTATGGTTTTTTCCTGTCCTGCTGTGAGTGTGAAAGTCTTGTTGTTTCGATCAGTCATTTCAACCGTACCGGAAGCAACACTGACGGTGAGAGTACCATTGGCACCGCTTTGACCGTATTTAGTTGTAAACTCAGAAGTGGTTCCAGCTGCTCTGCTGCAAGAAGCTGATACTTTGATATCTGCTGCTATGGTGCGAACTTCATAATCACCAGTATTTGTACAATCTACCGTTGATGTCACTTCCCCCCGAACCAGAGCAATAGAATTATTACTTTCAACAGCCGGACTTAAAACGGTGACGGTCTTTTCTTTAGAAGCAATGATAGTACCGTCATTACGTTGAATTTTAATTGATGAATCTTTTAGTGTTAATAAGGCACCGATATCCGGGATGGTGTCTGAAGCGGTAGGGGCTTGTGTAGCAATAGACGTTAATGAGAAAGTTTGGCCAGTGACTTCCAGTACGGTGGCTGTGGGGGTAATATCTAATCCTAATAAGTTCCATAAGCGATCATAATCTTGTTGGGTTGCTATAATTTGTGTTACAACACCACCGGAGGAACTCGATTCAATTTTAAAATGTACAATAAGCTCGCCATTGACCGATTGTCTGGATTCGACTAATGAATGGTGGTTATTTAAATCAGCTATGCTACTAAATTCATAAGTATATGTGTTACCACAAACATCTCCGGATTCACTTAAACTAAAATTCCAGCCGTCAAGATTACCTAATCCTTGTTCTGCTAAGGCCTGCTCATCTATAGTACTTGTAATTCTGTTAAAACTATCCCAACACTCTTCTGCACTAACTACTAATGGATTAGCAATTAATCCGCTGATAAAAATAAATGATAATAAAATTCTTTTCACTTGTTACTCTCCAGAATGATTACTCTTTTTAATTGTTGATTTTATTGCTGTAATAGAGTTCTGATATTAGACCCTTTATTAACCAATAGTCAAGGATTCAAAGCCGTAAAGCCCTGATGTCTTTGTTCTTGTGATTTAATATCTAATTGATCCTGCCTGATAAATTCTTTGATACACTGACTTAAATCATTACCTGTCCAGCTTTGCTTATTAGCTGAATATTGAGAACTTTCCAGAGTGTTTATGGCGTTGATGAATTCTTTGTCCTCTATTAAGTCAATAATTTGAGATAAACCGGTTAATAGTGGTTTATTAAAGTAATGTTGAGCCCAATAAACCAGAGCATCACTGACACTATGAGCATCATTGTTCAGACAATATCCATATAGATTTTGCAATAATTGTTGGTGTTCTTCGCGGGTGTTTTTAACCTTATTCTTTAATGAATATTTTCTTTTAGAAGATTTTTTCTGTGCAGCAATCATAATTAATAAAATTAAAGTAACCAGCCAGATGATTAATAAGCCCAGACTGATCCAGAACCAGATGTTTTTGCTGAGAGCCACATTTTTATAAACGACTTTTTCAACTATTTCCTTTATATTTTCCGGTATATTAACATCGGATGTATCGGCTATTGTTGGGGGAATGGGGGCTTTAACTGGATCAGCTTCAATTTCAGTATTTTGTTGAGCAAGCAGGTTTTTTGCTTCAAGAACAGCTATTTCCTGTTGCCTGGTTTTTATATTCCACCAGTCAATTTTAATCTCAGGTAAAGTAAACTCACCTTCTTTTAACGGAATAATGGCAATTGTGTCGCGTCGTGAACCCACTACTTTTCCATTGATTAATTGAGTATTGAGTTTTTCTTTATCAGGATATGTTTTTATAGCTTTAGAAGAGGGGACGCTAATAGGAGGTAATTGAGAACCCAGCAAGCCGGTTGCTCTGACAACAATATGTCGAGTAACGGCTTCACCTGATTTTATTGTATCTATGTCTTCAAGAATCTCGGATTCAATAACCAGCTTTTCTGCAGGCAGCCAGTTTTTACCGCTATAATGTTCAGGTATGGGTAAGATATTAAGTTTTACAGCTTTGGTGCGGCTGATTATTTGTCGTCCGGGGCGTGAGAAAAGAGAAAAGTTCTGACTGACTTCTACATTACCATTAAATGTGATGGCAGGAATAATTAATTCACCACTTTGTTGTGGATAAATTGCATAAATACGTTCAATAATATTGTAACGATGTTTTGCTATCATTTTGCTATAACTATTGTCCTCGCCCAATTTTTCTATGACAGTATTATTAAGTTCGAGTTCACTTAATGTTGCATTAGTAAAACGAATGCGATGAAAGAGCTGAAGTTTAACTAAAATCTGCTGCTGTACATAGAATTCATCCTGATTGTCATCTGCTATTGAGATCTTTAAAAAAGCCTCTTTACCATCGGCTCCCGGTGTAGCGGAAGGTTTGCGAATAATAAGGTGAATAGTCTGACTCTTTTCATCACCCACCTCAATTTCCGGAATACTCACTTCCCCTGTTTTTTTTGCCAAAAGGCTAATAGACCAGGTGTGAGTTCTGGATGCCTTGCCGTTAATCAGGCTGTAATTCTGGCTCTGACTTCTGGTTAAAATCTGAAAACCTTCCTCCAGTACAGAAAAATCCGGCTCGCCTGAATTATTTTTAGCTGTGATTTGTAATAATATCGTTTCATCAATACTGAGAACTGTACGCCCGGTTGATGCAGTGACTTTAGCCATGGCATTGCATAGTGGTATTAACAACAGAGCAAATAAAAAAAATAATCGTAATAGTCTGTAATGTTTAAGTATTACCATGGATTACCCTCATATTGTGCCGGAGCATCTTTTTGTCTTTGTTTATTTAAAGAATTGTTACGAAATTTAATGCGCAGTAATTCACCGGGATTATCCGGAATACGCTGCAGCCATTGCTTGAGTGATTGCTGTTCTTCCTGACTTAGCCTGGATAGGACATCTTCGCTGGTATTTTCTCCTTCACTGGCATCTGTTTCTTCAATATCCTGCTGCTGTGCAGATTGTGATTCTTTCTCTTCGGCAGTCATTTGCTCCTGTTCAGATTGCTCCTGAGCATCATCGCTATCATTTTTCTCAGACTGTTGCTGTTCAGAGCTTTGATCTTTCTCAGATGAATTGTTTTGTTCTGTCTTATTTTGTTCAGAGGGATTATTGTCAGAGTCACTTTGTTGATTGTTATCTTCTGATTGATCATTTTTCTGTGATTCACTCTTGTCAGAGTCACTCGCCTGTTGATCCTTATCCTGCTGATCCTGTTTCTGGTCACCTGATTGCTGTTGATCTGGCTGCTGCTTTTGTTGTTCTAATAATTGTTTAATATAGTCACGACTTTTACCGGCATCCAACAAATCAGGATCTTTTTCCAGTGCCTTATCATAACTTTCTATGGCCTGTTCAAATTTTTGTAAATTTGCCAGAGCATTACCCTTATTATATAAGCTTTCAGCATCGTCAAATTGTTCATATTGCTCTACTGCCTGCTCAAATTCCCCAGCTTGATAATGTGCACCTGCTTTCCATAGAGTATTATCAAATTGTTCCGCAGCCTGGCTAAAATTCTTTCTTTTAAAGGCTTTTTGTCCTCTTTGATCTTTGTTTAGCCAAAGATTATTCCAGTTGTCACTATTGACAAATTCAGGTAGTGTGGTTTGTGCAAGCAAAGGCTCAGAATAAATAGAGGGTATGATAACTAATAAAATACTGATGGATAATAAGCCGCGGCGAAATATCAGCAGAAAAAAAGGAATAATGAATAAGGTCAGGTAAGCACCGGCATCCACCCATTGTTCATGTCTGTTTTCCTGGAGGCTGTCCTGTTTGAGTGAAGTGTTGTTATCCAATATGCCTTTTTTTAATAATGCCTGGAAGTCACTATCATCCAGTGAGAGCTTGTGATAAGCGCCGCCACCACTTTGTGCCAGTTTTTTTAATAATTTTACAGTCAGTTTGCTGAGTATGACCTGTCCGGACTTATCCTTTATAAAACCACCGGAACCAGGCAGCGGGATCGGTGATCCGGAATGACTGCCGACACCAATAATTGAAAGCTTATAGCCTTGCTGATGAAGCTGTTTTGCCAGCTTATTAATGTCAGCCTGATATTCTGAGTCAACGCCGTCGGTCATCAATAATATATCTCCCTGCATAAAGCCGGAATTAATTAATAGATCTTTTGCCGTTAACAGGGCATCGTTAATATGACTGCCGGACAAGGGCATAATTGAGACTTCCAGTGCGGGGAGTAATGAGATAATGGTTTTGTTATCTATGGTCAAAGGGCTGACAGTATGGGCATCTCCTGCAAAAGCAATTAATGCGCTTTGACCTTCTTTCTTTTGTTTTAAAATATCAATTAACTTGAGTTTTGCTCGTTCCAGACGAGAAGGTTTAATATCCTTAGCATTCATGGATAAGGAAAGATCAAGAATGATCACCAGCGCATCATCCTGCTGAAACACCGGCTGTTGTTTTTTTTCCCAGCTGGGGCCTGCTATGGCAATGAGAGTGATTGAAAATAACAGCCATAAAAAACTAAAAGGTCGCAGCCACTGCATCAAGTGCTCAGATTTTTTCGTATTCCGCTGTTCCTGCATGAGTTGGTACTGCAATAACGGTGCATCACATACTTTTTCCCAGTTGTTTTTTTGTTTAACAAGTCTGACAACAAAAAATAAAAACAGGCCAACGGGTAATATTGCCCATAGCCACTCAGGGCGAAGAAAATGAAATGTAACCGGTATCATTGCTTGCTCCGTAAGGTGTTTTGCAGCAATAATATCAACAGACTGATAAAAAAGGCAATGCCCAGCGGCCAGTAGAACAGCGATCTTGTCGGTCTATAGGTTAAGTTATCAGATTCAACCGGTTCTAATTGATCCAGTGTTTGATAAATTTTCTGCAGTTCCTCTGTATCACGGGCACGGAAGTATTTGCCACCGGTGAGCCGGGCGATTTGGGTTAAAGATTTTTCATCCAGATCTTTAGAGGGGTTAATTTTTTGACGACCAAAAAATGAACGCACAATAATTTCATCGGCACCAAAACCAATAGTATAAATTTTTATACCGATTTGTTTGGCTAATTTAGCGGCAGTGACAGGATCGATACCGGCATTATTAGAGCCGTCAGTGAGTAAAATAAGTACTCGTGAATCACTTTGATCAGCGGGTAAATCTTTTAGACGTTTGACGGCAAGACCAATGGCATCACCGATTGCTGTTGCTTTTTGTCCGGCCATACCAATAAAAGAGTCATACAACATTTTTTCGATGGTTTTTCGATCAAAGGTTAAAGGAGTTTGTAAATAGGCATGATCGGCAAATAAGATCAAACCCAGCCGATCCCCTTCGCGTTGACGAATAAAGGGCATAATGACTGATTTAACTGCGGTCAGTCTGTCTACAGCGGTTTTAGCAAAAAACATATCGGCAGTTTCCATACTGCCTGAAATATCGACTGCCAGCATCAGGTCACGTCCACTGACAGGAATTGAGATGGCTTCACCAGACCATTTCGGCTGGGCAGCGGCAATAATAACAAAAATCCAGACCAGAAAAACAAATGTAAATAAGGGGGAAAGATGATTTATTTTTGCTGTGGCAAGCGGTGTTTCAAGATCACTGAGTTGCTCATAAAATGGCACTTTAAGTGCCTGTAGTTGACTGAGTTGACTGGTTTTTTTAGGGGAACTCAGCCAGTAGATCAGAAAAGGCAGGGGTAATAGTACAAATATCCAGGGCCAGTCAAAACTATACATTTTTACAGTCCTGTTTTTTATAGTTTTTCACTAAAATCATGGTGCTGGCAAAAACCTGTTTAATTAAATCAGGGTCAAGCGGTGTTGTATCGGATTGATAAGGCACTCTGGTCAGTAGTTCTGAGAATTCATTGGTAAAGGGCTGTTTTTTCAAATTAGAATCAAACATTTTATCCAGCAAAGCAAGCCATTGTTCATCAGTTAACGAAGCAACCTGTTCACGATGATAATGAGAAAGTGCAAAACGACGCAAAAATATCGACAATTGTTTAATGCTCTGATGTGCTGCTGCATCGGCTTTATAAGAATTTTCAATGATGCTCAGTTCTTTAAGCGCAAGACTTTTTAACTGCTTTGGGCTGAGCTGTTTTTTTCTGGCCTTCGGCTCTTTGGAAAGCAGGATAATTAATATCACTAATAGTAACAATAAGGCTAATAATATCCACCAACCGGGAGCGATAGGCCATAGTCCTATGGCTTGTGGTAAATGAATATCAGCCAGTAGACTCGGATCAAACTGCTGTGCAGTTAGTGGCGGCTGAGTTGCAGAAGTTGGTACAGGCATGATTAATGACGGCTCCGGGCAATACGGCGGATACTGGAATCCTTGCCTAAAGTAGCGAGAAATTTATCAGCCACATCTTCATTGGTGAGTAAATTAATCAAATGAATGCGGTTTTGCATACAAAATTGTTCAATATCCGCTATTTTATTTTCAAAGAGTTGTTTAAAAGAGCTTCTTAATAAGCTGTCCTGTGTATTGAGTAAATGAGCTTGCTGACCATTGCTGATACCATACTGACCGGGCGGCGGCAATTCAATTTCCAGTGGATCAGCAATATGATTAATAATCAAATCGTTGTGCTGTGCAATATAACGGATATGCTTTAATACATTTTCATTGCTATGCTTAAGATCACTGGCTAATAAAACGATACTACCGGGATGGATCATTTTTTGAATACGGGCAAAGAGTAATTCAGGCTTTAATTCACCTTTTTGCCGGAGCTTGTCTGAATGGGAACGATACCCCTTATTATTATGAAAGTCACTCAATAACTTAAGAAAACGTAATACACCCTGGTGACCACCCTTGGGACGTATTTCCTGATGAGTGGTATTGTTGAAAATTAAGCCGCCAATACGATTATTATTATCTGCACCAGCCCAGGCGAATAATGCGGCAGCCTTGGCGGCAGTGACTGATTTTAAACAATGGCGGCTGCCAAAATACATACTCTGGCTGAGATCAACAATAATGAAAACAGGGCGTTCGCGTTCTTCTTTAAAGACTTTGGTGTGTACTTTGTCTGTTCGAGCTGTCACATTCCAGTCAATATTACGAATATCATCGCCGGGCTGATAAGGTCGTACTTCGTCAAAATTGAGTCCGCGTCCCTTAAAAGGTGAACTATAATTACCGGACAATGAGGAATATGCCTTGCGTTGTGAACCCAGTGAAAGATGAGTGGATTGGTAGCGCAGCTGGATCAATAGTTGTAAATCAACTTCAGTGGCGTGTTTTATGGTCTCTGTATTTATCAGTACAGATGGCGTATTTTCTGCGCTGAAATTTGAGCGTATAGCTTGCCAGATACTCATTATTATACTCTTTGTTACGGGATGTTGTTACGGGATGTTGTCACGGGATGGCAATATAGCTTAATAATTCAGAAATAAAATAATCAGCATCAATACCATTGGCTTCAGCTTCAAATGAAAGCAGCAGACGATGACGGAAAATATCTGCAACAACCGCCTGAATATCTGAGGGGGCAACATAGTCTTTTCCGGATAACCAGGCATGGGCGCGTGCGCATCTATCTAGAGCAATGGTTGCTCTGGGACTGACACCGTAATTAACCCAATGTACTAATTCCTTGCTATAGGGCGCAGGATCACGGGTTGCCAGTACAATATTTAACAAATATTCTTCCACCTCATCACTCATATGAATATTGAGAATTTCATGGCGTGTGGCAAATAGTACCTGTTGAGAAATTTTAGGCTGCTGACTACCCTGTATAATAGTATCATTGCTGCTAAGCAGCTCTTCCTGTGCTTCCTGACGGTTGAGCAATAAGATGTCCTTTTCTGCATCCTGCTGTGGATAATCGATTTTGATGTGCATCAGGAATCGATCCAGCTGAGCTTCAGGCAGGGGATAGGTACCTTCCTGTTCGATTGGATTCTGGGTGGCCATGACCATAAATAACTTGGGTAGTGGATAGGTTTCACGACCAATGGTAATTTGCTTTTCAGCCATTGCTTCCAGCAGTGCTGACTGTACTTTTGCAGGGGCTCGGTTGATTTCATCAGCGAGTAACAAATTATGAAATAATGGTCCCTGTTGAAAATGAAAAGTGGCATCCTGTGGACGATAAATTTCAGTTCCGGTTAAATCTGCGGGTAATAAGTCAGGGGTAAATTGAACCCGATGAAAATTTGCTTCAATTAAATTGCCTAATTCTTTAATTGCTCTGGTTTTTGCTAAACCGGGGGCACCTTCGACTAATAGATGACCATCAGCCAGCAGGGCAATAAATAATTTATTAACCAATGCTTGCTGACCAATAATTTTTTTGCTTAAAGCGTCTCTTGCCTGTGTGATTTGTTGATATAAGCTCATAATTCTTTTGCGTTGGTTATTAGGGATAGACAGTAAATGGGGGCATTATTGCACCAATCCAAGTGTATGAATGTCGGTTTAAGTCAGATCTTTGGCTATGGAAACAATTTTTTTACGCTTAAATAATAACTGCCAGCGACTACCGCCTAATTGCAGCCATAATACGGCACAACGAATGGCGCATAATAATAAGGCTCTAACCTTATTGGCAGTATCAGGATTATTTAAAATAGTCGGCTCACCCGAGACCATAATACGTGGATTGAGATGACTGATGGTATCAGAATAGAGACCGCCCAGACTGGCATAAATATTTGCATGATCAATACCAAAATGCTCTATTTGTCCCTGAGCTCTTTCAATGCCCTCACTCAATTGCTGTAGCATCGTTGTATTTTTTAATAATTTTGTGGCCAAAAAAAGAATACCAATAGAATAACGGGTCAGTTCCATATCACGTTCTTTTTTTGTATTCCCCAGTTGCTGCTGAATCAATTCCAGACCTTCATGGATATTAGGAATATTTTGAAAAATCTCCAGAGTATTCTCAGGCTCTGTATTGAGAATGGCCTTAACTGCAATATTCAAATGGAAAGTATCAATTTGTCCGCTGTTGGCCAATAATTGCACCTGATGGCAACTTTGAAATATTCCAGCCAGAGCAATGCTCTGTTCTTCTAATTTTGTTAAATGCTCAATAGTCACTCGTTCACCAGTTAATTCTGTCTTAATCAATTGTAGCACCACCTAAACACACTTCTCCACTATAAAAAACAATGGACTGCCCCGCTGTGACGGCAAATTGCGGGGCTGCAAATTCTACCATACAAGTCGATGAATTTTCATCTTTTTTAGAAGTGCTTTTAATGGCAGTGATCGTGCAATTTTGATCGGGCTGACGATAACGGGTTTTGGCGCTGCACTGGTAAGGTGGAACAGGCGGCTTACCGCTGACCCAGTGACACTTTGATGCAGTAAGATTGTTGCGGTACAGTAGTGGATGATGTTTACCCTGAACCACAATTAATTGGTTGTTTTCTAAATCTTTTTGTGCTGCAAACCAGGGTTGTCCTGCAGTCATCTTACCTTTGTCAGAAGCTCGACCACCAATGCCCAGCCCTTTACGCTGACCTAAGGTATGGTACATAAGCCCCTGATGCTGCCCGACAATTTCACCCTCGGGAGTGACAATATCACCTGGCTGAGCAGGTAAATAGCGACTGAGAAATTGAGTAAAATCACGCTCACCAATAAAACAAATTCCAGTGGAGTCTTTTTTATCCCAGGTGGCGAGATTATGATCTTCGGCCAGTTGACGTACAGCAGATTTTTCAAGTTCGCCAATAGGAAACAGCGTTTTTGACAGAGGATATTGCCCTAAAGTATAAAGAAAGTAACTTTGATCCTTATTATTATCCTTACCCTTTAATAGATAAAACTGACCATTTTCTTGTTTGACCCGGGCATAATGTCCGGTAGCAATTTTTTCTGCTCCCTGAGACAGGGCATAGTCTAAAAACACTTTAAATTTAATTTCTTTATTACATAGAATATCAGGGTTTGGGGTTCGTCCTGCCTTGTATTCTTCCAGAAAATAAGAAAATACATTATCCCAGTATTCAGGAGCAAAATTGACTCCGTGAAAGGGAATGTTTAGCTCAGCAGCTATACTTTGAGCATCGGCAAAATCTTCTTCAGCCGGACAGTAGCCTTCATTGTCATCTTCATTCCAGTTCTTCATGAAAATTGCAGAAACTTGAAATCCCTGCTCTTTGAGCAATAGGGCAGCAACGGAAGAATCAACACCACCGGATAAGCCTGTGACGATATTTATCATGGTTTTTCCGGCTCCCAGCCGGAGCGCCATTTTGATAGTAAAACTATATGCGGCCGTTTGCCATTATCTTCAAACCATGAATCGACTGCATATTCAGTATTGCTGCTGGTGTTTTTTCCCCGCATAGCAGCAGAACTATGCGGCCAGCCGAATATAAAAAATCCCCGGGTTACATGATCCATAGGTTCATGCCATTTTAATAAGCCCTGTTTTTTCAGGATTAATAAATAACTGCTGGTATTGGTTGATTCATCAATACAATCCAGTTGTCCGGGAGAACCCATTGATGCAAATAATCCCGCCTTATCCTGGCTGGTTCCTGTTTTAATACCAATAATCTGTTCAAATTCAGCAATTGCATCGGCAATTTGTTCTCTTTCCTGTTGGGCGGAATCAGCAGCAGAATGGAAATGTCGGGCAATTTTCTGCCATTCCTCATCGCTTAGAGATAATTGCTCTACTTTTTTACAACCCTGTGCATGGCACATAGAAAAATTGTTAACATCAGGCCGGGTGATAATATCATCTCTGAGAAAAATATCGGCACTAGCAGTGCTGGTAATTGATAGAAGAATGACAAATATGATTAAACCCATTAAATTTCCTTAAAACGGAGAATTATATCACATATCGTAACGGCTCATATCTATACCTGCAGAACCTTAAACTCACCGGGTTGCAGATTTTGCAAGTGCCATTTTCCAATACGATGTCTAACCAGCCTCAGCACGGGGAAGCCTACTACTGCTGACATTCTGCGGATCTGACGGTTTTTTCCTTCGCTGATAATGAGTTCAATCCAGGAGGTAGGAATTTCTTTGCGAAATCTGACGGGTGGATTTCTTGGCCAGAGATGCGGAGGTGAAATTTTTCGAACTTTTGCCGGCAATGTTAAACCATCTTTAAGATTTACGCCCTGACGTAATTGCCTAATTGCCTGTTCTGTAATTGCGCCGTCTACCTGAACCCAGTAAGATTTTTCTTTGGCAACACCGGCATTTGGAACCGGATGAGCAATCTGATGTTGTAAGTGGCCGGAATCTGTCAGTAATAAAAGACCCTCGCTATCCCTGTCTAGCCGACCAGCAGGATAAACCTTCTTAATAGAAATATAGTGCGATAAAGTTTCTCTTTTAGAAGCATATTCCTTATCACTATCAGTAAATTGACTGAGAACATTATATGGCTTATTAAATAGAATGAGTTGACTCATGTTTTTAAGTTTGTCTCATTCCTTATTTAATAATCTCATAACAGGGAACATAAACACTACCGGGTAATTTCATTCTTCCCTGCTCAACAAAGGCTTCTAACAGATCATCCAGAGGTGAAAGAATTTCTTCATCGCCCTGAATTTTAAACTTGCCGTATTTTTCAATGGAAGAAATACCCTCATCTTTAACATTACCTGAAACGATTCCGGAAAATGCCCGGCGTAGATTGGCTGCCAGTGAATGGGTTGCCTGATCCTTATGTAATTTCAGATTACTCATATTTTCATGAGTTGGATTAAAAGGTAATTGAAATTCTTTATCAATATGGATGATCCAATTATAATAATAGGCATCACTTTTTGTTCTTCTGAACTCGGAAACTTCATGGATACGGGTTTTCATTTCACGTGCAACCAATGTCTGATCATCTATAATGATTTTATATTTCTGCTGCGCTTCAAAACCCAATGTTACCTCAATAAAATGATGAATTTTTTTAAAGTATTCTTCACTGCTTTTAGGTCCGGTGAGTATCAGAGGGAAGGGCAGTTCCTTATTTTTTGGGTGCAGCAATATACCCAGGATATATAGAATCTCTTCTGCAGTTCCAGGACCTCCGGGAAAGACAATAATACCATGACCTGTTCTGATAAAGGCTTCCAGACGTTTTTCAATGTCAGGTAAAATAACCAGTTCATTGACGCTGGGGTTTGGAGATTCAGCGGCAATAATCCCCGGCTCTGTAATACCAATATAACGACCATTTGTAATATGTTGTTTAGAGTGACCGACATTAGCGCCTTTCATAGGACCTTTCATTGCTCCGGGGCCGCAGCCGGTACAAATGTTCATATAGCGAAGTCCTAATTGATAACCGACTTCCTTGGTGTACTCATATTCTACCGGTTGAATTGAATGACCACCCCAGCAGACGACAATATTGGGTAGAATTTCTGGGATTAGTACTCTGGCATTGCGTAAAATATGAAAAATTGCATTGGTAATATCTTCTGAACTGGACAGATCAAAGCGTGGATTTTTGTGTATATCATTGCCTACAAAGACGATGTCCCGCAGTACAGAAAACAAGTGTTCTTTAATCCCTGCTATCATTTCACCATCAACAAAGGCTCTTGCAGGTGCATTGAATACTTCCAGTTTAATGCCTCTTTCCTGCTGGATGACTTCAATCTGATAATCAGGATTTTGTTCCAGCACCGCTTTTGCGCTATCCTCTGTACTGCCTGTATTGAGAACTGCAAGGGAACAGGCTCTGAAATCATTAGCGAACTTGCCCTTGCTGGCATTGAGGAGGATGTTGACTTCCCACTTTGATAAAACATCCATTCTTCCTTCAGGAGTCAGGCGTACATTGACTGTTTTCATGGTTGTGCTCTTAAATAACAAAAATTTAACTAAATGAATTTTCAGTATATTTTATGTTACTGATAATTCATTCAGCCACATTTTTTTGGTTGACGACTCTTAATGTTGGATAATAAGATGAGTCTAACTCATAATATTGATTTTGTTTATCAAAAGGTGAAAGAAAAGAAATTTTATAAGCAGTCAGACATAAGTCATATCCATCGGCTTTTCCTGTTCCATAGAGTCGATCGCCAACGACAGGATGACCGATATGTGATAGATGTTGTCTAATCTGATGTTTTCGTCCGCTTAAAAGCCTGATATCAACCAGACTGGCACTGTCAATTTGTTGATTCATTATACTATTATCAAACATAAACTTGCCTGCCGCCTTATTTGCAGGTGAAAATGTTTGCAAAACGTCAGCAGGCAAGTTTATTGGCCGATGGCTCTGATCCAACACCTGACTATGCAAAATTTTTGTTTGTGCCTGCTTTTTATCCAAAGGTTCATCCAGTATAAACGGTAAGACTTTTTCATCAGGGAAATGACCATGAATAATCGCTTTATAATATTTCTTAATTGCCCCTTCGGCAAATAGCCGGGATAAAGCTGCAGCGGCATTTTTTGAATGTGCAATGAGCATAAGACCGCTGGTTGCTTTATCGAGCCTATGAACAATGAAGGCATTTCTTTGCGGCTTTAAATGACTTTCAACCCAACGATAAAGGGTGCAGTGATCACCATATTTGCTGCCTTGTGACAACATGCCTGCGGGTTTGAACCAGAGACTGTAGTCGTCTTTATCAGCAATAAGTTCTGCCTCAATCGGGATCTGATTAAAGATTCCTTCATCATAGTAACAATGTAATATTTGCCCCTGACGAAGTTTCTTTTTAACACGACGGATTCTTTTTGTCGTATTGTTGTGTGTCAGCCAGACACTGCCATTTTGCATGATTTGTTTTATTTTTTGCCGTGAAAAATGGCAGTGTTCTGCCAATAAACTAATGGCACTTATGTCATTTTGCATGACATTCAGATGCAGCTCAAATTGTTTTTTTTCTATTGGCATGGATTAAATCCGTGAATAATTTTTTTCCGGGGAGAAAACAGGTACAATGCAGGCTCCATTATAACGAACAATGTTAAAATATTAACATATCCCATATGTTATAAGCTTGCTTGCCCACGCAATCCCGGTTATGTGCTTGTATGCTAAAATTTGGTTGACTTATAATACAGTATCTTTAAGATTTCTATTCTCGGACAAGCTTCTGATTTAGAATTTCCAAACGGGCAGGATCAAACAACAATAACAGGCATAACAAACAAAGGAACTTACATGAAACGATTTCTACATCTCGTGCTTTTCCTCGCACTTTTTATCCCTATCGAATCCGTATTATCTGCTGATTTAAGCAGTAATATTATGCGCCGGGTTAATAGCGCTAACCAATCACTTGATAAAGCTGAGGATCTTATCCAGCGCAGTATGGCAGGAAACAGCAGTAACCACATCGTAGGCGCACAAGAACAATATGACAATATATTTAAATATTATGGCACTTCTTTTGATCACAACCACCCAACGTTAATCACGCTGAAAGCGCGCATTGACGAACTAACCGCTAAATCAAAAGGTGAAGTTGTCGCAGTAAAAAATACTGCACCCAGCAAGCCTGCGGCTGCAACTTCCAGAAAATTGAGTTCGAATATTATGCGTTTTGTGAATAGCGCAAACGCATCTTTAGATAAAGCCGAAGAGCAAATAAAAAGTGGCAGTGCTGAATTTGCAAAATCCAAAATCAACAGCGCCAAATCAGACTTTGATCTCATCGGCAAACGCTATGCTGATTCTTATGATCCAAACGATGTAATGCTCACCACACTACAAGTACGCATCAAACAAGTGAGCGCCAGTATGGAAAGTGCACTAGCAGCAGCGCAAGGCAATGCAAATAAACCCAGTACCTCATCAGGTACTGCGAACAAACTGATGTCGAATATAACACGGCAACTGCGTATTGGTAACAGCAGCCTTGATGCGGCAAAAGAAGACATTACCAAAGGTAATAGCCCTGATTACAACATTGATAAAGCACAAAGCAGTTATGAGAAAATATTTTCCCGCTATAAAGGTTCATTTGCTCCCAACCATCCAGAAATTGTTGCTTTTAAAGCGCGTATTGAAGAGCTGAAAAATGCGGAAAATGCGGCCATTAGACAGCAGATGGCGACGCAACCCCCACAGTCTATTAATAGAATTCTTGGCATGTCAGACAAAGCGGGTCGAAAATTGAAACGCGTTGGTTCAAGCCTTGGCTTATTTGAAACATCTTTGGCCACGGCACAAAAAAACCACGCTGGAAAAACGGTCGCCCACATTAACTCTGCAGCAACGGCGACACGAAATTTTAAAGCGGTAGAGAAAGTGTTTGCTGAATTCAATAAAGAATTTTCTGGAAAATTTAAAACCAGCAATGAATCCTACACCTATGTTACTAATCAAATTGCAAAGGGAAAAAAAGCGTTAGCTGTACTCAAAGGCGAGTTAGATAGCGATGCAGATACCCTTGCAAAAGCCGCCTCTGAAAAACTAGGAGCTGATAAACAAGCCATTTTGACGAAATATCAAAATATGCCACTGAGTAGCAACTTGCATAAAAACAATACGGGTAAAATTGTCTGGTCAACACAAAGGATCACATCTTCTGACCAGGACAAGGTTAAAACTGGCAGCACTTTTAACCTCATGCAGCCACTTTACGGGCGAATCTTTCTGCTTCAGTCAATAGGCAACACACCGGTTTATAGCACTGTTGAGAAATTTAAAAATATCCCCAAATTCAATACTAACGCTACTTTTGAGCTAAAAATTTTCGTCGATGGGAAAGACCAGGATAAGATGTTTAATGGCCACAATAAAATTGGCAAAACAGAATTTGAAAGTTTGACAAGCTGGGAAATGGGACTGCATTCATTGCCTTATGATGATTTTTTTAAAGGCGATGGTAAAGCCTGGCGTGGTATTAGCAAAAATATGTCTGTGGGTAGTCACAAAGTTCGTATTGAATTGTGGGCGACTTCTGGTTCATATCGATCACAGGGGGCAATCTCGGCAGGCGAATTCACTTTAATAAAAAATAAGGGCGACCGTATTAAAGCGACAGGTAAATTCCCTGGTGATTCAAACTCAGGCGATACCGAAGCAATACGTACGGATATGGTAAAAGCACTGAAAAATGCCAATTCGAAACCCTACCGCAAACTTTCAGTGATTAGTGATTGGAATCATGGTGTTCACAAAGGAAAGAACATTCAATATCGATCAATCAGCAGCGCCATACTCTTCACAGACGAAGATAACGATGGTGATTGCCGTTATCTCAATTATAACTTCATTTCTGATCATCTGGGAGGCAAAAACTGGACACCTCTAAAATACTGGGGTGTTTGTACCGATTGTTTAGATGGCGAAATCGAGTGCGACCAATAATGTTTTCAAAACACACCTGAAACGACACTTAAATAATGTATACATATATTACTGGAATATAAAGAATTGAAAGGTTATTCTCTTGATCCCCATCCGCGGGCCAACTATGCAGAGCAGCATTTTGCTGTCATTTACTCACCGCGAAAAAAACGTAAGCGTTTCCCTGCTACTGTGGTGACTCTTTATGATTCTGATAAAGAAGCTGTTAAATCCCAAAACCATGACAAGAATTTATTTGCTGCAGAAGTTGTCGGCCCCGCAAAATCCTCAGAAGGCATTCATTTATTTTATTTGCTTAAATGGTTGTAAAATACATATCTTTTATGGCGTAATAATTGCTTGTATCTACTGTAGAAAATAATAGAAAGTACAGATAATAACGAATTCCTGTGAGCTTACTATGGAACTACAGCAAATATATTATCAACAAAGAACGGTTGCTAATCATTCTGTAACAACAAAAAGTCATTTGGAACCTCAAACACAACAGGATGAATCCTTTTGGGGTGATGACGGCTTTACCCTGGCTGATGTGATTGATATGGTCAATCCGATGCAGCATTTACCGGTTATCTCAAAGTATTATCGAGAGCTGACCGCGGATGATTGTTCAGAAGGATCCAGGCTGGTTGGTGATCTGGGCTTTGGCATATTATTTAGCGGTGCGATGGGGGCTGTCAGTGCAGTGGCTAATTCAACGATACGACATGAAACACACCAGGATATCAGTGAACATTTAATAGAACTCGCTAATGAATCTTATCATTCCTTAGACAGCTTATCTGAAAATCTTAATACTAATAAAGTAAATACTGAAGCAATGATGCAAAAAATAACACCACCCAAAGAAAGTATAAATCCTTTTTTTGCGCAGTTGATTAATGATGTTGATGATTATTCACCTACTTATGGTCAGCTCAGTGGTACAAAACAAGCTGAACAGCACAGGGAAATAATAAATCCTTTTTTTGCACAATTATTTGATGATAATACAAATGAATATAGCTCTGGAAAAGACTGGGGTTCAGTATGATTGGAAGCAAAACGGAAAAATATTGCCGCCTGTAAATAACAGGTGGTTCAGGGAGTTAAATGATGTTTGATTTTTTAAATTTAAAAATGTTCAACAAGGAAAGTGCTGAAGAAGTCCTGGAAAAAATGCTCAGAGATGAGTTTATTTATCAGCTCAAACAGGATAATTTCTTAACCATTCATTCAGCTTCAGGTCAGAGGATCATTTCCCATGCGATTACTCTGGATACAAAGCGTAATAGTTTAATTATTGCAGAAAAAAATCCTGAAGGAATTTTAATTCTGGAAAGAAACGATCCGGTTACTGTGATCACTCAGGTGAATCAGGATCATGAGGTTTTTTCATTTCATTCAAAAGTTAATAATATTATATTAGATGATGGTGAAATTTTATATGAAGTGGTGATTCCAAAACGTATAGAAAAAGGTCAACGTCGAAAAGGATATCGAATTAATATTGATTCCTCATCAGAGGTTAAAGTAAGTAATTCGGTCTATAAAGGTCAGGTGAGCAATTTATCTAATAATGGTTTGTTATTTACTATTGGAGGCTACTGGCCGGAACCTGTTGAAATTGGAGAAAGTCTGGTTCAATGTCATATTGAAACAAATTTTATTCACTTTGACTGTAATGTGGAAGTTCGTTTTATTCATTTTGAACCGTACCCTGACAGACAAACCTTAATCGGCGGACGTCTGAAGGGCTTATCTCAACTACATAAACACCAGTTAGAAGGCTTTTTGGCCTCTCAGCAACGTATAGAACAACGTCATAAAGCTGAAATAAGAGATCAGATCTAAACTAGAAAAAATCAATTTCTGCCTCAGTTTCTATATCAGTAGTTTCAAACTTGTGCTTTTCTTCGACCAGTTTATCCACTATTTGAACCAGCTCTTTACTACAACGCTCAGCTTGACTATAAATATTCAGCAGCTCTTCAGATAATTGAGTATCTGAACGCCAGTCCTGTTCTAAAATGGCCAGGATTCTATAGACACTCTCATGAACATTTTTATGTGGTTGTTCAATATTTATATAGGATGGCAAATGACCGAATAATCTGTCACCCAGTCCTGTATCATACCATTGACCAAAACGACATTGATGATGACCCACAGTGACCTCCTGCCACTCATGGGAATCTTTTCCGGTTTCTGCTGCACGATAAGCATTTTGCATATAGACCATGTGATCCATTTTTATCAGTGATGCACTGCTGATAACTTCTGCATAGGAGACAGACTCATGAGTTTTTGTCGCAATTTCTGCAAAACGTGCAAAATTATTATCAAATTCTTCAATGGTGTTTTTAGATTCATTTACAACTGATGATACTGATTCTGTATTCTCCATCATTGCCTGAGTAGCTTTGTCAAAATTACTAATCACTTCATTAACACTATTGGTTGCCTCTTTAGTATTTTGCGCCAGTTTTCTTACTTCATCCGCAACTACAGCAAAGCCACGCCCCTGTTCTCCCGCTCTTGCTGCTTCTATTGCAGCATTTAATGCAAGTAAGTTGGTTTGATCGGCAATGGAGGTAATTTGACCTAACACCTCAAATATTTGACTACTCTGTTCACTTAATTGCTTTGAAGAATCCAGCATCTTACTATTCATTTCTACCAAAACAGTAAAGCTTTGATTAATTTGCTTAATAGATTGTTTCCCGTTGACAGCAATTTCAACAGATTCATTAGAAGTTTCCTCAACTTCTTTCATTTTATCTGTAATCTCAGACAAATCGTTCTGGTTTAAACGCAAATTTTCCAGCAAGGCACCTGATTTTAACTCATCCAACCGATTTTTTATGATTTCCAACTGGCGTTGCTTATAGGCTTGTTTCATCTTCTCCAGTGACAGGTTAACCTGTTGTGCTAACTCCTGATAGCCGGGACTAAGCCCTGTTGAAAGTACCTGGCGATTAAATTCACCATTTTCTGCACAGGCAACAGCCATGTGAATTTCTTTAAATAATGTTTCTGTCTGATCCATTGCATCATTGATAAACCATGCGGTTTCACCCAGTTCGTGGTTTAAATTAATATTGCTGATACGTACATCCAGATTACCCAGAGCAAATTGCTTAGAAAAATGTTTGAGTTTTTCTGATAAAGTTTGATTACGGGATAAGCTCCAGTGATATAAAGTCAGTAATGCCAATGTCATCATAAGATAAATTAAGGAACGAAATTCATATCCGCTATAAAAGAAATCAACCAGACATAATAAAATAAAGAATATAAATCCGGCACGAAAAATAATTGGAGGATTAATAGTCACGGGAAAACTCCTCATAGCTGATATCCAATTCAGCAAGTTTGTTTTCTAAAATCAGTGTTGATGCATTAATTGCATCTTTTGCTCCAACCTGTTGTTCTTTTGCCAACATCTGTGCATAGAGAGGACTCACCACATCAATCATTTCCTGGCGAGGAGCACGACGCACAGAATAATAACCTAACTTTTTTTTAACAGGCAGACGTGGGGTAATATTGGCATAAACCCAGTAGAAGCCACCGTCTTTACGCATATTTTTTACATAGCCGAAAAATTCTTTACCCAGCTGTAGAGTTTGCCAGAGCAGAAAAAAAACGGCTCTTGGCATATCTGGATGGCGGATAATGTTATGCTGTTTGCCAATCAGTTCCTGTTCTGAATAACCCGACATTGAAATAAAAATTTGATTGCAATAGGTAATAATACCCTTGTTATCGGTTTTGGAAACAATAAAGTCATTACTATTTAGCTTTTTTTCAATATTTGTTGGTGTAATTAGAGTCTTCATAATTAATCCAGTTTAACTGATATAACTGAGTTGAATAAAATAATGTGTATTAATAATGTAGACTAAAATATCAGGAGTTTAAAGGGGATTTATAAAAAATTATATCAGTGAAGCATTGTCACTGATGTATTAGATAAAACTGTTAATTAAAGATCTATTGGGATATACTTTTTCTTTTTAGATTATTTTTAATATTAGGGATCAAAGACAATGGCTAAAATCTGGTATTATGTTTCACTTGTACCACCATTTGCTGCACTTATTGGTATGACTCTGGCTTATGTTTCTTATACTCAGCAGTGGGGTGGTGATGAAAAAATTGCGACAGTCATTGCTGTTTTTTTCTGTGAAATTGTCATGGTTATTTCTGCTTTTTCTTCTTTGAGCTATATGAAACAGGAACGTACGCCACGAACTAAAAAAATCTTATTATTTAATATTACTATTGCGGTGATCGGTGCCTTGAGTGGTATTTATTTATTTTTATCACAAGGTTAAAACAGAATCAGATAATTTGTGATTCTGTTTCTTTATTCCTGCTCCTGTTTTAGGTATTTAGTGAAATTTATTTCATATAAATACGTTATCCTGTTTATTCGGCTTAGGTATTAATTTTATGTCTTTTATTTACCCTCTGATGCGCCGATTTTTTTTCAGTATGGATGCTGAAAAAGCACATTCGATTGGCTTGAAAGCCGTTCAGACTGTTCATCAATTTAAACTTTCCCGCTTATTTTTTGGTCAGCCCGTACATGCACCTAAAAAAGTGATGGGAATTGTTTTTCCAAATGCGGTAGGATTGGCTGCCGGCCTGGATAAAAATGGAGACTATATTCGTGGCCTGTCTTCTGTTGGCTTTGGTTTTATTGAAATAGGTACGATAACACCGCAAGCTCAGCCCGGAAATCCAAAACCCAGATTATTTCGTATTCCTGAGGCTGGTGCTATTATCAATCGTATGGGATTTAATAATAAAGGAGTTGAACATCTGACTGAGCAAGTCAGGCAGATCAGACAAAATCAGAATCGGGATGTGCAGTCTGATAATATTATTATCGGGATTAATATCGGTAAAAATCTCAAAACCCCGGTTGAAAATGCGGCTGATGACTATAAACTTTGTCTGCAGAAAGTTTATTCTCTGGCAGACTATATCACTATTAATATCTCTTCGCCTAATACTCCGGGATTAAGAACACTTCAGTTTGGAGATGAGTTAAAACATCTGTTAGAGGTGCTTAAAGAGGAGCAAAAAGTTTTATCTGAACAATGGAATAAGTATGTTCCTCTGGCAGTGAAAATTGCTCCGGATATGTCCGATGAGGATATCTGTTTAATTACACAATTGTTGTTAGAAAAAGAAGTTGATGCGGTGATTGCAACCAATACAACTATTTCACGTGATGCGGTTAAAGGCCTGAATAATGCAGAAGAGCAGGGTGGTTTAAGTGGTGTTCCCGTGAATCAGCAGTCCACTCATGTTGTGTCTGTTTTAGCTGAACAATTACAGGGAAAAATTCCAATTATTGCAGCAGGTGGTATTTTTTCAGCTCAGGACGCATTGGCAAAAATCTCTGCTGGTGCTGAACTGGTACAAATTTATACCGGCTTTATTTATCAAGGTCACGAATTAATTCATGATTGTGCTGAGGCTTTGGCAAATAATGACTAATCCTCTAAATAATGTAGCAGACTTTAATCAGGATTTGATGCAATTTATTGATGCTTCTCCAACTCCGTTTCATGTGGTTGATAATCAGATAACACTATTAGAAGAGCATGGTTTTAAGCGCTTATATGAGTCAGAACCCTGGTCTTTAGCAGCCGGTCAACGATATTATGTTACTCGCAATCATTCGGCTTTAATCGCCTTTATTGCAGGAAAAAAAGAAGTGCTTGAGACAGGGATAAGACTATTTGGTGCTCATACCGACAGTCCCTGCCTGAAAGTAAAACCCAATGCTGAAATTATGTCACATTCCTATCTGCAACTGGGAGTGGAAGTATACGGTGGTGCTTTGTTAAATCCCTGGTTTGATCGTGATCTTTCATTGGCGGGCAGAGTTGTTTATTGTGATAATCAGGATAAACTTTATAGTTGTCTGATTGACTTTAAAAAACCAATTGCAACGATCCCGAGTCTGGCTATTCATCTTGACCGGGATGCCAATAAAAAAAGAATGATTAATTCACAAACTGACTTGCCGCCGGTATTGATGAAAGTTGATGATCAGGATCCAGAAGCCCCCTTGAATAGCAGCTTAAATGAACTACTAAGAAAACAATTAGTCAGTCAATATAAAGAGCTTGAAATCAATAAAATACTGGATTATGAGCTGAGTTTTTATGATACACAAAAGGCAGCTTATGTTGGCCTTAATAATGATTTTATTGCCAGCAGTCGTCTGGATAATTTACTGAGTTGTTTTATAGGTATTCAAAGCTTAATCAACGTGGATAATCAATCAAGCAGTCTATTGGTTTGTAGTGATCATGAAGAGGTTGGCAGTGCTTCAACAGCAGGAGCACAAGGATCTTTTCTTAAGTCCGTTTTAGAACGTTTATCTGACTCAGCTGAATCATTAAATTGTATTATAGATAAATCCATGCTGGTTTCGGCTGATAATGCACATGGGATTCATCCAAATTTTTCAGATAAGCATGATGCCAGTCATGGTCCTTTATTCAACCAGGGACCGGTTATAAAAGTTAATGCAAACCAGCGCTATGCTACTAATTCTGAAACCGGTGCGGTAATTAAATTGATGGCGGAAAAAGCCGGTATACCCATTCAAAATTTTGTTGTTCGTACAGATTTAGGTTGCGGCAGTACCATTGGACCAATTACAGCGGCAGAAATCGGTATCAAAACACTGGATATCGGTGTACCCACATTTGCCATGCATTCTATTCGTGAGCTGTGTGGCTATAAGGATAGCTGGTATATGTACCAGCTAATGAAGATTTTTTTTGATGTGTCTCAGGAGATTAGTATCAATCACTTCCACTATAGTAAGAGCTAAGAATGAAATCCGTATTGTTTCTAAGCTCTTCAAAATCAAAGCTGAAAAATTCTTGTGTGGCTTTGAAATATCCCAGTTTTACTCAAACATCTTATCTACATTCTTGTAGGCAATAGAATTTATTGAGGTCTTTGTCTTCCCATTTGATGGTATTTTTGTTGAGCTGAAAATTCATCCGGAGAGATTTTACCATCAGAGTTGGTATCAATATCCTGAAATGGTGTAATATTTGCCGTATTTCTCATTTGATAGCCTTGTTGTATTCTGCTGCTAATCCGCATGCTACGGGCTTCAATCAGCTCTTGCTCACTAATATAACCATCTTTATTAATATCAAAATCTTCAAAATTTGGCATATTACGGCCGCGACTCATGCCTCTACCCTGTTCTTGTCTCTTTCGCATACTCATTCCCTGTCTCATGTTCTGACAATACTGCATCCCGGAGGTAAATTCTTCAGGGGTTAACAGACCATCCTGATTCTTATCAAAGTCTTTGAACCTTGGCATATTGCGATCATTACTCATACCAATTCCTTGGCCTTGTCTCATTTTCCATCGTTTTTGTCTTTGTAATTGTTGTCCATAGGCAAGTTCATCAGTATTTAACTGACCATCCTTATCTGTATCGAATTGATTAAAGTTAGGTTCTGAAGCCATATTTCGCATTGGCTGACCCCGGGCAGATCTACTTTCCATCCGCAGGCTTCGTATTGTATTAAATTCATCCTGGCTGATAGAGCCATTAGAATTAATATCATATATATAAAAAGGGATCGAACCTCGCTGAGGTAATGTTTCAGCCTGCAGGTAATGCATATAGAAAAGTGATGTGATGACACTGGAAGCCACAATAGCGAATGACTTTCTTTTTATGAGTGTACGGTTTAATTTTTTCATGATAGACCTCTATGTATTAAAGATGATTAAATTGATGATAGAATCCTCATCTGTTTTTAAGCAATCAGTTTTTGATTCAATAATATTCAACCGTTTACTTTCGCTTCCTTTTTTTTATTAATGCATCAACCATTTCCATCTGCACTGGCGTACGGTAATAAGCTGATGGATAACACCAATACCGATAGCATCATCAATAGTTGAATGAAATCTTTCTGTGTATTAGTCATATTTTTCTCCTGAATAAAGAAGCTAATACATTTTTAATCATCATCATCATTGTCATCATGATGTTTACCTTTTCTTTGATTGTATTGATTCATCTCAAACGGTCTTACTTTTCTTGCTTCAAACCGTTTCCTCTTCCAAATACGCTCTGCTTCATCTTCATCACCACTACGGTGGCAGTCTACACAGATCTCATAATCGTATATCCCTTCTTCAACATGCTCTTCTCTGATGTTGGAACGAGAATGTTCATGACAGCCATAGCAGGTATAATCTGTGTAGTCGTTATTGATGTGGCAAGTCTCACACTCAGTCGTATGATCACGGTCAAAACGGAAATACTTTTCATGAGCAAAGGTCGCTGGCAACCAATCTTCCTGATTGTGGCACTGTCCACAGTTGCCTTTGATTTCTCGGTGCAGAGCATCATCTGGATTGACGTGACAATTATCGCATTGTTCCTGTAGTTTTTGATCTAATAGTCGATGTGAAAACTGACCGATAGGACGGAAGGCTTGCACTCCCTTGTGATCACTGTGACAGGCAATACAATCCTCCTCAATCAATGTCTGGTGGAAAGCGACATTCTTCTTCTCTTTAGAGATAAGTAGTCCCTCGGTGGTTGTTAAGCCAATCTCTGCTACTTTGTGGCAGGCAATACACTTTTCAGGACTGCTACCGAAAAATGCAGTATGGCAGGTAAAACAATCTGTGGTCAGTTCTGCATGGGCATCAATGGGTTTGCCAGGGCTAATCATTAAATGAGGAAAAAATATTGCCAGCAGGACAAGGATGAACAAATTTACGGCAACAATATAAATCAGTGTATTTTTTTTCATATCCATTCCCAAAATAGAAAGATACTAAGAATGTGAGTAATGCCAAGCACGGCAAACGCCAGTGAAATGGGCAGATGCACTGCACGCCATTTTTTCATCAGATCAAAAGTCGTTGCATCCCAGAAGAGTTTCTTCTCAATCATCTCTTCAGACAATCCCTGCTGCAAATACCCCATTTTCTTTTCGGCCAGAAAACGGCGTGAACGATCTAATAGGTATTTACCCGTCATGCCGCTTATAACATTGATCAACATGGTCATCAGTGCTAGCCAAGGAAGGATGGCGTAGATGTGGATCCCTGCATGCACCAGAATCATTAATGCCCCCATCCAGGTGAGCGTCTCATGCAGGATGAGTAATTTTTTTGGTTTACCAAACTGAATCAGCTTACGCTTGCGCATTGAATAAAAGAATGACAGTAGTATCAGAATGGTTCCGGGGATGCCCAGATAGCGTCCAATCCAGACCAGTTCAAACTGGTGCAGCAAAGTATCAATGATCATGGTTGTGACAATCAGTGAACCGAACATGATCAGAAAGGGAGTAACTTCTTTACGTATAAGTGATCGTTCCATGCTAATTTCCTAAAATTCCAATGTCAGGCTACCTGTGGTCATAGTATTATTCTCATGTCTCTTTTTTTTACAAACTATTATCTCAATTTCAAGGATCAAACGATGGTTTGCTCAATTCTATATTTTAACAATATCACCTTAAGATGAATTGAAACTGAAAAAATAGCACTTTGTTTATGTCATAACAGATTAGTTTCAATGATGATGGTTTGTGAGTAAATAGGAGCCTGTCAGAAAATCACCTCTTTGAAAGTAAGGAAAGGAGGTGTTTTCAGTTTCAATTCATTTTGGCTTGATACACTATAGAAAAACTATTTCTGGAGTTATTTAGCTGTCATCAGGATGCTTGGCACCGAGACTATAATAAAGATACGGTGAACATTCCTGATCAGAGTCAAAAGTATTCAAATCGTACTGAATTTAAGATGTAATAGAATGAAATAAAGGTCATCTCATGATTAGAAAATATATGGTTAAACCAAAAAATATTGTTTTAATATTTATCCTGTTATTTACTCATCTATTGTTGACAAACCACGCTTATGCAGAGATAGATTTTGCTGACAATGGTGAGGAAAATGATGACCAACCTTATGTTATTAAAGCACTTATAGCTTCTGGTGAAATAAGTGCTTTAGAAAATATACTCAATAAACTGTCAGAGCATAACATTAATCGATTACTCGAAGTAGAGTTAAAACAAGAGGCTGCTCACGTGAGCAAGCATCCATTCATTTATGAAATTGAATATATTAATAATGAAGGCATGGTGTTAGAAATTGAAGTCGATGCACTGACTGCCCAGGTTTTAAGTAAAGAATACGAACACTGAATCATGTGTTTATTACCGGTTGAAGATGATGGCATAGTATTATCGTCTTTAGGTGGATTGCAGATCAATGTTACAATTGATATTAATTAAATATTCACACAGTTGGCTAAAAAGTTAGAATGACATCACTAAAATTATCACTATCCAAAAAAATTCTTATTCTAATAATGATTTTGCTCGGCATTCAATCCATTTTTTTATACACTCAAAGTGAGGAAATGATTGAAAAAATATTATTAATTGAAAGCCGAAAACAAGCTCAGATCTTTCTACATGGTTTAGAAAGAGAAATCATTTCACTATACGACATTAAAAACCCGTCCTTATTACAGGAAAAAGTTGATAGAGCTCTGACTCATTTTCATGAAGTTAATTTTTCTATTTACAGACTTTATATTTTTAATCGTAAGGGAGAAATATTAGCAGACTCATTAAAAAACAAATCAAAAATAAAAAAAATGACTGATTATCTCAATCCCATATTTAATGATGACCAATCATTAGTAGGGAGTAAAATTGAATATAAACAAAGCTTACAAAAAAATACGACAGATGAAATAGTAATGGTGGCCATAACGGATGTTATTATTCCTCTACATTATGAGAATGAGGTTATTGCTGCCATTGAAGTTGAAATTAATATAGAAAATACACTAGACAATATAAAAATTATTGATGATCAATATGATAAAAAAGTCACTCAAATTATTCTACTCAGTGGTTTTGTGTTTATTATTTTTCTTTGGTATTTTTTAAAGCATCAAGTAGTTACACCCATACAGTCAATTGAAAAAACAGCCAAAGCAATCACAGAAGGAAAATTTGATAGTCGAACTCATTTACAAGGTTCTGACGAAGTAGTTCACCTAGGACATTCTATCAACACAATGGCCAGTAGTTTACGAGATTTACTCGATAAACAGGAACAGGCTTATATTCAAGTCTTACAGTCATTAGCAAAGGCTTTGGAAGCAAAAGATCCCTATACAGCAGGTCATTCAGGTCGAGTGGCAAAATTTTCTGTCAAAATGGGAAAATATCTTAAATTATCAAAAGAAGATATGGCTGTATTAAAACAAGGGGCTTTAATGCATGATTTGGGTAAAATTGCGATTCCAGATCATATTTTAAACAAGCCTGATAAATTAACCGATGAAGAGTTTATCGTTATGCGTAACCATCCGGTCAAAACAGCAGATATTATGAAGCCATTACGACATTATGAACGCCATCGTGAAATTGCTGCATGGCATCATGAACGATGGGATGGTAAAGGTTATCCTGATAGATTAAAAGGAGAAGATATCCCATTGATGGCTCGCATTGTATCGATTGCCGACACATGGGATGCAATGACAGGTGATCGAGTATATCGAAAGGGAATGAGTGAAGAAAAAGCATTATCAATTATTAAGTCTGAACGGGATACTGGACAATGGGATCCTATATTGGTGGATGTATTTATTGAAATGATGATGAATGGCAAACACGCAGATATACCTGATATTCATTCAGATGTAATATAGTGCTCAGCCTACACTTCCACACAGCCCCTTAAAGTAAGGTTTTTTAAATTAAGCCCGGGTTTGTTGATATATCTTTTCAATCTGCTGACTAAATTCACTATCGCTGTTTAACAATTGTGATATTTTTTTCAGATGGATTTTAAAATCATCGGCTCTACCGGTATCTGAATAAAGCTCAAATAACTTGGTATGCAATGATTTGTCATAAGGTGATTTTTCTAATTCAGCCTGTAATAATTTCTCAGCACCATCATACTTACCATAAGCAATAAAAGTATTGACTTCACGTAAGACGGCTTCATTTTCTAAAGCTGGCTTTCCAGATGAAAGACTTTCTACTGACATAGGATCTTCTACAACTTCATCTAAATCCAAATCCAAATCAAGTTCAATTTCAGTATTATTATCTCCAGCATTTGTTTGTGCTTGCGTTTCAGTCGATACAATAATATTTTTATTAAAGTAGTCAGAGAATTCTGAATTTCCTTTTGCACTATCCTCGTTATCAGATTTAACCTGAATTTTCGAAGAAGTTTTTTCTGAAGGGGCTATATGATTATTTGCTGTACTGGCCTGTGAAACATCTTTCTTAGTGTTGCTGCGTTTTTGCATCATAATAATAACGGCAAAAAGCAGGATAATACTCACTAAAAATATGAATAAAAATTCTGGATAAGCCATTATTTGCTGAAAAAATGACTGGCCTTTATTTGCAGCTGAATAGTTTTGAGACTCAATGGCTAATGGTTTAGAGTTTTGTCTGGAATCTATGGCCTGCCTGTTTAATTGATCTGATGCTTTTAATGATTGAGCTGCTTGTTGTTCTAATAAACGGGTGATACGATCGATTTTATTACTAAGATCTTTATTTTTTTCATCGAAATTATTGAGTTTCTGAGTTAACTCTTCTATCCGGTTGCTTAATTGGGTATTCTCTTTTTGTAATATGGTAATTGTTTCATGTGATGTTTTTAATGTCCTGGCCATTAATTCAAGCACATCATCGTCTACGTGTTTAGCCAATAATTCTTCTGAGGGTGGAACAATTTTTAGTTGTGGGGTATCAGAGCCAGTACTTGAGGGCTCTTTATCCGGAGTTGAGGACTTATCTTCCAGAGTTGAGGACTCTTTATCCGGGATTGAGGACTTTTCTTCCAGAGTTGAGGACTCTTTATCCGGGGTTGAGGACTTTTCTTCCGGAGTTGAGGACTCTTTATCCGGGGTTGAGGACTCTTCTTGAGATGTTAAAGACTGATGCTCAACTACTTCAGGTGTTTTCTTGTCAGCAGGCCTGGTTTTGCTCAGTGCTTGTTTCTTTGTTTTTGGTTTGCTTGTCTGCTGACTCAGCTGTAGAATTTCTTCTTTGGAAGGGATGGTTAATGTATAACCCTGTTTTAGTAAGTTAATGTTATTATTGATAAATGCATCGGGATTAAGGGAAAAAAGTGCCTTCATTGTCTGGAAGGCGGTTACTGATTTATCTGGTCTGGCGCGTTGGGCAATGTGCGAAAGTGTATCTGAACGCTGTACGTAATAAGAATCACTTTGAATCGGATTAGAGCTGGAACGAGAAGTATAACTTTGTTTCCTTTTTCGATGGCTTGTTACTGATTTCTTCTGTTGTTGTGTTGTTGAACTTTTCTTTTTAGTTACTTTCTTTTTTTTTAATACAGGTGGGTCAAGAAAAAAAGTATATTCGCGATTAAGATGAATATTTTTCCAATTTAGATCAGCAATAAAAGTAATATAAAGTTCCCTAAATGGTTTCTTACTGCTTAAATCAAGATAAACGGAACCATCCGCTCTTTTTATCGCTTTAAATTTAACTTGGGTAAATTCTCTGCTTCTCTCCAAATCGGATTGTCTGTATACCTCTTTGCTGGCATTTCTTACAATCAAGTCATCAATATTAATCGATCTGGAATCAAGCAGTTCAATTTGTAATCTTAAAGGTTCATTGATATTTGAAAGAACTTTAATAGCACCAAAGCCAAGTGTAAAACCCTTTAGCGGCAGCAGGAGTATTGTTGTTATCAGGGTTATCAGGATAAAAAAACGTCTTGTCTTCATTCATAAACCTAAGTGTAATAGTCAGTTATTAATAATCTGTCAAATTATAGCAGTTTTACTTTAATCATTATACTTAATTTATATTCTAAAGGGATAATTACTAACAAATTTTATCATAATCCAAGTGTTTTATTATAATATATGTTATCCTTATCGGCCATGAAATTACCAATTAATTTTAAAAAAACATTAAGAAAAAGCCGCTAATGAACGCAGAAGTAATCGATCTACAAAGCCTGAAGTTTTTTACTCCTTTTCAATCTTATACTGACAAACAACTGGACTATATCAATAGTCATTCAGAAGTTTTAAAGACAGCAGGCAATCAAGTCGTTCTTGATATTAATTCTGACTGCAAGGACAAATTCTTTTTACTTGAGGGTTCGCTTAAACTTCTTAGTCTGGATAATGCGTCCAGAATTATTAAGGCAAATAGCGTTCATGCAAAAGCACCGGTAGCGCAACTTAGACCCAGTCGTTATAAAGTGACAACAATTTCTCCAAGTAAAATACTGGTTCTTACTGAAGAGGTTTGTGAATTATTGCATAAGCAGGAAGATAACGAGGCAGAATCATTTGAATTGAGTGAAGATGATTTGGATGATGTGGATCAAATCCTTTATGAATTGATTTTTGAACTTCAGCAGGGCAATTTTACCTTACCCAGTTTGCCCAATATTGCACTGCGTATTCGAGAAACTATTACGGATGAAGATTCCTCAGCAGCTGATATTGCTAAAATTATTATCAGTGATCCTGTTATTACTGCAAAAGTGATTAAAGCTGCCAATAGTGCGATGTATCAGAGAAGAAATAAAGCTGAAGATTGTAAAACAGCCGTTGTTGGTCTGGGCACTAAAGTCACTTCGCAACTGGTTACAGCATTCACTATGCAGGAATTATTCAAATCTCCCAGTGAATTACTGACAAAGCACATGCAGGCGTTTTGGGAACATAGTATTGAGATAGCTGCGATTAGTAGTATTTTAGCAAAAATAACACCGGGTTTTAGTTCCCAGCAAGCATTATTGGCAGGTCTGGTTCACGATATTGGTAATGTGGCCATTTTAAATAAAGCCCTTGAATACTCTGATGTGATTGCCAGTGAAGCATCGATTGAACGACTCCTTTCTAAAATGAGTAACCAGGTGACAAGTTCAATATTACAATCCTGGAATTTTTCTGAAGATATGGTTCTGGCTGCAAAAGAAGCTGAAAACTGGATGCGGGATGAAAATTCAAAACCGGATTTGGCTGATATTATCAATATTGCTCATTTACATAGTTATATTGGTACGGATAAACAAAAAACTGTGCCGATAATTGATCAGGTACCGGCATTTAATAAAATGGCATTAGGGAAATTAACCCCGGAACTCAGTATTAATGTATTAAAAGAGTCAAACAAGCAAATTGAACAGATAAAATCTATTTTTCAAATATAAGCTCCTGATAAGGGTTTCGCCCTAAAGGATAAGTTACATAACGAAATCAAGATTTCTATGTAACTAAAAAAATAAATTTTTAAGGGTCCCTAATAGAGTTTTTGTTTTTTCTGGTTTTTCGGCCTGGGTATTTTAACAATACAGGTAGCAGAGAAAATATCTTGTAAGCTGCGATTTTTCTTATCAATCAATACCCAAAATATGCCTGTAAAACCAATCAGGAAAATTGCATATAACCAGGGTGGTTCAATTATTTGTTTTTTTGATAGCTCTGAAAAAAGAAATAAAGCGAGCATCCATGGTGAACCGGCCAGTAGAAATCTTAATAAAGATTGTGTCCAGTTTATTGTATTGCCCTGTATTGTCTGCAAACGCAGTGACCAGCTTTTTAAGCCAAGTGTTTGCCCCCCGTGAGTCCAGAACCAGGCAAAAAAGAACCAGCTCACTATAAATAGATAACTATAAAATATGGGGCCTGTGAATTCACTGGTACTTAAATTATTCCTGTGAGTGGAATCCATTTGAATGAATAGCTGTGCAGGAATAATATATACAAATCCCGCCAATAGCCACACAGCGCATAACAGCATGGTATCGTATAACCAGCAGCCTATTAAGCTTAGAAATGAGGCCGCCGGGAAATGTGTCTGTTCTTTGTTCGTCATGTCTGGAATATAGATTAGAGTCATCAGCAAATAAAATTATTCCGCTGTTGCTTTGCAAACATTTTTACGTTGCAAATAAGACAGAGGTATAGTTTTATGTTTGATAAGGATTAAAAAGATATATTTTACTTTTTTTCTACAATTATAAATAGTCACTATCATAACTCTTTGTTAAAATAATAACTCATTTTTATGTCATACAAGAGAGAAGTCAATGCTAATTCTGCATGGTAAATCTGCTTTATCAATCTTTCGAATTGAGAAACTTTTACGACAATTACAGGCAATAAATGCTGATATTCAAGCAATAAGCAGCCAGTATATTCATTTTATTGAATCAGAAAGAGAAATCAGTCAGCCGAATCTATTAGTATTGGAGCGCATTTTAATTTATGGTGAACATTCTTCTTTAGCAAGGATTAATACAACAGATAATCAAATTATCGAAATTCTTGTCGTTCCTAGAATTGGCACTATATCACCCTGGGCCAGTAAGGCGACAGATATTGCACATAATTGCGGATTGCTGGAAGTTGTACGCATAGAACGGGGAATTTTATATACCATTACTTTGCCTAAAGAACTCTCAATTGATGAACAATTAAAAAATGAACTGGTACAACAATTACATGACCGGATGACTGAAGTGTGTCTGGATAATCTGGAACAGGCTCATTCTTTATTTGATAAACATCAGCCGCAGCCATTTAACACCATTAATATTTTAGAACAGGGAGAAACAGCACTGGTTAATGCTAATTCCAGATTGGGACTGGCTTTAGCTGAGGATGAAATTAAATATCTGGTGAGCAGTTTTGAGAAATTAAAACGTAATCCCAGCGATGTCGAATTAATGATGTTTGCTCAGGCAAATTCAGAACATTGTCGTCATAAGATTTTTAATGCAGACTGGACTATCGATGGTGAAAAGAAAGAAAAGTCATTATTTTCTATGATCAGGAACACCTATCAGCAAAATTCCGAGGGAATTTTGTCGGCTTATAGTGATAATTGTGCCGTAATGCAGGGATTTAATTGCCAGCGTTTTTATCCTGATCCTGAAACAGCATACTATCAGTATACGCAGGAAGACAGTCATATTTTAATGAAGGTAGAAACCCATAATCATCCGACAGCGATTTCTCCCTGGCCCGGCGCTGCAACGGGTTCCGGTGGTGAAATTCGTGATGAAGGAGCGACAGGACAGGGTTCTAAACCCAAGGCGGGTCTGTGTGGTTATTCTGTTTCTAATTTGAAAATTGCTGATTCTATGCAGGCATGGGAATCAGATTATGGAAAACCTGATCGTATTGTTTCTGCTCTGGATATTATGCTTGAAGCGCCTGTTGGTGCGGCCGCTTTTAATAATGAATTTGGCCGTCCTAATATCTGTGGTTATTTTAGAACCTTTGAAGAAAAGGTAATCACTCCATCGGGCAGTGAAGTTCGCGGTTATCATAAACCCATTATGCTGGCGGGTGGTCTGGGCAATATTAAAGCAGAACATGTGCTTAAAGGTGAAGTGCCGGAAGGTGCCAGAATAGTTGTTTTAGGCGGACCTGCAATGCTGATTGGTTTAGGGGGCGGTGCGGCGTCTTCAATGAATTCCGGCAGTAGTTGTGAAAACCTGGATTTTGCATCAGTGCAGCGTGGTAATCCTGAAATGGAACGTCGTTGTCAGGAAGTCATTGATCGATGCTGGCAGTTAGGCAAAAACAATCCTATTATTTCTATTCATGATGTCGGGGCTGGTGGTATTTCTAATGCCTTACCGGAATTAGTTAATGATGCCGGAAAAGGTGCTGTTTTTGAACTGCGTAAAGTGCCCAATGATGAATATGGCATGTCACCCATGGAAATCTGGTGTAATGAATCACAGGAACGTTATGTGATGGCGGTTGGCGTGGATAAAATAGAGCAATTTGAACAAATTTGTCAGCGTGAACGTGCACCCTATGCCATTATCGGGGAAGCAACAAGGCAACAGCATTTAAAACTGACGGATAGTTTTTTTAACAATACGCCAATTGATATGCCGCTGGATGTTTTATTAGGCAAGCCTCCAAAAATGTTTCGCGATGTAAAACATGTTCAATGTACACAAAAACCTTTTGATTTAAGTCAGGTTGATCTGAATGATGCCATTGAACGGGTTCTACATTTACCCGGTGTTGCAGATAAAACTTTTTTAGTGACGATTGGTGATCGTTCAATCACTGGCCAGGTAGTTCAGGAACAGATGGTGGGACCCTGGCAGATTCCTGTGGCTGATGTTGCGGTTACCTGCAGCGGCTTTCATGAAACAAGTGGTGAAGCGATGGCTATTGGAGAACGTACACCGATTGCTTTAATTGATCAGGCGGCATCTGCCAGAATGGCAATTGGAGAAGCATTGACTAATATTGCGGCAGCAAAAATTAATCAATTATCTGATATTGTATTTTCAGCCAACTGGATGGCAGCAGCCGGTCATAGTGGTGAAGATGCCGGGTTATATGATGCTGTGCAAACTGTTGGGATGGAGGTTTGTCCACAATTAGGAATTACTATTCCGGTTGGAAAAGATTCCATGTCAATGAAATCGATATGGAATGATAATGGTGAAGATAAAGCTGTTACGGCACCTTTATCATTAATATTGTCTGCATTCGCACGGGTTGCAGATGTACGGATGACTCTAACCCCTGAAATCAGAATGAATCAGGGTGAAACAGAACTGCTTTTAATTGATCTTGGGGCAGGGAAGAATCGTCTGGGTGGTTCTGCTCTGGCACAGGTCTATAAGGAAATTGGTCATATTTGCCCGGATATGGATGATACAGAACGTTTTAAGTCATTCTTTAATTTAGTTCAATCACTCAATCACAACAATCTTTTATTAGCCTATCATGATCGTTCTGACGGTGGTTTATTGGTTACGCTTGTTGAAATGGCATTCGCAGGGCACTGTGGATTAAAAATGACGCTGGATAAATTGTGTAGTGGAAATAAAGAAATATTAGAAGTTTTGTTTAATGAAGAACTAGGTGCAGTCATTCAAATTAGAAAATCTGATCATGATGCTGTGTTCGAAACAATTGAGTCAATGGGACTAGAGTCAATGACGCATGTTATTGGTATACCGGTAAAATCCAATGAGATTAACTTTAAACTGGCTGATTCTATTCTTGTCAATAAAACCCGCAGTCATCTGCATCGATGCTGGTCTGAAACCTCCTTCCAGATGCAAAAATTAAGAGACAACCCCAAATGTGCTCAACAGGAATTTGATGCTATTTTAGATTTGGATAACTCCGGTATACACAATGAATTGACTTTTGATGTGAACAAGGATATTTCCCAGCCATACACTGAAGCAGCCTATATTAATACGGGGGTAAAACCGCTGATAGCTATTCTTCGTGAGCAGGGAGTGAATGGTCATATTGAAATGGCAGCGGCTTTTGAACGAGCGGGTTTTTTAACTCAGGATGTGCATATGTCAGATATTATTACAGGAGGTCTGTCTTTGGATAATATGAAAGGAATTGCCGCCTGTGGTGGTTTTTCCTATGGTGATGTACTAGGGGCGGGTGAAGGATGGGCAAAATCTATTTTATTCAATCAACAGGCACGTGAACAATTTGAAAAATTCTTTAATCGGGATGATACCTTTGGACTGGGTGTTTGCAATGGCTGTCAAATGATGTCAAACCTGCACGAGTTGATTCCAGGTACCTCACACTGGCCGCATTTTGTTAAAAATGAATCTGATCAGTTTGAGGCACGTACTGTCATGGTTGAGGTGTTAGCCTCTCCTTCATTATTTTTTAAGGGGATGGAAGGCTCTAAAATTCCTATTGCAGTTGCGCATGGAGAGGGGAGAGCCGAATTTCAGAGCGGGTATTCAGCTGCAGAAGTGATGAATTCCGGTTCAGTTGCCCTGCGTTATGTTAATAATGAGGGCGCTGCCACTGAAAACTATCCTTATAATCCCAATGGATCGGAAATGGGGATTACAGGTTTAAGCAGTGATGATGGTCGCTTTACAATTATGATGCCGCATCCTGAGCGGGTGTTTCGTTCAGTGCAGAATACCTGGCAATCTGATCATATAACAGAAGATGCCGCCTGGTTGAGAATGTTTAGAAATGCCCGCTTCTGGGTAGATTAAGAGGGGGGGTTAATACTTATAAACTGACTTTCTTCTGTCCCCTCCACTACGCCTGTCAGAATGAAGGCCGGCTCTGTAACTATGACGTCGAACTCTCTTTCTTCTTGGAGCTTTTCGCCTATTGGATTTTACCCCATCAGGCAGTGAAATATTTTCTTCAATGGGTAGAAAATAACATATCCCACCAAGTTCTTCGAGTTCTGCAAGCAAAGTCAAAGTTTCAAGCTGTGTTAGATCAGAGAGGATGGTGATTTCAGTACCGGAAAAATATTGTTTCAGCTGAATATCGGAAAGATTTAAATGAGACTTAAAGTTAGTCTTAACATCCTCTAAATCAAAATCATCCTGGATATCACTGGAAAAAAATAATTGATACTTTTTTTCATGATTTTTCTGGTTGTTAGTAAACTCTATGTTAGCTTTATGAGTATCATGTTTTATTTTTTCAGTTTTTAGAGGTTTTTTGTTATTATTCCCTATGCTATTTTCAGCTGTTATTATTACTTCACCATCAAGGGGGAGAAAATAAGCAATTCCACCAATTTCCTCAATCTCTACCATCAGATCTAAAGCTGCAATCTGTGACAGGTTTGATTGAATAATAATTTCATGACCAGAAAAATATTGTCCAACCTGCTCATCGGATAAATTAAAATGTGATTTAAAATCAGATTTTACCTCATCTAATTCAAAATCTTCATGGATTTCACCTGAGAAAAATAAACAATAACAAGACATAACTTATTAATTTGGTAGCTTACTTAAGCAGCCAGCCATTGACCGTCTCTAAATCAACTCTGGCCAGTTCACCCGATGCCTGTTTTAATTTTAAAGTATTTAAAACATAGGTATAACGGGAATTAGAATGTTCCTGCTTGGCACGATAAAGGTCACGCTGAACATTCAACACATCAACAATAGTACGGGTTCCTACTTCAAATCCAGCTTCAGTTGCCTTTAATGCACTTTTATTGGAAACAACTGCCTGTGCTAATGCGTTAACACGGCTGACTTCTGATAAAACATTTAAATAGCTGCTGCGGGTACTCTTTTCTGTGGAATTTTTGACTTCATCATATGCATCCTGACTGTCCTGAAAGTCATATTGTGCCTGGCGGGTTCTGGAAGTTACTGCATTACCTTCATAAATGGGCAGAGAGAGATTTAAACCAATTCTACCTTCGTGATATTGTGGAGCAAAAGAGGTTGGACCATTGCTTTTGGCGTAGCCATAGGATGCTTTTAAACCCAAAGTCGGCAGGTGTCCGGAGCGTTGCAGTTCAATATTCTCTTTTTGTGACAAAGTATCTTCTTTAGCAGCCAGCAGGGTATAGTTACCGGTCAGAGCCTGATCAACCCAATGCTGAATTTCTTCAGGAGCCGGTGGATTGAGTGGGATTTTTTCAGCCAGAGGAGTGACATCATCAATATATTGATTGGTGAGTTCTCGTAAATTTTCTTTAGCAATTAATAAGTCATTTTCAGCAGCAATCAGTGCGGCATTAGCATTATCATAACTGGCCTGTGCTTCATGAACGGCAGTAATCGCAATGATACCGACTTCATAACGTTTTTGAGCCTGATCTAACTGACGTGAAATTGCTTTGAGTTCTGCTTTTGAAAAGCCGACCTTATCAATAGCAGAGAGTGTTCTGAAATAAGCATCTGCTGAACGGATAATCAGTTCCTGCTGTGCTGCATTGAGGGCAGCTTCGGCTCTATTAATATTAATATTGGAAATTCTATAATTAATATAGTTTTGATTATCAAAAATGCTTTGATTCAAATCGACACTATAACCATGTGAATTATATGAGGTGTCGGAGTCACTGCCGACCGGCTTATCCTGATTGATTGCTGTTGTATCAGCAGAAGCATTGATTTGAGGTAAAAATCTTGAAAAAGCCTGTACAGAACCTTCTCCAATGGATTGTCTTTGTGAAATTACCTGCTTTAAAATCGGGTCGGTTTCATAAGCCATGCTATAAACTTCCAGTAAGTTTTCAGCATGGGATGTCGTTGCTAGTAACAATGCACTGGAAACTGCACAGCTCAGTGTGAATGCAGTCTTGACAAGGGGCTTGGAAAAAGGATGTTGATTAGAGGTTAAATGAATAAGTTTATCAATTTTCATAATTATATTTGCTTCAGTTAGTGATATTATACAGGTATCGTGTATGAATGATAACTTAATGTGATGAGTTTTTATACTTTCTTTTATAATAAGAATAATTAATTAAGTTATAAAGCTGTAACTCTTATCAAAAATAAAAATGAACCCCGTCTTGCGACAACGGCACATTTTTATTTATTGGCTAATGACTTCTCATTAAAGATAAATTATAAAAACTTATTGTTTTTCCTGATCATCAAGAAAGCGTTCAGCATCCAATGCTGCCATACAACCAGTGCCTGCGGAGGTAATGGCCTGGCGATAAACGTGATCAGCCACATCTCCGGCGGCAAAAACTCCTTCTATACTGGTCATTGTTGCATTGCCTTCAGAACCTTTTTGAGTTTTTAAATATCCATGAGCCATGTCTAGTTGTCCCGTGAACATATCAGTATTGGGCTTATGACCAATGGCTATGAAAACCCCCATGGTATCGATTTCCCTGGTAGCGCCATCCTGCGTACTTTTTATGCGCACACCAGTGACACCGGATTTGTCCCCTAAAACCTCGTCAATTGATGCATTCCACTCAATATTAATATTACCTGTTTTGGATTTTTCCATGAGCTTGTCAGCCAGTATTTTTTCAGAGCTGAAATGATCACGGCGATGGATAATAGTGACTTCTGAAGCAATATTAGATAAATAAAGAGCTTCTTCAACGGCTGTATTACCACCGCCAACCACAATGACTTTTTGTTTTTTATAGAAGAAACCATCGCAGGTTGCACAGCCGGATACACCACGACCTTTAAATGCTTCCTCTGATTCAAGACCCAGATAACGTGCTGAGGCACCGGTTGCAATGATGAGTGCATCACAGGTATAAGAACCTGAGTCACCAGTGAGTTTTAAAGGCCTGGAGTTTAAATCCACTTCATTGATAGTATCAAAAATAATTTCAGTATTAAAACGCTCGGCATGCTTGCGCATTCTTTCCATTAAATCCGGACCCTGCAATCCTTCAACATCACCCGGCCAGTTATCGACTTCGGTGGTAGTCATTAATTGTCCACCTTGTTCCATACCGGTAATCATCACTGGTTCAAGGTTAGCACGAGACGCGTAAACTGCAGCAGTATAGCCGGCAGGGCCGGAACCGAGGATTAATAACTTACAATGTTTTGTATTACTCATGAAATAACTCCGTGAAATTAGAGGGATGATTATCAGATTATGGGGATCGTATAAAAAAATCCAAGTTATAAATATATACTATCATAGATTTAACCGAGGTATATAGGTTAAAATGAACGAAACAATTTTAACTATAAAGAATCATTATTTTGCCTTCATCTGTAAAAAAGAAAAAAAGTCCGTCAGGAAATAGTTCCAGGAATACTTCTAATTCTAAGCAAAAGAGAGAGAAAAAAACACTTTCAGCCAAGGTTATTCGAGGTCTTAAAGAAAGTATTTTTTTTCTATTTATTACTATTAGTCTGTATTTATTTATTGCCTTATTTACATACTCACCAAATGATCCAGGATGGTCCCATAGTATCTCTGAAACAATTGATCTCTCTAAACTTCACAATAATGGCGGCAAATTTGGTGCCTGGTTTTCAGATCTTTTTCTGTATTTATTCGGCTATTTAGGTTTTCTTTTCCCTGCTATGATCTTTTATAGCGGTTGGTTGATTTTTCAGGGAAGAAATCAGGCTGATGTTTTTAACGGCTGGCATTTTGCATTGAGAAGTATTGGTTTTTTTCTGGCTGTGATTGCCGGAGCCGGTTTATCCACAATGCATTTTTCTCATCCTGCTGTTATTTTCCCTTTAAACGCAGGAGGAATTCTGGGACAGGTTGTTGCTGAACAATTACAGCAAATGTTTAGTTTTGTGGGAGCGACGTTATTATCATTAACATTTTTCCTGATTGGCATCACTCTGTTTACAGGTTTATCCTGGTTGTGGTTGATGGACAGACTGGGTGGTATAACACTGGCTTTCAATCAATGGTTAATTGATAGCTGGTATCAGTGGAGAGATAATGCGGCACGTAAAAAAGCAGAGAAAGAAAGTCTGGCGCTCTCGACTATAAAACCAGCTGTTCGTGAAGAAAAAAGAGTGGTAGCAAAGGTTAATACAATTCAAAAAAATGAGCCTGAATTTTCAAATAAACCACTTAAGATCAATCCCAGATTTACCACTACTGATAAAAGTAAGCGGGTTAATAAAGATAAGCAGACACATTTGTTTGAACATGATGCTATTGATGGTTTACCTTCACTTTCTTTATTGGATGAAGCTCAGCCGTCAGGCCATGTTACCTCACCTGAATCTTTGCAGCTCACTTCCAGATTGATTGAAGAAAAACTGGCTGATTATAATATACAGGTGCTGGTTGAATCAGTGAGTCAGGGACCTGTGATTACGCGCTTTGAATTGCAATTGGCACCTGGTGTAAAAGTCAGTCAGGTGACCAATTTATCCAAAGATTTAGCCCGTGCTATGCTGGTGGTCAGTATTCGTGTGGTTGAAGTTATCGCAGGTAAATCAACTGTTGGAATTGAGATTCCAAACGAACATAAAGAAATTGTCTATTTTAGTGAAATCTTGGGTTCTAAAGAATTTTCAGACACCAAGGCCAGTATACCACTTGGATTGGGGCATGATATTGCAGGACATCCAGTGGTTGCTGACCTGGCAAAAATGCCGCATTTACTGGTGGCAGGAACGACAGGTTCCGGTAAATCAGTGGGTGTCAATTCAATGATCCTTAGTATGATTTTTCAGCTTTCACCTGATCAATTGCGTCTCATTATGGTTGATCCAAAAATGTTGGAATTATCTATTTATGAAGATATTCCACACCTATTGGCTCCTGTTGTGACAGACATGAAGGAGGCCGCCAATGCTTTGCGCTGGTGTGTGGCAGAAATGGAACGTCGCTATAAGCTGATGGCTGCAATGGGTGTTCGAAATCTTGCTGGTTTTAATAAAAAAATTGAAGCGGCTATTGATGCAGGTGATCCCATTCTGGATCCATTGTTCACACCCAATCCACTCACACCTGAGCAGCAGCCGGAAGAACTTGAAACCTTACCGTTTATTGTCATTGTGATTGATGAATTTGCAGATATGATGATGATTGTGGGAAAAAAAGTAGAAGAATTAATTGCCCGTCTGGCACAAAAAGCCCGGGCTGCCGGTTTACATCTAATTATTGCTACCCAACGCCCATCTGTTGATGTGATTACCGGATTGATTAAAGCTAATGTACCGACTCGAATTGCCTTTCAGGTTTCGTCAAAAATTGATTCAAGAACCATTCTTGATCAAATGGGGGCTGAGAATCTGCTGGGACATGGCGACATGTTATTTCTGCCGCCGGGAATGGGCTACCCGCAACGGGTTCATGGTGCCTTTGTTTCTGATAATGAAGTACATGCAGTCGTTGAAGATCTTAAAAGTCGCGGTAAGGCTGAATATATTGATGAAATCCTGTCAGGGGAGGGCGTTTCCACAGGCGGATTAATCCCCGGTGACGCTGATCCTGAAAGTGAAACTGACCCGCTTTATGATCAGGCAGTAGCCATCGTAACAGAATCCCGCCGTGCTTCCATCTCCGGTTTACAAAGGCGTTTAAAAGTTGGTTATAATCGTGCGGCGCGTATGGTAGAAGATATGGAAGCTGCCGGCGTTGTCAGTCAGGTTCAATCTAATGGTCAACGGGAAGTCGTAGCACCTCCTCCGGTATAGAGATCAGAAAGAGCAGAATTCAGAGTTCTGAACTCTGCTCTTCCTGCTCTCTTGATATTTATCATTAAAGCCCGCATGTTTTTAATATTACAATTCCACGGGAAAAATGGTATGACTAAAAATAAATATGAACAGGTTGTAGATCTGATTAATACAGCCAATGGTGAAGATCCTAATCATGAGAATGATGATGACAAAGCCTGGCCTAAGGAACTTTTATATTCACATAGAATGTCGGATATGCTGGAACGTTATACTCCTCAAGCTGATGATGTGATGAAACTGGCTATCAGAGCTCAGCATATTCAACGCTGGAAGTCTCCCCGCGATGCCTATCCCATGAACAAGCAGGGCTATCATCAATGGCGTACTGCCTTATATCAATTTCACGCTGACCAGCTTGCTCAATTAATGCAAACTGCAGGTTATACTGAAAATGAAATTGAACGTGCCAAACAGGCTGTCAGTAAAAAAGCACTGAAAAAAAACAAGGATACACAATTATTGGAAGATGTCAGTGCTCTGGTTTTTATAGAACACTACATGCTGGCCTTTGTCGAAAAACATCCTGAATATGATGAACAAAAATGGCTCAGTATTATTCTGATTACCTGGAAAAAAGTTTCTGAAAGGGGACAAAAATTTGCATTGTCCGGCGGCATCAAACTGCCTGAATCTTTGCTACCTCTGATTGAAAAAGCAATTGGGTAAAATCAGGGTCGGAGTCAAATGGCGCTTGTGCCATTTGACTCCGACCCCTGAGGTTTCTCTGCCATAATCCGTTCAACACTTTCAACTATGGCCTGGGTTTGAGGATCAATTTCAATATTGATTCGATTACCTGCCTGCCTGGTACCAATATTGGTTCTAAGCAGTGTTTCCGGTATGAGATTAACATTAAAAAAACTTTTATTGTCCTTGCTGCTGTTTCTCACCTCACCTATTGTTAAACTGATACCGTCTATACCAATATAGCCCTTATTAAAAATAAATTTTTGATATTGCTGCGGAATTTCAAACCATATCTGATAATTATTTTCAGATTGAATGATATCAGACACTTTTGCTGTAAATAAAATATGACCGGACATTTGATGTCCGCCAATTTCATCTCCAAACCGTGCCGCTCGTTCAATATTGACACCTTGACCAATACATAGTTCCCCCAGATTGGTGATATTAAGAGTTTCCTGCATCAAATCAAAAGAGACTAAATCATTATCGACTGCCGTGACGGTGAGGCAACAGCCATTATGAGCAATAGAAGCTCCAATTTGTAAATTTTCCAATAAGGATGGTTTTAATTGCAGAACATGAGTCTGGAAATTATCTTTTTTGATAATATCAATGACAATTCCAACACCTTGTACTATACCTGTGAACATAATTAAGATCTCACTTTCTAAGTAACTTTTGTTATCAACCATCATTTTTATAAATTTAATATTACTAAAACTGATGGTTGCCAAATTCAAGTTTGGCTGTGGGCACTCTTAAGTGATTACTGTCGGCTCCATGCGTCCTGTTATTTGCTGCAACTGGCTGACCTCAAGAGACAGATTGATTAACTCACGCAGAGCCTGCTGAGTATCCTGCTGCATTTTATTGCTATCTGTTTCATAACTTTCATAATAAATCCGAATTGTAGCGCCACTGGTCCCTGTGCCGGATAATCTGAAGATTATTCTGGAGCCATTGTCAAAACCGATGCGGATCCCCTGGTGTTCACTGATACTTTTGTCAATGGGATCAGTATAACAATAGTCATCACTATAACTGACGTTTAAAGAACCCAATTGTGTACCCTTAAGTTGCTTAACTTTCTCCTGTAGTCCGGCCATCATCTGCTCAGCTAAATTGGATTCAACAGCTTCATAATCATGACGGGAGTAATAATTTCGGCCATATTCATGCCAATGCTGCTGTACAATATCGATCACTGACTCGTTGCGTGCCGCCAGTATGTTCAGCCAGAATAAAACTGCCCATAAGCCATCTTTTTCACGTATATGATTTGAACCGGTACCAAAACTTTCCTCACCACAAAGAGTCACTTTATCCGCATCCATTAAGTTGCCAAAAAATTTCCAGCCTGTTGGCGTTTCATAACAGTCAATACCCAGTTTTTCAGCCACTTTATCGGGTGCCTGGCTGGTGGGCATTGAGCGAGCAACACCGAGTACTTTATTTTTATAAGCAGGCACCAGGTTAGCGTTTGCGGTTAATATTGCCAGACTATCACTGGGTGTCACAAAAATATGTTTACCGACTATCATATTTCGATCACCATCCCCGTCAGAGGCTGCACCCAAATCAGGTGATTGATCGGAAAACATTAATTTTGCCAGAGTTTTTGCATGTACCAGATTGGGATCCGGGTGTCCCTTAGCAAAATCTTCTTTGGGTATACCATTGATGACAGAGCCGGATTGCGCGCCCAGTTGGTTTTCCAGAATTTCTACTGCATAGGGTCCTGTCACTGCATGCATGGCATCAAAACAGAGCGTAAAGCCGTTAGAAAATAAAGATTTGATAGCTGAAAAGTCAAATAATTGTGCCATTAATTCAGCATAATCACTGACAGAATCTACTACCTCTACAATCATGCCATCGAGCTCATGTACTGCTATTTTTGATAAATCAATATCACTTTCATTGTCCAGGATATGATACTGTGTAATTTGTCTGGTTCTATCATAAATAGCATCGGTGATCTTTTCTGGAGCAGGACCGCCATTGCCGGTGTTGTATTTAATCCCGAAGTCTTCATCCGGCCCTCCCGGATTATGACTGGCGGAGAGGATAATACCGCCATGAGTATTATTTTTGCGTATCACAACTGAGGCAGCCGGTGTTGAAAAAATGCCGTTTTGACCGACCAGTACTTTGCCAAAACCATTAGCTGCAGCCATTTTTAGAATAATTTGAATAGCTTGTTTATTGAAATATCGTCCATCACCACCCAGTACCAGAGTTTTTCCCTTAAAATCTCCAATAGAATCAAAAATTGCCTGTACAAAATTTTCGAGATAGTGAACTTGTTGGAAATGTTTAACTTTTTTTCTCAGGCCGGATGTTCCCGGCTTTTGATCATTAAAGGGGGAAGATGTAATCGTCGTTATTGGCATGCTCATTCCTTAAATTTAAAGGCAAAAAAAACATAATAACTGATTTATTTGCAATATTCGATATTCCTTATTTGATATTTCCTTGAAACTATTAAATTTGACCCCACTTTTCTTAAGATTAAAAGTTAACATTACAAAGCTAAATCCAATATTTTATATAAATTAAATAGTATCTAATCCTACAGGGGAAAATGAATGAGTGTTGAAGCACATAAGGAAACATTAGGCTTTCAGACAGAAGTGAATCAATTATTAAAATTAATGATTCATTCTTTATACAGTAACAAAGAAATTTTTATGAGAGAACTGATCTCCAATGCATCGGATGCAATTGACAAATTACGCTTTGAAGCAATCAGTGAAAGCAAACTTTATGAAAGTGATACTGAACTGAAGATCAGTTTATCTTTTGACAAAGATGCACGCACGATTACTCTTTCTGATAATGGTATTGGTATGTCCCGCGATGAAGTGGTTGAAAATATCGGCACTATTGCAAAATCAGGAACTCGTGAGTTTTTAGATTCCTTAACAGGTGATCAGAAGAAAGATGCTAATGCTATTGGTCAATTTGGTGTAGGCTTTTATTCTTCCTTTATTGTTGCTGACAAAGTGATATTAACCACACGCCGTGCAGGTACTGATGCTGAACAGGCTGTATTATGGGAATCTCATGGTGAAGGTGAGTTCAATATTGAAACGGTGACGAAAGAAGGTCGTGGTACTGAGATTGTACTGCATTTAAAAGAAGATTCTGATGAGTTTCTGGATGGATTGCGTTTAAGAAATGTCATCCGCACATATTCTGATCATATTACAGTTCCTATTGAAATGTTGAAAGAGGCCACCCCACCAATGCCGCCAATGCCTGGAGAAGAGGGTGAGGAAGCAGAAAAAACAGAAGAAGTAGAAGATGTCATTGAATATGAAACCGTTAATAGTGCATCAGCACTATGGACTCGTTCTAAAAATGATATTTCTGATGAAGAATATACAGAGTTTTACAAGCATGTAGGGCATGATTTTGAAGATCCGCTTGCTCGTTCTCATAATCGCGTAGAAGGAAAGTATGAGTATACTTCCTTGTTATTTGTACCAAAACGGGCACCTTTTGATCTCTGGGAACGTGATCGTCAACATGGTATTAAATTGTATGTACGCCGTGTCTTTATCATGGATGAAACTGAAAAGTTAATGCCTAATTATTTACGTTTTGTGAAGGGAATTATTGATTCCAATGATTTACCATTAAATGTTTCTCGTGAAATTCTGCAAAATTCTAAAGTTCTGGATAATATTCGTTCAGGTTCAGTGAAAAAAGTTCTGGGCTTATTGCAGAAAATGGCTGACAAAGATCAGGATGACTATAAAGTTTTCTGGAAAGAATTTGGTCGTGTGATGAAGGAAGGTCCAGGGGAAGACTTTGGTAATCGTGATAAAATTTCAAAATTACTACGTTTTTCCAGTACTCATGATGATAAAGAAGAACAGGAAGTTTCTCTTGATGATTATATTTCACGGATGAAGGAAGGTCAGAAAGACATCTACTATATTACTGCAGATAGCTTTGCTGCCGCTAAAAATAGTCCGCATCTTGAAGTTTTCCGTAAAAAGGGCATTGAAGTCCTATTGCTTTCTGACAGGGTTGATGAGTTCTTGATGTCTTCATTACCGGATTATGAAGAAAAATCGATTAAATCCGTTGCTCGTGGTGAACTGGATTTGGGCGAGATGGAAGATGAAGAAGAGAAAAAAGAACAGGAAAAAACTCAGGAAGAATATAAAGACTTTCTGGAGAAAGTCACTAAATCTCTGGGAGATGAAGTTAAAGAAGTGCGCATGACCCATCGTCTGACTGATTCCCCTGCGTGTCTGGTTACCGGTGATCATGATATGAGTGCCAATCTGGAACGTTTGTTAAAACAAGCTGGTCAGGATGTGATGGGACATAAACCCATTTTTGAATTAAATCCTGAGCATCCATTAGTGAAGCGGTTAAGCACTGATGTTGACGGTGAACGTTTTGATGACTGGACAAAAATTCTATTTGAACAGGCATTATTGAGTGAAGGTGGACAATTAGATGACCCGGCCACATTTGTCAGTCGTCTTAATAAAATGTTATTGGAATTGACGAGCTAAAGTCTATCCATATAGCTATTATTCCCTTTTTTATCTTCAGCATGGATATGCCTTCAGGTAAAAAAGGGAAGTTCAGATATTTATTCTACAAGGTGAAAAAATGAATCTTGCAAGTAAAGCAGTTATTCTGGATACCGGCTTATCTATTTTATTTACTTTAATTGGCGGGGGTAATTTTTATTCTTTTCTGTTTTTCTTTGTACTGCTGTTTATTCCGGCTATTTCAATCTTTGTCTCCTTTGATACCATGGCTAAGAAGTCTGCCAACAAGACAAAACAAGATACAGAATAAGCCAGATCTGGAGTATAACGCCTATCGCTATTATAAAACATTATTTTAATAGGGACATTCCTGATGTTATTATATCCTGGATAAAGCATAATAGGTTCATCAGCTTATTAATTTTTGAATGTTGAAATATAAATTTAATCAAGGATAAAGGTCAGTTATGAGTAATATTGACAAGTTATCTGATCTATTATTAAAAGAAATCACTCAACTGGAACATGAGATAGACAGAATCTTTGTTTTGAATGGTCATAAGGAAAATACAGCAATAAAAATGAACAAAAAATCTATTCAGGCAAGGAAAAATATGATAAAAAAGCTACATGCTGTATTTGATGAATGATTATCTTAGAAGGCTTTTAATGGTTGCTTATCAACTTTACAATCCTGCCTTTATGACATGGCTCAGCCCCTGAATTTTTCTAGTAGCAGAATCATTAATTATCAATAGCAATAACCATTAAAAACTATACCTTTAGCAGTGGTTAATGTTTGTTCTGTAAATATTGAGTCAGGCAGTAAGTAAGTATTGCTTTAATGATTTAAATCGTTATAATACACACACTTTTGTTTTGTTCAGACGATGCTGATAAGCTTAAGTTGTTGAAAACAAAGAGTATTATTAGGTTAATGAATTATTGTTTAATTATTCAAAATAATACGGCCTTTCACAAGGTTGGAATATTTTGTTAAGTTTTTATATATGTTCTTCTTGAACATATATTTAATTATGCGGATGTGGTGAAATTGGTATACACGCTGGTTTTAGGTACCAGTGGCGAAAGTCGTGAGAGTTCGAGTCTCTCCATCCGCACCATTTATATTAAATAAAAATAATAAGTTAATACTTTTAGTTTGTTTTTATTCCAGTTTTCTTTTTTGTTCCATTCAAACCAACTTCAATAAATTCCATGTGTGTTTGATTATCTACCCGGTTAATCCATTTCGCATATTTCTTAAAAAACTCTTCTAAGCTATGTCCAGGCTGACTGCTCATAAGTGCAGGATTGGCATTATTCATTAATTCAAAAGTAGCATAGGGGCGACCACCGAAGGTGCCCCATCAGACCTTCATTAAGTATCACGATCATGCCAAATCATCAATATCCATATCAAGAGCCTCTGCCAGCTGTTTTAATACTTCCAGTGTGCCAGTTCGCTTGCCGCTTTCAATCATAGCAATCATGGCCTGGGTCACTTCAGCCTTTTCAGCTAATGCTGTTTGAGTCATTCCTCTATATTTACGCCAGACTTTCAGAGGGTTTTCACCATCGAGCAGCTGATAGACGATTTCAGAAGGAATGTTCTCTTCATCTTCGTACAGGGGTCTCCTGAAAGTCTACTAATTCCGGGGGGCTGAAAATGTCCAGCATGTCCAGCAATGGCGTTCCAATCATCAATTTGTGTCAAACAAAATTTTATGATTATTAAGAATATCTGACATTGAATATCAAATATAGTGAACTGCATCATAATAAAAAATAATAAATTATGTTAATATTCAAGTTGGTTAACAGTTAGCATGGTACTTGTTGTAAACTTAATAGTTAAGAGGAAATGAAAATGTATAAATTTATTAAAATATTAGCTCTATCAACTTTAATTTGGATCGGCAACTCAGTTGCCTTTGAATCTCCATTGGTTGATCTTAATAGAGGTACGATGATTATCCCATGCATCCTTATTCAACTCGATGGTGAAGATCTGGTTGCTGCTGATTTAAGGATGAATCAGCGTGGCAGTGCATTAAATTGGGAAGTGGTTGCAGTGGAGCCAGCTGATGAATGTGATGCTAGCGGTGGTCTTCCCGTTGCTGTAGAAGAAAAACTTCCAGGAAAGCCAGAAAAAGATGGAGCATGTATTGCCAAGAATCTGAATGCAAACAATTGCGGTACAAAATTTGATGAAGAAGAAACTCAGTCTAAATCAGATGATGATGAGGATGATGAGGATGAGGATGATGAGGATGATGAGGATGAGGATGATTAAATAATATTATTGTATTCACTTCATAGTGATTCATTCCGGTAGATCTTTTTGTATTAAATTTGCCGGAATGATCCCCATTCTTTTTTAACCTGATTTATTATTATATCTATTTTAACCCCTGCTTTTATACTTAAATTTTATTGCCCATCATTCATTTTAAAATACAATTTTCAAAAAACTATCATTATTGTTCATAATATATTGTATAATGTCTGGTTTAACCCTATATATGAAAACAAATTAGTATGATATTTTGTTTTTAACTTTATGTTCTTAATTTTTATAACAACGTGTTGGTTGTAACGAGGAAAAATAATGCAGGTTTCAGTAGAAGTAAAAGAAGGTCTTGAAAGAGAATTAACAGTTGAATTTCCAAAGTCTGATATAGATGGAGTGGTCAAAACTCGTTTACAATCTTTAACAAAAACAGCAAAAATCAATGGTTTTCGTCCCGGTAAAATTCCTCTTACAGTGATTAGAAAACGTTATAGTGCTCAGGTTGAAGTAGAAGCTTTGAATGAAAAACTGCAGCAAAGTTATTTTGAAGCGATTTCACAAGAAAAACTAAATCCTGCAGGTCAGCCGACTATTGATCTGGTTGATACTGATGATAAAGATAAAATAACTTATAAAGCTATTTTAGAAGTTTATCCTGAAGTGACACTGGCCTCTCTTTCAGATCAAGCTTTTGAAAAAGCGAATGTCACCATTGGCGAAGCTGATATTGATTCTACTGTTGATAATATCCGCAAACAGAACCAGACATTCAAAGATACCGATCGTGGCGCTGAACAGAGTGATCAGGTTATCGTTGATTTTGTCGGGACTATTGCTGGAGAAACCTTCAAGGGTAATGATGGACAACAGGTGCCTGTGACCATTGGACAAGGTCAGATGATTGATGGCTTTGAAGAAGGAATTAAAGGTACAAAAGCAGGAGATGAAGTCAGTCTTGATTTGAAATTCCCTGAAGAATACCACTATAAAGAAGTTGCTGGAAAAGCTGTCAACTTTGCGATAAAGGTTAGCGCCGTAAAAGAAGCAGTATTACCAGAACTTAATGACGAATTTTTTAGCAAATTCGGTATAACAGAAGGTGGTGCTGATGCTTTTCGTGCTGAAGTAAAGAATAATATGCAATTAGAACTGGATAAATCTATTGCTGCCAAACTGAAAAATCAGGTGATGGATGCAGTTCTTGAAGTGAATGAACTGTTGGTGCCAAAAGCTTTAGTCGAAGAAGAAGCCAAGAATATGGCACAACAAATGCAGCAGCAGTACCAGGTTCAACAGCAGGGTGAAGCCGAGCTGCAAACCAGTTTATTTGAAGAACAGGCAAAACGTCGTGTCGCTCTGGGTATTCTCCTGGCGGATATTGCAAAGACACATGAAATTAAAGCCTCTGAAGATCTGGTTAAAGAAAAAATTAATGAATTGGCTGGAACCTATGAAAATCCACAGGAAGTGATGGACTATTATATGTCTCATAAGGATAAACTTGCTGAAATTGAATCATTTATTCTGGAAGAACAAATTGTTGACTGGGCATGTGAACAAGGTACTACTGCTGAAAAAGAATTCAGTTTTACCGAGTTTATGAACCCTAAACAAGAAGAAACAGCGGCGTAAGGAACGATAGTTTGATGATAGATAATAAAGTAACAAATGGTGCACTGCAGGCTGATGCATTGGGACTTGTGCCAATGGTTATCGAGCAAACCTCAAGAGGGGAGCGATCTTATGATATCTATTCACGTTTATTAAAAGAACGGGTAATTTTTCTGGTGGGTCAGGTCGAAGATCATATGGCTAATCTGATTGTCGCTCAACTACTGTTCCTTGAGTCTGAAAATCCTGATAAAGATATTCACTTATATATTAACTCTCCCGGTGGTTCAGTCACTGCAGGCATGTCGATATATGATACGATGCAGTTTATTAAACCGGATGTCAGCACCATGTGTATAGGACAGGCTGCGAGTATGGGGGCTTTATTATTAACAGGCGGTGCTAAAGGGAAACGCTATTGTTTACCTAATTCCCGTATGATGATCCATCAGCCTCTGGGTGGTTTTCAGGGACAGGCTTCTGATATTGAGATTCATGCAAAGGAAATTTTGACGCTGAAAGATAAATTGAACGAGATAATGGCTCATCATACCGGCCAGTCTTTTGAAGCCATTTCTCAGGATACCGATAGAGATAATTTTTTAAGTGCTCAGCAAGCTATGGAATATGGTTTGGTTGATGAACTGATCAGTTCACGAGAAGCATCAGATGATAAAAAAGACAAAAAAGATAAAAAAGATTAATTTTATATGAGGTTGGTTTTATGAGTGATGATACTCAAGATAAAGATGAAAATGCCAAGTTGCTTTATTGCTCGTTTTGTGGAAAAAGTCAGCATGAAGTGAGAAAGTTGATTGCAGGACCTTCGGTTTTTGTCTGCGATGAATGTGTTGAACTTTGTAATGATATCATTCGTGAAGAAATTCAGGAGCAGGGCGGATCTGTACCCGGCACAAAATTGCCGACACCGCGTGAGATTAATAAAATTCTTAATGAATATGTTATCGGTCAAACAGAAGCCAAAAAAGTACTTTCTGTTGCGGTATATAATCATTACAAACGTCTTGAAAGCGGTTATAAAAAAGATGATGTTGAACTGTCAAAAAGTAATATTCTGCTGATAGGCCCAACGGGTTGTGGTAAAACCTTACTGGCTGAAACCTTAGCCCGTTTATTGGATGTACCATTTACCATTGCCGATGCGACGACCTTAACTGAAGCAGGTTATGTGGGTGAGGATGTAGAAAATATCATCCAGAAGCTGCTGCAAAAATGTGACTATGACGTTGAAAAAGCTCAAACCGGTATCGTTTATATTGATGAAATCGATAAGATTACCCGTAAATCTGATAATCCTTCTATTACCAGAGATGTTTCAGGTGAAGGAGTACAACAGGCCTTGCTCAAGTTAATTGAAGGTACTATTGCTTCCATACCGCCTCAGGGTGGGCGTAAGCATCCTCAACAGGAATTTTTACAGGTTAATACAGCCAATATATTATTTGTTTGTGGTGGTGCTTTTTCCGGTCTGGACAAAATCATTCTTGAACGTTCTGAGAAGGGTGGTATTGGCTTTGGTGCTGAAGTTAAGAGTAAAGAAGATGCTAAAGAATTTGGTGAGGTTCTGGAAGATATAGAACCACAAGATCTGACGCGTTATGGTTTGATTCCTGAGTTTGTAGGACGTTTACCAGTGGTTGCTACCCTGCGTGAACTGGATGAAGAAGCGCTGGTTAGAATTTTGACAGAGCCTAAAAACTCTTTATCAAAACAATATAGTAAGTTGATTGAAATGGAAGGCGCTGAGCTGGAATTGCGTGATGACGCCCTGACTGCAATAGCAAAAAAAGCCATGGCAAGAAAAACCGGGGCACGTGGCTTACGTTCAATCCTGGAGTCTATACTGCTTGATACCATGTTTGAACTACCCTCTATTGAAGATGTGCAGAAAGTAGTCATCGATGAGACGGTTATTAACGGAAAGTCTGAGCCTTTACTGGTTTATGAAAATTTAGAGAAGAAGGTATCTGGTGAATAAATATGTCTAAGTTATCTGAAACAATGCAGACCTACCCTGTTTTACCTTTAAGAGATGTGGTTGTTTATCCTCATATGGTGATTCCCCTGTATGTAGGCAGAGATAAATCAATCAGTGCACTTGAAGCTGCGATGACAGATGATAAAAAGATTTTTTTGGTGGCACAAAAAAAAGCATCTGATGATGATCCAAAACCTGATGAACTCCACCCTGTAGGCACTATTGCTACCATCTTAAGATTATTAAAGTTGCCTGATGGTACCGTTAAAGTACTGGTAGAGGGAACTGAACGTGCCCAGATTAAAACTGTGGAAAGCATCGAAAATTACTATTCAGCCGTTGTTAATACATTTTTATATGAACAAGTTGATGCTAAAGAGTCAAAAATTTTAACTCGTACCGTCATGAATCAATTTGAACAATATGTCAAAATGAATGAAAAGATTCCACCTGAAATCCTCTCATCATTATCCGGCATCGAAGACAGCAGTCGTCTGGCTGACACCATTGCAGCACATATGCCGCTTAAGATCGATGAAAAACAGGCTATTCTTGAAATTTCTGATGTTGCTGCACGTTTAGAGCATTTATTGGCGCAAATGGAATCAGAAATAGATATTCTGGAAGTAGAAAAACGCATTCGCGGGCGTGTCAAGAAACAAATGGAAAAAAGTCAGCGTGAATATTATCTGAACGAACAGATGAAGGCGATACAAAAAGAACTCAATGACATTGATGATGTGCCTAATGAGCAGGAAGAGTTAGAAAATAAAATAAAAAATTCCGGCCTGTCTGCTGAAGCTAAAAAGAAGGGACTGGCGGAATTTAATAAACTGAAAATGATGTCACCAATGTCTGCAGAGGCTTCGGTGGTTAGAAATTATCTGGAATGGCTCACCAATGTACCCTGGAAGAAACGTTCTAAAGTTCGTCATGATTTGACTAAGGCTGAAGCCATTCTTGAAGAAGATCATTATGGACTGGAGAAAGTTAAAGAACGTATTTTGGAATATCTTGCAGTCCAACAAAGAATGAAAAAATTAAAAGGACCTATTTTATGTCTGGTAGGGCCTCCTGGTGTTGGTAAAACCTCTCTTGGTCAATCAATAGCCAGAGCAACGAATCGTAAATTTACACGAATGTCTTTAGGCGGCGTTCGTGATGAAGCTGAGATTCGTGGTCATAGACGCACATATATAGGCTCTATGCCTGGTAAAATTATGCAGAACATGTCCAAAGTGGAAGTCAAAAATCCATTTTTTCTACTGGATGAAATTGATAAAATGGCCATGGACATGCGTGGTGATCCTTCTTCAGCTTTATTGGAAGTGCTGGATCCTGAACAGAATAATACTTTTGCTGATCATTATATGGAAGTAGACTATGACCTGTCTGAAGTTATGTTTATAGCGACTTCTAATAGTATGAAAATTCCTGGACCTTTGCTGGATAGAATGGAAGTGATACGAATTCCAGGCTATACAGAAGATGAAAAATTTAATATTGTTTCACGCTATCTTATTCCTAAGCAAAAGAAAAATAATGGCCTTAAAGAGTCTGAATTAAGCATTAGTGAAGCTGCGATTCGCAATATAATTCGTTATTATACCCGGGAAGCAGGTGTGCGTGCCATTGAACGTGAAATTGCTAAAATATCCCGTAAAGTAGTAAAAGAAATTTTATTAGACAAGAAGACAAAGAAAGTTTCAGTAACCAGTCGTAATCTTGAGAAATATCTGGGTGTGCGACGTTTTCGTTATGGTAGTGTTGAACAGGATGATCAAGTGGGTCAGGTTACGGGACTTGCCTGGACAGAAGTGGGTGGAGAAATTCTTACCATAGAAACTGCTGTCATGCCTGGAAAGGGCAAAAATAGTGTCACAGGTCAACTGGGTGATGTGATGAAAGAATCTATCCAGGCAGCAATGACTGTCGTGCGTAGTCGTTCTGATATGCTGGGAATTAATCATGAAATTTATGAAACAAAAGATATTCATATCCATGTTCCGGAAGGCGCTATTCCCAAGGATGGACCCAGTGCCGGCATCGGGATGTGTACAGCCCTGGTTTCGGCTCTGACAGAAACACCGGTTAGAAGAGATGTTGCAATGACGGGTGAAATCACTTTACGTGGTGAAGTTTTGCCCATTGGCGGTCTGAAAGAAAAACTACTGGCTGCCCTGAGAAGTGGTATTAAAACTGTGATTATTCCTGAAGAAAACAGGAAAGATTTGGTTGAATTACCAAAGAATATACTCTCAAAACTGGATATCAAACCAGTACAATGGGTTGATGAAGTGTTACAACTTGCTTTGGCCTACATGCCTGAGGCAAAAAAAGCCGGTAAAAAATCTCAGGATGAAGCACTTGCACAATCAGTGTCTAATAAAAAGTCAGAATCTATCAGAGCACATTAAGGCTCAAAACCTTACTTTTATCAACATTTTTATTAATATTTAGTGAAAATGTTGTTTTATTAAATATTTTACTGGATTTTAGTAATAAATTTTGCTTCAATACTCCCTCAAGTTGTTGTTCTGGTTGCCTGCGAAGCTTCTGCTATACAATGCTTGAGATAATTTTAATCATCATATAACACCATCCAATTTATTGACCATTGAAAATATAACATACTATTATGTCTGCATATTTTTAAAATGGAAAGTTGAAGGATAACAAGGGGAACTTTTTGTGAATAAATCTGAATTAGTTAATGCCATTGCTGAAAATGCCGATCTTTCAAAAGCTGCTGCTGGTCGCGCTTTAGATGCAACCGTTAAAGCGATTACTGACTCACTAGCAAGCAATGAACCAGTTACATTAATTGGTTTTGGTACTTTTGAAGTAAGAGAAAGAGCGGCTCGTACTGGACGTAATCCTCGTACTGGCGAATCTATTCAAATAAAAGCATCAAAAAACCCAGCATTTAAAGCTGGTAAAGCTCTAAAAGAAGCTGTAAACTAAGCCTCTTTTTAGCATAAGGCTATTTATTATTAATGTTACTTATAGATAGTTTTAGCAATCTGGAGCGGTAGTTCAGTTGGTTAGAATACCTGCCTGTCACGCAGGGGGTCGCGGGTTCGAGTCCCGTCCGTTCCGCCATATAATAAAGCGCGTTTTAAACGCGCTTTTTATTGTTTATCAGGATATAAAACAAGAGATTATAAAATGTTACTACACAGCATCAGAGAAAGTGCAACAGGCTGGTTTGCATGGGTTATTGTTATTCTGATTTCGATTCCTTTCGCTTTATGGGGTGTGAATAGTTATATTACTCCTCCCAATCCTTCTATTGCGTCTGTTGGCGAATATAAAATCAGTATTCAGGAATTTCAAAATGCTGTACAAAATGAATCTGAAAAATATAAAGGTCAAATTGATGACGGCCTGCTAAATTCTGCGGCTCTTAAGAAAGTTGTGCTAGAAAAATTAATCAATAATCGTGCAATGATTAATTATTTATCAGATGCCGGACAAAATGTAACAAAACAACAAGTTGATTTCCAGATCCGCCACGATCAAAGTTTTCAACTGGATGGTCAATTTTCAGAAGATCTCTATAATCGCTATTTGCCCAATGCCTATAGTAAGTCCAACTACCGTAACTCAATTTCTACACAAATTTTATTGCAGCAATTCTCTAATGGTATAACAGCTTCATCCATTGTTTCTGATGTCCAGGTTAAACAGGTTATTGAATTAATAAAACAAAAAAGAGAGATTAGCTATGCACTGGTTCAAGCTGAAAAATTTGCAGACTCTGTTGTCATCAGTGAAGAAGAAATTAACAATTATTATCAGAATTTTCAAAATCAGTTTAAAAATCCTGAACAGATTAAGTTGGCTTATCTGGAATTATCACGTCAGAATATGGCAAAAAATATTACCATCAGTGATGATCAATTAGAAAAACATTATCAGGACAATGCTGCTCAATTTACTTCATCAGAACGTCGTAGAGCCAGCCATATTTTATTTACTCTGGAGACAGATGCTGATGAAAAAACAAAAGAAACAGTGAAATTCGAAGCACAATCTGTATTGGAACAATTAAATTCGGGTGCTGATTTTACTGAACTGGCAAAAGAGTTTTCCAGGGATCCCGGCTCAGCTGAAAAGGGTGGTGATCTGGGTTTCTTTGGTAAGGGTGAAATGGTACCGGCCTTTGAAACTGTTGCTTATACTATGAAACCAGGAGAGGTGAGTGAACTGGTTGAAACACCTTTTGGCTTTCATATTATTAAGCTGGTCGAAATTGAAGGGGGTGAAAAAGAACCCTTTGATAAGGTTAAGGATAAGATAATTGAGACACTGCAATTTGATCAGATTGAAAATTCATACTTTGAAAAAACAGAGTCGATTCAAACAATGGCTTATGAACAGCCTGACTCTCTGGAACCTATTGCTGCTGAATTGGGTTTAACTATAAAAGAAAGTGGGCTAATGTCCCGTGATGGTTCTAATGGAGAATCAGACAATGAAATTTTTTCTAATCAAAAATTATTAGAAGCTGCATTTAGCCTCAGTGTTCTGGAAGAAGGTAATAATAGTGATCTGATTGATTTAGGCGACGATCATGTTGTCGTTATCCGTGTGACTGAGCGAATTCCGGCTAATGTTAAGCCTCTGGATGAAGTGAGAGTGCAGATAGAGACACGTCTTAAAAGCAATGCTATCAGCAGCAAGGCACAGGAGATAGCCAATGAAGTGGTTAAATTACTGGAAGCCGGTGGAGCTTTCTCAGATATTGCTGAAAAGAATGAATTAACTATAATAGAAACCGGTCTGATTGAACGCCAGGATATGAAAACACCGGTCTATATTGTAAGAAAAGCTTTTACTATGCCGCGCGAAACAAAATATTCCACCACTAAAACAGCTGGTGCTGATATTGCTGTCATCGCTATTACTGCCATAGAAAATGGTGATAGTGAAGATAAGGAACTTTTTGATAGTGTTAAAACGGCATTATTACAAAATAAAGGCAATATCAATACCGCATTGTCTGTGATGCAGATCCGTTCTGAAACAGATATAACAATTAATGACAAGTTATTAAACGCAGAGTAGTAACGTTTGGAATATGGTGTTTCGGTAACCCGTGCAAAGGGTGAAGGTGCTGTATAGTTCCGGGGACGCTCAAGTACGTCCATGTAACGCTTTGATGAAAACATCCATGTTTTCATAAACCCCGGAACTATACAGCACCTCCACACTCCAAAGCACGTTTTTTTAACTACGACCCTTTCCCGAGCGCCCCCATGCCGACATGGCTATAGCCCGAGTCTACATAAATATTCTCACCGGTAATACCATTGGCCAGATCAGAACATAAAAATGCAGCAGTATTGCCGACGTCATCAATAGTAACATTACGTCTCAGTGGTGCATTTTCTTCTACGTGAGTTAACATTTTACGGAAATTACTAATCCCTGCTGCTGCAAGAGTTCTTATGGGACCTGCAGAAATGGAATTAACACGGATGCCATCATGTCCCAGAGATTCAGCCATATAACGCACATTGGCTTCTAAACTTGCCTTAGCAAGCCCCATAACATTGTAATTGGGCATAATACGTTCAGAACCAAGATAAGATAGAGTGAGTAAGGCACCATTCTGGCCTTCCATCATATTACGTCCGGCTTTGGCCAGTGCAGCAAAACTATAGGAACTGATTTCGTGAGCGGTAATGAAGCCCTGGCGGGTGACACTATCAAGATACTCACCAGCCAATTCTTCGCGAGGTGCAAATGCAACAGAATGAACAATAATATCAAGATGATCCCAGAAATTGTCCAGTTCTTCAAAGACTTGTTCAATCTGTTCATCATCAACGACATCACAGGGAAGGACAATATCTGAGTCACATTCAGCAGCCAGCTTTTCAACCCGGCTTTTCAGTTTTTCATTCTGATAAGTAAATGCCAGTTCAGCACCTTCACGTTTCATTGCCTGCGCAATTCCCCAGGCAATTGAACGATTGCTGGCTAAACCGACAATTAATGCACGTTTACCCTGCATAAATCCCATAATAATCTCCTTGTAATAAAATCTAATATGGATATGATAACTGTGAACAATATAATAAACCAGACAACAATACAATAAACCAGACAATAACACAATAATTTGAAAACTATGCAAAAGTACAATTTAGTTCAGGGTCTTATTATTTTTCTTATGCTGCTTTTAGTTAACCGCTATGCCTACTCTGCACATGCAATGGCCTATGGTTATGAACCTAAATATCCCCCTGGATTTTCCCACTTTGATTATGTTAATCCTGATGCACCTAAGGGAGGAAAGTTGGATTTAAATGGATCAAGAACTTTTGACCGGCTAAATCCTTATTTGCTTAAAGGCGTCGGAGCTGATGGTGTCGATGGGCTGGTGTTTGAAACTTTGATGGAACAGAGTCTTGATGAACCCTATACCTTTTATGGTTTGCTGGCAGATGATGTGGTGATTGCCGGGGATGGCTTATCAGTCACTTATCATATTAACCAGAAAGCACGCTTCTCTGATGGAACAAAAGTGACTATTGATGATGTAAAATTTTCCTTTGACACCTTAATGAATGATAAACATGTTCATCCGGCTTATAAAATTGTTTTAGCAGACATCAGTCAGGCAGTTATTCTGGATAGTGAAACAATCCGTTTTGATTTCAAAGAAAAAAGTGCCAAATTGCCCATGCTGCTCAGCAGTTATCTGTCAGTATTTCCCAAACACTGGGTTGGAAAGCTGGAGTTTAAAGATACGGCAATGAAAATACCTGTCGGCAGTGGTCCTTATCTGCTGGAACAATTTGATACAGGCAAACAGCTGACATTTAAACGTAATACGGATTATTGGGCTGCTGATTCAGGTATACGCAAAGGGTTGTTCAATTTTGATCGCATTGATTATAAATATTTTCGTGATAGTACGATTGCTCTGGAAGCCTTAAAGGCCGGTGAATATGACTTTCGTCATGAATACAACTCAAAAATGTGGGCACGGGATTATAGCGGACGGGTTTTTAATAATAAACAAATCCTGAAAGATAATATAGCTCATCAAAACAGCGTTGGGATACAGGGCTTTATTTTTAATACCCGTAAAGCAATTTTTAGTGATAAGCGCGTACGTGAGGCATTGGTGCTGGCCTATGATTTTGAATGGGCTAACCGTATGTTGTTTTATAATCAGTATCAACGTAATAATAGTTATTTCAGTAATACAGAGCTGGCAGCCAGGGGCGCCATAAGCCCGGCAGAAGAAAAATTACTGGAGCCATACAGAAGTAGTCTGGATCCACTGGTATTTGATGATGCCTGGGAGCCGCCTGTAACAACGCCTCCTTCCTCCTTACGGCAAAATCTCAGACAGGCTGTGTTATTATTAAAATCGGCAGGCTGGGAATATAAAGAAGGGGCTTTACGTGACAAACAGGGAAAAGCCTTTGCATTTGACTTGATCCTGTCACAAAAGGCTTTTGAAAGAATCGCAGCATCTTATGCCAGAAATCTGCAAAAGCTTGGCATCACCATGAATTATAGAACCGTTGACTTTGCCTTATATAAACGCAGAGTGGAAACCAAAGATTTTGATATGATAGTCTCCAGTTTTTCTCAAAGCCAGGTACCGGGCAATGAACTGGAAGGTCGCTGGCATTCCAGGACAGCAGATGTTGACGGTTCAGCTAATTCCCCGGGAATAAAAAATCCGGTGATTGATGAATTATTAGAAAAACTCAGTAATACAACGAATAGAGAACAAATCGTTAGCCTGACACGCGCTTTGGATCGAGTGCTGCTCAGTGAATTTTATCTGGTGCCGCACTGGTATATTGCCTCTCATCGTATTGCTTATTGGGATAAATTTGAATTTCCAAAAAAACGTCCTGTTTATTTCTCAGCAGAAGGATGGATGCTTTCAAGCTGGTGGTTTAAGCCGGAATATCGCTGAAAGGTTCCATTTTTTTATATATAAAGTTATTATGAGCGGCACATTATGTTTTATTATATATTTAAACGAATTTTATTAATGATCCCCACCTTATTTGGTGTAATGCTGATTACTTTTGTCATTACTCAATTTGTACCGGGTGGGCCTGTTGAACAACTGGTTGCTCAGCTGACCGGCCAGGATCAGGTAACAGAAGCGGGCGGTGCCAGCGGTAAATTATACCGGGGAGCCGAAGGCATTGATAAAGAACGTCTGGACGAAATTAAAGCCTTGTATGGTTTTGATAAACCGGCATCAGAGCGTTTTATTACTATGATGAAGAATTATATCAGCTTTGATTTCGGTGAAAGTTATCATCATCACCAATCTGTATCTGAATTGCTGATTGATAAACTCCCGGTCTCTATTAGTCTGGGCATGTGGACTTTCTTTATTACCTACCTCACCTGTATTCCCTTAGGTATAGCCAAAGCAGTAAGAGATGGAAGCCGCTTTGATGTGGTTTCCAGTACTATTGTACTGATTGGATTTGCAATTCCAGGCTTTGTTCTGGGTATTTTATTATTGGTTTTATTTGGTGGAGGTAGTTTTTTTGATGTGTTTCCTCTAAAAGGATTGACCTCGGACAATTGGGAACAATTAAGTACCTTTGGCAAAGTGACTGACTACTTGTGGCATATGGTTCTACCTATTATTTCTTCCGTTATCGGTAGTTTTGCAGTTATGACGATGCTGACCAAGAACAGTTTTCTGGAAGAAATTCGCAAAAATTATGTCATTACTGCCAAGGCCAAAGGCCTCAGCCAAAATAAAATACTCTATAAACATGTCTTTCGTAATGCCCTGATTCCGCTTATTACCGGATTTCCAGCCAGCTTTCTGGCGGCGTTCTTTGCCGGTAGTTTATTAATAGAAACCATTTTTTCTCTGGACGGTTTGGGCTTGTTATCCTATGAATCAATTGTGCGGCGGGATTATCCTGTGGTGCTGGGTTCTCTTTATTTATTTACTTTACTGGGTTTAGTGACCAAGTTGATCACTGATCTTTCCTATGTATTAATTGATCCACGGGTCAAATTCAGCTCCGATGGAAACTAATAAGAAACCCGTGATTATAATTAAATGATATTAGACAAAAAACAATTATTACATCTCTCACCTGCAAAAAGAGCCTGGTTACGATTTAAAAATAACCGTCGCGGCTACTATTCTCTGTGGATATTTTCAATTCTGCTGTTTGTGAGCTTATTTGCTGAAATGATTAGTAATGATAAACCTCTTATCATACACTATGAGCAGCAGTACTATTACCCACTGTGGAATGATTATCCTGAAACTATTTTCGGAGGAGACTTTGCCGCTAAAACAGATTATAACGATCCCTATATTAAACAAAAAATTGAACAGAATGATAATTGGGCCATCTACCCGCTGAACCACTATCGTTATGATTCAATCAATTACTTTGCTGACTTACCCAATCCGGCTCAACCTTCAACACAGAATTATCTGGGCACCGATGATCGGGGCAGAGATGTTCTGGCAAGATTAATCTATGGTTTTCGCCTTTCGGTACTATTTGCTTTGTTTTTGACTGCCATCGGGATTGTCATTGGAATTATTGTAGGTAGTATTCAGGGATATTTTGTAGGTAAAATCGATCTGGTGACACAACGTTTTATTGAAATCTGGAGTTCCATGCCGGAACTTTATTTACTGATTATTTTTGCATCTATCTTTAATCCCAGTATCGGGCTGTTAATTGTACTATTGTCCTTATTTGGCTGGATGGGTTTATCAGACTATGTGCGTGCTGAATTTTTACGTACACGTAATTTAGATTATGTGATGGCAGCACGTTCAATGGGCGTTTCTGACACCGGCATCATGTTTAAACATCTATTACCCAATAGTATGGTACCGGTACTGACATTTCTTCCTTTTCGTATCAGTGGTTCAATTTTGGCTTTAACCAGTCTCGATTATCTGGGTTTAGGTGTACCACCCTCCACCCCGAGTCTGGGTGAATTACTATCGCAGGGCAAAGAAAATATTGATGCATGGTGGCTTTCAATGACGACTTTTTCTGTTCTGGTGGGGACTTTAGTTTTATTGATTTTTATTGGCGAAGCATTGCGTGAAGCACTGGATACCAGACGTGGATAATATTATTTTGCAAAGTGATGATCTTGAAAATCAGCATCTGAACAATAAAACCATTCTTAATATTAAAGATCTGAGTGTTGATTTTAAAACACTGGCCGGTACAGTTAATGTGGTTCGTGACATTAATTTTTCAGTGAATGCGGGTGAAACAATGGCGCTGGTCGGAGAGTCCGGCTCCGGCAAATCAGTGACGGCAATGTCTATCCTGCGTCTACATGATGAAGAGAAGGTTAGATATTCTTCCGGCTCCATTATTTTTAATGGTGAGGATTTATTAAATATTGATGAATGTCATATCAAAAATGTACGCGGCAGCCAGATTAGTATGATTTTTCAGGAACCTATGACCTCATTGAACCCCACGTTTACAGTGGGAGATCAAATTATGGAACCGCTGCTGATACATAAAGGTCTGAGTCAGGCTGCAGCAAAAAAGAGGGCGCTGGATTTAATGGAATTAACGGGTATTCCCGATCCACATTATCGTTTTGATGCCTTCCCTCATTTATTATCAGGTGGTCAACGTCAGAGAATGATGATTGCAATGGCGCTTGCCTGTGACCCCAAATTACTTATTGCAGATGAACCTACCACTGCCCTGGATGTAACAGTTCAATTACAGATATTATTATTATTAGAAAAACTGCAAAAAGAATTTTCCATGGCTATCTTAATGATCAGCCATGATTTAAATCTGGTCAAACGTTTTGCCGATCATATCTGCGTAATGCAGGAAGGCAATATTGTTGAACAAAATGAAGTTGATACTTTATTCAACAACCCTCAGCAAGCTTATACCATTCAATTGTTGAATAGTGAACCAGAGCGAATGATTCCGGAACATGAAACAATTACCTCCCGTATTGATACAGAACTATTATCTGCACAACATTTACACTGTCAGTTTTCTGTAAAAAGTGGTTTTTTTCGACGCACCAGCAAGATAATAAATGCGGTAGATGATATTCATCTTTATTTAAAGCCGGGTGAAACTCTGGGTATTGTCGGTGAGTCCGGTTCAGGTAAATCGACTTTGGGTCGATGCCTGTTAAGATTGGAGCATTGCAATGGTGAAATTGTCTTTGATCAACAGAAAATTGACCACCTGGCACATAAGCAGTTACGTCCTCTGCGTAAAGAATTTCAGGTGGTTTTTCAGGATCCCTATTCATCTCTGTCACCGCGTATGAGCATTGAACAAATTGTTGGTGAAGGTTTAAAAATTCATTTCCGGCATTTAAATAAAAAACAGCGTCGTGAAAAAATTCAAAAAACTCTACTGGAAGTCGGACTTGAAGATGATATTCTGTGGCGTTATCCACATGAGTTTTCCGGAGGACAACGGCAGCGTATTGCTATTGCAAGGGTGGTTATTTTAGAACCCAAACTTATCCTGCTTGATGAACCGACCAGTGCCCTGGATGTGTCTGTACAAAAACAGGTTCTGGCCTTATTAAGAGATCTGCAGCTGCGTTATAAAATGTCTTACTTATTTATTACGCATGACTTGAAAGTCATCGAAGCGGTTGCACATCGTGTCATGGTGATGAAAGAAGGAAAAATTATTGAAACCGGCGTGACCGGAGAACTTTTTAATTCACCAAAAGAAGATTATACACAGCGTTTATTAACGGCATCGCTATTTAAATAAACACTCATTTCTATGTTGTTTTTATTATTTGTGCTATATTCCTTTAATAAATAATTTCAGTCTGATTAACAACTACAAAGAGGGATATATCTTGTTTAAAAATCTATTGGCCTTGATTGGTTTGCTCAGTATTATTGCTGTCGGCGGTATTTATTTTAAATCCACAAGTACCATCAGCGAATTCGATTCAGGAGCAGTAAGAACATATACCGAGCTTTTTAGCAATATTCTTAAATATAAAGATGCGGCTACGGCGACAGTGTGGAAATATAAAGTTGCTGAGGGCTTGAGTGCAGAAGATGTTGAAGAAACCATGAAGTTTGTGGCTAATGAACATAATATTGCCAATGTTGGTGAATTACCATTATCAAAAGATATTTCTGCCAAATCAGGAAAAGAATATCGTTTTGTAAAAATATTCCTTTTTTGTAATTCACTGACTGCGGCCAAGATGCTTGATTATAATGATGCCTTTTCTGCTTATTTACCCTGTCGTGTGACACTGGTTGAAGATACCAGCGGACAGTTATGGGTTTATAGTCTGAATATGGATCTAATGATTCATGGTGGAAAACCATTGCCAGCCGATTTAAAAGAAGAAGCAGAAAAGGTCAAGGAAATTATTCTTGATATCATGAAACGTGGTGCAGAAGGCGACTTCTAAAGGTTTTTAAACAACAATGACAATAGAAGAAGCAACAGAAGCGGACATCGTCACTAATGAATCTTTAGACGATCCACTGCTTGGATGTTTGCTGATTATTACCAAGCTGGAAAATAATCCAAGAACAGCAGATGAGCTGATCTCCGGTTTGCCACTGGTTGACAATCGTCTGACACCTGAATTATTTTCCAGAGCCGCAAAACGAGTGGGAATTCAGAGTAAAATTGTTTACCGGACTCTGGAACGTATTCCACAACTGGTTTTACCTGCAGTCCTGGTGCTTAAAGATAATCAGGCATGTGTACTGGAGCATATTGATTTTAAAACCAATAAGGCAAGAATTATTCAACCGCTTGTAGCTGGAGAAGGTAGTTCCAGCGAAGCAAATACTCTGCTTATCTCTATTGAACAGCTTGCTGATCTCTACTCCGGTTATGCTTTTTTTGTCAGTCAGGAATTTCAGTTTGATTCACGCTCACCGGAGCTCTTGGTCACTCATAAAAAACACTGGTTCTGGGGAACATTGTGGAATTCTGCAGGAATTTACCGGGATGTCCTGCTGGCCTCATTTTTTATTAATCTGTTTGTCATTGCTCAGCCTCTTTTTGTCATGAATATTTATGACCGGGTTGTACCTAATAATGCAGTTGATACTTTATGGGTAATGGCTAGTGGAGTTGCTATTGTTTTTTTCTTTGATTATATTCTTAAAATTGTGCGCGGGCATTATCTGGAAACCGCTGGCAAGAAAGCCGATATCGTTCTGTCGGCGATGATTTTTGAAAAAGTCATGTCAATGAAAATGGATGTGATGCCTGAATCTGTGGGTGCTTTTGCCAGTAATTTAAGAGAATTTGATTCTGTGCGAAATTTTTTAACCTCCGTCACAATGACCACCTTTATCGATCTGCCTTTTTTCTTTTTGTTTATTGCTGTAATCAACTATATAGCGGGTCCTCTGGTGATTGTTCCTATTGTTGCCGTTATCGTGATTCTGGTGTATGGTTTTATTATTCATTTTCCTTTAAGGAAAGTGGTCGAAAGTACTTATCGCGCTGCCGCACAAAAAAATGCCACGCTGATAGAAAGTTTGACCAGCATAGAGACACTTAAATGCTTTAATGCAGAAAATATAGTGCAGCGTCGATGGGAAGATGCCGGAGGTTTTATTGCCAAACGTGGTTTAACCGCAAGAAATTTATCTAATTCAATCAACTATACTTCAGGCTTTGTTCAACAAATGGCTATGATAGGTACTGTTGTTTTTGGCGTTTATTTAATTTCAGATAATCAGATGACCATGGGTGCATTAATTGCTACCATGATACTCTCTTCCAGAACCATTCAGCCTATGGCTCAGGTTGCTAATTTGACTGCCAACTATCAGCAAACCAAAACAGCACTGGCTTCATTGAATGATATTATGGCAAAACCGGCCGAAAGAGATGGAAATATATCTTATATTCACCATGAACATTTTAAAGGTGAAGTGGAGTTTAAAAATGTCAGTTTTAGTTATCCCGGACAGGAAGAAAAAGCATTAAGCGGGATTAATATAAAAATTAACGCAGGTGAAAAAGTTGCTTTTATCGGACGTATCGGTTCAGGAAAAACAACCATTGAAAAACTGATTATGGGACTTTATTCCCCTTCAGACGGGGCGGTTAAAATTGACGGACTGGATCTAAATCAGCTTGACCCTGCCAATCTGAGAAAAAATATTGGTTATGTACCACAGGATATTGACCTGCTACATGGTACAGTGAAAGAGAATATTGTTCTTAAAGCACCCTATGTTCATAGTTCCGAAATGATCAGAGTCGCAGATATTGCCGGTGTCAGCCAGTTTGTTAATAAACACCCCTCGGGCTTTGATATGAAGATTGGAGAAAGAGGGGAGGGTATCTCCGGTGGTCAGCGTCAAAGTATTGCTGTTGCACGTTCCTTGTTACAATCACCGCCTATTTTGTTAATGGATGAACCCAGTAACTCCATGGATAATGCCACGGAGGCGGAATTACTCAAACAGTTAAAATCAGAAATTTCTGACAGAACTTTTCTATTAGTGACTCATCGGGCATCCCTATTAAAACTGGTCGATCGAATTATTGTCATTGAGCATGGATCAGTGATTGCCGATGGGCCTAAAGAACAGGTTTTAGAGGCTCTAAAACAAGGCAAATTACATGTCAGAGCATAAATCAAATAAGCAGCAATCAGCAAATTTAGAAATATCGGATCTGGATTTTATACGCAGTACCAGTGCTGCTATGCTGGAAGAAACACCCAAACGTTCGCGCTTTTTATTGTATTTAATTGTTATTATGCTATGCAGTATTGTTTATTGGGCAGATAATGCACCACTGGATGAAATTACCCGCGGTGAGGGTAAAGTCATTCCCTCACATCAAATACAGATAGTACAGAATCTGGAAGGCGGCATTGTTTCAGAAATTCTTATTAGAGAAGGTGATCAAGTTGATAAAGGCCAGATTTTATTAAAAATTGATGATACCAACTTTGAATCTTCATTTATGGAAAGTCGCCTGCGCTATCTTGAACTCATCGTAAAAGCCTCACGTCTGACTGCTGAGGCAGAAGGTCAGGAACGATTTACGGTTCCTATTCCAGTGATTAAAGAAGCACCAAAACTGGCGGCCAATGAAAAAGCGTTGTTTTTGAGTCACAAAAGAAAGTTAAGTAGTAACCTGGATATTTTGAAAAATCAGGTGGAACAAAAAAAACAGGAAGTCACCGAAGCTGATTCCAAACTGCAGCAAATCAAGCGTAGTTATTCTCTGGCAATAAAAGAGCTTAATATAATCCGCCCGTTGTTTGAAGCCGGTGCTATGTCAGAAGTGGATGTGATTAAGAGAGAACGTCAGGTTAATGAACTTAAGGGTGATCTGGATGCGGTTCGATTATCCATACCGCGCATTGAATCCACTATTCGTGAATCAGAAAATAAAATTAAAGAGCTTAAAATTCGTTACAGAAGTGATGCCCGTGAAGAACTTAATGAAGTAGCGGCTGAAATTCCTCGTATTCTGGAATCAATTGATACCCTGGAAGACAAGGTTCATCGTACTCATGTGCGATCTCCGGTGAAAGGAACCATTCAAAAACTGCTGATCAATACCATCAATGGTGTCGTACAGCCTGGTATGGATCTGGTTAAAATCATTCCAACAGATGACGCATTGATCATTGAAACTAAAATTAAGCCCTCTGATATTGCCTATTTGTATCCCGGCTTGAAAGCACTGGTCAAATTCACGGCCTATGATTTTGCCATTTATGGTGGTCTTGAGGCAAAAGTGATCCATATTAGTGCGGATTCTATCACCAGTGAAAAAGATGAAACTTTTTATCTGGTTCGAGTTGAAACTTTAAAAAATTATCTGGGAAAAACTATCGGATCCTTACCCATTATCCCCGGCATGGTCACTCAGGTTGATATTTTAACCGGTAAGAAAACTGTGATGGATTTTTTGCTTAAACCGATACTAAAAACAAAAGAAAATGCACTGACTGAGCGATAAAATCTTAATGATAATAGGAATCCTAGAGTTTGTAGTAAAAAAACAACATAAATGCTTGTAATTACAAACATTTCGTGCTACTTTTATAAAAAATATCCTATAATAAGTCAACAACCAGGTAAAAACCTTGAAAAATTATAAAAGTAATAAATTCAGTAAGCTTATCCCTTCTGTTTTTTTATCTTTATCTGTCAGCAGCTCAGTTTATGCTGCCAATATGTTTGAAGCAATTGAACAAGCAATTACAAGCAATCCGGAAGTACTGGAACAACTCAATCAAAAATTATCACGGGATTTTGAAGTTCGTCAGGCGAAATCAGGTTATTTACCCAGTATTGATGTGATTGCCGGCTATGGTAGTGAATCATCAGACAATAATTCAACCCGTGCCGGAGCCAATGGCAGTCATAAAAATAGCATGAATCGACAGGAAGCCACGCTGGTGTTACGTCAAATGTTATTTGACGGTTTTGAGACACGCAGTGAAACGGCAAGACAGGAATTTCGTTCTGAGTCAGCCAATCATCAACTAATGAATCTTTCGCAACAGATTACCATTGATGTGATCGTTGCCTATGTTAATGTGCTGAGAACGCAGAAATTAGTTGAATACGCTGAAGAAAATGTAAAAATTCATGAAAAAATTCATGATCAGGTTGGCTTGCGTTCCAGTATGGGCGCTGATAGTCAGGGATCTCTCAGTCAAATAGCAGGTCGTTTAAATCTGGCCTATTCTAATTTTGAAGCTGAAAAAAATAATCTGAAAGATGCAAAGGCTGATTATGAAAGAGTAGTGGGTTCTGCACCCTCTGAAGCTTTGGAAGAAGCTGTCTTTGATTTGATTTTACCAAAAACTTTTGCAGATACTTTAAATCGTGCAATGGATAATCACCCGTCAATTAAAGCAGCCAGAGCTGATGTTGAAGCGGTCAGGATGCAGCAAAATACTTCAAAAAGTAATTATTACCCGGATCTGGAAATGGAATTAGGTCAGGATTGGGCTGACAACCAAAATGGTGTACGTGGTCATGACAATGGTCATTATGCCATGCTTAACCTGCGCTATAATATTTATCAGGGTGGAGCAGACAAGGCTCGTATCTCTAAAGATGCGCATTTAATTATGGAAGCTCAAAGCCGTATGGATGTGACCAATCGAACGGTAACAAAAGCGGTTGATATTGCCTGGAATGCTTATCAGTCATCAACCCGACGGGCTGATTTTCTTCAAAAATATGTAGATTCTACCATTGAAACCCGTGATGCCTATGATCAGCAATTTCAAATAGGTGAGCGCACCTTGTTAGACTTGCTGAATACTGAAAATGAAGTTTTTTCAGCGCATTCGGAAAATATAAAAAATCAATATGAAAATCTGATAGCCAAATATCGCGTGATTGATTCTATGGGTATGTTACTCAATGATCTGGAACTTTCAGTACTGACTGAAGCACCTGAAATGGCTCAAAAATAAGGTAGCATCCAAGTTTAAAATTCCTCCCCCTCAGAGGGGGAGGTTAGGGAGGGGGGTGACTCCGACACCTAATTATCATAACGACCTTACTCCAGGACAATCATTGTGAATACATTTATCTGTTCTACAAATAAAGAAATCACAAATCGATTACAGACTATTTTATCCGATCACAATATAGACAGTCAGATATTCACATCATTTAATGATCTGCGTTCAGCGCTGCAAAAATCATCAATTATTAATTTGATTTACCACCTGGATTCTGATTTTAATAACGAAGCTGAAATAGAAGCCATACAGGCACAATTTAAAGAAAAAATTAATACCCTGGCGCTCAGCAATATGCCTAATTCAGAGCAGGGAGTGCGTTTGCTCAATAATAATATCCGTGGTTATGCTAATAGCTGGATCGAACCGGATAAACTCATCGTTGCTCTGTCTGTCATAGAACAGGGAGAAATCTGGGCAGGTGCCATATTAATAGAATATCTGCTGAGTAAAAGTACTGAACAGAATAATAGTGCGCAAACTGAACAAGCTATTGATCAATTCATACTCGATCAATTATCCGGCAGGGAACAGCAAATAGTACAACATATCTTCTCAGGCCAGCAAAATAAATTGATTGCGGATGACCTTGGCATCTCTGAAAGAACGGTTAAAGCCCATCTCACTACCATCTATAAAAAATTAAAGGTTCGTAATCGTCTTGAACTCAGCCTGAAACTGAGCAAAAAAACGCACTAAAAAATCCCTTTTTCAGAAACTATATACTCAAACTACCTGCTTTAGGGGTATAAATTGACTTATAATTAAAATTAACGTACGATAATTATAATGATTGAATAAAGCCAGAGATTAGTAATGGAAAGCTGGCAAAATAGAAAATAAGCGATATTTATTATGAATCCTGTAGAAAATTCTTTAAATAAAGTTTCACACAAGGATCCCCTTTACGTTCCTGATAAACAGGAATGGGCAAAGATGACTGAATCAGAAAGACAGGCCAAAGAGGATAGTATTATCTGTGCTCTGGAGCATGAATCCAGCTTAATGGGTGAAACAACTATCCATTTTAATGCCAGAGCTTCTGCCTCTGAGGTTTTACGCCGTTTTTATAATGGTCAGGGGAAAAAAGTATTTATTGCCTCCGATCTGCACACCTTATATCCGGGAGAAAGGGCTTTTTATCCTGATCTGCTGGTGGTTTTTGAAGTAGAAGACTATCATCGGCGTAGTTGGAATGTGCATAGAGAGAAAAAAGGCCTGGATTTTGTTCTGGAAATTATTTCAAAAAGCAGTAGAAGGAATGATCAGGTAGAAAAATTGAATCTTTTTGCCAGACTGGGGATTCCGGAATATTTTATGTTTGATCCGGATAAATACACTTTATCAGGCTTCCGGCTGGATACTGCTAATGAATATCAACAATACCTGCCAATCCAGCCTGATCATTCAAACTATCTTTCATCTTCAGTTTTAGGACTGAATTTAATAATTGATAATGATAAATTGCGTTTTGTATCCCCTGATGGTCTGGAAGTTTTGTTTAGTGATGAACTCATTCATCGTCTGAATAACAAACTCAGTGATAAAGATGAAATTATTGCCCGTGCTCGCCAGGAAAAAGAGCAGGAACGCCAGGAAAAAGAACAGGAACGCCAGGAAAAAGAGCAGGAACGTAAAGAAAAAGAAATTGAAAAAGCACGGGCAGATCAACTAGAAAAAGAACTGGCAGAACTAAAGGCAAATCTAAACAATTAATAAAACTCACCTCTTAAACCGGTAAAATCTTCTCTTAAAGCAATAACTGAATCAGTCACTTCATTCAACTTCATGTCCAGATGATTAATATGATTATTTTCCAAAATTAGTACTAAAGTACAATATACATTGTTAAAAATAAGACTATACTTGACTCATACACATGGGAATGATCCCAAAAAGGCTAAAAATTAAATAATATTAAATTATTAACAGGGGAAGCACATCATGGCACAAGCAATCGGTCAGGTAACATTTATAGCAGGTAATGTTAAAGCAGTCGATAGTGCAGGCAACGAAAGAGTCCTGGACATTAATTCAACTGTATACCTTGGTGAAACTATTGTCACTGAAGGCGCTGATAGTCGCGTCATGGTGGAATTTGATAACTCTCAAGTGCTCACGATGGGCAGAAATGATAGTGTGACGCTGGATTCTGATATCTATAACCCCGATGCCATGCCTGCTGGTGCGGATGTTCAGGAAAGTGTTGCTTCAATTGAAAGTATTCAGGAAGCCTTGTTAAATGATCCCAACTTTGACCCAACCCAATTAGAAGCAACTGCTGCCGGCGGCGGTGGTGGTGCTGGTGGTGAAAGTTCCGGTGAACCTGTCTTAATTACCCATGATATGCAAACTGTCAGCTATTCTTTTGGCGATACGATTGGTATTGATAATCCAGTCGTGACGGCTGAAAGCACTGAAGTGGTTCTGCTGGATGAACCACCCATTAATGCAGTGATTACCTTAACAGGACCGGATTCTGTCATTGAAGGTCAGACAACCACTGAATATACCATCAGTGTTGATGTTGCACCTTTAACCGATTTAGTGGTATCAGTTGAGACCGGGCACATTACCACAGAAGATGGTGATTATGTTCCTGTTTTAACGACAGTCACTATTCCTCAGGGAGAAACCTCAGTCACCTTTACAGTTGATACGATAGATGATGCTTATGCTGACAGTGGTGAACAATTTACCGTCAGTATTACCGGTGCAGAAGTGGCCGGTTATGATAGTCTGGTTGCTGATAATACCTCTGTCACTACTGCCATTATTGATGATTCAGTGGCACCACCCCCAGAGAATATAGAACCCGATCAGGAAATAGCCTTTTTGTCAATTTCAGGTCCTGATACAGTCATTGAAGGTGATACCACCACTGATTATACCGTGAGTGTCAATATTGCTCCGCAAACTGATTTAGTAGTTTCTATTGTGACGGGTCATATCACTACAGAAAATGGTGATTATGTGCCTGTTTCCAGCAATGTTACTATCGCTGCGGGTACCACTTCAACCACTTTAACGGTTAACACCAATGATGATCCTTATGCGGATAGCGGTGAGCAGTTCGTTGTGAGCATTACCGGCAGTACCGGTGGTAATTATGAGAATCTGGAAATTGGAACAGGCAGTGTTACGACTACCATTATTGATGATTCTGTAGCACCTCCTCCTGAAAATGTAGAATCTGATCAGGAGATAGCCACTATCTCTATTGCCGGACCCGCTCAGGTCAATGAAGGGGATACCACAACAAACTATATTCTGAGTGTTGATATTGCTCCACAAACAGATATGACTATTGCGGTTGTAACCGGACACGTCACCACTGAAGACGGTGACTATGTTCCTGTTATTACTAATGTCACTATTGCTGCAGGAAGCACTTCAGCTGCCTTTACTGTAGATACGATTGATGATACTGAAGTTGAAGGGGATGAAGATTTTACTGTCAGCATTGCTGCTGTCAGCGGTGGTAATTTTGAGAATATTGTTATTGGTAATAGTAGTGTCACTACTACTATTGTTGAAGATGATGTCGAGCCATTGCCAGAACCTGAGCCAGAGCCAGAGCCAGAGCCAGAGCCAGAGCCAGAGCCAGAGCCAGATGTTAATGCGGTACTATCTATATCAGGACCTGAGACTGTTAATGAGGGTGATACTACAACTAATTATACGGTAAGTGTGAATATTGCTCCTACAGAGGACTTGATTGTTTCTGTTGTGACAGGACATGTGACTACTGAAGATGGTGACTATGTGGCTGTTTCTACTGATGTGACCATTGCTGCAGGTACGACTTCAACTACTTTGACTGTAGATACTATTGATGATAGTGATGTTGAAGGTGATGAAGACTTTACTATGAGCATTGCAAGTCATACGGGTGGTGGTTTTGATAGTTTAGTGGTTGGAACGGGTAGCGTGACTACTACTATTTTGGATAATGATTTGCCACCACCTCCGCCTCCGCCACCAGTGGATAATCCTGATCTTGTATTGAAAGTTTTTTTGGTAGTAGAACCTGAGTCTGATTTCAATCCAGAGCAAGGACCATTCGATTTAACTGCTGCTCCTTCAATACCGTTTTATAATGTTCCTGGCTTAGGTTTGGTAATCGATGCTGGAACATCTATTTATGAAGATAATGCCTGGATTCGAGATGAATTAGGTTTAGATGAAGCAGAATATGTGGTTTTAGCAGTAGATCTTGTGAATAAGCAGGTTCCTTTAGATGTACAACCCACTGGTACTGTCACGGTCACTTTTAATAACCTTGATGGTGCTAGTTATGATGACTATCTTATTAATGGTAATACTGTTGATGTTAATGGTTTAAGTGGTGTTTCTATTGGAGCTGTTTTCGGTTCAACCGCAGTGGATGATAGTTATGATGACGATGGTGAGCACTTCGATGTTAAAATTCTTAGTGGAAGTTATAGCAAGGAAAGTGAATATGATGTTGAATATCTTGGATCTATAAATACATTAATTGTTGATAATGATGTTCCACCACCACCGGTATATCAAGTTGTACTTGTTGCTACTACAGCAGAAGCCGAAGATACTATTCCGGTTAATGATGATGGCACGGTGAATACTTCCAATACGAACACTGCACCGGAAGGTGGGATGCTTTACTATATTGCAGTTGCAGTGGATGAAGACGGCAAACCTCTAGCAGATCAAAATGGTAGTGTTATAGTTTCTTATGGATCTACACTAGATAGTTCAGATGATGATGCTGAATCAGATGATTACGACGACACTAAGACAAATGCAGAGATTGGTATTGCCTTTAGTGTTGATGCTGAAGATGACTACATGAATGAGAATGATGAAACATTTGTTGTTACAATTTCAAATCCAAGTGCAACTTATGACACCATCGTTGATCCTGCAAATAATAAAGTAACCTCTACAATTACTGATAATGAGCCTGATCAAAATGTGCCTGATGAAGGTTCTTATGGTCCGGAAGATACGGTTTATGCTGTGATTTCAGGGCCATTGCCTACAAATGAAGGGGATATGACTGGTGACTTTAAAGTATCTTTGATTGATATGAATGGGGATCCGGTTAATGTTACAACATCAACAGATATAACAGTTGAATTTGAACCTGGTACAGGCTCTGATCCAGCTGAATCCGGTGATTATGATTCGACAGCACAAATAATTACAATAGAATCAGGTAACTTCAAAACATTCACAGTTCAAACGAATCCTGATGAAGATTATGATAGTGAGGTATTTAATGCACGTATTACTAGTGTAGATGATCATAATCAATTTGAGAAAGTTGAAATTGGTGTACCTGTAGTTGGTGGTGAAAATATTCGTGCAGATGTAGATGCTGTAATCCTTGATGAGACACCACCTACTCCTACCCCTCCTTCTATTGGTGATGATGAAGCAATAGTTTATGAAAAAGCTTTGGATTTGAATCAAGATGGAGATGATTTAATAGAAGGTAACGTTGTTGGAAGTGATCCAACAGATAGTCGTGAAACATTTGTTGGTCAGATTACAGCTCAACCAGGAATTGGAGGTAGCGGTAATTTTACTTATGAATTAACTAGTCTAGCTGTTGGTACTTATGGTCAGATTGAAATTGATGCTTTTGGTGAGTACACCTATACACTTTTTGATGCACCAAAATCAACTATAGGTCAAAATGATGCTTCTGATGAATATAATGGTGAAGTTCCATTTACATATAAAGTGACGGATAATGGCAGCGGAGAATTTTCTACAGGTAGCATTGATGTGACAATTGTTGATGATGTTCCGAATATCACTTCTGTAGCAGATGCTCAAATGAGTGTTTTACCCAATATTCCAGAATCTGTTACTGGTGATATTGTTTTTAATCCTGGAGCAGATGGTTTGGGATCATTTGATTTGAGTTCAAATACTCCTCCTGCTGGTAGTGATTATAGCTATATAACATACGTGAATGGAGATACATTGCCAAGTGGCTATTCTTTAGCCAATGGAGAAGCTTTGCTTGTTGCAACATGGAATACTGGAACACCTAATGCGGGTTTAACATATTTTAATTTACAAGTGGATACACTGGGTGAATATACTTTTGAGCTTGTAACTGCACCAGCAGGTGAGGTAATTACTTTTGATATGCAAACTGTATCTTCTGGTAATTATCCTAATGGTGTATGGTATGATGATGAAGCTGGAATTTGGGGAAGTGATACAGGAAGTCTTAATGGTGATGTTGATTTAAATACAGAAGCAGAAGTAAAGATTTCATCGACTGGAGGAAGTATCAATTCTAGTGGCCAAGGTGTTGGTATTAATGATAACCATTTTGAAGAAGCTGAAAGTATGACTTTGGACTTTTATTCAAATGGTACTCCATCTACGACCTCTTATGTAGATATTACAACTATTCGATCTGCTGGTGACGGAGCAGTTTTGGTGAAGTGGGTTGCAACTGGATCTACTAGTGAGAGTGGATATCTTTATTTTGATGTTGATTCATATTCTACAGCAAGAATTGAAGTTAATGGCTTTGAGTTTAATACTGTAACTCTAACGGGAGTGGATTCAGCTATAAGTGTTTTGGGTAGTCAAATAGATAATGTTGCTGGTTTTGACGGTGTAGAATTCAGTTCAACTGATGGTGGTAAAATAACCTATGGTAATATTTCATTCGAAGGTGGAACATCATATGCCGATCAAGACTTTGATTTTGATGTGGCATTAATTGATGCTGATAGTGATATTAGTAACACCGTAGGGTTTCATGTTGATGTTGATACAATTCAACAACAAGCTCGTTCCGGTCTTAATTCATTAGATGATAGACCTGAAGATAATATCCTATCCGGAACTGAAGGTGATGATTCACTATTTGGTACTTCTGGTGCTGATCAGTTTGTTTCAAGCTCAGGTGATGATACTATCTCAGACTATAATCAGGCTGAAGGTGATGTACTGGTTCTGACTGATGTATTATTAGATGGTGATGAAATTCCAACTAATTTATCTGTAGAAAATACAGATGAGGGAGCTAAGATTACGGTTAATGATAACCCTGATCACACAGTCACTTTGAATAATATAACATTAGAAGGAAGTAATGATGCAGAACTTCTTACTGACTTACTAACTCAAGTTACTATTGATGATGATGTGGTATAAGTTATATAATTAATCTTATGCTTGCTTAAAAAGTTGTACTAATGTGGGATAAAAAGGCTATTCAGGAGTTTCCTGAATAGCCTTTTTGTTTTTTAACTTCGACAAATAAATCAATATATCTAGTATTTTAGGAGTATTTAGGACACCCCTAAATTCAGGGCAAAATCATTAAAATCATATACTGCTCAAGACCTTATCCCTGTAACGATCATCGAAAGCAGCTTTAAGGCGTTTGCCTTTTAAACT
>JAHXIV010000023.1:0-42978 GCA_025655455.1 gamma proteobacterium symbiont of Taylorina sp.
CATAAAATATTAATCATGCGGATAGTAGCACTGATTGCAGCAAAAACCTGATTGAGATTAACACCCCGTGTTTTTATCGGCTTATCTCCCACATCCCAGGTAATGATACATTCTGTCACAATATGAAACAATCAATGGTGAATCTATAATCAAATTCATGAGATTATTACGTAGGCAAACATACAAGCAAAGGAATAATCAATTTAATCGTTGACGGTGCAATCTCAAGTTGTCAGGGATGAGGCAGATGAATTTAACATAAAATTACATTAACTCCCACCTTATAGCCCTAATTTGAATCCAATAGAGCGATTGTGGAAAGTAATGAATGAAAAAGTAAGAAATAATCGGTGCTTTCATAGTGCAAAAGAGTTTCGAGAACAAATTAATTATTTTTTAAACGATATTTGCCTGAGATTAGTGATTCTTTAGATAATCGAATTAATGATAATTTTCAGAAGTTTGATCCTGCACTTGTGAGCTAATAAAAACCTGTGAAGATATAAAATGATGCATCTTCATTTCACTTGGGTATATTCTTATTATTAAATAGCATTTCAACAATTTCACTTAATTCTTTTTCCTGTAGATCAGAGTATTCTTTATCTCTTTCTCGTGTTAATTTATGGATATCCGATATTTTTGCGATATTTTTGTCTCAAATTCAGAAGTTTAATAACCCCCCTGTCTTATTACTCCATTTGTTCTTTATCATTTAAAAATTCATGAATTGAAAATGTTTTTTGACCAAATAAATCCTTTTTTTTTCTCAATAAGTGGCTGTCCTTTACTATTCTTTGAGGCGGAGCGAGCAACTACCGAACTACTATGAACGATATGAAACGGGAAAGACTGCTTGTGATCTTCGATGGCAAAGAATAGTCAATATGACATTTGACCCCTTTCTTCTTTTCTTTATTTATATAGATAAACACCATATATTAATATTATAAAAATAAGAATAAGATAGAACAATACCCAACTAACAAAAAGGTTGGGATGTTTTTCTTTTAAAATATATGGCTGTGTACCGCTTGTAGTTGATATTATCCCAACTAACATGAAAAACAATAGTTTTATGCATTTGGATCGACAATACTTGGCTTAATAATTTGTAAAATAAAATTACTATACCCCAAAATTATTTCAATTAATATTCTGACTCTACATACATAAGTATCTAAGGGAATATCCGTATTTGTAGCAACTTCAAGTAACGCTACCATATTTTCATGTTCACCACTACCAAAGAAGTCATTTGCAAAATCTACAAGCGGTTCATCTATCTGGCCATTGTTATATAACCCTATTTTTTTACCTACTTTCAAAATAAGCTCTTCTTTTGATATTGTCCAACCTGCATTATGAACAATTTGATGCCTTAGCTGAGCAATAAATGCAATAACAAATCCGAGATGTATATCTCTAATATTATTCTGCTCTACATCTGCAAGTCTAGGAAATTTCTTTTGCAGAGGCTTAATGATTGACTGTGGGAGATCTCCTTTTTTTCTAGCCTGATCCACATACCATAAAAATGACTTATCCTGAGCTTCTAGAATTGTTACATTTCCATAATCCCTCATGGGCCAACAATCTAAATTTTTAAAGCCAACAAGAGCATAAATATGAACTAAATATTTTTCAAAGGCTTCATAAACTTCAACCAAAAGCCATTGGTATTGCTTGTTTTTCCTCATAAGAAGATGTAATTTAGCTTCATCAATTGAAAGTTTTCTATGATCATAAAAATTATGTTGTCCTGTTCTCAGATCTCGAAATGACATATTATGCATTGATATTGGAGTATCAGTACCTTCAGAGAGTCGATTTAAGGCATCTTCATTTTTAAGTAGCAACTGCATTTCAGTTTTTACTGCAGAACGTGTTGCACGTAGCAATAGTTCTACTTCTGCGACTTTACCAGTGAAGTCCAACCATATTTCTTCAAGAGTCATTAGAATATTCCAAGCTTATAAAAGCATAACGAGGCTGTAGAATAACTCCACTTTCATTAAAATTGACATTTTTTGGATATTTTATTATCTTTAAAAACAGTAACTTAAAAAAATTTAAATTTTAAGAGATTTCCAAAAAGTGAGTTATTCTACAGCCTCAACGTCGAAATCATGGTGGCGTCTTTTTGCCTACCATGATTTCTTGGTTAGAGCCTCCCTAGCCAATACGAAGGGCGTCTTCGAAGATGTGCAACTGCTAATACTTGAATTATTCCAGATACTTCTCGGAATAAAATTGTAAATGGAAATTTTTTCATTTTTCCACGACAAATATCAGGCTTTCTTTCTATTGGAAACCTGCTGGGAAATCCACAAATTATTTTCATGGTAGTTTCAAATTCAGTCAGATAGGTTGCACCCAGACCTGCACGCTTTAATTCATAATAACCTACATTCTCAAGATGTTCGGCCTCAGCTGCTGGGTGAAACTCGTAGTTCATCGAAGAAGTGCTTGTGCTTTTAACCTAACTTCTTCGGCAGAAATTGGTTGCACAAGACCATTATCTATATCTTTAGCTCTACGACTTGCTTCAAATAGCCAATCATCGGATATTTCCTCTTCTGATGGTGAATCAAGGCTGAGTAATAGCTTTTGGGCTAACTCAGCTCTTTCATTTTCTGGCAAATGAAGAGCTTCAGCTTCAATTTGTTTTAGAATCATTATAATTCCTCTTTGATGTTTTATTTGCTCTCTCACGGTAGGAACACCAGTTACCCAGTGCCCCCCGCACAGACCCGGACGTGCGGTTTTCTCGCATCCGGTTCCTCGGTTGTACTCGCTTACGCGTAAAACAAAAGTTGCTTAAGCAAAGATTATTGGTTGTCGAACACTTGGTTTCATTACAGGCCTGGCAATTCCTAAACGTTTTATGGCTCTGATAAATTGATTCCATGTAAAGCTATTTCGTTTTCCACCACGGCGATTAAGCCATTTGAAGGAACAATAGGCCTTACTTTGTCTCAAATTCAGAAGTTTAATAATCCCCCTGTCTTATTACTCCATTTGTTCTTTATCATTTAAAAATTCAAGAATTGAAAATATTTTTTGACCAAAAAAACCTTTTTTTGTTTCTCAATAAGTGGCTGTCCTTTACTAATCAATCATTTATGGCTTAACTTAATGACATTGGGTAGCACCCCCTTTAATCCTATTTCCTATTGATCGTATGCTCTTTCCATAACCGAATTAATGACCCTTCTACACGCCAATAATTAAATAACTCTGGATGTTCTTCCTTAAATATTTTTAATTTTTCAGCATTCCAATCTTGATATTTTACTGATGTTACAAGAAATAAGGCTTGCTTTGTAGATTGTACTAATAAATATAATTTTTCTTCTTTAATCAAATAATTTTTCTCACAAGAAGTTCCAGATTGTGATATTTTATCTTTAGCAAAAACCATCAAAGGTACTCGATTAGTTTTGGCTAACGCAAGTAACTCTAGGTCTAATTCTGATGTTATAGCCACATATCCACAACCACCTTTCATATAAGGATAAAAGAGACCATATAGAAGGAAAGGGATACTTAAACTAGCTATTAAAAATTTATTACTAATTTTTTTCATGGGTTTATCCAATAAACATAAGAGTTGCTTTATTGTATTAACCTCTTTCTATAGCCCATTAATGAGTTTATCTTCGAGGTGGTGTAGTTAATCTGTTTCCTGGTAATTCATCCATAAACCTATTAAATCTACGTTGGGAATAACTTCGACATGTCTCCCAAAAATATGGTCTGCTTGAATCATTATCCCAATCTCTAATAATATCTTTTACTGCTTGACGATCCATTTCAGGTGTTGTTTCCATATACATATCCTCAACAACATCACCACCTCTCCATAAATCTTCATATACAGTTCCTCCTTCATTAATTGCAAAACCATAAGAGTTATAGTGTCCATTGATATCTCCAATATTAATACTTTGATGCCCTGCTACTTCGTTATGAGAAGGGCCTTCAACCCATATATCTTGACCTGAAGGATCAATGAAATTTACAGGATTATTTTCAACATAAGCATAAACATTCAACCCACCTTCAAATCCAATCGGATCTTTAGCTGTCCATCTTCCAGTTACAGGATCATAATCCCTGGCTCCAAATCGTATCAGATTAGTATCACGATCATAAATCCCCCCAGCAAACCCAAACGGCTGAAACCCGGGATTGCTATCATTCAGGATATTTCCATACTCATCGTAATCCATCCACTGAACCACTTCGCCAGTCGTTGCATTCACCACCAAGCGCGGACTGCCCAAGTGATCGGAAACAATGCGATAACGAATACCACCTTTTATCATATAAGCCGGTACATTAATTTTATTGGCATAAACAAACCGGGACACGACATTACCCAAACCATCCAGCTCTGCTACCGGATTCAAGTTATCCTGATATAATAATCCCTGAACCAGAACACCATCAATTTTTTTGCCTACACGACGGTTCTGACCGTCAATAACATAATCAATAGTTACATCAGGCAATTCAACCTGTCTCAGATTGCCGAAGACATCATAATTATAGAGGCTTATTGCACCGCTGTCATGTTCAGTTTTGCTGCTCAGATCACCATTCGCATTATAACTATACTCTGTCGTTCCATAGGACTTTAGTCTGTCCTGCTCATCATAAATCGCCAGTGTCACACCATTTAGCATGACACGGTTGCCATTGTCATCAAAGCCATAGTGGTTGATTAACACACCGTCCAGTGATACTTTTTCCAGACGTCCGCTGACATCGTAGTCATAGTGCCAGACACGGCTTTCATTTTCTATGCTTTCGCTGATATCAACAAGACGGCCGGATGTGTCGCGAATTCCATAATCAACGGAATACAGCAGTGTATCTGTATGGTTGGCGCTAAAGGTTTGTGTTTCTCCAAACGAGTTGTATCGATATTGTGTGCTGAGGGTGCCAAGAGTGCTTGTTTCAGGTAAACCATTATCAGCTCTATTGGTCAGTGACAATTCCCCTGCCCTGAGCAGCAAGCCGTCCCGATCATAGATAAAGTCTTCCGCATCCGGCACTAAATCCAGCGAGTTCAGGCGCAGCTCTGAGAGTTGAAAGAAGGCGTTATAGTCCATTTCAAGCAGACCATTAACTTCTCCACTGAGGTTTATTGAACTCAGCTGTTGACCATCATAGCCATAATCCAGCACATGCTCTCCCGGTGCAGCAATGGTATCAATTTGACCACTGGACAGGTAGGTATATTGATAATGTCCAACTGGCGTGAGGATTTGGCTCAATTGGCCGGTGCTATCATGATGGATAAACTCGATTGTTTTGCTGTCAGGACGAGTGATGCGCTCCAGTTGTTTGTCCAGATTATAGTCATAATGGGTTTGTGTCTCACTCAGATCAGCCAATAGCGGGGGAAGATAATCTTCCGTCAGATCGACATCGGTATAGTTGAAGCGGTGCTCAGCTTTGCCCGGGGGTGTAAGGGCTGTTAGATAACCATTGGCATTAAAGTCATAAGCAATAATTTTTCCATCTGAACGGGTTTGTTTATCCACTGCACCACTGTGATCATATTGGAAGTAATCGGTATAAGATCCAGTGGTGAAAGTGGATAAATAACCCTTTTGATCGCCGCTGTCATAGTAGCTCATCATGGTTTTTCTCTGTGTTTCACCTTGCCCCTGTATCAGGCTTTCCAACCTGCCTTCAGGATCATAGCTCAAAAAAACAGACTCGATACCAGGCACTCTGATTTCTGCAATATTCCCTTTCTCATTGAATACTGTGGTACGTTCACGTCCCTCAGGTGTGGTGGTGGTTTGTGTTTTATCAACGGCATGATTGACAGTTGTCCATGTCGCAGCAGCATTGATGGTTCGGGTTTGTGTTCGGGTAATAAAATTAAACCAGTTTGCATTCGGATCGGTACGGTCTTTTTCAATGCTGCGCTCAATAGCAACCGTCATAGTATTTCCTGAAGGCTGTTTGACCTGGATTTGACGGGCATATTTTGAATTTTTCCACCAGGGATCGACTGCCTGAGTTATTGTGGTGAGTGTTCCCTGTTCATCCTGAATGGTTTTGATGTCATCGCGTGTGTTTTCCTGACGTATAGAGTTATCCGGATTAATGGTGGTAAAGTTCACTGCGCCATTGGCTTTGCTCACTTCATAACGGGTCTGCCGATTTTCAGCCGAGGTTTTGTTGACGGTAAAGCCGTTGTCAGTTTCTTCACGTCTGAGCCGCCAAAAACCACCACCGGCATTTTCGTCATAGATCAGGCGACCTTGCGCATCGAAATCCATTTGTGCAGTATGATTCATGGGATCGGTGAAGGTGTCAATAAAGTCCTCTGCGTCATAGGTGACAGCATAGCTCTCGCCTGAATCATAGCGGATCTGACTGACCTGTTTATCGGCATTGTAATGGATCTCTGTTTGTTTGCCGTTGGGTGCAATGATGGCGTGTGGGGCTTGCTCTCCGGTTCTGACTATTTGGGTCACATTTCCATGGCGATCATGAATTTCAGTTAATTTTCCATTTTCATGAATGAATTCATAGTCAGTGACACCGGTTAACAGGTCAATGGTTTTTTCATGTTGATTGAAGTCATTAAAATGGTAAAGTTCCTGACCATTTTGAGAGATAACCTGAGTGCCATTATTGTATCCGTGTTGATAAACACAGCTATATACTGTTTGGTTTGTTGATACAAAAAATTGTTTATCCGGGGTTCGATCAAAACCAACAACACTGATAAGATTACTACCTTCAGCAGCATAGTTGGAGAGTTCAATAGTCCTGATGGGTCTGAAAACACCATTTTCCAACAGGCTTATAATAGCAGTATCGGGATTGTGCTCATTACCGGGAGTATTGTCTATGGAAATCAATTCAAAGACATAGAGTCCTTCGGGACTTGAAGTAAAAAAGATATCCAGCAAGTTATTCACCTCACTGTTAAAATCAAGCTCGGTTTTTATTCCATCAGAGCCAATTTTTATTATTTTTTTACGGTAGCTATTCGTCTCACTGTTCTTACCCTGCAGACTGCGAGCATAAAATAAACTCCCCTCATGAAACACCATATCACCCCATCGGTTTAAATAATAATCCCCGTTGAAGAAATTCAGCCCCTCCCCCAGCAGACGAATATCTTCCTGAGTATTTCCACCTGCAAACAAGACAATGGTTCCATTTGGGAAAATGCGATAAATTTTTGCACTGGAGCCTTGCTCTTCACCATTGAGTATATAAAGACTGCCATCATCACCGATAGTGAGATCAACAATTTGATTAAAACGGGCATCAAGGGCTGAACCACCATTGCTTACTTCAGAAAAGCTCCCCGTAAAGCCAGGCTTGCCCGCTATAGTCATAACAATGCCATTTTTATCTATTTTTCGGATCAGCTCCCAATCTTCGACAAGATACACACTTTGATCGGGTGCCGCACTGATACTGGATATCCACCCAAAACCAATACTCAGTGCCGGGACATTATCACCACCACTGGATGACTGCGATCCCCCACCCGCTATTCGGGTGATACTGCCATCCGCATTACGGCGCTCCACAGTATTGTATGGTCCGGAAAAATACAGGCTGCCATCTTCCCAAAAATCAATATCTGCTGAATAAAACACATAATTTTCTGAGCACTCATTCAGCTCGACAGTATCCATAATAAAGTGATTGTACTGAGTACTACCATCACCTCGATAGAGTTTTTTATCACCGGGGGAAAATAAATGATAAGGGCTTAAGGTCATATTATTAAATAGTGTGCGGTGGATCAGGTGTTGTTGAAATTTATCCCAGATAATAATTTGGGTAGTCTCTCGCACTGATTCAAGACGAATCCCAATTGGAGGGATCTGAGCAAAACTATTTTCAGTGCTGCTGGGTTGTATGTATACCGCATCGTACACATATCCAACTTCAATCCTGGCACTGGATGAGGCAATTTCTCTGCCATAAGCATCCTGACCATTCCATTTGAAGCTAAAGGTTTTATTCGTTTCTGGTTCAAATTCATAATTGAACTGTTGACCTGAGACATTAATATTTAATTTTATTTGTTTTAAGGTACTGGGCAGTTCATCTTTTGTGAGCACAATATTCAGTTCATCTGAGCGATTGGCAGCACTGTTATAGTTGATAAAAAAGGGAGTATCCTTGACCGGGATGTTTTCACCCAGTGATTGGCTGATACAATCGATGACGGAGCCGGACGTCTGGGCGCAGGGATCATCTTCCAAAAAGGGTTGAGGAGGGGGTGAAATGAATGGTTCGGGTAACTGATAGGGCCAGTTACAATCCCAGGGTGTAAAATGAGTGACCTGAAAACGCCAGACACTTTTACCATCATAAGCAGCCAGTTGTTCTCGTTCCGCATTGTTGATACCTATTGCAGCTAATGCTTCAACACTGGCTGGAACACCGCTGCCATCAATATCAATATTGGCCAGACCTTCAGTGACACTAACAACGGCAATGACTTTGCCATTATCTGAAGGCACCCAGGCATCCAGACTTTTATCATAGAAGCCCACTGGAACAATGCCTCCTACCGGAAAATCGAGAAAATTATCAACGTATACTGACACAGGTTGATTAAAGGTCACCCGTTGAGCACCTGCCTGGATGGCTTCATCTATTGATAAATCAACAGCGTAGGTATAGGCACTGGATGCCGGTAAGGGTGCGGGCATGGCTAATGACCCATTATCACCAACTGTGTATTCAGTGGCACGAACGGAAAGTGTCTCTATTGGTTGTGTAGTGCCATCTGGCAACACCATTTGTGCCATGGTGCCGGAGGGAAAGAGGATGGCTGCCTGACGGATGCCTCGTCGGTCATTAATAATACTGCCTTTGGCTAGTTGTGAGTTATTGCTGGCCATTGTTATATGAGTCACTTGTGGATCAAGTGCAATCAGGATCACATCAGCAGCCTGAACATAGGCTTCCCAAGTGGTTTTTACTTTTCGATCAGCCGATAAATAGCCTGCTTTATGATAAGAGACCGTGAGTTGACCACCCCCATTAACGGCCATATCAAACCGGCCGTCAGAACGGCTCAGGGTACGACCAAATTCCGGATGATTTTTTATGGTGATTTCAACATGACTCAGGGGACTGTTTTGTCGGTCTAATACTTGACCTCGGATCACAGCCACTCGGTTTGAGTCAATGCTTTCCGGTGTCACATTGGTTTGTATGGGATTGTCCCCGGTATACAAAAACTGAACCGAATTGACCATAGGCTCTGGCAGATCTGGATTGATCGGCGGTGCCCGTGTTGATGGATCATCCGGTAATGGCTCTTCAGGCGGTTCTGTATTAGTAACGGTAATGATCAGGTGACCATAATCGCTGTACTGCTGTCCATCATGGACACGTAATTGCACATCATAGGCACCAGGTAAGTCAACGTCAATTGATGGCATTGGAGTATTGGCAGCCGTTATTTGAACTTGACTGCCTGTTGGCGATTGAGCGATTGTCCACTGATACGTTAAAGGATCACCTTCTGGATCGATGGAAGCACTACCATCAAGATAGATTGTTTCAATACGATTGATTGTAATATTCGCACCCGCTTCTGCAATGGGGGGGATATTTGGCTCAGGCTCGGTAACCGTCAGAGGAAAAATGAATGGTTCACTGGTTAAACGGCCATCATCCACCACCAGGCCAATTTGAAAAAAACCGGCACTATCCAGTGTTAAGGAGGTATTAACACCAGAGCCAGACAGGTGAGTTTGACTATCTTCGGGTTTATCCAGCGACCAGTAATAACTCAGCGGATCACCCTCTGGATCACTGGAGGCAGATGCGTCAAAGTAGACCGTATCACCTGTTTGAATCTGGTTACCATTATCACTCGACGTATTTATCCAGGCAACCGGTGTCTGATTAGTGACATCCGATTGCACAATGCGGATGGCATCGGCGACAAAGTAGTTCCCTTGGTCATCATTGGATAGTGTTACACTGTAATCAACATGACTTTGAAATTCATATTCACCCAATGATTTTAATTGTCCACCATCATCTGATTGATCAATATCAACTTTTGTTTCCCCGTTGGCATGTTTGATATAAAAAGGGGCTGAGGTTGATAAAGAAGGATCAGAAGGCGCTCGCGTATAAAGTTTATAACGACCATCATTGGCTACGCTAAAAAACCAGGTGGCCGTCTTTAAACCACGTCCAGGCCTTGAAACATGAATACTATCATTAAACTGAGTGTCATCCCAGTTAAGAGGAAACCAGTGGCTATAATATTCAGCCTGTGTATCATCTAAATCCTGAACAGAATAGTCAACCGGAAACAAATTGATCGCATTGTTTATTTCATAGTTTGAAAATTCAGATTGATTTTCCAATGCAACAAAATAGTGATTTTCTTTTTCAAAATGAAAAAGACCTAATGAGTTCCAGATATTAGCCGTTGTATTCTGCTCAATAATTTTTGAGTCGATGCCATAGGTATGTGATAGTTTGAAACGTGCTTGTTCTGTATCATTTTCAAATTCAGGTGTCCGTGTAACCACCTCCCAATAGCCTGTTTCAGAGACTTCAAATTCCCATTTGCCCGGTTCGTTATCAATAGTTATATCATCAAAGGCCAACGCACTTGAAAAGGCAAGTTGAAAAAAACACAGGATGAAAAACATAGATTGAAAGAATTGTATCATTTCTTTATTCATTCATTTTATTAATTATTCTGAAAACTAAATGTGTGCAAAAAATGACGTATGAAATATAAAGAGTTGGGTTCCATGTCGTGACTTTCCTTTTCCATAAGGTGCACTGTTTGATTGAATTAATATATTATCATGATAGTTATAATAATAACATGCAAAATCAATCTCTTATCCTGACTAATCAGTATTGATCATCGGCATAAAGTATCGTAATTTTGATAAGGAAGTTCCAAAAAGTCAATATTGTTACTTACAAAATTAAGTTTTTGCTATTATGTCAATTTATGATCCATTAAAAATGACAGCAATAATAATTACCTTCATGCCACGTTCACGTCAAGTTTTTTCAAATTTGTAGATGATTTTGAAGTTAGAGTTGATCACATCGCTCTTAAGCTGCATATTCGTTCAGCTTCTCGAAGCGGCTATAGTGATTTTGGCGTCAATAAACGACGTGTAAAAGAATTTTATCAACGCTTATCACAAAAAACTTCAACCTGAAATTAAAAGAGAAAAAATGAAACAAACAATAGAAACTATTATTAATTTGATGGCCGCTTCAGCTATTACAGCACCAAAGGCAGGCGGTAAAGATTGCCTGGAAATTGTTGCCATTACTGAGACAGATGACCTGCAGCGTATCGCAGATGAGATGTGTCATTATGCACATAAGAGTTCTAAAGAAAACTACTGGCACCGCGATGCAGCCAATATTGAAAATTGTCAGGGCTTATTATTGATAGGACTGGCAGGCCCGGTCACTGCAGGATATGATTGCGGCGGCTGTGGTTATGCCACTTGTAAGGAATTTGAAGATTCCCGTGATCTAAAAGATTTCGCCATGGGCTATACCGGTCCGCATTGTATTATGCGTATGATGGATATTGGTGTTGCACTTTCCTCGGCAGCCAAACAAGCCAGCTTATTTAATATTGATAATCGTATACAACAACGTGTCGGAGCAGCTGCCCGATCTTTAGGCTATATCAATTGTGAAGTTGCTATGGGAATTCCCATCAGTATTAGTGGTAAAAGTATTTTTTATGATCGAAAAACTCTCAGTAAAAAATCACTGGCCGATAGTAAAAAATAAAGATTTATCGTCAGTTGAGAAGTGCTCATTTCTGTGATGAATTATTAATTTTTCTGCTATGCCATAAAATATTAATCATGCGGATAGTAGCACTGATTGCAGCAAAAACCTGATTGAGATTAACACCCCGTGTTTTTATCGGCTTATCTCCCATATCCCAGGTAATGATACATTCTGTCAACGCATTGGTATGACCACCTTTTGGAATACGTACTTCAAAGTCGGTTAAGCTGGGTAATTGAAAGTCATATTGTCTGATAATCTTGGATATTGAATCAATAAACGCATCAAAACCACCATTGCCCGATCCTGCAGCACGATGAGTTTTGCCTTCAATTTCAACCAGAATACTGACAGTTGAATCCAGCTTTAGACTACTATTGATCGCACAATCCAATAATTTAATATGATGATAGTCATGGCTCTCCATCACATCAGAAATAATAAAGGGCAGATCGTGTAGAGTAATTCGCTGCTTGGAATCCCCTAATTGTTTCACTTTAGCCAGAACTTTTGCCTGATTTTCCTTTGACAGTGATAATCCCAGCTCTTCCAGATTTTTTGCCAGAGAAGCTTTACCACTCATCTTACCCAGAGCATAGCTGCGTTTTCGGGAAAAGCGTTCCGGACTCAGACGGGTTTCATATAAACCGCCCTTTTGATCACCATCCGCATGGATACCAGCAGTTTGAGTAAAAACATCAGCTCCTACAATGGGAGCATTGGCTGAAACCCATTTACCGGAAAAATTTTCTACCATATTGCTGACTTGTACAATATTAGTTTCATCTATTGCAGTATGTACATTCATTTTGTCACGCAATACCACTTCCACTTCTGCCAGTGAAGCATTACCTGTCCTTTCACCCAGACAATTAATGGTACAATGAATAGCACTGACCCCTGCCTTAACTGCCGTCATTGCATTAGCAACCGCCAGTCCATAATCATTATGTGGATGAAAATCAAACTGTACCTGAGGATAACGCCTGACCATATCTTTAATGCTGTCATAGACCTCATCAGGAGACATCACCCCCAGAGTATCCGGTAACATAAAATGGCTGATCCCCGAACCTTTCAGTTCATCCATTAATGCAAAAACATAATCACGACTATCTGCATATCCATTAGACCAGTCTTCAAGATAAACATTCACAATCAGATCATGAGAAAAGGCATAATCAAGAGTTTGCTTGATATCATTCACATGCTCAATTAAAGTTTTCCCTAATTGTTCCTGACAATGTTTGGCACTGCCTTTAGTCAATAAGTTAAGCACCCGTCCACCGGATTCAATAATCCAGTCAACACTGAGCTGGTGATCGACAAAACCTAAAATCTCAATTCGATCGGCATATCCATTTTCAGCAGCCCATTGATTGATCTTAATCAGCCCTTCTTTTTCACGATTTGAAACACGAGCCGAAGCAACCTCAATCCGATCAACCTGTAAAGCCTCCAGTAAGGCCTTTACAATCTGAACTTTCTCATCCGGAGAAAAACTAACACCCTGAGTTTGTTCTCCATCGCGTAAGGTGGTATCCATAATCTGAATATGACGTGAGCTATCTTTCATACTTAAACTGAACGCCAGAGCCAGGGTAAGACCTGTTTTTGTCTGGCTTCAAAGGCATCAATCTTGTCGCTATACTGCAGAGAGAGGCCAATATCATCCAGCCCCTTTAATAGATTATTTTTTCGAAACGGATCAATTTCAAAATTAACTATCATTCCTGCTGCTGTAGTAATCACTTGTTTTTCCAGATCAATTGCAAATCTAGTTCCCTCATTTGCTGTAATTTCATCCATTAAACTCTTTAAGATATCGTCACTGACAACAATCGCCAAAATGCCATTTTTAAAACAGTTATTATAAAAAATATCCGCATAACTAGTGGAAATTATCGTATTAAAACCGTAGTCTTCAATGGCCCAGGGAGCATGTTCACGGGATGAGCCACAACCAAAGTTATCACCTGCTACTAATATATGCGCTCCTTTAAAAGTAGCTTTATTAAGTTCAAAATCCATGTTATCACTGCCGTCATCATTATAACGCCAGTCATGGAACAGATGTATACCGAAGCCACTGCGTTCTACTCTTTTCAAGAACTGCTTGGGGATGATTTGATCGGTGTCAACATTACTGCGATTGAGCAGGGCAGCAATACTTTCATTTTTCTTATACGCCTTCATATCTGCTCCTGTTTTTGACTAAGACGAATGTCTACAAAATGACCTTGTGCAGCAGCAGCGGCGGCCATGACAGGAGACACCAGATGGGTTCGTCCTCCTTTTCCCTGACGGCCTTCAAAATTGCGGTTAGAAGTAGAGGCGCAACGCTGTCCATCACTTAATTGATCGCCATTCATCGCCAGACACATGGAACAGCCCGGTTCACGCCATTCCCAGCCAGCCGCTTTAAATATCTGATCCAGACCCTCTTCTTCAGCCTGATTTTTGACCAGAAAAGAACCCGGAACAGCAATAGCAGTCACATTTTCATGTACCTGTGTGCCCTTAACCTCAGCCGCAGCTGCACGAAAATCTTCAATTCTACCATTCGTACAGGAACCGAGAAAAACATAATCAATATTAATATCGGTTATTTTAACGCCTGCTTCAAGTCCCATATAAGCCAGTGCATTTTTACATGCCTGATTTTGAATCACATTGTCAAAGCTGTCCGGTGCCGGAACCACACTATTCACTCCAACAACCTGTTCCGGGGAGGTGCCCCATGTGACCTGTGGTGCAATACCCTCAGCCGCCAGGATCACCGTTGTATCATATTCAGCATCTTCATCACTGACCATACTCTGCCAGTAGCTTAACGCCTGATCCCAGTCTTCATCGGCAGGTGCAAACTCTTTGCCTTTTAAATATTGAAAAGTTTTTTCATCAGGAGCAACCATACCTGCCCGTGCACCGGCTTCAATGGCCATATTACACAGCGTCATACGCCCTTCCATAGTCAAATTTCTGACAGCAGTACCAGTAAATTCAGCTACATAGCCAGTCCCTCCAGCGGTGCCGATTTTCCCGATAATAGCCAGAGCTATATCTTTAGCGGTACAATATGGAGATAATTCACCCGTTACTTCTACTTTCATGGTTTTAGATTTTTTCTGCGGCAAAGTCTGAGTGACCATGACATGCTCTACCTCAGAAGTACCGATACCAAAGGCCAGTGCACCAAAAGCACCATGAGTAGCAGTATGACTATCACCACAAACAACCGTCATGCCGGGATGCACAAAGCCATGTTCCGGTACGACTATATGGATGACACCATTATTGGGATCATCCATCGTATAAAGATTCAAATCATTACTGGAACAGTTATCTGCCATTGTTTCAATTTGTTTTTTTGCAATTGGATCAGCAATCGGCTGATGACGATTCTTAGTGGGTACACAGTGATCCATGGTCGCGAGAATACTGTGTTTATTACGTACTTTTCGCCCCGACTGCAACATTGATTCAAATGCCTGAGGACTGGTAACCTCGTGCATTAAGTGTCGATCAATATATAACAATGGTGCCTGACCCGCTGCTTCATGTACCAGATGTGCATCCCATATTTTTTCATACATTGTTTTATTCATTACGACTCACATAACTAAAATTTATAAAAAGGCTATCAAAACACAGCCTGCTGACTCATCAAATCAGAACTCTTTGCAAAAACTTCTACCAGCTTGAAGGATGAACAATACTGGTTGAATTTGATTTTATTCTTTCTATTTCATTTCCTCTAACCATTTTCAACCAGTCATAAGCATGTGTATTACCTTCAAAATGACAAACAAAGGTCACATTATAATCATCTTCATACTCTTCCACATGTCTTGTTCGAAAAGAAATTGCAGAAATCCAGTGCTGATCCATAAGCCTTGTATTTAAAGATTCTATTTCAGCAAGATTTTTAAACAGAACAGGTTTTTCATTCTTTATTTCAGTGAGGCAATATCTAACGCCTTTAAAGCCTTCAGAAAAACGATATCCTGTGTACATTAATGCAAGCACAGATACAACAATCACTGGAAAGATAATTAAGCTAAGTTTGTTGTTCATAAAGGACACCATAAAAATAAAAAAATTGAATTCATAATATATATACTCAAGCAATAGGTCAATCCTATACTAATATATTATCAGGGCTAATATTGATAAATATTGCCAATATACTACAATTAAATGAGCATAAAATGAAGGGAAATTGATATACCAACCACAATGAATTTATCTTTAACAAATGAGTTACGCACTTTTATTATTAGTAATAGCGGGGATGGAACTGACTATGCAACACCAAGCGAATTTATTCGTTCTATTGTTAGGGAGAAAAAAGAAAAACTTGAAGCAGCCGCCTTAAGGACTGCGGTGATAGAGGGGTATCAGGATGCCATAGCAGGACGTAGTATCTATTTACTCACTGTAAAGCATAGTCGTATGAATATTGAAGATCGGATTAAAGTTCTTGAACCAACACTTCTTCAAGAAGCTGAAATCATGCATAAAAGGTTGAAGTAACTCCGATTCTAATTAATAAATCACGCCAACGGTGGGCTTAAAGGAATCGGATATCAGCCCCATCGTTTTAATAATGAATGTTTAATCTTCAGATGATCAAGGATTCTGGCTACCACAAAATTGACAATATCATCCACCGTTTCAGGCTGATGATAAAAGCCGGGTGACGCCGGCATAATTGTCACCCCTAACTGACTCAGCTTTAACATATTCTCCAGATGAATAGCTGAATAGGGCATTTCTCTGGTCAATAAAATTAATTGCCTGCGTTCTTTAAGCATCACATCAGCAGCACGTTCTATCAGATTATTACTGGCACCATGAGCAATCGAGGATAAGGTTCCCATTGAACAGGGACACACCACCATAGCATCTGCAGGGTTGGAGCCACTGGCAACCGGAGCAGTCCATTGCTCTTTTTCAAAGACTTCAAGTAAAGAGCCGTTTAGTGAGGGGTCAGAGTCAAATGCCGCTGGATCATGGTAGTTATTTAATTCGCAGCCAATACCATTTGACTCCGCCCCCTGATGATTAATATGAGCCAACAAAAAAGGCTTTAGTTCCTGGGGGTCACCAGGCAATTTAAGATTCAGTTCTGTTGCAATCACCACTTTAGCTGCTGAAGATAATAATAAATAAACTTTGACTTCAGCCTGTAATAAGCTTTTTAATAACTGAATAAAATAAGGTGCACCGGATGCTCCAGTGACCGCAAGGGTAATAGTTTTGGATAGAGGGATCGTAGCAATAGGGGGCGAAGTCAAATAACATCCTCCTCTGGGTAATTCCTAAATTCAGTGTCTGTGCCATTTGACTCCGACCCCATACAGACTAAATCATCAAGTAGTTTTTGATGTATTCCTGAAAAACCACCATTGCTCATAATCAAAAGATGATCCGTTGATCTGCATATAGATAGTATTGCCTGCCTCATTTTATCAATATCATTATAAGCATGGCATTTATTACCCAGCAGTTTGATTGTATCGTTAAATTTTTCAGAATAATCATCAGGCAGATATAAAAATACTTCATTTGCCTCACTCAGGGAATCAGGTAAAGTTTTATTATGCACCTGCATTTTCATAGTATTAGAACGAGGTTCGAGAATAGCAATAATTCGCTGCTCAGATCCTACTTTACGTCTTAGACCATCCAGTGTAGTTAAAATAGCCGTTGGATGATGAGCAAAATCATCATAAACAGTAACACCATTAACAACACCGCGTATTTCAAGACGACGTTTAACATTCTTAAATTCGGCAAGTGCTTCAAGGGCATATTTAACCGGTACACCAGCATGGCGGGCTGCTGCAATCGCTACTATTGCGTTATCCACATTGTGTTGTCCAATCAGTTGCCATTGAACAATACCCTCAGAGTCACCTTTCCAGAAAACTTCAAAAACAGATCCATCTGGATTTGAGCCATTAGCCGCTGCTAATAGTTTAACTGACCAGGCTGAAGAATTTGATTTAGAATATTCTTCTCTCTCACTCCAACATCCCATGGATAAAACTTCATTCAGAGCAATATCATCAGATGGATAAATCAGTAAACCTTTACCCGGCACAGTACGAATTAAATGATGAAATTGTTTTTTAATCGCATCCAGATTTTTAAAAATATCCGCATGATCAAATTCCAGATTATTAAGCACTACAGTTCTGGGATGATAGTGCACAAATTTAGAGCGCTTATCAAAAAAAGCCGTATCATATTCATCCGCTTCTACAACAAAGAAAGGTGCATTACCATTTCGCGCTGAAAGACCAAAATTTTCCGGCACTCCTCCAATTAAAAAGCCAGGTTCTAAACCCGCATATTGAAGAATCCATGCCAGCATTGCACTGGTGGTTGTTTTTCCATGAGTACCGGCCACAGCAAGCACCCAGCGATCATGTAATATATTTTCAGCCAGCCACTGTGCGCCGGAAGTATACGCTATGTTATTTTCCAGGACATATTCAACAGCAGTATTCCCTCTGGAAAGAGCATTGCCAATAACAACCACATCAGGAGAGAAATCTTTAAGCACCTGAGAATCAAAACCTGAAATCAGATCAATTTCCTGTTCTTCCAGCTGAGTACTCATGGGAGGATAAACATTAGCATCCTGGCCGGTTACCTTATGCCCATTCGCCCTTGCTAAAAGTGCGATACCACCCATAAAAGTACCACAAATTCCTAAAATATGAATATGCATTTATTCTGTTCCTAAAATATAACCGGAGAGATGACTAAAAGAAATAAAATAAGTAATGGCTAAAGCCAGGCCAAGGAAAAAAGAAATATTAATCGCTCTTTTAAAGATATGAGCATAGATGGATAGAATCCACCCTAATAAAAATAGATTAACCATTCCAAAACTATTATTCACCAGAACATCCATTTTCCATAAAATGGTCACCGGTAAAAAACAAAAAATATTAGTAAATAAATTGACACCGGTAAAGGCAGTTAAAGTCTGGATAAAACGAGCATTAAACTTAAAAAAATTCAATAACACCCAGCTGAAAAATGATAATGTGACAATAGATAAAAAAGCGAGAAAAGAAGAAACTCCGATAGAATATATACTCAATCCGAGTAATAACTCAATAACAAAATTGATACCTATTAACAGAGCCAGCAGAAATACTGAGGAAGGCACATCTTCAGGCCCCTGCTTAAATAAACAAATATTTCTAAAAAGACGTATCAATGCTTTCATGCTTTCCTTTATATTTAAACGTGCCTATAGTTTAACATTTTTAGAAATCTACTATAATTGTTGCTGGAAATATTTTGAGTATTTTGAAAGCATAGCGTTTTGCGTAAATATTGTACTAAGTTAGTTCTTTCTGGTTTTAACACAAGTCCTTTATTCCACTGGCCGCATATGCGGAAATAATAACACGTCACGTATCGATGGTGCATCGGTTAATAACATCACCAGACGATCAATACCAATGCCTTCACCTGCAGTAGGCGGCATACCATGTTCCAGAGCAGTGATGTAGTCATCATCAAAATGCATAGCTTCATCATCCCCGGCTTCTTTTTCTTCTACCTGTTTTCTAAAACGCTCCGCCTGATCTTCCGGATCATTTAGTTCTGAAAAGCCATTAGCCAGTTCACGACCGCCAACAAAGAATTCAAAGCGGTCAGTAACAAATGGGTCATCATCATTACGACGCGCCAGAGGAGAAACTTCTGTTGGATAAGCAGTAATAAATGTCGGTTCCATCAAACGATCTTCTACCGTCTTTTCAAAAATTTCAATTTGAACCTTACCCAGACCATAGCTATCTTTTAGCGATATACCTAAAGCTTCAGCCACCTGACGGGCTTGTTCAGGAGAATCCAGTTGAGACTCTTTGAGTTCAGGATTAAAATGCAAAATAGACTCTTTAACTGTCATACGGGTAAAGGATTTGCCAAAATCAATAGCAATCCCCTGATATTCAAAAGAAGCACTTCCCAGAACATCCTCAGCCAGACCACGCAGCATTTCTTCGGTAAGATTCATCAGATCATAGTAATCAGCATAGGCCTGATAAAACTCAATCATGGTAAATTCAGGATTATGACGTGTTGACAGACCTTCATTTCTAAAGTTACGATTAATTTCAAACACCCGCTCAAAACCACCTACCACCAGTCTTTTCAAATAGAGTTCCGGGGCAATACGCAAAAACAATTCCATATCCAATGCATTATGATAAGTGGAAAAAGGACGTGCAGTGGCACCACCGGGAATCGTCTGCATCATCGGTGTTTCAACTTCCATAAAGTTATTTTTAGTCATAAAATGACGAATATAACTGACAATTTTCGAGCGCAGGGCAAATGTTTTACGAGTGTCGTCGTTGGTAATCAAATCAATATAACGCTGACGATAACGAGTTTCCTGATCGGATAAACCTTTAAATTTTTCCGGCAGGGGTCTTAAAGATTTAGTCAGCAATTCGACATTATCAACCTTAACAGAAAGTTCACCCGTCTGAGTCTTAAACATCACACCTTCTGCGCCAACAATATCGCCAATATCCCATTTCTTGAATTGCTCATTATAAAATCCCTCAGTCAGAGAATCCCGCTGTACAAAAAGTTGAATGGATCCGGACATATCTTTAATAGTGGCAAAACTCGCCTTGCCCATCACACGCTGCAGCATCATGCGACCGGCAATAGAGACTCGAAAACCCTTTTCAGCCAGTTCTTCTTTGCTATACTGATCATATTGAGCATGCAAAGAAGCGGCTAAAGAATCCCGTCGAAAATGATTAGGAAAAGCATTACCATTTTCTCTCAACTGAGCTAACTTCTCACGACGTTGTACAATTAATTTGTTTTCGTCAACGACTACGGTTTGTTTATTTTCTGCTTCTGACATCAATTTCTCGCTAATGATTAAGTTACTTATAAATCTGACTTCAAAGAAGCTTCAATAAAAGGAGTCAAATCTCCATCTAATACCGCTTGAGTATTACTGGACTCAACTCCGGTTCTTAAGTCTTTAATTCTGGACTGATCCAGCACATAGGAACGAATCTGACTACCCCATCCTATATCCGACTTATTATCTTCTGCTTCCTGCTTATCTGCATTACGCTTTTGTACTTCTAATTCATAGAGCTTGGCTTTCAGCATTTTCATCGCTGCAGCCTTATTTTTATGCTGAGAGCGATCGTTCTGACATTGCACCACCGTATTGCTTGGCAGATGAGTCAAACGAATGGCCGAATCTGTTTTATTAACGTGCTGACCACCGGCTCCACTGGCACGATAAGTATCAATACGAAGATCAGCAGGATTGAGATCAATATCAATATCATCATTTACTTCAGGGTAGGCAAACACGGAAGCAAAAGAGGTATGACGACGACTGCCCGAATCAAAAGGAGATTTTCTGACCAGTCGATGAACGCCAGTCTCAGTGCGCAGCCAGCCAAATGCATATTCTCCAGAGAATTTTACCGTTGCTCCCTTAATACCGGCTACTTCACCATCTGATATTTCCAGAACTTCTGTCTTAAAGCCTTCTTTTTCTCCCCAGCGCAGATACATTCTCAGTATCATACTGGCCCAATCCTGAGCTTCTGTTCCACCTGAACCCGATTGAATATCAATAAAAGCATTGTTGGCATCCATTTCACCGGAAAACATACGTCGAAATTCCAGCTCGGCTACTTCTTTATCCAGCTCGTTGAGTTCAGAAACAATATCCTCAACCGCCTCATCATCGTCTTCTTCCAGTGCCATTTCCAGCAATTCATTAATATCGCTTAAGCCAGCAAATAATGTTTCCAGTCCATTAACAATTTTTTCAATAGCAGCCTTTTTCTGTCCTAATGCCTGAGCATTTTCAGGATTATCCCAGACAGTTGGAGATTCAAGCTCAAGATTAACTTCTTCTAACTGCTCCTTCTGAACATCAAAGTCAAAGATACCCCCTAAGCAATTCAGAACGCTTGCTCAGATCTGAAATTCTTGATTTTAAACCAGTGACCTCTATCATAAAATTTCCGACCCCTATTAAAAAAACTCTCTATATAAAAACGAGGTATTTTACACCACTAATGGAATGATTTCTCAGGCAAATTTAAATTAATTGAAAAAAAACCAATTTTTTTTTCAATTATCCCTATTCAGTTTAAATTTAATCGCTATAATTAATAAAGTCACTACTAAATACAAGGGAACAATATGAGTCCGGTAACAGGCACCACCTCTGCTAATCCAGATCTAGACTGGAGTCAATTAAAAGAAACTGTTTTAATGCTTAATCTGGCCATTGCTCAAATTGAACATTCAATGCATGAAGGTAATGCTTCTATTGATACTCTGGTCAATTCCTTCACTGCCCTTTCAAATAACCTCAATGACATTCAGGCATCGGTTACAAAGATTGATAGTAATGGCAAAAGTGATAATGAAACCATTAAAATGATTATCCAGGGTTCAAGTGCAACAGCTACTGAAAAAGTGCAGTCAGCGATCATTGCTTTTCAATTTTATGACAAACTATCCCAAAGACTTGAACATGTGAGCCATAGTCTATCCTCTCTTACCGATCTGATGGCTGATCCCAATGCACTTTATTCTCCCCCGAAATGGCAGGCATTACAAACCACTATCCGTGAAAAATACACTATGGAAGAAGAACGCAGAATGTTTGATAAAGTACTGGCAGGCGCAACCATAGAAGAAGCATTAGAAGAATTCAAAAATGAACTGGAATCAAAGGCTGATGACTCTGATGATATCGAATTCTTTTAGGATTTCTATTCTCGGACAAGGTATTAGAATCGATACAATGCACTGACACTGAAAAACTTGATACTGCTGTCATAAAAATTAATATTGGAATCAGAATAATAATAAGCTGCACTGCCTAATAGATTCCAATCCTTCATACCAAAAGGTTTTTTGTAAACCGCAGTGAATGATGCACCCAGACGATCATTAAGTCAACAAAAAATATACTCCTGAGGAACAACGACAAAGGCTGGACTGCTGCCTGTTATTTCTATAAAGTCACCTGCTCAGCAGAAGTAATTAATAATTGAATAGAAAAATTACCCCGATAGTAATTTTCTTTTAATTGATAGAGAGCATGAACATTCTCCCCTTCTCTAAATGGGAGTTGATCACCTTTCTTTTCCATGGCTCTAAACCAGACAGCACGAAAACTATGAGATTCGGTCGCTAATTGAATCATCAAATGAGTTCCATCTGCACCTATTATCCTGATACTTTGCACTAAAAAATCACCTTCAAAAATCGGGGCTTCAAATTCCCTGCCATAGGGTTCTAATAATTTGAGTTCTGAAATTGTTTGAAAGCTCAGTTCTTCCTCTGCAAGTTCACCATCTGAAAGAATTTGCGGTCTCAATTGCTCACTGGAATTTATTTGCTTGACTGATAATTGTTTTTCAATCGCTTTATCAAATAACAAGCTAAATTCATTGATAGAATCAGCTTTTAACTTTAGCCCGGCAGCCCCTTTATGTCCACCAAAACCCAATACCATATCATTGGAACCATCAGCGTTTAACGAGTCATTAGCAACCTGCTCAATAGCCTGACGTATATGAATTGAAGGGATTGTTCTGGCTGATCCGGTCAGTTTATTTACATCATTGGTCGAACTCAAAACAATCACCGGACGGCCAAATTTTTCAATCAAACGTGAGGCAACAATTCCCTGTACACCCGCATGAAAATCTTCATGGTAAATCACCAGAGACCAGGATAATTTTTTCAGCTGTTGTACTGCTATTTTATAAGCAATTTGCAGCATTTCTTTTTCAGTTTCTTTGCGTGTCTGGTTATCCTGATCCAGATCTTTCAGGTGCTGGCCTGATTCATATAATGTTGCTGCACAAAGAAAATGAAAAGCTTTATAAGGATCGGACATACGGCTGCGGGCATTAATTCTCGGACCAACTTGAAAGCCCAGATCTTCAGCAGTAAAAACCTGAAAATCACGTTGCAGTAATTGCTTTGTCGCCTGCCAGCAAGGTCTTTGTAACTGGTTCATCACCTTTAAACCGCTAGTCACTACCGCTCTATTGACAGGGCTTGAGAGGGAAACCGCATCAGCAACCGTTCCAAGACTAACAAAATCAAGCAGTGATGAAAGTTTTGCTGAATGAACATCCACTAATTGTGCAGCAATTAGTCCCGCACGCAAATGGCTCATTAATAACCATATCACCATGCAGCCTGCAATCGTATTATCAGGATAATCACAATCTTCCCGGGTAGGATTAATGGTTGCCAAAGCAGAAACGGGGATGCCTTCCTGAGGGATTGCATGATGATCAGTGACGATGACATCAATACCCTGCTCTTTTAGTTGTCGAATTTGCTGTTCGTCTGAAGAGCCGCAATCAGCTGTAATAATTAAGTCAGCCAACGGCTCATGGGCAAGAATTTTTTCAAGCAGCCCCTGACTGATACCATAACCATCATCAATTCTATGACCAATTAAATGCTGTAAAAGTTTTTCATCAACACCGAAAAAATCTCTTAAGGCATGAAATAAAATAGCATGAGAGGTAATGCCATCGACATCATAATCCGTCAGCAGGCCAATGATTTCTTTATTTTCAATGGCCTGAATAATTCTTTTGACAGCCTTATCACTGTCTTTTAACAAAGCTGGAGGTGCAATGTTTTTTAACGAGGGATGAACCACCTTTTCTAATTGTTCAATATTCTCTGTCAAACGATTAGCAACTATTCGTGCCTGTATAGCAGACAAAGACAGACTTTGAGCTAACGCATCTATATCAGTACTGCTGGTACGCTGTGTAATTTCTGCTTTCAAGTTTATATTTTCTAACGAATCACTTCCAAACCACCCATATAAGGTACTAATACCTCAGGGACTTTAATTGAACCATCTGCCTGTTGATAATTTTCCATAATGGCCACCAGTGTACGTCCTACTGCCAGACCTGAACCATTCACAGTATGCACTAGTTCAGGTTTTCCAGTGGCTTTATTACGATAACGAGCCAGCATTCTACGTGCCTGAAAATCACCAAACAGACTACAGGAAGAAATTTCTCTATAAGTTTGCTGAGCAGGCACCCACACCTCAATATCATAGGTTTTACAGGCTGAGAAACCGATATCACCAGTACAGAGTTCCACAACTCGATAAGGCAGTTTTAACATTTGCAGAATTTTTTCTGCATGAGCTAATAATTCATCCAGAGCCTGAATGGAATCTTCCGGTTTAACAATTTGCACCAGCTCCACTTTTTCAAATTGATGCTGACGAATTAAACCTCGCACATCTTTTCCATAAGCACCTGCCTCAGAACGAAAACAGGGAGTATGAGCGGTTAAACGCAGAGGCAATTCTTTTTCATCGAGGATTGAATCACTCACCATATTGGTGACCGGCACCTCAGCAGTAGGGATCAAATGCAGTTGTTTATTTTCTGCAATATCTTGTTCACCAGTTTCTATGGCAAATAAATCTTCTTTAAACTTCGGTAATTGACCCGTACCTCTTAAGGCATCAGGACGAACCAGATAAGGGACGTAGTTTTCACTATAAGCATGTTCTTCAGTATGCGTATTTAACATCAATTGAATTAAAGCTCGATGCATTCTGGCCAACGAGCCTTTCAGAGTGGTAAAACGAGCACCGGATAATTTGGCACCTGTTTCAAAATCCATCAATCCGCCCTTACTATTCCATCCCTCACCCAGTTCAACACCTAAATCCACATGATCTTTAATTTCATAATCAAATGCAGGAAGTTCTCCCCACTTCTTTACTTCAACATTCTCATCTTCATTTTTACCATCGGGAGTTGACTCATGAGGAATGTTGGGGATAGTCATCAACACCGCACTGGTTTCTTGCAGAAGTTCTTTAAGACGAGTCTCCATGGATTTTAACTCATCCCCGACTGATGCTACTGCGGCTAAAATTTTACTGGCATCTTCACCATTTTTTTTAGCAATTCCAATCTCTTTGGATTTGCTTTTTCTAAAGGCCTGTAATTCCTGTGTCTTTGCCTGAATCACTTTACGTTCTGTCTCAAACTCAGCCAATTGCTGCGTATCCAGTTCATAACCACGTCGCAATAATTGTGTGGCTACATCATCCAGATTATTTCTTAAATATTTTGCATCTAACATAGTATTTTTTATGCCTTAATTCTTTGCTTTGTTTTAATATAAATTAGTTTAAATGTTCAAATGAGAGATTAACTTCCCAACTGATAATATGTGCATTTTCAATTTGTTGATGAATAAAGCTCATTAATTCTTTAGATTTTTCACTTTTATGATAAAACTCAATCACGATCGGTAAATTACTCGATAAATCTAATAATTGTGTCTGATGAATATGTCCGTGTCCGCCAAATCCGGCAATACCCCGAAAAATAGTAGTACCAATGACATCTCCTCTTTGCTGCAGATGTTCCAGTATATCACTGACATGTCCCTTACTGTCATCTGTATACACTCTAACCAGTGTCACCTGCTGTTTTTTAATTATATTCGACATAATTGATCCATTAAAACGATTTAGCCAATACCATCCCACCCCAGGTCGCAATAAGACAAAGGAGCACACTCAACAAAATATTCAGCATCGACTTAATTAAAAAACCCTGCTGTAATAACGCTAAAGTTTCTAATGAAAAGGTGGAAAAAGTCGTAAAAGCACCTAAAAATCCAATGAGTATAAAAGCCCTGACTTCTGATGTAAATGTCAGCCTTTCAGTTAACAGAATAAATGCAACACCAATCAGGAAAGAACCAATAAAATTAACACTCAGGGTACCATAGGGGAATCCACGCCCCAGCCATGTATAAACAGCATTGGATAGACTAAAACGCATCACCGCACCCAATGCCCCACCAGCAGCAATTGCAAGCATTTCACCCAAAATCTATTCCTTATATCTTATTAAATGGTTCATCTCTATCTATTCTGACGGCTGTTAGGCTATTATCCTCAAAATATATTACAATTTAAAACTATCTACCTGCTGTTGTAATTTATGTGCCAGGGATGATATTTCTTCATTAGCTTTTGCTGTTTCCTGTGCACCGGTGACATTTTGTTCTGTCATCCGTTCAATTTGTGAAATATTAGCACTAATTTCACCTGCAACAGAACTCTGGCTTTCAGTTGTAATTGCAATTTGAGAACTCATGTCCCTTATTTTAGTCACTTCAGCAACCACTATATTTAGCGTATCTCCAGTCTCTTTAGCATGTGCTACTGCTTCTTTTGCCCGATTCTGACTCAGCCCCATGGACTCAACCCCACGATGAGAAGCCTGGTGCAGCTTTTCAATGGTTTGATTAATTTCATGAGCAGAATCCTGGGTTCGACTGGCCAGCGTACGTACTTCATCCGCCACCACAGCAAAGCCTCTACCCTGTTCACCCGCACGAGCAGCCTCAATAGCAGCATTGAGCGCTAATAAGTTAGTCTGTTCAGCAATGCCTTGTATCACTTCTAAAATTGTTGCAATATCAGTACTATTTTTTTCAATTTCTTCAATAAGTCCAGCTGTACCATCAATATCATCTGAAAGTTTTTTAATCACATCGATAGTTTCCAGCATAGCGCTTTGACCTTTTTCAACCTCTGAATTCACTTCAGTGGCGGCATTGGCGGCTTCAGTCGTATGTTCAGCAACCTCATTCACCGTCGCATTCATTTGTAATATTTTAGAAGAAACCTGACTGGTTTGTTGATTTTGCTCTTCTAAGGTCTGATTCATACTTTCTGTTATTGCAGCAGTCTGTTCTGCCGTGGTGGAAAGCTGCATGGAGGCTGCACTCACATGCTGAATACTCTCAGACATTTTATCCATCATGACATTAAATGCTGATGCAGCAGAACCAATTTCATCTTTAGAATCTATGTCAGCCCGTAAGCTGAGATCGGCATCATCCCCCACATGAACCAGTATTTTACTCAAACGGACAATTGGATTAGCAATGGTTCCGGAAAACCATATAGAAAGAACGGTCACCAGTAAAGTAATAATAACAAACAATATCAATACTGTTTTTAAAATAGAGTGATTAAGTGCTTCAATGGGAGCAAATGCCTCTTTTGCACTAATCTCCGCCAGAAGTACCCAATTAACCCCTTTTATCTCAAGCGGTGTATAGGCTGATAACACTTTATTCCCTAGATAACCTGTAATAGTAGAAAAGCTGCTTTGCCCTGAGAGAGCATGATTCACTCCATCAGTATCAAAGCTCTGCAGACCAATATTACTGGATTTAGTCTGGATGGCTTTAATCTCTCTTACAGACATCCCCGATTCCTGCATTTTATCAAAATAACCTTGTTGATCTTCTACTAATAGGCGGTTAACACTCCTGGCTTTTTTATCTTTAGCAACGATATAGGTTTCACCTGACTGGCCTAAGCCCACATCTGTCCATTTTTTATGGTGTGTTAGTACATCATTAATCTGATCAATAGATAATTGAAAAATAAGAATACCCACTTTTTTATCCCCATCAAAAATGGGAGAGGCAATAAATGCGGCCTGATCGTTATATGAAGGCAGGTAGGGTGAAAAATCACTCATTATAGTATAGTCAGAGGAACTCGCCTGATTGGCTAATCTAAAGACTTTCCCAATGCCGGTTTGAGCAAAAGGCCCGTCTTTAATAGAGGTAAAAAAATCAATTTCCTTGTAGACTGAATAAGTAATTTTTCCTGAATCCGGATCGGCAATAAAAATATCATAAAAGCCAAAAGTTTGCATATAATCTCGAAAAGAAGGGTGATATTTTTTATGCTGGTGATTATAAACAGAGCTATCTTTAAGATCACTGAGTTTATATTTTTCACCCAAAGGAAATGTATTTTTTTGTAGAAAACGGTATTGATGTTCAATAGTGCTATTTGATAAAGCAGAAATTATATGATTAATATCAATATTTTCTCCGCCATTGCGTGCTCGATAAGCATTAGTGAATATATTATTATAATAGTTACCCATCTGCTCACGTTCTTTTACCAGCTCTTGTTCCCTATTACCCATAAATGAGCCAAAGCCCACACTATTACATACCTTAAAACCATTGGCGGCATCAATGACCATTTTATTTTCTGACAGACTCTTGATTTGTCCCTGGATAATTTTGAAATAGGACTCAATATGTTCTTTAGTCAGTTCTCTGGTTGATAATAAACGCTCTTTAGCCGCAGATTCTAATGCCTCTCTGCTTTGGGATGTAGCAATATTACTAATGGAAAAACTGACAATAGTCACAGGTAATATTGCGATGATTAAACCGGAAAGTAATATTTTATTTTTTATTTTCATTGCAGCTATCCTTGATATGGCTGATGCAGAGATAAATACATTATAATATAGAAATATAATAAATAAGAACTGTTTTATTAGTATCGGCAGAAATAAAAAAAGGTTAAATTAAGTTGTTTGAATATCAATATCTAAATATTTTTTTTCACTTTCTCATCCAGTGACTTTAAATAGGCTAACTTTTCTTTCAGCTTAATTTCCAGACCGCGTTCTTCGGGATAATAAAATTGAGTCCCTGATAATTCAGGGGGGAGATAAGTTTGTCCCGCAGAAAATGCTTCTGCTTCATTATGAGAATATCGATATTCTTCCCCATAGCCCATTGATTTTAATAACTTTGTGGGAGCATTACGCAAGTGAACCGGTACCTCAAGAGAAGCTGATTCTTTTGCACAGCTCATGGCATTCTTAAATGCACTATAAACCGCATTACTTTTAGGTGCTAAAGCACAATAAACAGCAGCCTGGGCAATCGCACGATTACCCTCTGCCGGCCCCAGTCGCTCAAAGGCATCCCAGGCATTAAGGGCGACCTGCATAGCACGGGGATCAGCATTACCAATATCTTCTGAAGCAATTGCAAGCAACCGTCTGGCAATGGTCAACGGATCAGCTCCAGCTTCAATCATGCGTGACATCCAGTATAGCGCACCATCAGCCGAGGAACCTCGCACTGATTTATGAAAAGCTGAGAGTTGCTCATAAAACAAATCACCGCCTTTATCAAAGCGATGCTGACGATCAGATGCAACCTGCGTAATAAGCTCACTACTGAGAATATTTCTGCCATCCCGGATCTCTGCCAGATCGGCAGCAATTTCAATAAGGTTTAATAATCTGCGTGCATCACCATCTGCACTCATCACCAGATAATTTTTATCTTCCGGCGTCATAAACAGCTTTTTTTGCCCCAGACCCTGTTCCTCATTTTTCAGAACACGATCAAGCAAAACCAATAGCTCATCCTGAGTAAGGGATTTTAATAAGTAGACTCTGGTACGCGATAATAATGCATTATTGAGTTCAAATGACGGGTTTTCAGTCGTTGCCCCCACAAACACAAAGGTGCCATCTTCTATATAGGGTAAAAAAGCATCCTGTTGTGATTTATTAAAGCGATGAACTTCATCCACAAATAACACTGTAGTTTGTTGATAAGCCTGATAATGCTGTCGAGCATATTCAATTGATTGACGAATTTCTTTCACACCGGAAAGTACTGCTGAAATAGCCAAAAACTGTGCCTTGGCATAGTGTGCAATCATACGTGCTAATGTTGTTTTGCCAACACCGGGCGGCCCCCATAAAATCATGGAATGCGGATGACCGGATTGCAATGAAATTCTTAGGGGTTTACCTTCGCCTAATAAATGACTTTGTCCGAAAAAATGTTCCAGTGAATGTGGACGCATTCTATCTGCCAATGGACTAAACTTTAAGGCAGGTTCTAAAGCAGGATCAGAGTCAAATAACATCAATTCAGATTCTCAATTTCTCAACTTGTTTATCATTTTAAACTCTGGTTCCCATGCTCCTGCGCGGGAACGGAGAGCGTTTGTGGTACTTTATCGTTTTAATAATTGTGCTTTCAAAGCAGCAGGCAGATCACTAATGGTTAATGTTTCTTTTTCAATATCATAAATCACCGAATCACCCAGAGCTTCTTCATTAATCGTAATACTGATTTGTGCATTACGTCCGGTAATTTTATTAAAACGACGAATCACCGACTTATTTGGAGAGACTTCGTCAGTTAAATTAAACTGTTCACTATTCACATAACTCATAAAGTCATCAATAGCCCCTTCAGCTACGCCTTTAGTCACATGAGTTGAGAAGTCTTTTATATCAACATTTTGTCCTTTTTCAGCCTGTTCAATACAATAGTCAGAAGCTTTTTGTTTAAACTCAGATTTTTGCTGCTCTTCTTCAAACTGCTTATCACAAAATTGACCGATTGCCGTAAATAAATCACTGGTCTCCTGTTTTGAATCTGAAGATTCATCATTGCCGATAAACTTTTTAAAATATTCAGATAGTTTGTGGCTTTCCTTGCTCCTCACCATGGAAATATAACGCCTGGAGTCCGGTTCTTCCTGCCATTGTGTCAAATCAATACGGGCTGCCAGATGTAATTGCTTAATATCTAAATAATCTATAGAACTAATTTCCAGTTGATTATCAACACTAACCCCGGAAACATTGTTTAACATAGCCAGCATCATAAAATCACTGCCGAATAAAGTGTAGTGTGCAAACACCATATAGCCCCCGCTTGCCTTGACAGCCTGGTCAATATGTTGTTGTAAACAATTCATTGCCTTATGGGTATAATCAAGAAAACTATCTGATTGATCCAGGTAGGAAGCCAGCAAGGCATCCATTGACTTTACCTTATCAGCACTATCTCCCGACACATCATCCTTATCTGTGTTGCTTGTATCAGAAAAAGCACCAAACACCTTGGTTGCCTTACTATTGTAGCTTTTATTCAGTTCATCCAGAAAATTCTCCAAAATTGCACTGGAAGTGATAGTTTCCTGACTCAGTGACAAATTTGAATGAGTTGAATCTACCTGTTTTTCAAGCAAATGAACAATAAATTCTTTTATAAGCATAATAGTGTTTTACTCTCAATATATGGATAGGTACTTCTACTGACTAGCAATAAAAAATAAGCTCATATTGTACTTTATTTAAGAGTAGTTTTCAGCTAAACTGGCACAGTTGTATTATATAGCATTATTAAAAATATAACATATTGAATTGCAACAAAAAAAATTATAAGAGTTGCACTTTTAATTAACTTGATACATTTCTGCAGACTGATATACATATTTTATAATATCATAAAAAATTTCAAACCATTTATCAGGAGATAATAAATTATGGCTCATGTTGTCATTATTGGTGCCGGAACGGGGGGAATGCCTTGTGCATACGAAATGCGCGATGAATTGGGAACAGAACACCAGATCACGATAATCAGCGAAAACGAAACTTTTGACTTTACACCATCCAACCCATGGGTTGCTGTCGGCTGGCGTGAAAGAAAAGACATCAGTTTTGAAGCCAGACCATATCTGGAAAAACGTAATATCAATTTTATTGCCCATCGTGTAGACAAGATTGATCCTGAAAATAATGAATTAAGCCTCAATAATGATGAAAAAGTCTCTTATGATTATCTCATTATTGCCACTGGTCCAAGACTGGCTTTTGAAGAAGTCGAAGGCTCCGGTCCTTCTGCCCATACACAATCTATTTGCTCCTTGCCGCATGCTGAAACAGCTTATGAAAACTTTAAGGCACTGGCTGCTGATCCGGGTCCTGTTATTGTTGGTGCAATGCCCTTTGCCAGCTGCTTCGGTCCTGCTTATGAATATGCCTTTATTTTAAACAGAGAACTTCAAAAACGTAAAATCCGTGATAAAGTCCCTATGACCTATGTTACCTCAGAGCCGTATATTGGTCATCTGGGTCTCGGTGGTGTGGGAGATTCAAAGAGTATGCTGGAATCAGAACTTCGTCAACATCATATTACCTGGATTTGTAATGCCAAAACTACAAAAATTGAAGACGGCATGATGTATGTGGATGAACTCAATGAAGACGGCAGCCTTAAAAAACAGCACGAATTACCATTTAAACACGGTATGATGCTGCCTGCATTTAAGGGTGTTGATGCGGTTGCCAACGTGGAAGGATTATGTAATCCCCGTGGTTTTGTCATTGTCGATAAAAACCAGCGCAACCCCAAATATCCCAATATCTTCTCTGCTGGTGTTTGTATTGCAATACCACCGGTTGAAGCGACTCCAGTACCAACAGGCGCACCAAAAACAGGTTATATGATTGAGTCAATGGTAACAGCCATTGTGCAGAATATATCAGATGATATTAAAAATGTAGAAATGACTCATGAAGCAACCTGGAATGCCGTTTGTTTGGCTGATATGGGTAATACAGGGGCTGCATTTGTGGCTATTCCACAGATCCCGCCACGTAACCTGGCCTGGTTCAAAAAAGGCAAGTGGGTACATCTGGCGAAGATAGGTTTTGAAAAATACTTTATCCGCAAGATGAAGACCGGTTCCAGTGAACCTATTTATGAGAAATACTTATTAAAAGCATTAGGCATTAATCGCTTGAAATAAACTTTTACTCCGCCCCCCTTAAAAACTAATCAGTCACCCTATAAACCTCAATCACATTGGGCAGCTGACTGATTCGGTTCAATGCCCTGCTTAATTGTGCAATACCTGCAATTTCCAGAGACAGGCGCATTCTGGCTGAATAATCTGATTTATTTGTTGAAGTATTCACATCCAGTACATTAATTTCTAAATTTGCTAATATGGAAGTAATATCTCTTAATAAGCCCTGTCTATCCATGGCAATTAGTTCAATTTTGACGGTATAACATTGATTAATTTCATGGTTCCATTCCACTTCAATCAAACGTTCACTATTTTCTTCTAAAGCATGATGGACATTGTGACAGTCACTGCGATGAATCGTAATACCACGCATTTTAGTGATAAAACCAATGATCTCATCACCGGGCACCGGTTTGCAGCATTGTGCAATTTGCGTTAAAACATTATCAACACCATAAATAGTGACATCACCGGAACCTTGCGGTAATAACTCAATGGTTTGCTGTACCGGCGGCTCATGTTCTGTTTTATGTTGATGTTCTTTGTGCCCTCCCAACTCTTGAATAGATGAAGCAATTTGACCACCGGTCACTTCTCCTCGTCCAATTTCAGCAAACAACTGCTCTGCATTATCAAGATGAAAGTGTTGAGCTAATTTATCATGAGAAATATTTGGAATGGCCAGACGATGTAATTCTTTCTCTAAAATTTCCCGTCCAGCCAGCAAATTATGATCATAGTTCTGCTGCTTAAACCAGTGTCTGACTTTTGCTCTGGCACGGGAAGTTTTAAGATAGCCTAACTGCGGGTTCAGCCAGTCCCGACTGGGAGAACCATTTTTTGTTGTCAGAATATGAACCTGTTCACCACTTTTCAATTCATAGGTCAATGCCACCATTTTGCCATTTACCTTGGCACCCCGGCAACGAGCACCAACTTCTGTGTGAACATAAAAAGCAAAGTCCAGAGGTGTTGCACCCTGAGGTAGATCAACAATCTCACCCTCCGGAGTCATTACATAAACTCGATCCTGAAAAACCTCAGATTTAAAGCGATCAATGAAATCTCCCGCATTTTTCTCTTCATCTTTCCATTCTAATAATTGCCTCAGCCAGGCAATTTTTTGATCATATTGACTGCCCTCTTTTCCACCCTCTTTGTAGCGCCAATGAGAAGCAACACCGTATTCTGCATGTTTATGCATATTATAAGTGCGGATCTGGATTTCCAGAGTCTTACCCTGAGGACCGACAACAGCAGTATGAATTGACTGATAATTATTTTCTTTAGGGGTGGCAATATAATCATCAAATTCATAGGGAATATGTCGCCAGATAGTGTGTACAACACCCAGAGCATGATAACAATCTTTTAGTTTATCCACATGAATTCGTACAGCACGTAAATCATATAACTGGTGAAAACCCAGATTTTTACGCTGCATCTTTTTCCAGATGCTATAAATATGCTTGGAACGCCCGGTTACTTCACCATCAATGTGATTTTCTGCAAGATTATCATGAATTACCTTAACTACTTCATTAATATATTTATCCCGATCCACCTTACGCTCAGAAATATATCGCGCAATTTTTTTATAATTAACGGGATCCAGATAGCGAAAAGCCAGATCTTCCAATTCCCATTTAAGTTGCCAGATACCCAGACGATTAGCCAGAGGTGCATAGATTTCAGCAGTTTCAGCAGCAATCAGCTTTTGTTTTTTTTCTGATAATGAACTCAGAGTACGCATATTATGCAGGCGATCCGCCAGCTTAATCATCACCACCCGAACATCTTTGGCCATAGCTAATAAAAGCTTGCGTAAATTTTCAGCTTTTAAGCCTTCCTTTTTAAATGCACCGCCGGCATCTGACTTTAGGTTGGCAAAGGCTTTCATTTTTGTTACAGAATCAACCAGCCCTGCGACATCAGCTCCGAATTTTTTTTCTAATTGTTTCAGGGTGATATTGGTGTCTTCAACCACATCATGCAGCAATGCCGCCATCAGAGAAGGTGTATCAAGGTTGAGAGACAGGAGTATCTCTGCGACAGAAATTACGTGAAAAACATAAGGTTCACCAGAGGCTCTGACCTGATCACCATGTGCCTCATCTGCATATTTAAAAGCTTCATAAAGCGCTTCCAGATCAACATGCTGATGAGATTCTTTTATTTTCACAACCAGCGTATGATAACGCTCTATCGGTGTGTCATAAACATCAGTAACAGTTTCTACATAAACCATTATTCTACTGAGTTGCTTTTTTCAGCTGCTTTATTAATGATCATGCCGACTTTGATAACAAATAAAATAAAGGGTGCACTATGCATCAGAAAATCAAAAATATCTAACGGCTTCCGCAAAGTACCCGCCATCAGCATATTCCACTTTTCAATCAAATGCGGCTCTGCACCAAAGGGAGCAATAGCCATTAAGATTGCTAATATAATCAGCACTGGAAAGGATAAGTTATTAATAAAATTCATAATCAGCTTTTATCTCAGTTGAAATCGATTTGATGTTAGTTCAGCATTGAGAATAATTGATTTTCTCTTTAATTTCTACCTCAAAGTGTGATATTAAAATAATTAATATTGTTCTTTCTATTTTACCATTTCTCTTTGCCTGTCTTCTTCCTCCTGAGCGTCAATCTCTTCACTTTTAATTTTTTGTATTCCTGCATCCATTTGTGTTCTACATAAACTCTACACAATTTCGACCTGCTGACTTTGCCTTAAAGAGAGCATTATCCACTCGTTTCAATAATGCTTCTTTCCCTTCATTTTGTTTAAATAAAGTCACACCAATGCTGATACTCACATGGTCAATAATCTCAAAACTGTGAAAATCAATTTCATTTCTGATTTTTTCAGCAAAAAGTTTAATTTCATCTGCACTGTTCTGTGGTGAAATAATGATAAATTCCTCTCCTCCCCAACGGATTAACGAATCACTTTTTCTTATTTGAAAAGAAATCATCTGACTTAACTGAGTCAGAACTTTATCACCAATATCATGTCCGAAGGTATCATTAATACTTTTGAACTTATCAATATCAAACATTATGATCGCAAGAGAACTGCCATATCTTTTTACTCTGTCAATTTCACTATCAAGCAGTTCACTACCCTTTTGTCGATTATAGAGCCCTGTCAGATAATCGGTGGTAGCACGTAAAAGCAATTCATGCTCCATATTGATGCGTGAAGTAATATCCTTGCCTGTTGCAATATAGTATTGTATTTCCTTGTGTTCATTTAACATTGGACTGATCATCAATTCTTCATGATAAATCTGCCCTTCTTTTTTTCTATTCAGAATGGTTTTATGAAAAGTTTTCCCCGACTGAATGGTCTGCCACAAATTCTTGTAAAAATTTTGATCATGCTTGCCTGACTTGATAATCCCTGATTTTTGGCCAATCAACTCAGAATGTTTATAGCCGGTATGTGCCACAAAGGCATCATTGACATAAGTGATAATACCGTCTTTATCTGTAATTCGGATTAAGTCATCACTCTGTTCAATAGCCTGACTCAGTAGTTGCAACTGTTTTTTTGTTCTTTTTATATCCGTTATATCTATCACTGTACCCAGTCCGGCAAATCCCTCACCATATTTAATGGTTTCAGTGATAAGGCGTACAGTCATAGCATTACCATATTTATCTATCATGATCAGATCCTTATATTTTTTTGGGAAATGTTCACCTGACAGTCTTCTTTGAACGATATCCTTTATCTCTTTCTGGTGTGACGGCTCTAATATTTCCCATGGTCTTTTTTGATAAAGTTCTTCAAATGTATAATGAGTCATATCAGAAAATGCCCGGTTGACGTAGATATAACGATCGGTGTAGATAAAAATTCCCATCTGGGAATTTTCAGCAATGGTTCTAAATTTTTCCTCACTTTGTTTTAGTTGATTTTCAATCTTTTTTTTCTGAAATTCTTTTTTTTGGCGCTCTGTAATATCCTGTGACAGCATAATAAAATGCCTGGGTACAGAGTAACCTTTCTCCATACAGGTTGATAGTTCAAACCACCTTTCTCCTCCAGGTGTTACAAGTTTGATCTGCTGACCACAGGATTGTCCATTTACGGCAGCTTCTTTCAGGGCAATCATTATTTGTTCTGCAGCATCAGCAGGTAACATTTCTGACACGCTATTGCCTATTAACGACTCTTTACTGCTGGTCAGTTTTTCTAAATTCTGAGCCCATACATCAAGGTATTTTCCCTCTTCATCCAGCTTATACATCAAATCAGGTATTGCACCCAGTACAGCATCCTGATAATTAATCAGTTTTTCTTTTTCTAACCTTTCTCCTGATAATTTGATATTGGAACGATAGATAATAATGCTCATCAATAGAAAGACTGTCATCCCTGCCAAAATGATAATGACACCAATAATATGTTGTTCCATAAAACCAATAATACTAACTTTTCCATAATTCTTGTAAGGCTCTACTTTTAATGTTTTCAGAAGTTCATGCACAGGCTGATAATCATAGGGGAATGTCCATTCCTGAAATCTGGCTTTTTTAGCCACTGAACTATTTTGTTTTAATGATAAAAGAGCAAGAGCAACTGATCGACTGAGTTTGTTGGACACTTTTTTCGTCTTCGCTAAAGCCCATTCTGGATAAAGAGGTGAACTGATTTTATAAGGAAAACCTGAATAGGTTTTAGGCAATATAATTTGAAAATCACTGATATCAATCTTGCCTTCAGCAGAAAATTTTTCCAGTACCCCGGTACGAATAACGGCCACATCAACATCGCCATTTAATACAGCATCTATTTCTTTAGTCTGATTTCCAAGAAAGACTACCTCTCTGGCATCAATGAAGGGATCAAATCCATTATCTAATAATTCTTTATAACCAATCAGCCAGCCGCCAAAGCCAATTTTAGCCACACCAGCAATTTTTTTCCCCTTAAGATCATCGACTAAACGTATTTTACTATCAGCGCGCACGATAATGGTTGAACCAAATTCAGCCACTCCATTTTTTTTAACCATGGTCAATATACGGGAAATTCCATAGTTAATTTCCAGATCGACATAAATAGCCGGCTGAGTAATAACAAAATCAATTTTATTAAGGTTAATTTGTTGTCTGATTTCCGGCAGGTTAATTGGTTCTACCGGAATTAAGTTAAAGGTATGATGAGGTAAAGTCTGTTGTAAATAATCAATTGTTGGCTGCCATTCCCGTTTTGCTACTTCAATACCATGAATGGCAACAACAATAAAATTTACGTTTTGTGCAAAAGAAAATGCGGGTATCAATAGTATCATCAGAAAAAAAAGTTTTTTAAAATATCCCATTAGATCCCTTCCCTTGATGATATACGTCCACATTTTTAGGTATTATTATTTCATTCTAGCTGAATATTTTGAGATGTAAATTTTAAGCTGAAAATATATTTTCTGGTTAGAAACGCAAAACAATGGTAAGCAATGGCATACTTTAATATATGGTCTGTATGAAACTAAAATAGAGGCCAGCAATGCCTATAGTCAATTACCCGATTCGCTCAAGTTTAACAATCCCTGGATTAAAAAAGTAGACTCAGTAATCGATGATGTCGCTTATAACGATGAAATGCTGCAATGGCTGGAATTGTTTAATGACTTTCCCCGGTGAACAGTTTACTACGGTGGGTCAAACGGTGGAGTCAAAAGGTTTGATGAAAGCAAAATCTCCGCTGATCCGGGCATCAAAGGTTCAGTAGAGTTCTGGTATCCTCCACTATTCAATCAGGAGTAGTATCATTTATTCGCTTCAATCTTTTCCAGTTCCCAAATGAGCTGCGTAACACCTGCTACTAATTTCAGTTTTACATTCCAGTATTTATTATCAAAAAAGATAGCCGGTATATGAATTCCAAAACTGACTTCTGATAATATAGCATCCACCTTGTCAGTTTCAGAGGCTAATCCAATTGATCTATCTAATAAAGAAAAATATACGTGATTGGGAGGAGAGTCAATTAATTGTAATATAGCCCTGAAATTTTGTCCCTTAAAACTGATATTAGTCATATTTAACTGTACACGATTATTTTCCAGTGTGACACTGGCTCCAGATGATTGGCTATGGCTGACCGCAAGTTTTAAAGTTGCTGGAAGGGAAACAAAGGCACTTTTATCATTAGCTCTGGCATAAATGACCACCAGATAAACACCGTTTTGATCAAGGCCGCTCAATTGAGCCTGATAAGTAGATTTGTCGGCATTATATGTCAATTCAAATTCCGGAAGTGCGACTATAGCCGTTGTTCCCTGTGCCGCTGTTGGCGAAACAATCGTCGCCCAGACCTTATCAATTTTATCAACTGAGAGATCAACTTTGGCTTCAATAGTAACTGTTTGTCTGTCCTGAACAATGGCATTACCGCTATTACTTATAATCTGTGGTAAAGCAGCGGCAGTAACAAATGGGTTCCCTAGATAACTCAGGCTAGCCAAGGCACCATCACTATGTGAATTCCAGACACCATCTCCATCGTCATCCATTTGTGGATTTTGTACATTGTTCGTAGCACTGCGAATACCAATTTGACTGGAACGAAAGACATCACGAATACTTTTTCCTTTTAAAATATGAGTCCAGAAAAAATTGGAAAAGGATAAATCCCCATGCGCACCAAAGTAAGCCAGCTCATCCTTGGCTGAACTAAAAATCAAAATACGCTGCTGCCCCGTTGTTGCTTTTAAGCCCTGCATAAACGAGCCGGAAAAGCATGCATCATAAATTAGAATCACTTTGACGCCGGTGGCTGCCTGTAATTCATCCAGCCAACTGTCTAATGTCGCTGAATTAATAGTACTGGATGTTTGATTATTTGATTTACTGATAAAAAATGTATCTTCCAGACCATGATCCAGCATATAAATGATCAGTGGAATATTTTTTGTAACAGATGCTTTTGCCCATGAAGTAATGCTCTCATATATATTCTCCCGTGTGGGTGCTGAGAGAATATCATTCATCGAGCCGTCTTTATCAACATCCTGTTCTGTCTGGGCATTGAAATAACGAATATTGTCTTTATTAATCCCCTTATATAACAAAGACCGATAGGCAAAGTGACCCGTGTTATTGATAGCAGTCCATAATGGATCCTGAATGTCTCCGCCGCCGGCGATAATAATGGCACGCGCCTGTTCTTCTGACTCAACCGCTGTAGCTGACAGGAGATAATCTCTATTAGCTGATAAATTATCAATGTTAACTGATGATGGCTCTATGCTATAGCCCTGCTTTTTAAAAGTGGCCGTTCCTGATATTCCAACAACAGCTGAAAAGGAAGCATAACCCTGAGCACCACTATTAGCACTTATGTTTTGTTGATCCTGGGTATTACTTTTAAATTCAACAGTCACATCTTTAAGCGGTATTCCATCCTTTGTTAATATTTGAAATTGTACGGCTGAAACTGTCTTTCTGCCGCTTATCTGAGCACCAATTTCACAGGATTCATAATCATCAGACCAGACATAATAGCTCTGCCCGGTAAAATTGATCTGCTGGCTATCGAGAGTTAGTGAAAAAGTTGTTTGTCCTGTACCACCGGATTCAGGAACAGTAAGGTTAAAATCAGCGGTACTTCCCTGAACTGTTCCAGTATAAGTGATACCATCATAAGCAATAGTCTTGATCTGGGTAGAAGAAACAAAGTCAAAGAATCCTGAATATTCATAGCGCGCCGGATCATCCTGAGAACAAGTATTATAAGATTCAATCAAAGTGATATTCCAATCCCCATAAAAACGAAAAGAAGGATCATCCGCAGTATAGGCAAAAACATAAGAAGAAAACAGCAGAAGAGCTGAATTGATTAATGTAGAAATTGATAGATAAAATATATTATATTTGCAAAGTCTCTTATGATAAAACATAAAACCCCTTAAAACGACTACAGATTGAAGATCTCACTTTAAATTCAAAGTGTTAGTCTGTCAATATCTAATAATGATTGCATCCTGATCAAGCAATCCTCAAAATAAAAACCGCCCCAAAGGCTGTCCCGGGAATGCCTACTCTAAATGATAAAGTACTTGTTGTTCTCCATTAGGATAAGTGATTTGAAAATCATCCATACCATCATTATTCAAATCCTGACGTGCTGATATTTTTACTTCTCCAATTCTATTATTTGTTGGCACAACAATATAATCAACAATAAAACGATAGACCTTTTTTGCTATATTAATACTAATATAGCCTTGTGAATTGATACTAACTTCACCAAATGAACCAAGATAGTGTTTTAGTCGATCCCAGTCAACAGGAGTCGGGTAAAATGTTTGTTTATAATAAGAACCATTTTTTGTAAAATAATGATTAATAATAAAGAGATTATTATTGTCAATACTTATATGTATACCGCTATTTCGACTGGAAGGTGCTATTTTTTGACTGACATAGTCTGCTCTGCTCGCCACAAACCGTGGAGTTTCTATTTCCGTATCTGTCAGAGGCATTATTTTTAACATGCCATGATCATATTGTTTAGTATATAAATCAATTTTCCCCAGTGATTCCTGAAACTGACTAAGCGCAGCAGGTTCAGATAACATAGTAATTTGTGTTCCCTGTTCACTGACCATATCGATAACACCATCACTATTAATACTAATACCCGGTGAAATTGAATTAGTATCTACAGTTTGAACTTGTATAGGGCGTATATAGAAATAAAAATTCCCAATACTTAGAGACAGATTTCCAGTATTTGTTTCTTGCGTAAAAAAGAAATTATTCTCGCCATTGATTTCACTGGTATTTTGTAATTCATTTAAAAATCCACTTTCAAGCATTTCAATTGCAGGTAAGACAGCGCTGCTAATTATGGCAACATGCTGAAGTTTATAAAGTGAAGAGTGCTGATTAAAATGTATCCAGCCAATATTTTCTCCCCAGGCATAGCCATCAAAGTCACCTGTTTCCTTATCAATAACTACCTGACTATGCTCAGGATTAAAGTTTATCCAGCCCGCATTCTCTGCCCACGCATAACCCGATAGATTACCTTGACCATCATTATTAACTCCATAAGTCGCTGCAGAATCATTAGTATAACGATGAGTTGATCCCTCTGTATATGTGCCAAGGCGGATCCAGCCAATATTTTCAGCCCATATATAACCCTCCAGGTGATCATCATAAACACTCACTTGCTGATGTTTAGACTTAAAGTTTAACCAACCGGAAGTTTCTGACCAGGTATAAGCATAAAAGTCTGATATATCAGCCGCATATATTAGTGAAGAAGCATTCAATAAGCAGACTAATGTCAGGATAAATCCCTGCTTGATAAGAGTGTTTTTATTATTATTTATCATATTTTTCAATTACAGCTTGCACTGCCTGCCACACCAAAGATTGTTTTACCAGTACAAATATTAGCTTGTATTAAGTTTGTATCACTTGCTGTTGCTGTTTTAGTAGCGGAATATAAGCCATCAGGTATATCTATAATAAGTTGACCATCAGTACCAGACACATTATTGCCCGCAGCAATTGTTCCTATAATTTCTATACCATCTACCCAGGCTTTTTTCCCACTTTCGATATTTTCTGCAATAGCATCTCCACTACTGGTATCAACCACATTATCATTCCCTG